>NZ_KQ954286.1:336961-366268 GCF_001519055.1 Novosphingobium sp. Fuku2-ISO-50 | reverse complement strand
TCCCCGAGCCGGGGAGGAATTTGGATTCTACGCCGGAAACTGGTCGATGACCAGCTTGGCGAAGGCGTTGGCGCGATGGCTTTTGGCGTGTTTTTCGGCGGGGTCGATTTCGGCGAACGTGCGCGTGTCGCCGTTCAGGACGAATACCGGGTCATAGCCGAAGCCGAGCTTTCCACGCGGCGGCCAGGTCAGCGTGCCATCGACGCGGCCTTCGTAGACCGTTTCGGCGCCATCGGGCCAGGCCAGCGCCAGAACGCAGGAAAACCAGGCATCGCGCGGGGCGTCGGGGCCTTGCTCGGCCAGTTTGCCTTCGACTTTGCCCATGGCCATGTACCAGTCGCGACCGGGCCCGCCTTCAAACGGCCCGGCTTCGGCCCAGTCGGCGGTATAGACCCCCGGCGCGCCGCCGAGGGCTGCGACCGACAGGCCGGAATCGTCGGCGAGCGCGGGCAGATTGGCGCCTTGTGCTGCGGCATGGGCCTTGATCAGCGCGTTTTCGACAAAGGTCGTGCCGGTTTCGGCAGGCTCGGGCAGGCCGAGTTCCCCCGCCGAAAGGCATTCCACCCCATAAGGCGCGAGCAGCGCGCGAATTTCGCGCAACTTGCCCGCGTTATGGGTGGCGATAACGAGCTTGCCGGGAGCGAGCTTTTTCATCGCGATCAGCGACCTACAGCGGCATCCTGCGCCGCGAAGATCTGCGCGCAGCCGATGCGGGCAAGGCGCAGCAGGCGCAGCAGGCCTTCCTCGTCATAAGTCGCGCCTTCGGCCGTGGCTTGCGCTTCGGCGATATGGCCGCCTTCGATCAGCACGAAATTGGCGTCGGCATCGGCGCTGCTGTCTTCGATATAGTCAAGATCGAGCACCGGCGTGCCGGTGACGATGCCGCAGGAGATCGCGGCGACCTTGCGCGGCAGCGGGTCTTCCTTGATCAGCCCCTGGGCCATCAGCTTGTCCACGGCGAGGCGCAGCGCGACCCAGGCGCCCGAAATCGAGGCGGTGCGCGTGCCGCCGTCGGCCTGAATCACGTCGCAATCGAGCGTGATCTGGCGTTCGCCGAGCTTTTTGAGATCGGTCACGGCGCGCAAGGACCGCCCGATCAGACGCTGGATTTCCTGGGTGCGGCCCGATTGCTTGCCCTTGGCCGCCTCGCGGCTGCCGCGCGTGTGCGTGGCGCGGGGCAGCATCGAATATTCCGCCGTGACCCAGCCTTCGCCCTTGCCGCGCAGGAACGGCGGCACGCGTTCTTCGACCGAGGCGGTGACCAGCACTTTGGTATCGCCAAAGCTGATCAGCACCGAGCCTTCGGCATGCTTGGTGAAACCGGTCTCGATCGTGATCGCGCGCATTTCATCAGCGGCGCGACCGGAAGCTCGCATGGCAGTCATATCTGGGGCATGTCCTTGATTGCGGGTATCGGGGGATTGCGGATAAGTGGGGCCGCGTGTGGCGCATCGGCGCGCCGACCGCAAGTTCTGTTGCGGTGTGGGCTTGTTCCGTCGCGGCCAAGGGGTCATCATGCGCGGCATGATAGCCGGCCCAACGCTTACCGAACTGTCGGCCCGCGCGCGCGACATTTTCCGCCTTGTCGTAGAGGGCTATATCGCCAGCGGCGTGCCGGTCGGATCGAAGACGCTTGCCGGAAGCGGCGGGCTCAATCTGTCGCCCGCCTCGATCCGCTCGGTCCTGCAGGAATTGCAGGATGCGGGCCTGCTCGCCGCGCCGCATACGAGCGCGGGGCGGGTGCCGACCGAAGTGGGCCTGCGGCTGTTTGTCGACGGGATCATGCAGGTTGCCGAGCCGTCGCTTGCCGAACGGGCGCAGATCGAACGCGGGCTGGCACAAGGCGGCACGATCGAATCGGCGCTTGCCGCCGCGAGCGCGGCGCTGTCGGAGCTGTCGGCGGGCGCCGGTGTGGTCATGGTGCCCCGGCGCGAGCCGCGCCTGTTGCAGATTTCGTTCGTTCCGCTGTCATCGCATCGCGCGCTGGTCGTGCTGGTGGCCGAGGACGGCGGGGTCGAAAACCGGGTGATCGAACTGGCCGAGCCGGTCATGCCCGGCGTCCTCGAAGCGGCGGGCAATTATCTGACCGCGCGGCTGACCGGACGGACGCTGGCCGAAGCGGCGCAAGGGATCGCGCATGAAATCGCCAGTGGAAAAAGCGCGCTCGATGCCGCCAGTACCGATCTCGTGCGCCGGGGGCTTGCCGTATGGAGCCACGATGCGGCGCAGCGCCCCGTGCTGGTGGTGCGCGGGCAGGCCAATCTGCTCGATGACGCGGCGGTGCAGGATCTCGAACGGGTGCGCCAACTGCTTGAAGAACTGGAAAGCGTGGAATCGATCGCCCACGTTCTCGATGCCGCGCGTGAGGCGGAGGCGACACGCATTTTCATCGGCAGCGAAAACCGCCTGATGTCGCTTTCGGGCTCGGCGGTGATCGCCACGCCCTGGCGCGACGGGGATGGCCGGGTGGTCGGCGTGGTCGGGGTGATCGGCCCAACCCGGTTGAATTATGCGCGCGTCGTCCCCATGGTAGATTTCACCGCTCAATCGTTGAGCAAACTTATCGGACAAGACGGATTTTCAAGAAAATGACCGACACCGAGCGACGCTCTCGTGAATCCGGGGCCCAGGACCCTGAAATTGCCGCAGAACTGGAAGGCGTGCCCGCAGACATGATCGACGATACCGGCAACACTCTCGACGAAGACCTCGCCCGCCTGGGCGATGAACTCGATGCCGCGCGGCAGGATATTCTCTACGCCAAGGCGGAAACGCAGAATGTGCGCCGTCGGCTGGAAAAGGACATTGCCGACGCGCGCGCTTATGCCGCGACGGCCTTTGCCCGCGACATCCTGTCGGTGGCCGACAACATCGCGCGCGCGCTCGAAGCGATCCCTGCCGATCTGCGCGGGGATGACAAGTTCAAGAACCTTGTCGCCGGGCTCGAAGCCACCGGGCGCGAGATCGAGAAGGTCTTTTCCAGCCACGGCATCACGCGCATCGCCGCCAAGGGGCTGCCGCTCGATCCGCACCAGCATCAGGCGATGATCGAAATGCCCTCGGTCGATGTCGAGCCGGGCACCGTGCTGCAGGAATTGCAGGCGGGCTACATGATCAAGGACCGTCTGCTGCGCGCGGCGATGGTCGCGGTCGCCAAAAAGCCGGAGTGATCGAAAAGCCCCCGGATCAGGACCGATCCGGGGGCTGCGATTTTCGTTACATCTTCATATCGCCGCCGGGCGCCGTGACTTTGGCCTTGGCGTTGACTTTGGCTCCGCTGTCCAGCGTTGCAGTCAGGTCGGTGGTGTCGCCCGGCTTGAGCGAGCCGTCCATGTCGAACAGCATGACGTGATAGCCGCCGGGGGCGAAACTGATCGGCTTGCCCGGCGCGATCGGCACGGCGTCGACCGGGCTCATCGTCATGGCGCCGCCTTCCATCTTGCTTTCGTGCATTTCGGCGCGGGCGAAGTGGGCGACTGCGACCGAGACGAGCTTGCCGTTCACGTCGCTGTTCAGCGTGAAATAGGCGACCGCCGGGCGGCCGGGCACGGCGGGCAATTGTACCGTGGCATCGCTGAGCGCGGGGCCGGATGCCGGGACTGCCGCCGGGGCTTCAGACGGTGCTCCAGATGGGGCGGCCTCGGTGGCGGGCGTTGATGCATCGGGCTTGCCCGAACAGGCGGCCAATGCGGCGAAAGCGAGAGGGACGATCAGGGATTTGCGACGCATGGCCGGTCCTTTGTACAGACTATTTCAAACATGGTTTGATCTAGGACTGCGCGACCCTTGTGCCAAGCCAAAGCGCACCTATATCCGCCTCGTCTGAGCCGCGAGACGGTCGTTCGCCCGGCAGGGGGGCGTCCAGAAAGCGCGGTGTCGCTATACGCAAGGAAGTGGGAAACTATGGCTAAAGTTATCGGTATCGACCTCGGCACGACCAACAGCTGTGTGGCTGTGATGGACGGCGGTACGCCCAAGGTCATTGAAAATTCCGAAGGCGCGCGCACGACCCCGTCGATCGTCGCCTTTACCAAGGATGGCGAACGCCTGATCGGCCAGCCGGCCAAGCGTCAGGCCGTGACCAATCCCGACAACACGGTCTTTGCGGTCAAGCGGCTTATCGGGCGTCGTTTCGAAGACCCCATGACCCAGAAGGACGCCGGCCTCGTTCCCTATGGGATCGTCAAGGGCAAGAACGGCGATGCCTGGGTCAATGCCGGTGGTCAGGATTACAGCCCGTCGCAGATTTCGGCCTTCACCTTGCAGAAGATGAAGGAAACCGCCGAAAGCTATCTCGGCGAAACCGTGACCCAGGCGGTCATCACCGTCCCCGCATACTTCAACGACGCGCAGCGCCAGGCGACCAAGGACGCCGGGCAGATCGCCGGTCTTGAAGTGCTGCGCATCATCAACGAGCCGACGGCGGCGGCGCTGGCTTATGGCCTCGACAAGCAGGACGGCAAGACGATCGCGGTCTATGACCTTGGCGGCGGCACGTTCGACATCTCGGTGCTCGAAATCGGCGATGGCGTGTTCGAAGTGAAGTCGACCAACGGCGACACGTTCCTCGGCGGCGAAGACTTTGACACCGCGCTGGTCGATTATCTGGCCGAAAAGTTCAAGGCACGCGAAGGGCTCGATCTCAAGACCGACAAGCTCGCGCTGCAACGTCTGAAGGAAGCGGCGGAAAAGGCCAAGATCGAGCTGTCTTCGGCCCAGACTACCGAAGTCAATCTGCCGTTCATCACTGCGCGCATGGAAGGCGGCGCGACCACCCCGCTGCATCTGGTCGAAACGATCACCCGTTCCGATCTCGAACGGCTGGTGGGCAAGCTGATCGACCGTACGCTCGAACCCTGCCGCAAGGCGCTGGCCGATGCCGGGCTGACCGCCAAGGACATCGACGAAGTCGTGCTTGTCGGCGGTATGACCCGCATGCCGCGGGTGCGTGAAGTCGTGCGCGATTTCTTCGGCAAGGATCCGCATACCGGCGTGAACCCGGACGAAGTCGTCGCCATGGGCGCGGCGATCCAGGCCGGCGTGTTGCAGGGCGATGTCAAGGATGTGCTCCTGCTCGACGTGACCCCGCTGTCGCTGGGGATCGAAACGCTGGGCGGTGTCATGACCCGGATGATCGATCGCAACACGACGATCCCGACCAAGAAGGCGCAAGTCTTCTCGACGGCCGAAGACAATCAGCAGGCTGTGACCATCCGCGTGTTCCAGGGCGAACGCGAAATGGCCGCCGACAACAAGATGCTCGGCCAGTTCGACCTCGTCGGCATTCCGGCGGCGCGGCGCGGCGTGCCGCAGATCGAAGTCGCTTTCGACATCGACGCCAACGGCATTGTCAACGTTTCGGCCAAGGACAAGGGCACCGGCAAGGAACAGCAGATCCGCATCCAGGCCTCTGGCGGGTTGAACGAAGCCGACATTGACCAGATGGTGCGCGATGCCGAAAAGTTTGCCGCCGAAGACAAGAAGCGGCGCGAAGCGGCCGAGGCGCGCAACAACGCCGACAGCCTGGTCCATGCGACCGAGCGTCAGCTCGAAGAACACGGTGACAAAGTCGAACCCGCGCTGAAGAGCGAGATCGAAGCGGCGCTGGCCGACGCGAAAAAGGCGATTGAAAGCGGCGACACCGACGCGATCAACGCCAAGGCGCAGGCGCTGACCGAAAAGGCGATGAAGCTGGGTCAGGCGATCTATGAAAAGGAACAGGCCGGGGCCGCTTCTCCGGGTGCGGCGCAGCCGGGCGGTGAAGACGTGGTCGATGCCGAGTTTTCGGAAGTCGACGACAAAGCCTGATCCTGGGCTTGATCGGGGTGCATAGCCCGCGATGAAATGCGCCCGCCGTTCGTTCGCTCCCGCCGGAGCGCCGGACGGCGGGCGGTTTCGTGATCCCACCAGCCGTTTTTTTCGGGAATCCATGTGATGTCGGCCGAGATCGATTTCTACGAACTGCTCGAAGTTGAGCGCACTGCGGACGACAAAGTGCTCAAGTCCGCCTATCGCCGGCTGGCCATGCGTTTTCACCCCGACAAGAATCCGGGTGACGGCGAGGCCGAGGCGAAATTCAAGCAGATCAACGAAGCCTATGCCTGTCTGTCGGATCCGCAAAAGCGCGCGGCCTATGACCGGTTTGGCCATGCCGCGTTTCAGCAGGGCGGGCCCGGCGGCGGGGGCGGCGGCTTTGGTGGTGGCGCCGAATTCGGCGATCTGGGCGATATTTTCGAAACGATCTTTGGCAATGCCTTTGGCGGCGGCGGTGGTCGGCAGCAGGCGCGGCGCGGCGCGGATTTGCGTTACGACATGGAAATCTCGCTGGAAGATGCCTATCACGGCAAGACCACCGAAATTGCCGTCGAAGTCTCGCAAAAATGCGAACCGTGCGGCGGATCGGGCGCGACCCCCGGCACCTCGGCACGGCGCTGCACGATGTGCAGCGGACAGGGCAAAGTTCGTGCGCAACAAGGCTTTTTCATGGTCGAGCGGGCCTGCCCGACGTGCCACGGGCGCGGCGAAGTGATCGAAAAACCATGCCGTCATTGCCGGGGCGAGGGCCGGGTCGACACGCCGCAACGGCTCGAAGTCGAAGTGCCGCCCGGCGTCGACAACGGCACGCGCATTCGTCTTTCAGGCAAAGGCGAGGCAGGGCCGAACGGCGCACCGGCGGGCGACCTGTATATTTTCATTCATGTGAAATCGCACAAAGTGTTCGAACGCGACGGGACCACGTTGATGGCCCATTTGCCGATCACATTTACGACTGCAGCACTTGGCGGATCGATCGAATTCCCGGGAGTCGATGGTGCACGCCATGTTTTTGACATACCGGCGGGTATCCAGTCTGGTAAGCAACTACGCAAACGGGGGGCAGGTATGCCGGTGCTGCAGGGGCGCGGTTCCGGCGATCTGGTGGTCGAAGTGCAGGTCAAGACGCCGGAGAAACTGACTGCTCGTCAGAAGGAACTGCTGCGCGAGTTGCAAGAGACGGAGACTGGTGCGGAATGTCCTGAAGTCAAAAGTTTCTTTGACCGTATCAGGAACGCCTGGAACGACCTGCGGGAGTGAGGGGCGGGCCATCTGACCCAATAAAACTGAGTCATTCCCGCGAAGGCGGGAATCCAGTCGCGCCTAGCGGCTCGAAACCGAAATCGATTGCGAGATCGCGCCAGTCCGGGTTGGTGGACTCAATGAGTTTGAGCTTCCAGGCGCGCTCCCATTTCCTGATGCGCTTCTCACGCATGATTGCGGATTCCATCGATGCGTGTTGTTCGAACCAGACCAGTGCCTTGACGCCGTGCTGATTCGTGAACCCGCCAAGCAGGCCTTCGCGATGTTGCGCCACGCGCTGGAACAGGTTTGATGTGACGCCGGTATAGAGCGTTCCGTTGCGGCGCGAGGCCATGATGTACACAACGGGTGAGAACTCGCGGGTCATTGGGCCGTTGCTTCTGGATTCCCGCCTTCGCGGGAATGACTCGTATAGGAGGAATTGGCCTGTTCGACCTCGCGCCGGATGCCCGGCACCAGCGCGGGGTTGGCGGTCAGGCGCGGCTCTTCTTCGGCGAGGATGGCGAGGAACGCGTCGCGCCTGAACGTGGCCAGCATGGCGTCGGGCAAGGCCGGTTCGACCGACGAGGCAATGATGTCGATCACGCGTTCGGCACCGTGAAGGCGACCCCAGAGATAGTCGTTTTCGCGATAGGCGCGGCTGAAAAACGCGCCGAAATTGTAAAATCCGACGCCTTTCAGGCAGGCGGCGGCGCCGCCTGCACGGATCGAGGGGGCGTCTTCGGGCGAAATGCGATCGACCTTGATCGGATCGAATTCCCCCAGGCCGCCGCTTTCCACGCCTTCGCCCTGCAACAGCGGCAGCGTGGCGATGTCGTACCAGGCAAAGCCGAGGTAGGCATGCAGGAACCGCCGCCGCAGCGCGCGATTGAGCGCGCCCAGGGCATCGACCATCATGGCATCGACTTCGAGATCGATCAGGGCGAGGTCGCGCCGCGCCGCGATCGCGGTCAGCGCCGCGCCCGGATCGCGCAGCACCACCGATGCCGAGGCGGCAAAGCCGGGGCCGAGCCCGCGTGCGGTTTCGCGCGTCTGATAGAGCGCCTGCGCCTGATAGACGATGGCGCGGGCGCTTTCGCGGCCCGACTTGACGTCGGCGCCCTCGTTCCAGTCCTGCGTAAGCCGCCGGGCCAAAAGCTTGAGCCGACGGATGCGATACCCGATGTCATGGGTGCGAAAAAAGGCGATGGCCGCAGCGCTGGCATCGCCTTTGTCGGTGATCACGCGGCCCAGGCCATGGCCTGCAAGATGCGCGGCGAGCACCGGCGCGATGCGCTCGGCAGGGCCTGCTTCGGGCGCGGCTCCGGCAAAGGTCGCGGCGAGATCGGCCAGAATCGCGTCCATCTTGATCCGGGCATAGCCGTGATAGGCAAAGCCCGCGGATTCGGCCGCCGCCTGTTGCGCCTTGGCCCGCCAGGCGGTCAGCCGTGCGCGACTGGGCGATTCGAAAAACAGGGTATGGCCGAACAGTCGCGCGACTTTGGTTTCGATGTCCGGGCGCAGTGTCTCGACGAGTGCGCGCAGCCTTTCGCGTTCGCGCGATTGGCGGGTGATCGCTTCAAGGTTGTCGCGGATCGGCTGTTCGCGCGGGATCGCGGAGAGCGCGGCAAAGATCGTGGTGAAAAATCCGGGCGGCTTGGGCCGGGGTGCTCCGGGGGGCGTGGGGTTTGGCTCGATATAGACAAAGCGACGATCGACTTCGCGTCGCGCCGGGCGATCGCGCAAGGCGGCCATCGCTTCGGCAAAGGGCCGATTGTTGAGCACGGCGCCATCGATCAGCGCGGCATCGTCGATCCGCCCTTCGCGCCAGCGCTCGGGCATGGTCCGTTTGAGAAATGTGTCGCGTCCCGGCCAGGGCAAACCGCGTTCGGCGGCCAGCGCGTCGATTTCGGCAGTGCCGAGCGGGGGAAAGGCGCCCGGAAAGCTCGCCGTGGCGCGCGCGGCGAGAATCAGTTCGGTCAGCGGCGCCAACTGCGCACCGGGGCGGGCGTCGGCATGAAATCCGATCGTCAGGCGATGTTCGCTTTCCTGCACCAGCGGCGGGCTGTTGAGCCGCAATTGCGCGCTATGGCCGATCAGGTCGGTTGCGGTTACCACCAGATCGAGCGGATGGCCGGGCGGCAGCAGCGGGCCCTGGTTCGCGCCTTCGCCGGACGCCTTCATCGCGGCAAAGGCATCGGCCAGCAGGCGCGAAAAGCCGATCCCGCTGAACGGCGGTTCGAACCAGCGCGCACGGATCAACCGCGAGACTTTGGCACGGACTTCGGCGCGGGTATCTTGGGCCAGACTCGCGTCGTCGAGCCCCGAACCCGGCAGCCGCAGCGCCAGCCAGACGACCGGCCAGGCCCAGATCTTCGCCAGTCGGCCCCATGGCCGCGCTTCTGGCGCGATCAGGACGTCGCTGTCGGCGCATTCTAGCCACAGCCGGGTCAGCGCATCGAGGCTTTGCCCGCTGATCAGTGCCTGCGCCAGAAACACCGCGTTGATTCCGCCCGCACTGGTTCCCGACAGGATGTCGGGGACAAAGCGCAGAGCGAGCGCGCGGCTTTGCCCGATCGTGTTGAACAGCCGGGCATAGACCCCGGCGACGCCATCGGGATGAGGATCGCCTGCGTGCCAGGACCGGCTGGCGCGGGTGGCGTGCCAGATTTCCTTGGTCACGCCGTGCATGGTGACCGCAAGGCTGATCCCGCCGTAACAGACCAGCGCGACGCGCAGTTCCTTTTCCCGCATGGGCCCCCTTTCGCTCTGTCAGCGTCATTGCATCAACCGCATGGTCTGGCCAGTGCGGATCGTCGCGTCGTGGCCGCGCGGCATGCATCACATGGGCGGTCCTTGGTGTAAATCGCACCGACAAAGCGCACTATGGTCTTTCAAAAAATTGTGATATTTCAGTGAGAGAGTTATGCCCGGCCCGGATAATGATTGTCAGATTTACCGACGCTTTACGGTTCCTGGGCTAAGGCCGTGAATGTTAGTCAAGGCTGGTCACCGGTCGGGACGGCATGGGACCACAAAGGGCATCAGTGTCGATGATCCGCTTGTTCAAGCATTATATACCCAACGCGGTCCTGTTGCTTGGGCTGTTCGATTTCCTGCTGCTCATTGCCGCAGGCGAACTGGGCTGGCTGGTGCGCGCCTGGCAGATCGGCATCGATCCCGGCGACATCAACCAGCGCTGGACGCCGCTGTTGATCTTTGCCGCGCTGGAGCAGACCGCGATGATTGCGGTCGGCGTCTATGGCTCCGATGCGCTGCGTTCGATGCGTTATGCCGGGGCACGGCTGCTTGTCGCGATCAGCCTGGGGATCATCGCGCTGTCGGTGGTCTATTTCCTGCTGCCGGGGCACACGCTGTGGCGCTCGAATCTGCTTTATGCGATGTTTTTCGCGATCGCGCTGTTGCTGCTCGTGCGGCTTTTGCTGGGCGGCCTGTTCGGCACTGCGGCGTTTCGCCGCCGGGTGCTGGTGCTGGGTGCGGGCGCGCGCGCGGATCGACTGCGCAAGCTGGGCGAGCGGCAGGAGGCCGGCTTTGTCATCATCGGCTATGTCGGGATGAGCGCAAACCCACCGGTCATCGAAGAAGCGATCCATCGCGACGCGATTGGCAATCTGACGCACCATGTCGAAACTCTGGGCGTCAGCGAAGTGGTGCTCGCGCTTGAGGAACGGCGCAACGCGCTGCCGCTCAAGGATCTCTTGCGGATCAAGACCACCGGCGTCCATGTCAGCGAGTTTTCGACGTTTCTCGAACGCGAGACGGGCCGGATCGATCTTGATACGGTCAATCCGAGCTGGCTGATCTTTTCCGACGGCTTTTCGTCGGGGCAGATGGTTTCGAGCGCGATCAAGCGTCTGTTCGATATTGTCGCCAGCCTGACCCTGTTGCTGGCGACGGCGCCCATCGTCGCGATCTTTGCCGTGCTGGTAAAGCTCGACAGCCGGGGCCCGGCGTTTTTCCGCCAGACCCGCGTCGGGCTTTATGGGCAGGATTTCTCGCTGATCAAACTGCGCTCGATGCGCCTCGATGCAGAGGCGGGCGGGGCGCAATGGGCGGCCGAGCACGATCCGCGGGTCACGCGTATCGGCCGGATCATCCGCAAGCTGCGCATCGATGAGTTGCCGCAGGCCTGGACTGTGCTCAAAGGCGAGATGAGCTTTGTCGGCCCGCGCCCCGAACGCCCCGAATTCGTTTTGGATCTTGAGGAAAAGCTGCCGTTCTATGCCGAGCGACACATGGTCAAGCCCGGCATCACCGGCTGGGCGCAGATCAACTATCCTTATGGCGCTTCGATCGAGGATTCGCGCAACAAGCTCGAATTCGATCTCTATTATACCAAGAATTACACCCTGTTTCTCGACTTGCTGATCCTGCTTCAGACGCTGCGGGTGGTGTTGTGGAACGAGGGCGCGCGATGAGCGTGGCCGCCGGGTTATGAGACACTGGCTCAACTGGACCACGACCGGGCGCTGGATGGACCTGGCGGCAGCCTTTGTCGCCATGCTGCTGGTGGTCTGGCTGATCGACCGCCACCGGCGGCGCAAAGGGACCGGCCGCGCGGAAATCGTTGCGGTGGCGTTGACTGCGCTCTGGTGCCTGATCTGTTCGGCTTCAGGCGGGCGCAGTGTGCTGGCGACGCTGGGGGAAGTTGCGCGCAATCTCGCCTGGCTGATGGTCGTGCTCGGCCTGTTTGCGCGCGACAACCGCGACGAGACGGTGCGCCCGGTGCGCCCGGTGCTCGCGGTGCTCGCGCTGGTCGAGCTGTTTCAGATCGCGCTGACCATGTTGGCCGCGCGGTTTGCCGAATTTCCGGCGGCGGGAACGATGATCGGGCAATTGTCCGACCTGTTTCACTTGCTGATGACCACCGGCGCGCTGGTGCTGGTACACAATCTCTATGTCGGCGCAGTCGCCGGGCAGCGCGCAGCGGTGCGGTGGAACTGCCTCGCGCTGGCGGTGCTGTGGGGCTATGACCTCAACTATTACACGATCGCCTACCTCGCTCGCGTCGTCCCCGAGGAACTGGTCGCCTTGCGCGCGCTGGCGCAAGGGGTGACGGTGATCATGGTCGGCATCGCGGCGCGTACCGGTGCGTCGCTGCGGCTGTCGCCGTCGCGCGCGGTGGCGTTTCAGTCGCTCGTGCTGCTGGTTATCGGGATCTATCTGATCGTGATGGTCGGCGCGGCGCAGTCGGTCGCCTGGGCGGGGGGCAATGCCACCGAGCTGGTTCAGCTCGGCTTTGCCTTTGTCACGACGGTCATCATTATCGGGCTGGTGCCTTCGGCGCGGCTGCGGCGCTGGCTCAATGTCGTGCTGGCCAAGCATTTCTTTCAGCACCGCTATGACTATCGCGCCGAATGGCTGCGGTTTGCGCGCACCATCGGTCGCGCCGATGCCAATGCGCAGCCGCTCCATGCGCGCGTGGTGCAGGCGGTGGCCGATATCACCGACAGCGCGCGCGGGCTGCTGCTGGTGCCGGGCGAGGGCGGCGCACTGGTGCTGGCGGCGCGCTGGCAATGGCCGACGATCGAAGTGCCCGCTTGCGCGATGGACCCGCGCGCGGTCGGCTTTCTCGAAAGCACGGGGTTCATCGTCGACCTCGACCAGGTTCGCAAGGGCACCGATCATTCGGGCGAGGTGGCGCTGATGCCTGCGTGGATGGTCGGTGAAGAGGCGATCTGGGTGTTGGTTCCGCTGCTCCATTTCGAGCGGCTGGTCGGGCTGGTGGTGCTTGGTCGCCCGGCTCTGGTGCGCGAGCTCGATTGGGAGGATTTCGATCTCCTGCGCGTGGTCGGGCAGCAATTGGCGAGCTTTCTTGCCGAACAGACAAGCCACGCGGCGCTGCTCGAGGCCAGCCGGTTCGATGAATTCAATCGGCGCATCGCCTTTGTCATGCACGACATCAAGAACCTGGCGAGCCAGCTTGCGCTGCTGGCGCGCAATGCCGAGCGTCATGCCGACAATCCCGCGTTTCGCCGCGACATGCTGGTCACGCTGCGCAACGCCGCCGACAAGCTCAACGCGCTGATCGCGCGGCTGTCGCGCTATGGCGCAGGCGCGGTCCCGGCGAGCGAGCCGCTCGATCTGGACGACGTGGTCCGCGCGATCGCGGCGCGTTGCAACGCGGCGATCGGGCGCGATCAGGTCTTTGCCGCCGACCTTCAGCCATGCCGGGTGCTTGCCGCGCGCGAACCGCTGGATCAGGTGCTGAGCCATCTGGTGCAGAATGCGCTCGATGCGACCGAGGGCGAGCTTGGGGTGGTTCTCAATTGCCGGAGCGATGGGGCGGAGGGGGTCATCGAAGTGGTCGACAGCGGCTGCGGGATGAGCGCCGATTTCGTGCGCAGCCGATTGTTCAAGCCGTTTGTCTCGACCAAGCCCGGCGGTTTCGGCATCGGCGCATTCGAGGCGCGCGAATTGATTCACGCGATGCGCGGCCGGCTCGAAGTTGAAAGCCGCGAAGCGCTGGGAAGCCGCTTTACCATCCGCCTCCCGCTTGCTCCTGCGCCTGAATTTTCCCCATCCGTTTCTCCCTTTGCGACGAAAGCAGCCGCACCATGAGCTCGATTCACCCCAAGCTGTTGATTGTCGAAGACGATCCGGGTCTTCAGGCGCAGCTCAAATGGGCCTATGAGGATTTCGACGTGCTCGTCGCCGGGGATCGCCAGACTGCGATAGCGCTGCTGCGCGCCGAAGAGCCGCCGGTGGTCACGCTCGATCTCGGCTTGCCGCCCGATCCCGACGGCGTGAGCGAGGGCTTTGCCATCCTCGACGAGATCATGGCGTTGAAACCCGATACCAAAGTGATCGTCGCATCGGGCCATGGTGCGCGCGAATCCGCGCTGCGCGCGATTCAGCGCGGCGCCTATGATTTCTATGCCAAGCCGATCGACATCGACGCACTCGGGCTGATCGTGCGGCGCGCGTTGCATGTGTGGAAGCTTGAGCAGGAAAACCGTCTGCTGGCCGAACGCGCGCCAGAGGATCATCGCGTGCTTGGCCGGTTGATTACCGCCGCGCCCGAAATGGTCAAAGTCGCGCGCACGATCGAGCGCGTGGCCAATACCAATGTCTCGGTCATGCTGCTGGGCGCGAGCGGGACGGGCAAGGAATTGCTGGCGCGCGGGCTGCATGATGCGTCGAGCCGCGCGCGCGGTGCGTTTGTGGCGATCAACTGCGCCGCGATCCCCGAAAACCTGCTCGAAAGCGAGCTGTTCGGGCATGAAAAGGGCGCCTTTACCGGCGCGGTCAAAACCACCGAAGGCAAGATCGAACAAGCCAGCGGCGGCACGCTGTTCCTCGATGAAGTCGGCGACATCCCGCTGCAATTGCAGGTCAAGCTGTTGCGCTTTTTGCAGGAACGCACGATCGAACGGATCGGCGGGCGCCGCTCGATCGAAGTCGACACGCGCATCGTCTGCGCCACGCACCAAAATCTCGACGCGATGATCGCCGACGGGCGGTTTCGTGAAGATCTCTATTACCGCCTCGCCGAAATCGTCGTGCGCATTCCGGGGCTTGCCGATCGTCCGGGCGATGCGGTTCTGCTCGCGCGCGCGTTTCTGGCGCGCTTTTCCGCCGAGATGAACCCGGCGATCAAGGGCTTCGCCGCCGACGCGCTGGCCGCAATCGACGGCTGGGGCTGGCCCGGCAATGTGCGCGAACTGGAAAACCGGCTGAAGCGCGCGGTGATCATGGCCGACGGCAAGCTGGTCACTGCCGCCGACCTCGATCTGGCCGAACCGGGCGCGGCCGAGGATCAGACGCTCAATCTGAAATCCGCGCGCGAAGCGACCGACCGACGGATGATTCGCCACGCTCTGGCGCGCAGCGACGGCAATATCACCAATACCGCGCGCCTTCTCGGGATCAGCCGGCCGACGCTTTATGACTTGCTCAAGCAGTACGACCTTCAACATTAGGCGCGGCGCTCTGCTCGCCCTGGCGCTTGGCGGCGCGACGGTTGCCAGCGGTGGCGACACCGCGATCGATGCCGCGCGCCGCGAGGCCGATGCCGCGATCACCCGGCACGATCCCGTCTCGGCCGAAGTGGGCTTGCGCAAGGTGATCGCGCGCACCCATGCCGACAATGCCCTGCGCGCCTGGTTGGCCGAGGCGCTGTTTGCGCAAGGCGACAGCGCCGGGGCGACGGCGGCGCTCGATGGCGGGCCGATGACGCCCGACAGTGCCGGGCTCGGCTGGCGCGTGCGCGGGCAGATCGCGCTCGCCGATGGTCGCCTCGACGCAGCAGCTGCGGCATTCGATCAGGCGTTGCAGCGTGCGCCCGACGATGCCGACGTGTGGGTCGCGATCGCTTCGCTGCGCTTTACCGGGGGCGAACAGGCGCTGGCGGTGGCGGCGGCGGATCGCGCGGTGGCGCTCGATCCGCGCAACCCGCGCGCGCTGGCGCTGCGCGGCATGCTGATCCGCGAACAATACGGGCTGGCGGCATCGCTGCCGTGGTTTGAGGCGGCGTTGCATCTGCATCCCGACGAACCGCCGCTGCTCGATGCTTATGCCTCGACTTTGGGCGACATGGGGCAATATCGCGCGATGCTGATCGTCGCGCGCAAGCTCGCCGAGGTCGATCCGAAAAACCCGCGCCCGCGCCTGATGGAGGCGGTGCTTGCCGCGCGCGCGGGCGAGACGGGGCTGGCGCGATCAATCTTGCAACGTACCGGAACGGCGTTTCGCGACATGCCCGCGGCGCTGCTGCTGTCGGGGGTGCTCGACTATCGCGCGGGCAATTTCGACTTGTCGGTCGGCGCGTTCGAACGGCTGGTGCGGATGCAGCCCGACAACATGGTTGCGCGGCATCTGCTGGCGCGCGCGCTCGCGGCCAAAGGCGACTGGCGACGGGTGGTCGATCTGTTCGACGGCGATGTCGCGGCGGGGCGCGCCGGGCCGGACCTGACCGCGCTGGTGGGCCAGGCCTGGAACCGGCTGGCCGGGCGGGAAAGCGCAGCGCGGGCGAATGGGGACCGCGCTCGCGGGCAGACGCTGATCGCGCGCGCCGCCGCGATGCGTGGGCTGCAGGGGGCGGCGCCGCTTGCCGGCAATGGGGCGCTGTCGGTGCTGGCGCAGCATTATGACGACAATCCGCGTCTTGCCGCCAACGCCGTGCCGTATATTCGCGCGCTGCTTGCCGCGCATCAGGCTGACGTGGCACAACCCGTGGCAGATCGCTTGCGCGATGAAAATGCCGGAAACGCCGATGCGCAGATGTTGGCCGGCGACGTCCGGATGATGCGCGGCGATGCGCGCTCGGCGTTGATCGACTATACCAATGCCGCCGCGATCCGTTTCAACGAGGCGGTGCTGGTGCGCATGGACAGCGCCTTGCGCGCGGCCGGGCGGGCGGGCGATGCCGACGGCATGACGTCGCGCTATCTGGCGCAGAACCCGGAAAGCGCGGTGGCGATGACGCTGCTGGCGGCGGGCTGGGCGGGCAATCCGGCGCGCGCGGCCGATCTTGCCGCCCTGCGCAAGGCGATGCTGGCGCGCGGGACGGACCTGCCGCTTGCAGGAGGCGCACCAAAAGCCCCCTCGACAACAAGGGCAAAGGCGGGTTAATCGGCATTTCAATCGATCGATTAAATGGTCGTGAAAATTGCGGAGAGATGGACATGCCCGGCGCGCTCGAAGGATTGACCGTACTCGAATTTGCCGGAATCGGCCCGGGCCCGTTTGCCGCGATGATGCTGGCCGACCATGGCGCGCGGGTGATCCGCATCGAACGGCCGGGCAACACGGCCCGCGTCGGCGATGCGGGTAACCGCGACATTCTCAACCGCAATCGCGAGCGGCTCGCGCTCGACATGAAAGACCCCGCCGCGATCGGCCGCATTCGCGAACTGGCGTGCGAGGCCGACGTGGTGATCGAAGGATTTCGCCCCGGTGTGATGGAGCGGCTGGGGCTGGGGCCCGACGTCTTGCTCGCGGACAATCCGCGCCTGGTCTATGGGCGGATGACCGGCTGGGGGCAGGACGGGCCGATGGCGCCGTTGGCCGGGCATGACATCAACTATATCGCCGTGTCGGGCGCGCTGCACACGTATGGCCAGGCGGGGGGCAAGCCGGTGTTTCCGGTCAATGCGGTGGGCGATTTCGGCGGCGGCGGCATGCTGATGGCGTTTGGCGTCATGGCGGCGGTCCATTCGGCGCAGCGCACCGGCAAAGGGCAGGTGGTAGATTGCGCGATGGTCGATGGCGCGGCGATTCTCTCGGCGATGACCTGGAGCTTTTTCGGCAACGGCCAGTGGCGCGATCAGCGCGGGGTCAACCTGCTCGATGGCGGCGCCCATTTCTACGACACGTATGAAACCGCCGACGGCAAGTGGATTTCGATCGGGGCGATCGAGCCGCAATTCTATGCGCTTTTGCTCGAACGCACCGGCCTGAAGGACGATCCCGAATTCGCGCGGCAGATGGACCCGGGGGCATGGGCCCCGCTGAAGGAGCGCGTCGCCGCCTTGTTTCTGACCAAAACGCGCGAGGAATGGTGCGCCTTGCTCGACGGCACCGATGCCTGCTTTGCCCCGGTGCTGAGCCTGGCCGAAGCGCCGCACCATCCGCACAACGCCGCGCGCGGCACGTTTGTCGAGGATGGCGGCATGGTCATGCCCGCGCCTGCGCCCCGGTTTTCGGGCACGCCCGCGCCCGCGCCGCGTCTTGGGGGCAAATGACGCGGATCAGGCCGTTCGCCGCGATGCCCATAGCGACAGGCCGATCAGCACCGCGCCGATCAGGCCGGTGATCGTTTCGGGAATGGCGATCCGCGCGGAGGCGAGCATGATCAGGCCGAGCGCGATGATCGCCCAGAATGCGCCGTGTTCGAGAAAGCGGTATTGCGCGAGCGTGCCCTGGCGCACCAGCAAGAGCGTGATCGAGCGCACGAACATTGCCCCGACCGACAGGCCGAGCGCGATGATCACCATGTTGTTCGACAGCGCAAAGGCGCCGATCACCCCGTCAAAGCTGAACGATGAATCGAGCACGTTGAGATAGATAAAGCCGCCGAGGCCCGAGCGGATCATGACGCCCGCCGCCCGCCGCGCCGCTTCGTGCGATTCAAGCAGCGTACCGATCGCCTCGACCGCAACATGGGCGACGATCCCGCCAAGCCCCGCTTCGACAAAGACCAGCGCTTCGTGCCCCGGCAGCGTGCGCGCGATCAGCATCAGCAGCCCGAGCACGAGCGCAATGGCCAGCGCGCGGATCTGGCCGAATGTCGCCAAAGGCCGCTCGATCCAGCCGAGCCAGTGTACTGCCTTGTCCTCGTCCAGGAAATAGCCGAGCCCGACGAGCAGCAGGAACGCCCCGCCGAACCCGGCGATCGCGCCGTGCGCGCTGCTGACGATCGCCTCGTACCGCGCCGGTTCGGTCAACGACAGTACCAGCGCATCGACCGGCCCGAGCCCGGCCGCCAGCGCGACGATCGCCAGCGGAAAGACCACGCGCATGCCGAATACCGCGATCAGCATGCCCCAGGTCAGAAACCGGCGCTGCCACACCGCATCCATGTCGGCAAGCACGGCGGCATTGACCACCGCATTGTCGAACGACAGCGAGATTTCGAGCACGGCCAGCACGATAACGATCCATGCGAACCCCGCCGTCGCGGCCGGCGAACCGGTGTCGAGCCAGCCATAGGCCAGCGCGGCGATGAGCGCGACAAGCGTGAACGCCACAGATCCGGCAAATTGACGCAGCAAGGCGGGTCTCCATTGATCTCTCCCGATGCCGGGGAGGGATGTCTTACGGCTTTGGCGCGCGCGGCTGATAGGTCTGTTCGGGCCCCGGAAATGTCCGGGCGCGCACGTCGGCGGCATAGCGGGCTGCCGCTGCGCCGATCGTTTCGGCGATGTTTTCATAGACTTTGACAAAGCGCGGGACGCGTTCGAACAGGCCGAGCATGTCTTCGGCGACAAGCACTTGCCCGTCGCAGCGGGCCGAGGCGCCGATGCCGATGGTCGGGCACGCGACTTGCCCGGTAATCGCCACGGCAATCGGTTCGACCACGCCTTCGATCACGATCGCAAAGGCGCCTGCCGCATCGAGCGCGCGCGCATCGGCCATGATCTTGTCGGCCTCTGCCTCGGTGCGCCCGCGCGCATTGTATCCGCCCAGCACATTGACCGCCTGCGGGGTCAGTCCGACATGGCCCATCACCGGGATGCCCCGGCGGGTCAGAAAGGCGACCGTTTCGGCCATTGCCTCGCCACCTTCGAGCTTGATCCCGGCGCAGCCGGTTTCCTTCATGATTCGCGCGGCGCTGGCAAAGGCGGCCTCGGGCGAAGCTTCGTATGTCCCAAAGGGCATGTCGACGATCACGGCCGCGTGATAGCTGCCGCGCACCACCGCCGCGCCATGCGCGATCATCATGTCGAGCGTGACCGGCACGCTCGACGGCAGGCCATAGATCACCTGCCCCAGCGAATCCCCGACCAGCAGCAGATCGCAATGCGCATCGAGCAATTGCGCAGACCGCGCGGTATAGGCGGTCAGCATCACGATCGGTTCTGCGGTTGCGCCGTCGACTTTGCGCTGGCGCACGTCGGGCACGGTCAGGCGCTTCATCGGGGCAGGTGTCGGGTGGGCCCGGCTGGTTGATGTATCGAGCTGAAACGTCGTGGACATGCTGCTTTACCCGGTGTCGCAAGATAGTCTCGCGCTGGTCGGGCGTTTTTGCGCATTGCACAAGGCAAAAAGCGCTTTGCCGGGGCCATTCGTGCGTCTAGCGTCAATTCCCACAACCTGGTTTCCGTTGCAACCGGGGTGATCCCGGCGCATTCCCCAGCAGGGTGGCGCCGCGATGGCCGGGGGTTCTTGCTGCGGACCAAGGCGGGAGAATTCAATGTTTGGTCGCGTCAAATCACTCGACGCCATTTTAGCCACGGCCGAGAAAAAATCGCTGCATCGCACGCTCGGCGCGTTTCAATTGACCATGCTCGGGGTCGGCGCCGTGATCGGCACCGGGATTTTCGTGCTGACTGCGGAGGCCGCGCAAAAGGCGGGGCCGGGCATGATGCTCAGCTTTGTCATCGCCGGTTTCGTCTGCGCGGTGGCGGCGCTGTGCTATGCCGAAATGGCCGCGATGGTGCCGGTTTCGGGATCGGCCTATACTTACAGCTATGCCGTGATGGGCGAACTGGTCGCGTGGATGGTCGGTTGGGCGCTGATCCTCGAATACGCGATTGCGGCGGGCGCGGTGGCGGTCGGTTGGTCCGGCTATATGATCGGGTTTGTCCAGAACAGTTTCCATGTCACGGTCCCGCTCGAATTCGTGCGCGGGCCGTTTGACGGCGGGCTGATCAATCTGCCGGCGATGGCGATCGCGGCGGTGATCACCGTGCTGCTGGTACTGGGCACCAAGGAAAGCGCGACGGTCAATGCGATTCTCGTCGCGATCAAGATCGCCGCGCTGTCGCTGTTTGTCGCGTTGACGCTGCCGGTGATCCGCTCGGGCCATTTCGTTCCGTTTGCGCCGCTCGGCTTCACCGGGATTTCCGGCGCGGCGGCGTCGATCTTCTTTGCCTATGTCGGGTTTGATGCGGTTTCGACTGCGGCGGAAGAGACGACCAATCCGCAACGCAACATGCCGATCGGCCTGATCGGCAGTCTGGCGATCTGTACGGTGTTCTACATGCTGGTGGCTGCCGGGGTGATCGGCACGGTCGGCGCGCAGCCGGTGTTCGGGCCGGGCCATGTCGCACTCGATCCGGGTACGCCCGCGCTGTCGCATGCCTGCTCTGCGATTCACGACAATGCGGTGGTCTGTTCAAAGGAAGCGCTGGCCTGGACGCTGCGTCAGGTCGGTTATCCGTTTGTCGGCTGGCTGGTCGGTGCGGCGGCGATCCTTGCGCTGCCTTCGGTCATCCTGATGATGATGTTTGGCCAGACCCGCATCTTTTTCGTGATGAGCCGCGATGGACTGCTGCCCGAGTTTTTCTCCAAGGTGCATCCGAAATTCCATACGCCGCATGTGATCACCGTGCTGACCGGGATTTTCGTTGCGCTGTTTGCGGCGTTCTTCCCGGTCGGTCTGTTGGCCGACGTGTCGAATTCGGGGACACTGTTTGCCTTTGCCGCAGTGTCGATCGCGGTGTTGGTGCTGCGCCGGACCGACGCCGGGCGCCGCCGTCCGTTTCGTACCCCGGCGGTGTGGGTGATCGCGCCGATCTCGATCGCGGGCTGTCTCTATCTGTTTGTCAGCCTGTCGGCGGCGACGATGGAACTGTTCGTCGGCTGGGCGCTGGTCGGGCTCGTCGTCTATTATGCCTATAGCCGCAGCCGCAGCCATGTCGGACGCGGTCTCTTTGAAGTGCATGAAGAAGACAGCGATCTGCCGCCGAGTTCGGTGCCGCCGATCGAGTGATCTGCGGTTTGCCCAGAAACTGTGTTTGTAAGGATACGTTGTTTGCAGGGAAACGGGCCGGGGCGCGAAAGCGTTTCCCGGCCCGTTGCCGTTGGCGGTTGCGCAATCGGAAAATAAGAACATAATAAGAACAAATGACCCGATTCGCCCCCACCTTGCCGCACAGTTCCAATCCTCCCCGGATCGGGGGAGATAGGCGCGCAACGCGCTGGCGGCCGGGCCTGCGCGGCGAAGCGGGCGGGGCCTGTCACCATGCCGAGATCTTTGCCTCCGCCGACGAGGCGAGCGGTGCGGCGTTTGCGCTGGCGCTGGCCATCGATGCGGCGGACGAAAGTGTCGATCATCGCCCCTGGCTGTGGGTGCAGGACAAGGCGGCGATCCGCCTGTCGGGTCGGCCCTATCGCCCCGGTTTGCCCGAAGCCTTGCGCCACCGCCTGATCCATGTCGCGGCCGACCGGGCAGAGGATGCCCTGTTTGCGCTCGAAGAGGGGCTGCGCTGTCGCGACCTCGCTTTCGTGATCGGCGAAATTGCGGGCAATCCGAGGGCGCTCGATTTTACCGCGTCGCGTCGGTTGAGCCTGGTGGCGGAGCGCCATGGCGTGCCCTTGTGGCTGGTGCGGCTGGCGGCGCGGCACGATCTCGGCTCGGCGCGGATGCGCTGGGATGTCGCCGCCGCGCCCAGTCCGCCGCCGCGCTGGAATCCGCAAGGCCCCGGCGATCCGCGCTGGCGGGCAGACTTGTTTCGCGCGCATGTTTTTCAACCCGGACAATGGATGCTTGGTCATGATGGAGAACGGCAGGCTCTCGCCGTCTTCGCGCCGGATCATGGCGGCATGGTGCCCGGCGCTGGCGATCGACCGCTGGCGGCTGAACAGCGCAGCGCTTGAAGCCGCGCCCGATGCGCCGTTGGTGCTGGTCGGCGAAACCGCGCATGGCCCGCGCATTGTTGCCGCGTCCGCCTCGGCGCGGCAGGCGGGCGGGCGCGTGGGCGCCTTGCTGGCCGATGCGCGCGCGCTGACGCCGGGACTGATTGTTCATCCCGCCGATCCGGCGGGCGATCGGGCATTTCTGGAATCGCTGGCGCTCTGGGCACAGCGCTGGGGCCCGTGGAGCGCGCTGGACCCGCCCGATGGATTGATCGTCGATGTGACCGGGGTGGCGCACTTGTTCGGGGGCGAAGCCGCCTTGATGGCCGATGCGCAAAGCTGTTTTGCCGCGCGCGGTCTGTCGATGCGGCTGGCGATCGCGCCGAGTGCCGGGGCGGCCTGGGCGCTGGCGCATTATGGCCGCGATCATGGCACTTTGTCGCCTGATGCCGATCCGCTGATGGCGCTGGCCGATCTGCCCGTGGCGGCGCTGCGGCTCGATGATGCGGTCGTGCTCCTGCTCGAACGGCTGGGGCTGAAGCGCATCGGCGATCTGGCGACGATCGGTCGGGCGGCGCTGGCGCGGCGGTTTCGCGACCGGCGCGCCCCGGCGGCCAATCCGCTGGTGCGGCTCGATCAGATGGCCGGGCGCGTGCCCGAACCGATCCTGCCGGTGCTCGCGGCTCCGGTGCCGCTGGTGCAGCGGCGCCTGATCGAGCCGGTGCGACACCGCGCCTTGCTCGACCGCGTGGTCGAAGATCTCGCCATGGCGCTTGCGCGCCGTCTGGAGACGATGGGGCAGGGCGCGCGCAGGCTCGATCTGACGATGTGGAAAGTCGATGGCGAAGTCCTGCGGCGCCGGATCGAACTGGCGGCGGCAACGCGCGATCCGGCGCATGTCATGCGGCTGTTTGCGCATCGGCTCGACGATTGCGATGCCGGTTTCGGCATCGAACTGGTGCGTCTGTCCGCCCCCTGGGCCGAGCCGCTGGCGCTGACCCAGACCGATCTCGATGCGGCGGCAGAGGCGCATGGCACCAGTCTTGCCGCCTGTCTTGACCGACTGACCGTGCGGCTGGGCGCCGATGCCGTGCGCATGACGGTCCCGCGCGCCAGCCACATGCCCGAACGCGCGCAGCATTGGGTCGCCCCGGCCCCGGCTCTGGCCCTGGCCCCGGCCTTGCGCGTTCAGGAAGAACCGGCCTTGCATGCCCGACCGCTGAAACTGCTCGACCTCGCCGAGCCGATTGCGGTGATTTATGAAGCGCCCGATGGTCTGCCGCGCCTGTTCCGCTGGCGCGGGCAGGTCCACGAGATTGCCCGCGCCGAAGGGCCCGAACGGATCGCGCCGGAATGGTGGCGCGAAAAGGGCGGGGCGCGGCTGCGCGATTATTACCGCATCGAGGACAGCGCAGGGCGCCGCTACTGGATCTATCGCCGGGGTCTGGCGGGCGACGGACGCGGCGGCGCGCCGGAATGGTTCCTGCAGGGGATCTGCGGCTAAAGCTCCGGGACCGATGCGATGGCCCGTGCGGCCGGGGCGGGTCGAGCGTAGCCACTATCATCGGATTTCCAGCCGGGAAGCTTGGTGATGGTGATAAATTGAGCGGGCGGCGCATCGAATGGCTCGATCTGGCAAGGGGCATCGGCATCGTGCTTGTCGTGGCCGGCCATGCCGAGCGCGGGCTGATGGCGGCCCATATCGCGCGCGCCGCCAGCTGGCGGCTGTTCGACTTTGGCCTCTACACGTTTCACATGCCGTTGTTCATGCTGCTCGCCGGGCTCAATGTATCGGGCTCGTTGCGGCGCGGGCGCGGGGATTTCCTGCGCGGCAAGCTGTGGACGATCGCCTGGCCTTATGTGCTGTGGTCGCTGGTGCAGGGGACCATGCTGGTGCTCTTGTCGGGGATGACCAACGGGCATGGCGATTGGACGGCGCTGGCGAAAATCGCCTGGCAGCCGATTTCACCGTTCTGGTTCCTTTATGCGCTGATGGTCTACATGTTCGTCGTGGCGCTGGTCGGGGTTCGCGCGCGGGTGCTGGTGCCGCTGGCCCTGGTCGGGATGCTGGTCAGTCATGGTCTCGATGGCGACACCATCGCGCATCAGATCTGTCATCAGGCGGTGTTTTTCGTAGCCGGGGTGCTCGCTGCGGATCGGATCAGGGCGCTGCCGGCGCGGCCCGGCCTGTTGCCGCTGATGGCGGTGCTGTGGGGCGGGGCGGCGCTGCTTGTGCCGATCCTTGGGGAGGCGCCCTATCTGAAGCCGGCGGCCTTGCCCGCTGCGGCGTGCGGGATCGTGTTCGTGCTCATGCTGGCGCGGGTTTTGGCGGGCAGCGTGGTGCAGCCGCTGTTCGTGCAGTTGGGGCGCGCCTCGATGACGATCTATGTCATGCATATTCTGGGCACGGCGGGGGCGCGGATCGCGTTGACGCGGCTGCATGTGCCGCAACAGGCGATGATTTATTGGATTGTCTGCACGGCGGTCGGTCTGGGGCTGCCCTGGCTGGCGCACGCGATCCTGGCGCGGTGCAATGCGCTGGCTCCGCTCGGCCTTGCCCCGCGCAAGCGTATCGCGCCGCGACGGCCGCCTGCGGTGATCGTCATGGCGCCGGCGGGCAGGTGATAACGGGGTTCTGACTTGCCCACATGGCTCTCCACCGGGGCACTGGTTTTTTCTGAAATAGAACATATAGGGAACGAATGACTCAGATTTCCACGCTCGAAAAGCGCGCAAGTCCGACCGGCACGGCTCCATACGATGCGCCGTCTTTCGATGTCTGGCGCGATGCGGCGCGGCGGCTGATTCAGGCCGGTGTCGCACCCGAACGGGTCGCCTGGACGCCTTTGGGCGAAGCGTCGGTCGATGCGCCTGCCGACGATGCGCTGTCGGTACGCACCTCGCGCGGCTATCTCGATCTTGCCCAAAGCGCGGTGCTTCATGCCGATCCGGCGCGGTTTGCGCTGCTCTATCGCCTGCTTTGGCGGCTGCAATCCGCGCCCCGGCTGATGGAGGCCCGCGCCGATGCCGATATGCGCGCGATCGATGCCATGGCCCGCGATGTTCGCCGCGACATGCACAGGATGCGCGCTTTCGTGCGTTTTCGCATGGCCGATGGCGGGCATCATGTCGCCTGGTTTGAGCCCGAACACCATATTCTCGATGCCAATGCCGCCTTCTTCGTGCGCCGCTTTGCCGCGCTGCGCTGGTCGATCCTGACGCCGCTGGGCACCTTGCATTGGGATGGCACCCTTTTGCGCAAGGGCCCCCCGGCGGTTCGCGCCGACTTGCCCGCAGGCGATCCGGTCGCGGCGCAGTGGCGCACCTATCGCGCGGGCATGCGCGACCCGCGCGCGCCGGAGCCAGTGAGGCATACCGACGATTGTGCTGCGCTCGCGCAGCGGTTGTCCGGGGGGTAAGGGGCCATGCCCGAGCTGTCGCGCGCTTTCGAGCGCCGCCATGCCGCGCCCGACGGGCCGCTCGCGCCGCCACAGCGGGCGCCGTTTGTCGAGCTTGGGCTGATGAGCTGTTTTTCGTTTCTGCGCGGGGCGTCGGACCCGGTCGATCTGATCACCGGCGCGCGCGCGCTGGGTTATGACGCAGTCGGCATTGCCGATGTCAATTCGCTGGCCGGGGTGGTGCGGTTTCATGTCGAGGCACGCGCGCTCGGGCTTCGGCCCGTGATCGGCTGCCGCATCGAGACGACGGAGGGGCTGTCGTTCCTGGCCTATCCGCGCGATCGCGCCGGGTATGGACGGCTGTGTCGGCTGATTTCGGCGGGGCGCATGGCGACGCCCGAGGGCGAGTGGCAGGAAAAGGGGCGTTGCGACATCACGCTGGCGATGCTCGCCGCGCATGGCGAAGGGATCGAACTCGTGCTGATCCCGCCGCGCGATCTCCGACAGGTCATGACGATCGCGGTGCCGGGCAATGTCGTGCCGCTGGGCGGCGGCAATCCACCGCCTGTCACCATGCTGTCCACCGCTATTGCCGGGATTATCCCCCATCTTGTCCACAGCCTGCCGGGCCTGCGCCATGTCGCCGCCAGCCATGGCTATGGCGGCGACGATCTGGCGCGGATCAATGCGCTCGATGCGCTGGCGCGCGCACATGGGCTGACGATCATGGCGACCAACGATGTGCTCTATCACGAAGCGGCGCGGCGCCCGCTGCATGATGTGATGACCGCGATCCGCCACAAGACGACGGTCGCCGCCGCCGGGCATGGGCTCGAACCCCATGCCGAGCGGCATCTGAAATCGCCCGAAACGATGGCGCGGCTGTTTGACCGCTGGCCCCACGCGATTGCCGCCGCGCGCGCGCTGGCCGATGTCTGCACGTTTGCGCTGACCGACCTCAGCTATGAATATCCCGAGGAAATCTGCCCCGAGGGCCGCGATCCGCAGGGCTGGCTGGAACAACAGACCTGGATCGGGGCACGCTGGCGCTATCCCGACGGCCTGCCCGAAGCGGTGGCCGAAACGCTGCGGCGCGAACTGGCGCTGATCGGAAAGCTGGCGCTTCCCGCCTATTTCCTGACGATCAAGGACATCGTCGATTTCGCCCGTGCGCAAGATCCGCCGATCCTGTGTCAGGGGCGCGGTTCGGCGGCCAATTCGGCGGTGTGTTATTGCCTGGGGATCACGGCGGTCGATCCGGCGAAGCACGCGTTGCTGTTTGACCGCTTCATTTCCGAAGAGCGCAAGGAACCGCCCGACATCGACGTCGATTTCGAGCACGAGCGGCGCGAAGAAGTGATCCAGTATATCTATCGCCGTTATGGCCGCCATCGCGCCGGGCTTTGCGCCACGGTGATCCACTATCGTCCGCGCATGGCGATCCGCGAAGTGGGCAAGGCGATGGGGCTGACCGAGGATGTCACCGGGGCGCTCGCGCGCACGGTCTGGGGCAGCTGGGGCGGCGATCTTGCCGAGGGCAAGGTGGCGCAGGCCGGGCTCGACATCACCGATCCGCATTTGCGCCGGGTGATCCGCCTGGCCGAACAGATGATCGGCATGCCGCGCCATCTGTCGCAGCATGTCGGCGGGTTTATCCTGACGCAAGGTCCGCTGATCGAGACGGTGCCGGTGGGCAACGGCGCGATGCCCGAGCGCAGTTTCATCGAATGGGACAAGGATGACATCGACGCGCTCGGCATTCTGAAAGTCGACGTGCTGGCGCTGGGCATGCTGACGTGCATCCGCAAATGCCTCGATCTGCTGGGCGCGCATCATGGCCGCGACCTGACGCTGGCCACTGTCCCGCGCGAAGATCCGGCGGTCTACGACATGCTGTGCCGGGGGGATTCACTCGGCGTGTTTCAGGTCGAAAGCCGGGCGCAGATGAGCATGCTGCCGCGCCTCGCCCCGCGCGAATTCTACGATCTGGTGGTCGAAGTGGCGATTGTTCGCCCGGGGCCGATTCAGGGCGACATGGTGCACCCCTATCTCAAGCGGCGGCGCGGCGACGAGCCCGTCGTCATCCCCGCGCCCGATCCGCGCCATGGACCGCCCGACGAACTGACCTCGATTCTCGCGCGCACCTATGGCGTGCCGATCTTTCAGGAACAGGCGATGAAAATCGCGCTCGACGCGGCGAAGTTTTCCAGCGCGGAGGCCAATCGGCTGCGCAAGGCGATGGCGACATTCCGCAGCCGGGGCATGGTCCACGAGTTGGAGGACATGATGGTCGGGCGGATGATCGCGCGCGGCTATGACCCCGACTTTTCCGCGCGCTGTTTCAACCAGATCAAGGGCTTTGGCGAATACGGCTTTCCCGAAAGCCACGCGGCGAGCTTTGCGCTGCTGGTCTATGTTTCAAGCTGGCTGAAATGCCATTACCCGGCGGCCTTTGCCTGCGGCCTGCTCAATTCGCAGCCGATGGGGTTTTATGCGCCCGCGCAGATCGTGCGCGATGCGCGCGATCATGGCGTCGCGGTGCATCCGCCGGACGTGAACCACAGCGAATGGGACTGCACGCTGGAAGGCGATGCGCTGCGGCTGGGGCTGCGGCAGATCGACGGCTTTGGCGAAATCCATGCCGCCGCGCTGATCGCCGCGCGTCAGCACGAAGGGCGCTATGGCGATCTCGCCGATGTGCGTGCGCGTGCGGGGCTGTCGCCGACCGTGATCGAGCGGCTGGCGGCGGCCGATGCGTTTGGTTCGCTCGGGATTTCGCGGCGCGAGGCCTTGTGGCAGGCGCGCAGCCTGATCGCCGCGCCCGATTTGCCGCTGTTTGCCGCGATGGGTGCGCGCGACGAAGGGATCGAGGCGGTGCGCACGCGCCTGCCGGTGATGCCCGCCAGCGAGGAAGTCGTCGCCGATTACCAGACGCTGCGCCTGTCGCTCAAGGCGCACCCCATGGCGTTTCTGCGCCCGCATCTGGCCGAGCGCGGCTTTGTGCGCGCCTGCGACCTTGCCACGCGAAAGGCGCGCGCGATGGTCCATGTCGCAGGCGTCGTTCTGGTGCGTCAGCAGCCGGGCAGCGCCAAAGGCGTGTGCTTCATCACGCTGGAGGACGAAACCGGGGTGATCAATCTGGTCATCTGGCCCGATCTCAAGGAAAAACAGCGCAAAGTGGTCATGGGCGCGCGCCTGATGGAAGTGCGCGGCCGCGTCGAATGCGACGAAAGCGTGATCCACGTCATCGCCGCCCACCTGACCGACGCCACCGACGATCTGGCCCGCCTGTCGGATCAGACAGCGATGCCGTCCCCCAGCCGCACGCACCCGCGGAACGCTCGCATCATCCCCAAATCCCGCGATTTCCACTGATCAAGCCAATGGAAAATGTCCTTTGCAAACCCGTGTCGGGCAAATGGCGTATCACGCCCTAATTGCAGTCGTTCAAGTGACTGTCCGAGCGTCTCGAAACCCGCCGTTCGTTCACAAGCTCAACCGCGTTACGTTCCGCCCCCGACGTCTTCCCAGCCTTGAGCCGGGAACCCGCCAGTGCTTTGACGCAATTAGGTATTGTGTCCCCCGAACT
>NZ_KQ954286.1:201971-336122 GCF_001519055.1 Novosphingobium sp. Fuku2-ISO-50 | reverse complement strand
GGACGCGCGCCGAGGCTTGCGCTGCGCACTTACCTCTCACCTGGCCAACCGTCGCGCGCGTCCTTCGACAAGCTCAGGACGAGCGGATATTTCTGAAAAAACAGTAATATATCTCAATCCGTGGCCGGGTTTATGGCAAGCGCCGCCTATTCACTCAGGTCGATCTTCGGCTGCAATCTGAACGCTGCCCGTGGAGACGACACAGGTTAAATGACCCGATGAGTGAACGCCATAGCCGTACGGGGAGGGGCGCAGCAAGGCCGCGATCGCGCGCGCCCATGACTTGTGTAAAAAATAACAAATGATAGGATGTGCGGCAAAGCCGGCAAGAGCGGGGAAAAGCAATGGGCGAGGTTCTGGAACAGCCACGGATACGCGCGACGCAGGCGAAAATCCGCTATCTGGGCGATGGCGACTATGTCACGCGGCGCTATGTCAGCCAGGGGGCGGAGATCAACACCGGCGACTATGTCGATCATGACATGATCGTCCACGATGCGATGCCGATCCGTGATACCTTCCGCCTCGACACCCATGGCTTCATGCTTGCCCGCCATGTCTCGCGCGTCGGCGATTTCAACGATGCCGGCGAAGTCGATGCGCTTTACGAGAGCGAAGTGGCCGAAGCGGTCAAGGCGCTGACCGGGGCGAGCTTTGTCACAGTGCAGGGCTGGATGCGCCGGACCAGCGCCGATCTGTCGACGCGCGCCGCGCAAAAAGTGGCGGGCTATCAGCACAAGGGCGGGCTTCAGCCGCAAGCGGGCGAAGCGCATATCGATTACAACCCGCGTACCGGAGAGGCCGCCGGGCGGCGGATGTATGAGACGAAGCGTCCCGACGGGCCGGGCTACAAGCGGCATTGCTGCTTTTCATTCTGGCGGACATGGTCCCCGCCGCCGCAGGACTGGCCTTTGGCGGTGATGGACGGGCGCACGATCGTCGGCGATGAACTGGCATCGAACACGCTGTTCGTGGTCGACAGTTTTCCGACCGGTGCGGCGCTGACGGCCCCGGTGCCGGGTGAGGACGAGATGATCGCGGCGACGATCCTGCGCTATCGGCCGGGCCACGCCTGGTGGTATTTTTCGAACATGACGCGCGACGATGTGCTGCTGTTCAAATTCTATGACAGCGACCATTCGGTCACCTGGCGCTGCCCCCACACCGCATTTCGCGACACCAGCTTTGCCGATGCCCATGTGCGCAGCTCGATCGAAGTGCGCTGTGTGGCATTCTGGGAGTGATCACGTCCGCAGCCGCTCGATCCCCTGCGCCAGCGCGACATAGAGTTTGCCCATGTCGGACGACAGCAGCGTGACGCCGAGCGCATTGCCGTCGCGGGTGGACAGCAACTGGCGCAGCATGCCTTCGAAATCGTGGATGTAGCGATTGACGTGGACGCGGAATTCTTCGTTGTTTTCGTAATGGTGCTGCACCGTGCGGACGTCGGCGGCATCGAGCAGGGACACCGCGCGGCGCGTGAAAATGCCGCGTTCGCCGCGCAGATACGAGGCCCAGGCGCTTTCCGAGACTTCGGTCGACAGGATGCGCGCGACATCGATTGCGGTCGAATTGAGGCTTTCGGTGATCAGCGCGGTGCGCCGGGCAAAATCGCTGTCGACGTGTTCCTCTGCGCGTTCGCGGGCGCGGCCGACGCGGCTTTCGAGATTGCCGGCCAGTTCGTCGATCTTGGCCAGTTGATCGCGCATCTGCACGGCGGTTTCGCGCGCGGAGCTTGAGGCGCTGTCCATCGCTTCTTCGAGCCGGGCGATCAGTTGTGCGCCGCGCCCCTGAATGACACGGGCCAGTGCGGCGCTGGTTTCCTCGCCGAAACGCGTGGCGAGCGCGCTGATTTCCGTCGCGGTGGCTTCGCTCAGGTCGGCTCCGGCCTTGTGCGCGGCGGCTTCCAGCTCGGCAATCGCACCGGCGAGGCGCCGTTCGATCGATCCGGTCAGCATGTCGCTGTCGCCCTGTGCGGCGCGCAGGATGTCGCGCACGTTGGCGAGCCGCTTTTCCTGTTCGGCGGCGCGCGCCAGCACGGTATCGTTGATCGCGGTTACTTCGCCCAGCACCGAGCCCGCGCGCGCACCGGCGGCATCGATCTCGCCCGACAAAGTCCGCCCGGCCTGACCCGCCTCACGCAAGGTATCGCGCACGATGACCACGCGCCCTTCGACGCCGTCGAGCCCGGCGACCGCGCTGCGCAGCGCTTCGGGGATCTGTGTCCGGGTGTGTTCGCTCGCCGCTTCGATCAGTTCGAGCAGGCGTACCGCCGCGTCGGTCAGCCCGACGACCGTTTCGTCGGTTCCGCCCAGCGCGCCGCGCGCGGCGTTGAGCCGGTTGGTCAGTGTCGCCAGCGCGCCGTCGACTGTGGCCGCCGTGCGCGATCCTTGCTCGGCGGTGCTGTCGATCACCGTGGCAAAGGCGGCGACGCGTTCGGACAGGACATCGCAGGTCGCGGCCAGTTTCTCGATATTGTCGATCTGGCGCTGACGCTGCGCATCGATCGTGCCGTCGATCCGGATCAGGCGCGAATCGATCGCATCGGCCATATCGGCGGCGGCGGCGGCCATCGCGGCGCGCCGCTGGCCGATCGCGCTGTCGATCGCATCGAGCCGGGTGGCAAACCCGTCGGCGGTGGCATTGAGCGCGGCTTCGAGCGCATGACGCCGCATGGCCAGGGTATCATCGACATGCCCGGCTTCGTCGATCAGCGCGCGGCCCAGGGCGCCCGCGCTTTCTTCGAAGCGGCGCAGCCGGTCGCGCGAGGCGGCGATCAGGTCATCATGGTCGCGCCCGACTTCCTCGATCGCCCGGGCCAGCGCCGCAGCGACTTTGCGCACATCGCCGTCGAGAGCGGCAATGCGGGTGGCCAGCGCGCCCAGGCTGTCTTCTTCGGCGCGGGACAGGACTTCGCGTTGCGCGGCCAGTTCGTTTGCCAATGTTTCGGCGCGGGCGCGGATCGCGGCAAGCGCGGCGATTTCCTCGCGGTCGATACGCGTGCGCTGCGTGTCGAGTTCGTCGATGATCGCGCGCAGGCGGACTTCGCCGGCCAGTCCGATGCGTTCGGTGGCCAGCGCAAAGGCATCGAGCGCACTATCGACCTGGCGCTGGACGTCTTCGACTTTGCGCCCGCTGGCGATGCCGAATTCGTTGAGCCGGTTGAACCCGGCGATCAGGTCGTCAAGCTGGCTTTCGGCGGTGCGCCCGGCATTGGCGATCGAATTGGCGGCATCCTTGGCCGAATTGCTGATGACCGGCAGGTGCGCGCGCAAGGTTTCGACATTGTCGAGCGCCTTGGCGGCGACCGTGCCGATGTGGTCCATATCCTTGCCCTGATCGGCGATCAGATCCTTGAGCCGATCGGCCGAGCCCGACAGCCGATCGACCGCTACCCGGCCCAGCGATTCGAGATCTCGGCTTTGCGCGGCGATGAAATCGCGCGCCAGCGACAATTCGACATTCATCGAGCGCAGCCGCCGATCGAGTTCGCGGCTTTCGGCGGCCAGGGCGTGAATGACGGCGGCATGACGGCTGGCATCGCGCAAAGTGGTCCGCGCGATCAGCACGCCTGTCAGCACCAGCATGACCGGCAGCGCCCAGACGGCGATCAGATCGACCAGCATGTCGGGCGTGGGGGCTGCGCGCAACGCCGATGCCTTGCCCGCCACGAACAGCACGCTCCAGCCGCAGATCAGCAGCGCAGCCAGCACCGGCACCACCCAGCGCAAGCGGCTCGATGCCGTCCACTCCGCCGGAACGCCTGCACCGTCGTCCGCTGCACCGTCGTCCGCTGTCAGCGTACGGTCGGCAAGGATTTCGGAATCCTTGATCGGATCGCCTGCCAACTGGCTGCCGTCGAGCGCGATGATGCGTGTTCCCCCGTTCATGCGCCTATCCTTATCACGCTTTGCAGGGACTGTGTAACCCCGCCTTAACCGGGGGTGTGGCATTGGCTGAGCCATGGCTTATCTCGGCGAAGCGATCGATGCACATCTGGTTTCGGCGTTGGGCGATGATCCGGCGCTGTTGCGCGAATTGCGCCGGGCTTTTCTCGACAGCGCGCTGGCTGCGGTCGACTTGCTGGAACGCGCGCGCTGCGATGCCAATTGGCGCGTGGCGGCAGAACGGCTGAAAGGGCTGGCCGCGACGTTTCATGGGGATGAACTGATCGCGCTGGCAGATCAGGCGATCGCGGGCGCACCCGGCGATCCGGTGGTGCTGCGGAAAATTCGCGCCTTGCTGGCGGAAATCGATCCCAACCCCTGATTTTCCGAATTTCGTTAATGTGTTAAGCGATCGTTGCCGGTGGCTTGGCAGGATCGTATGCACCGCCTAGGATGCGAAGACGCCATGGTGTGGCGGAACGGCCCGGGGGGGCTTTCCCAGCCGATTGTTGCAGCGCGATCTGGGCGCGCGTGTCTGGTTGCAAACAGGAGAATTGGGTTCTTGCGGGTCGCCTTGCTGTCACTCACGGATGCCGTTGCCGGCGAGCCGCAGGGCTTGCGCGGGTATCTGACGATCGGCGGGCGATCGCTGGCCCGGCATCAGCTTGGGCTTGCGCTCGCTTTGGGCTGTACCCGCATCATCGTGGTGACCGAGGGGCTGACGGGCGAAGTCATCGCATTGCAGCACGCCGCCGAGGCGGGCGGCGCGCGGTTTCACGTCATTGCCAGCGGCCATGCCCTTTTGCCGCTGGTCACTGCCGAAGACGAACTGTTCGTCCTGGCCGACGGGCTGCTGGTCATGCCCGATGCCGCGCTGGCCAAGCTCGAAGAAGGACCATGCGTGCTGGCGCTGCCGGTCGAAACGGGGGTCGCCGCCGGATTTGAACGGATCGACATCAATCACGCTTTCGCCGGCATGATTCGCATGCCCGGTCGGCTGGTCATGGGGCTGGGCGAACTGCCGCCCGAATGGAATGCCCATGCCGCGCTGTTGCGGCTTGCCGTACAGGGGCGGGTGCCCTTGCGGCTTTTGCCGTCCGCCTTGCTTGCCGATGGACGCTGGACGCTGGTCCGCAGCGAGGACGAGGCGCACGCGATCGAGCCGGTCTGGCTGCGGCTGCATACGGCCAGCGCGCATGTCCGCAGCCCGGGCGAATGGATTGCCGGTCAGACAGTGCATGGCGCCGGGCCGGCTCTGCTCCATGCCGGAACGCGGCCGTGGGTGGTCGCGATGGGCGGGGTGGTTGCCTTGTTGCTGGCCGTGGGGTCGGGCTGGTTCGGCTGGCGCACGCCGGGCTTTGTCTTGCTTGCCGTGGCCTGGGTGCTGGCACGGGTTGCGACCTTGATGGCGCGGATCGAACGGCAATCGTTGCTCGAAACCGGCAGGCATGCCCCGACCGGCGTGTGGTTCGAACTGGCGATCGATGGCGCTTTCGTGCTGCTGGCCATCTGGCGCAGCGAGCTTTCGCAGGTGGCCGGCGTACCGTTTGGCATCGGCTGGTTTCCGCCGTTGATCTTCATGCTGCTGTTGCATTTCCTGCCGCGCGTGGTGCCCGAAGGGCGCTGGACATGGTGGCTGCGCGACCGCTTCGTCGCCGGGCTCGGCTTTGCGGTGACAAGCGCGCTTTTGCCGTTCGACTTTGTCTTGCGCGCCGCCGTGCTCGGGCTGATCGTCTGGGCCATGGTGATCACGCCGCCGCGTGGCCCATCGGCTAACGCCGATTTAACCAGCCGCGATTAGGCTGGCGCGCATGGCACAGGCAGCATTTTCCGGCGAGGCCGAAGCGCGGCAGACGATGGACCCGGAACAGGCGGTGGCTGCTGCGGACGAACGCCTTGCCGCCGCGGCCGACTTGCTTGCACGACAGGTTGCGCTGGGCCCCTGTCGCCTGCTCGATGACGAGACGGTCGCGCGGGTGCGCGCACTGATGCGCGATCTTGCCGCGCAACTCGCTGGTGCGGATCATGCGCTGATCGATCCGCTGCGCGACATGCTGGCGGCCAATCGCGCGATCCTGGCACACTGTCATGCGCTCGCGGTCGAATGGCGTCTGGCGATGACGCTGGCGGCGCGGCGCGGGATCGATCCGGTGTTGCCCCCGTTGATGCGTCGGCGGATCGATGCGAGCGGCGTGGGCGACGATGTCGCGGCGGTGAGCACCGCTCTGCTGGCGGCGCAGACCCGGCTCGGCGAAAACGTGCGGCGCATGAGCCTGCCTTTGACCGAACTGCCTGCCGATTTGCAGAATCTGGCCCGTGCGATGCTCGGCGCGGCGCGCGCCGATCGCAGCGAGGCCGCGCTGATGGCCGAGGTGCCGCATCGTGTCGCGCCCGACGAGGGGCACGGGCGGCTGGCCTTGCTTTACCGCGTCGTGGCGGGGCTGGGCGAAGACATGGTCATGGCGCTGCGCCTCGACGAGGCGGGCGTACCGCTGTTTTTTACCGCCCTGGCGATCGCTTCGGGCCATCCGCGCGAAGCGGTGATCCTGGCCTGTGCGGAAGACGATGCGCTTCGCCTTGCGCTGCTGTTGCGCGCCGCCGGGCTTTCGCGCGACGAGGCGGCGCACCAGTTGCTGGCGCTGCGTCCCGATGCCGATTGGGCGCTGGTCGATGCGGTGCATGATGCGGCGGCTGCCGAAACGGCGCTGGGGGCGGCGCGATGAGCAACCATCCCGCAGTCCTTGGCCTGTGCGACGAAGCCGACCGGCTGATCGAGGCGGATGAGCCGCTCGCAGGGTTGCAGTTGCGTTGCGGTGGCGATTTGCCGGGGATCGTTGCCGTGCCGGCCTTGCTGACGCTGGTGCGCAGGACGCGGGCTTCGGGGATTGCGCAGTCAGGCATGCTCGGCGCCGTCGATGAAGGCAAGCCGATCGCCTTTTTCGCGCAAGTCGCGCCCGATGGGGCAGGCACGCGCATTGCCCTCAGCCACTGGCGCCTGGCAGGCGAGGCCGTGCCCGATAGCGGACCGGGCGAATCGTTGCTCTATCAGATTGCGGCGGTTCATGCCGTGCTCGATGCCGATCAGCGTGTGCTGGCGGCCGATGTGCGCGCTGCCGATCATGACATGGCTGCCGATGCGCCGGCGCTTGCCGGGCTTGCCGAACGTTGGCTGGCCGATCGGGGCCGTCCGTGGAGCGAAGCGGTCGATCTGCTCGGCGTGGCGCATCGTCAGCCGCTGCATTGGCGGCTGATCGACGATGTCGCGTTTCGTCTTGCCGGTTCGCCCCGAGTCTGGCGCGCGCGGTTGCTGCCGCGCGGCGAGGCGGGGTTCGATCTGCTCGTGCTGGCCGATGGCGTGAGTGAAATTCCCGGAAGTGTGTCGCCTGAGCCCGCGCCTGCGCCGCCGCAGGGCTGGACCCGGCTGATCGGGCGCGATCTTGCGCCGGCATTGCGCCAGCCGATCAATCGTATTGTCGCCAATGCGGAAACGATCCGCACACGGCTGGCCGGGCCTCTGGTTGACGAATACGCGGGCTATGCCGCCGATATTGCCGAAGCCGGGCGCCACTTGCTCGCGCTGGTCGAAGATCTGGCCGATCTCGACGCCGTCGAAGCGCCCGAATTCAGCCCCGCGCCCGATCGCATCGATCTGGCCGATTGCGCGCGGCGTGCTGCCGGCATTCTTGCGATGCGCGCAGCCGAGCGCGGTATTGCCCTGATCACACCGCCCGACGACCAGCGCGTCCCGGCGATCGGCGAGTTTCGTCGGGTATTGCAGATCCTGCTCAATCTTTTGACCAACGCGATTCGCTATGGACCCGAGCATTCGAGCGTCAGGATCGAGACCGGCGGCGATGTCGGGACGGCCTGGATCGCGGTCAGCGACGAAGGCGAAGGGTTGCACGAAGACCAGGCCTCGCGCGTGTTCGACAAGTTCGAACGGCTCGGGCGCACCGGCGACGGGGGCAGCGGGCTCGGTCTTTATATCTCGCGGCGCCTGGCGCGGGCGATGGGCGGGGATCTGGTCGTGGCGGGGCAGGCAGGTTCGGGGCAGGATGGCGGGCGCAAGGGCGCGCGGTTCGTGCTGACTTTGCCCGGTCGATCGCAAGACTGAAACGCCAGGCCGGACCGAAGCGAGACCAAGGCAAAAAATGGGCGGGGTGCCGAAGCATCCCCGCCCATTTTTTCGTGCCCCGAAAGGGGGCCGCAATCAGCGCTGGTCGAGCGGCACGTAAGCGCGCTGCGCCGGGCCGGTATAGAGCTGGCGCGGACGGCCGATCTTCTGGCCTGGATCGGAAATCATTTCGTTCCACTGTGCGACCCAGCCGACGGTGCGCGCAAGCGCGAAAAGCACCGTGAACATCGTCGTCGGGAAACCGATCGCCGAAAGGATGATCCCCGAATAGAAGTCGACGTTGGGGAACAGCTTCTTTTCGACGAAGTACGGATCGCTGAGCGCGATTTCTTCGAGACGAAGCGCGGTTTCGAACAGCGGGTCGGTGACGTTGAGCGCCTTGAACACTTCACGCACGGTCTTCTGCATCACAGTCGCGCGCGGGTCATAGTTCTTGTAGACGCGGTGGCCAAAGCCCATCAGGCGGAACGGATCGTTCTTGTCCTTGGCGCGGTCGATATAGTGCTGGATGCGGTCGGGCGTGCCGATTTCGCGCAGCATGTTGAGCGCCGCTTCGTTGGCGCCGCCGTGTGCCGGGCCCCACAGGCAGGCAATGCCCGCCGCCATGCACGCAAACGGGTTGGCACCCGACGACCCGGCCAGACGCACGGTCGACGTCGACGCGTTCTGTTCGTGATCGGCATGCAGGATGAAGATGCGGTCCAGCGCCCGTTCGACTTCGGGGATCACCTGGTATTCCTCGGCGGGGACGCCAAAGGTCATGCGCAGGAAATTGCCGGTGTAAGACAGGCTATTGTCCGGATACATGAACGGCTGGCCGACCGAATACTTGTAGGCCATGGCCGCGATCGTCGGCATCTTGGCGATCAGGCGGTGCGAGCTGATCTTGCGGTGCACCGGATCGGCGATGTCGGTCGAGTCATGATAGAATGCAGACAAGGCGCCGACCACGCCGCACATCACGGCCATCGGGTGCGCGTCGCGGCGGAACCCTTTGTAAAAGCTGCTCAGCTGTTCGTGCACCATCGAGTGGCGGGTCATCGTGCGCGAAAATTCGTCGAGTTCCGCCTGGTTGGGCAGCTCGCCGTTGAGCATCAGATAGCTGACTTCCATGAAAGTCGACTGTTCGGCCAGCTGACCGATGGGATAGCCGCGGTGAAGCAGCACGCCTTCGTCGCCGTCGATGTAGGTGATCGCGCTGTCGCAGCTCGCCGTGCTGGTAAAGCCGGGGTCATAGGTAAACTGCCCGGTCTGGGCATAGAGCTTGCGAATATCGAGCACATCCGGTCCGAGCGTGCCGCTCTTCACCGGCAATTCCACGGCCTTTCCGGCAGTGTTCAGCGTTGCGTGGGTCTCGCTCACGTCTCAGTCCTCCTGTGGGTATGTCTGGCCGGGTATCCGGTCACATGAGAAACAGTTTGGATGCCCCCCGGTATTCATGCAGGCGATACGTCGGCCAGTTGATCCTGGATACGACCCAACGCTTCGGCGCGCCCGATAAGGGCGAGCACGTCGAAAATGCCGGGCGATGTGGTCTGACCTGTGAGCGCGGCTCTCAAGGGTTGTGCCAGCTTGCCCAAACCCAGGCCAAGCTCGGCGGCAAGTTCCTTGAGCGCCGCTTCGAGCGTCTCGCTAGTCCAATCGGTCAGACGATCAAGTCTGACAAAAGTCTTAGAAAGCAAAGCGCGGGCGTCGTCGGTCAAAAGTGCGGCAGCTTTCGCATCGGGCTCGATCGGCCGCCGGGCAAACAGGAACCGCGCTGCTTCGGCCAGTTCGTTGAGATCGGCGGCGCGGACCTTGAGGACCGGCATCGCCGCTTCGAGCAACCCGATCTGCGCGCCTTCGCCAAGCCCCAGCCGCTGCGCCACTTCGGCGACAAGCCGCGTGTCGTCGGCGAGGCGCAAGTAGTGTCCGTTGAGATTGAGCAGTTTTTTGAGGTCGAACCGGGCCGGGCCCTTGTTGACATCGGCAATGTCGAACCATTCGACTGCTTGTTCGCGCGCAATGAATTCTTCATCGCCGTGGCCCCAGCCGAGCCGCAGCAGGTAATTCACCACCGCTTCGGGCAAAAGGCCAAGCTCGTCGCGATAGGCATCGACGCCCAGCGCGCCATGCCGCTTTGACAGTTTGGCGCCGTCGGAGCCGTGGATCAGCGGGATATGGGCATAGGCCGGATCGGGCCAGGCGCCGGTCCCGGCGGCCTGTTCAATCGTATGCATGGCGCGGATGACAACGAGCTGGCGAAAGGCGTTGTTGATATGGTCATCGCCACGAATGACGTGAGTCACGCCCATGTCGTGATCGTCGACCACCACCGCCAGCATGTAAGTCGGCGTGCCGTCGCTGCGCAGAATGACGAAATCGTCGATTTCGCGATTGCTCACCGTGATAGCCCCCTGAACGAGGTCTTCGATCACGGTTTCGCCGTCGCGCGGGGCCTTGACGCGGATCACGTAAGGCTTGTCGGCCGGCCAGGTCGCAGGATCGGCATCGCGCCATTCGCTGTCGATGCGGAAGGGGCGGCGTTCGGCTTGCGCGGCTTCGCGCCGGGCCGTCAATTCGGCGGTCGTCAGATAGCAGCGATAGGCATGGCCCGCATCGAGCAACTGCCAGGCGACTTCGGCATGGCGGGCAGAGCGCGCAAACTGGAACACCGGTTCCTCGTCGCCCTCGAGCCCGAGCCAGGTCAGGCCGTCAAAAATCGCGTCGATCGCGGGCTCTGTCGAGCGGGCGCGGTCGGTATCTTCGATGCGCAGCAGGTACTTGCCGCCATGGTGGCGGGCAAACAGCCAGTTGAACAGGGCCGTGCGTGCTCCGCCGATATGGAGGAATCCGGTCGGCGAAGGAGCAAAACGGGTGACGACTGCCGGATTGCGGCCTGAAGCAGCAGATTTGGTCACACTCGCGCTTGCCATCCCGGGCACATTCCTTTCACAACGCAATCATGGCAGAACAGGCTGTAGCCCGCACCGCAATGTCGCCCGCTGCAGAGCGTTCCCCTGGGCAGGGCTCCGAACCGGAAATGACTCGCGGTGATCGGGATCCGCAACAGCGACGCGGGCCTTGGGACAGTTTGAAGCGCTTGTCCAGTGTGCAGCGCACCATCGAGCAATTCCTTGGCGACCGCCCGTTCGAACGCGCGCCGTGGCTGGCGGTGGGGTATGGCGCGGGAATTGGCGCCTGGGCCATGGTTGACGGGGCATGGCAATGGGCGGCGCTGCTTGCCTTGTGCGCTGCGGCCTTGGCTTTGGCTCCGCTGGTCGCGCGCGAAGGCCGGGCCGACCATCTGCGCATGGCAATCATGGGGCTTGCGCTGATGGCGGCGGCAGGCGTTGCCACGATCTGGATGAAATCGGCGCTGGTCGGCGCTGCGCCGCTGCCCGCGCGCGAAACCGCGATGATCGCCGGGCGCATTGTCGACCGACAGGATGACGATGCGGCCGGGCGGGTGCGGCTGTTGCTGGCCGCGCGGATCGCGGGGCAGGAACGGCCCGCGCTGGTCCAGGTCATGGTGCCCGATCAGCTTGATCGCCCCGACCTTGCGATCGGGGCAACGATCATGGCCAGGGCGCGGCTGTCCCCGCCGGCGCCGCCGATGCTGCCCGGCGCGCATGACTTTGCCTTTGTTTCGTGGTTTCAGGGCGTCGCCGCGAACGGATCGATCAGCGCCCCGGTCACCGTCCTGACGCCGAGCGGGCAGGTGCCGACATTGCGGGGGGTGCAGGGGGCGATCAAGGCCCATGTTCTGACGCATCTGGGCGGATCGGCAGGCGCGATCGCGGTTACTTTGGCCAGCGGCGATCGCGGCGCCATCGCGCGCAGCGATGCCGATGCGATGCGCGATGCGGGCTTTGCGCACTTGCTGTCGATCAGCGGGCTGCATGTCAGCGCGGTGATCGCGGGGGTGTATTTTCTGGTCTTGCGCGGGCTCGGCCTGATCCCGTGGATCGCGCTGCGCGTCCGCCTGCCGCTGGTCGCGGCACTGGCCGGGGCTTTGGCCGGGGTCGGCTATTGCCTGCTGACCGGATCGCAAGTGCCGACGGTGCGGGCGGTCGCGGGCGCGGTGCTGGTACTCGGCGCCTTGGCCCTGGGGCGCGATCCGCTGTCGATGCGCCTGCTGGCGGTGGCGGCGGTCATGGTCATGCTGTTCTGGCCGGAATCGCTGTTTGGCGCGAGTTTTCAGATGAGCTTTGGCGCGGTCATGGCGATTGTCGCGCTCTATGGCACGGCGCCGGTCCGGCGTTTCATGGCGCGGCGCGATGAAAGTCGGCTGGTTCGTTTTGGGCGGCATCTGGTCATGCTGTTGGTCGGCGGGCTGGCGATCGAACTGGCGCTGCTGCCGGTTGCGCTGTTCCATTTTCATCGCGCCGGGCTCTATGGCGCGTTTGCCAACGTGCTGGCGATTCCGTTGGTGACAATGGTCACGATGCCGGGGCTCGCGCTGGCGCTCGTGCTTGATCCGCTGGGTTGGGGCGGCCCGGCGTGGTGGGTGACGGGGCGCTCGCTCGACGCGGTGTTGTGGATTGCGCATGCCACGGCGGCGATGCCGGGGGCGGTGACGACGCTGCCGTCAATGGCCGGATGGGTCTATACCCTGTGGATCGCCGGAGCCTTGTGGCTCGCGCTGTGGAGCGGACGTGTCCGGCTCTGGGGGCTGGCTCCGATCGTGATTGCCATGCTTTTCTGGCTTGCGACGCGCCCGCCGGACATTCTGATCGCGGGCGACGGGCGTCATGTCGGGATCACCGGACTGGGGCCCGATCTTGTCGTGTTCAGCCAGGGGCAGGGCAGCTATGTGCGCGAAATCCTGCTGGAAACGGCAGGCATGTCGGGCGCGACCCACGCGCTCGAAGACTGGCCCGGCGCGCGCTGTTCGCACGATTTCTGTGCGCTGGCGCTCAATCGCCATGGCCGCCGCACAGTCTTGTTGATCGCGCGCAGCCACCGGCGGCTCAATGAGGAAGCGGTCGGCCTTGCCTGTGCGCAGAGCGATCTGGTGATCGCCGATCACGCCTTGCCCTCGACCTGTCATCCCCGCCAGATCCTCGCCGACGCCACACTGCTCGCCCGCACTGGCGGCATGACGATCGACCTTGCCGACGGCGCCGTGCGGACCGTTGCCGAAACCAGCGGGCGGCATCCGTGGCTGCATTGGCCGTAACGTGATCGTTTCGCTGCTCGCCATTGCCGTGATCGCCGGATTTCATCGGCGCGGCTTAGGGAGACCATCGCAGATGTCAGCGGAAAGTTGGCGAAGGCGGCGATCCTTTGCGTGCGCGCCGACCAGTCGATAGGATAAGCAGCACGCCTCAATGATAGCGGCGCAACAGTCCCGCCAGCTTGCCTTGCACCTGGACTTCGCCGGGGGTGTAGAATTGCGGGTCGTAGGCGGCGTTGGCGGGGTCGAGCCGGACCATGCCTTTTTCGCGGCGCAGATATTTGAGCGTGGCTTCTTCGCCGCGCACCAGCGCCACGACAATCTCGCCGTCGCGGGCGACATCGGTGCGGCGGATGAGCGCGAAATCGCCATCGAGAATGCCCGCGTCGACCATCGAATCCCCCGACACTTCGAGCGCATAATGTTCGCCGGGGCCGAGCAGGGCGGCAGGGACGGGGAGCACGCTGCTGCCTTCGTGGGCCTCGATCGGGGCGCCGGCGGCAATGCGGCCATGGAGCGGCACTTCGATGACATCGTTGGCAGGGCGCGGCGCAGGCCGTGACGGTGTTGCAAGAACAGGCGGCGTGACCGGGGCAGCGGCGCGGGCGGCGGTGCGCGGGCTGGCCGTGTCGGGCTCGCGGATCACTTCGAGCGCGCGGGCGCGGTTGGGCAGGCGGCGGATGAAACCGCGTTCTTCCAAGGCGGAAATCAGCCGGTGCACCCCCGACTTCGACTTCAGGTCCAGCGCTTCCTTCATTTCCTCGAACGAAGGCGAAATGCCGGAATCCTCCAGTCGGTTCTGGATGAAGGTCAAGAGTTCGTGCTGCTTGCGTGTCAGCATCACCCGGTCTCCCGCTTTGGGTCAAGTCACCATCGGGTTTCCCGTCATTTGGTGAACGAATGCGGAACGATTAGGCAACCAATTGGAACAAGTCAAGCAATTGTGCGCTTTTTCGATCCGGACTGGCGCGAGCGTTCAATCGATTCCGGTGAGATGGACCGGGACCGGGCTTCCCGCCGGAGCAGGCGCTGCGCCGGCGGCGCGCACGATCAGCGCATTGGACCGCGCAAGCGGCGATAAGGCACCGGAATCCTGCAGGCGATCAAGCGTGACAGTCGCCCCGTCCCAGTGCGCGCGCAGGAATTCCATGCGGCTGCCGCCTTTGCCCATCGGCGTTGCCAGCGGAACCATGATCGCGCGCGGCAGGGGCTCTGTCGCGCCGAGCGCGGCGCGCAGCAAGGGCAGCATGAACAGGAATCCGGTGACCCAGGCCGAGGCTGGGTTGCCCGGCAGACCGAGAATGACCTGATCGCCGCGTCGCGCAACGAGCAGCGGCTTGCCGGGCTTGATCCCCACTCGCCAGAAAGCGATGTCTGCGCCCATCGCGGTCAGCGCCGGGCGGATCAGGTCATGATCCCCCACCGAGGCCCCGCCGCTGGTGACGATGACATCGGCATCGCGCGCCGCTTCGAAGGCCGCGATCAGCGCGTCGAGCGTATCGGGCACAGGGCCGATCCGTGTCGCCACGACCGGCAGCCGGGCGGCGAGCGCGGCAAGCATCGGGCCGTTGCTGGCGGGGATCTGGTGCAGGCCGGGCACGATTCCGGGCGCGGCCAGTTCGTCGCCGCCGTCGATCACCGTCAACCGGATCGGGCGGTGTACGGGCAGGCGTTCATGTCCGGCGGCAAGCGCCAATCCGATCGCGGCGGCATCGATCCGCCATCCTCTGGGCAGGATCGCCGCGCCTTCGCCAAAATCCATGCCGCGCGGGCGGATATGGCGCTCGGTCGGATCGGGCGCGGTGCCGTCGAGGTGCAGCGTGCTGCCGTCGATCGCGCTGTCTTCCTTGAGCAGGACCATGTCCGCGTCGGGCGGGACGACCGCGCCGGTGCTGATCCGCACAGCCTCGCCTGTGCCGAGCGTGCCGACAAAGGGATGCCCCGCTGCGCTTTCCCCGATCAGCCGCCAGGGGCCGGGCAAATCCGCGGCGCGCATGGCAAAGCCGTCCATCGCCGAAAGCGGCGCTGCAGGTTGATTGCGCCGCGCATGCAGCGGCTCGGCGAGGTAATGCCCGGCGGTCTGCATGACATCGCGCCATTCGACCGGGATCGTCGGCGCCAGGGCGAGCAATCGCGCCTGCGCCTCGGCGAGCGGCAGCGGGGGCGTGCGGGCCGTCATGGCGCGTCGCTCGCGCGCCAGTTTCCCGATTTGCCGCCGCGCTTTTCGATCAGTCGGACCGTTTCGATGATCATGCCTTTGTCGATGGCCTTGGCCATGTCGTAAATCGTCAGCAGCGCGATCGACACGGCGGTCATCGCTTCCATTTCCACGCCCGTTTTCGCGGTCAGCGAGGCGGTGGCGGTGGCGTACACGCCCTGATCCTCAAGCACGAAATCGATGGCGATGGCGTCGAGGCCCAACGGGTGACACAGGGGGATCAATTCGCCAGTGCGCTTGGCCGCCATGATTCCGGCAATCCGCGCCGTCGCCAGTACGTCGCCTTTGGCCACGGCGCCTGTCGTGATCGCGGCGCGCGCTTCGGCGTTCATGCGGATGCGCCCGCCGGCAATGGCGACACGGTGCGTTGCGGCCTTGGCGCCGACATCGACCATCCGCGCCTGTCCCCGTTCGTCGAGATGGGTCAGCTTTGTCATGATCGTGCTCATGCCAGAGCCTCGCGCGGTTTTATAGAGGGCGTTATCCGAGCAGCCGATCGATCCCCGCGCGGGCATGCAGCGCGGTCGTGTCGAACAGCGGAACCGGGCTGTCGTCGGGACCGACCAGCAGCATGATTTCGGTGCAGCCAAGCACGATCGCCTGCGCGCCGCGCTGGGCGAGCCGTTGCACCACGCCCGATCAGCCGTCGCACCCAACGCCAAGCTGGACCCCGGATCAAAGTCCGGGGTGACGAAACAGGCTCCATTTTGCGCTCCCTTGAGAGCGCTGCAGGGGGGGCAGCCCACGCTGCCTAGATTGTGCCGGTCAGCAGGCGACGGGTGGCCGCTTCGACGTCGGCTTCGCGCATCAGGCTTTCGCCGACGAGGAACGTGCGTGCGCCGCAATGCGACAGGCGCAGACAGTCGGCGTGGGTGTTGATGCCGCTTTCGCCGACGAGCAGCGCGCCTGCGGGGGCGAGCGGGGCGAGGCGTTCGGTCGTGGCGAGGTCGGTGACGAAGCGTTTGAGGTCGCGGTTGTTGACCCCGATCAGCCGCGAGGCGAGGCCGTGGGCGCGCTCCATTTCAGCCTCGTTATGCACTTCGACGAGTACATCCATGCCCTGTTCGCGCGCGGCGGCTTCGATCTCGGCCATTTGCGCGTCTTCCAGCGCGGCAACGATGATCAGGATCGCATCGGCGCCGATCGCGCGGGCTTCGGCACATTGCCACGGGTCGACCATGAAATCCTTGCGGATCACCGGCAGATCGCATGCCGCGCGGGCGGCGATCAGAAAATCCTCGTGCCCCTGAAAATAGGGCGCATCGGTCAGCACCGACAGGCACGCCGCGCCACCGGCCTGATAGGCGCGGGCATGGTCGGCGGGGTGAAAATCGGCGCGGATCAGGCCCTTTGATGGGCTCGCCTTCTTGATTTCGGCGATCAGCGCGAATCCCGTCGCGGCGCGTTGGCGCAGCGCGGCTTCGAATCCGCGCGGGGCGCTTTGTTCGCGCGCGCGTTCGGCCAGTGTGCCAAGGCTTGTCGCAGCCTTGCGCGCGGTGACTTCGTCGCGCTTGGTGGCGCAGATTTCGGCGAGTTTGTCAGTCATGCTCTGCAATCCATCGGCCTTGAACTATCACGCAAGCGTGGCGATCCAGCAATCGAGCAAGGCCTTGGCAAGCCCCTTGTCGAGCGCTTCGGCCGCTTCTTCGACGCCGGCGTGCCAGTCGGTGACCTCTCCGGCGATGATCAGCGCGGCGGCGGCGTTGAACAGCACGGCGTCGCGATAAGGCCCCGTCTCGCCCATCAGCAGGCGGCGCAAAGCCCCGGCATTATAGGCCGCATCGCCGCCATGGATCGCGGCGACCGGCGCCGTTGCCAGCCCGGCATCGCCCGGTGCCACGCGGTGCATCAATACGGCATCGCCCGCGACATCGGCGATCTCGTTGCCGCCGGCAAGGCTCAGTTCGTCCAGCCCTTCATCGCCCGAGACGACAAAGGCGCGGGTCGTGCCGAGCCGACGCAGCGCCTCGCCATAAATCGGGACATAAGCGGGCCGCGCGATGCCGACCAGTTGCCGTGTCACACCCGCTGGATTGGCCAGCGGACCCATCAGATTGAAAATCGTGCGCCGCCCGATGGCGCGGCGGATCGGCATGATCCGGCCCATCGCCGGATGATGGCGCGCGGCAAACAGGAAGCAGATGCCCAGATCGCGGAGCGTGGCCTCGGCGGTCTCGCCGGCGCGGTCGAGATTAAGCCCGAGCGCTTCGAGCGTGTCGGCGGCGCCCGCCTTGGAACTGGCCGCGCGGTTGCCGTGCTTGGCCACCGGCACGCCGCAGGCCGCAACGACCAGGCTGACTGCGGTCGAGACATTGAGCGTGTGATGCCCGTCGCCGCCGGTGCCGCAAACGTCGATGGCCCCGGCGGGCGCAGCGATCGGGATCATGCGCGCGCGCATCGCCCGTGCTGCACCGGCGATTTCCGACGCGGTCTCGCCCCGGTCGGACAGCGCGATCAGGAACGCGGTGATCGCTTCGTCATCGACGCGTCCGTCAAGAATCGCGCCGAAAGCCTGTTCAGCCTCATCCTCGGCCAGCGGTGTTGCGCAAACCTGCGGCAGCGCGGTCATTGCGCCGCGTGGCCCGCCAGAACGCGCGGGGTGATCCCGCAAAGCGCCAGGAAATTGGCGATCATCGCGTGGCCATGTTCGGTCGCGATCGATTCGGGGTGAAACTGGACGCCGTGGATAGGCTTGGTGACATGGCGAAAGCCCATGACATGGCCGTCGTCCGACCGCGCGTTGACCACCAGCACATCGGGAATGTCGGTCACGATCAGCGAGTGATAGCGGGTCGCGGTAAACGGCGAGGGGATGCCTGCAAACAGCCCGGTGCCGTCATGCGTGACCTGGCTGGTCTTGCCGTGCATCAGCCCGCCGCGCACGACTTTGCCGCCGAAATACTGGCCGATCGATTGGTGGCCGAGGCACACGCCCAGCAACGGCACCCCGGCATCGGCAGCGGCGCCGACCAGATCGAGGCTGATCCCCGCTTCATTGGGCGTGCAGGGGCCGGGCGAAATCAGAAAGCCTTGCGCGCCCGAAGACAGCGCTTGCCCTGCCGAAAGCGCATCGTTGCGCACGACGTCGACTTCGGCCCCCAGCTCCATCAGATAGTGGACCAGGTTCCAGGTAAAGCTGTCGTAGTTGTCGATGACGAGGATCATGGCGCTCTATTGTCCGAACTTTGCTTCGCTCGCCACCCGGATCGCTTCGCGCGCGGCGGCGAACAGCGCGCCCGATTTGGCTTCGCATTCGTGCTGTTCATAGACCGGGTCGCTGTCGGCGACGATGCCGGCGCCCGCCTGAACATGCATCACGCCGTCCTTGAGTACCGCCGTGCGCAGGACGATGCACGAATCGACCGAACCATCGGGCGCGAAATAGCCCACGCCGCCCGCATAGGCGCCGCGCGTTTCGGGCTCCAGCTCGGCGATGATTTCGCAGGCGCGCACTTTTGGCGCGCCGCTGACCGTGCCCGCCGGGAATCCCGCAAACAAGGCATCGACAGACGAGGCGCGCGCGGTGTCGAGCTGCCCGACGACATTCGAGACGATGTGCATGACATGGCTGTAGCGTTCGACGGTATAGCTTTCGGTCACGCGCACTGTGCCCGCCTGGGCAACCCGGCCGACATCGTTGCGACCCAGGTCGAGCAGCATGAGGTGTTCGGCACGTTCCTTGGGATCGGCGAGCAGGCTGGCCTCGTTGGCGCGGTCTTCTTCCGCCGTTTTCCCGCGCGGGCGCGTCCCGGCGATCGGGCGGATGGTCACTTCGCCGTCGCGGATGCGCACGAGGATTTCCGGGCTTGACCCGATCAGAGCAAAGCCGGGCAGATCGAGGAAATAGAGAAACGGCGAGGGGTTGATCCGGCGCAGCGAGCGATAGAGCGCTGACGCCGGAAGCGGGAACGGCGTGGTAAAGCGCTGCGCCAGCACGACCTGAAAGATGTCGCCCGCCTCGATATAGTCCTTCGCCTTGCGCACCATCGCGGCATAGCGTTCGGGCGGCATGACCGGGTTGCGCGCTGGCTCGACCGGTTCGGCAAGGCGCGGCTCTGCGGGCAGGGGGCCGTTCAATCCGGCCAGCGCCGCATCGATCCGTTCGCCCGCGGCCTCGATCGCGCGCGCCGGGGCCAGCGAAGAGGCCCAGATCGGCGCGACGCCAAACAGTTCGTCGCTCAGCCGGTCGAACACCAGCAGCACGGTCGGGCGCACGAACAGCATATCGGGCAGTTCGAGCGCGCTGTCGGGCGCGCGCGGCAGTTTTTCGACGAGGCCGATCGTTTCATAGCCGAAATAGCCGACCAGACAGGCCAGCACCGGCGGCAATCCGGCGGGCACGTCGATGCGGCACTGATCGACCAGCTTGCGCAATTCTTCGAGGCTGTTGCCGGGCATCGGTGCAAAGGTATCGCGACAGGTGGCCCAGGCGCGGTTGATCTCTGCCGCCGTGCCGCGCGCGCGAAACACCAGATCGGGGGCGAGGCCGAGCAAGCTGTACCGCCCTCGCACTTCGCCGCCCTGCACCGATTCGAGCAGGAAATCGCCCCGGCCTTCGCGCATCAGTTTGAGCGCGGCGCCGACCGGGGTTTCGGTATCGACGATCAGCCGCCGCCAGACAAGCGCGGGGCGCCCGTCGCTCAGTGCGGCGAGCGCGGCGGCAGCGTTTTCCGGCGCCGCAAGATCGAGATCGGCGGTCGCGCTCACTGTTCGCCCGAGGGCTGGCTGCCTGCCAGATTGCTGCGCACGGTGCCGATGGCCTTTTCGTTGCGCTTCGAGCCGATTTCGCGCGTGATCGCCGAGCGCAGTTGCTCTTCGTATTCGTGGCCCGCGGCCTTGCCGAGTTCGCTCTGTGCCTGTTGCACCATCGGGTCATTGGCCGCGATCGTGCCCGGTTCGACCGAATCGAGCGACACGATCAGCCATCCGGCCTGATTGGGAGCGGCGAGCTTTTTCGCGCCGGGCCTGGACATCGAAAACATCAGCGCGAGCGGTGCAGGCACGCGGCCTTGCATCTGCGCGAGCTGTTCGCGCGTAATGCCAAGATGATCGATCGGCGGCAGCGCGACGCCGAGCGCCTTGCCCGCCGCATCGAGCGGGGTCTTTTTGGCGAGCGCGGCAAGCACTTTGTCGGCAGCGGCAGCGGCGGCGTCGGCGCCATGCTGACGCGTCCAGTCGGCAGCGACTTGCGCCTTGATTTCGGCCAGCGGGGCCGGGGCTGCAGGCGTGATCGCGCCAACGTCATAAACGGCAAAGCGCGCGATGCCGGCTGCGGCTGCGGGCACGGCGGCGATCTGCGCCATGCCTTCATGCTCCATGCCGAATGCGGTCTGGAGCAGGGCTTGAACTTCGGCGGGCAGCTTGGCCTCGGGCTTGCCGGGCACGGTGCCGTCGGACTGCACCGCGTCGGTGGTCTGCACGGTCAGTCCATAGGCTTTGGCCACATCGCCAAGGCTGGTGCCGCCTTCGATTTTTTCGCCGATCTGGGTGGCCAGTTCGGTCAGCGCCGCCTTGTGCTTTTCGCCGGCCAGCGCCGCGACGATTTCGCCGCGCGCTTCGTCGAGAGTCTTGCCCGGCTTTTTGGTGATTCCGTCGATTCGCGCGACGACCCAGCCGAGCGCGCCCTTGACGGGGCTCAGCGTCTTGCCTTGCGCGCCGGCAAAAACGGCGTCGGCCACGGCCTTCGAACCGTCGGTGGCCAGCTTGTCATGTGTCGCATCGGCAATCTTGGCGGGCGCAAGCCCTTTGGCGGTGGCGGCGGCCTCGATCGATTTTCCGCCCGCCACTTCGGCGGCAAACGCCTTTGCCGCCATTTCGGTCGGCAGGATCACCTGGGTGATCGAGCGCATTTCGGCGGGGGCATATTGGGCGGCATTGGCCTGATAGCGCTTGCGCACATCGGCTTCGCTCGGCGCGGGGACGGATTTCAACGAGGCTTCATCGATTACCGCATAGCGGATCGTGCGGCGCTCGGCACGGCTGTAGCGGGCGAGGTTCGCCTTGTAGAAATCGCCGATCTGGCCATCGTTGGGCGCGGTCTTGGGTGCAAAGGCGGCAGACGGCAGGAACAGCAGGTTGCCGGTGCGCTTTTCCTTGAGCAATGCGGCATAAGTTTGCGTGACGCCGGCCGGCATCAGCGCGCCTTCGGCGGCGCCGGCAAAGACCAGGCGACTCATCTGCCCTTTGGCGATGTCGTCGCGCACCAGTTTGTCGGTCAGCCCGCGCTGGGCAAGCAGCTGGTTATAGGCGTCCTGGCTGAACTTTCCGTCGGGGCCCTGAAACGCGGGCAGCTTGGCGATTTCGCTGTCGACCAGTCGATCGCTGATGCCCATGCCGTATTTTTTACCCCATTCCCACGTCGCGGCGCGGTCGATCAGCCCGGTCATGACTTCTTCGAGCACGCCTTGTGCCAGAAAATCCTTCATGGTCAGCGTCGGTGCGCGCTGACGCTGGCTTTCAAACGCGTTGCGGATGGTCTTGTCGAGCTCGCCGGTGGTGATCCGTGAGCCGCCCACGCTCGCCACGTTTTCCCCGCCGATCAGGCTGCCGGTGCGCATGCCGCCGACATCGGCCCCGGCAAAGGCGAGCACGATCAGGACAAGAAAGACAAGGCCCAGCACGGCGCCGAGGCGAGACCTGGTAATGGCACGGAAAAAGTCGAGCATGACAGCCGATCGATAGCAGGAACAATGCGCGCTGCCTTAGATAGAGTTTCGATGTTCGCCAAGCCCCACAGATAGGGTTCGGTCATGCATCGGTCATCCAGGGGCAACGATCCCCCGCATCACCCCATTGGCATTTTGCAATCGCGGCGCGCATTTGGTAGCCGCATTGGGAACAAGCCGATTCCCGATGAGCGTGCCGCCCGGCGGAAACGTTTGCGCGGAATGGGTGACAGAAATTCAGGAACAAGCAGGGGCTTATGGCGCATCGACCCTATATCGTGGGCAACTGGAAGATGAATGGCACCCGGGCCATGCTGGCCGAGGCGCGCGCCATCGACCGGGGCGCGCAGCGCTACAGTGGTGTTCAGGTCGCGCTGGCGCCGCCGTTTCCACTGCTCGGCCTGTTGCGTGAAGAAGTCTCGGCCATCGGCGTCGGGGGGCAGGATTGCCACACCGCCGTCAAAGGCGCGCATACCGGCGATGTCTCGGCGGCGATGCTGGCCGACATCGGTTCGGGCTTTGTCATCGTCGGACACAGCGAGCGTCGCCGCGATCATGGCGAGACCGACGCCGTCGTGCGCGCCAAGGCCGAAGCCGCGCTGGCGGCGGGGCTCGGCGTGATCGTGTGTGTCGGTGAAACGCTTGAAGAGCGCGACGGCGGGCATGCCGAATCGGTCGTCGGGCGCCAGGTCGATGGCTCGCTGCCTTTGGGCGAGGGGGCGATCGAGGCTGCCGCTGCGGGCAAGCTGTCGGTCGCCTATGAGCCGGTCTGGGCCATCGGCACCGGGCGCGTCGCGGCGGTCGAGGATGTCGTGGCGATGCATGCCGCGATTGCCGCGCGGTTCGATGCGCTGTTGGGTGATGCAGGTCAGGACGTGCGCATCCTTTATGGCGGGTCGGTCAATGGCGATAACGCAGCCGGGCTGCTCGCCGCCAAAGGGGTTGGCGGGGCGCTGGTCGGCGGAGCCAGCCTGACTGCCGACGCCTTTTTGCCGATCGTCGCGGCGGCAGGGACAGTCGAGGCCTGAGCTCTTTGCCCTTTGCGTGCCGTTCTTCGCGCCGCGCCAACTGGCCGGGCTTGCACTGTGGCGTCCTCGCGCCTAAGTGCGCCATCAATCCGCGATGCGCGGAAATCCATTCAGGCGAGTAGCCATGACCTTGTTTCTTTTCCTTACCGTGGTCCAGGCGATCGTTGCGGCGCTGCTGGTCACGGTGATCTTGATGCAGAAGTCCGAAGGCGGCGGCCTCGGCGTCGGCAGCAGCCCGTCGGGTTTCATGTCGGCGCGCGGCGCGGCCGACTTCATGACTCGTGCGACGAGCGTGCTGGCGACGGCGTTTGTCGTGCTGTCGGTCGTGCTGGCGGCACTGGCGGTCAATGCCACGGCGACTCACAAGATCGACACGTCGCTGAACCGTTCGGCCCCGGCGCCGGCCGATCCGCTGGCGGGTGCGCAAAATGCCCCTGCCGCTCCGGCGCAGGCTCCGGCTCCGGCGGTGAAGCCTGTCGCACCGGCTGACCCGCTTTCGGGCGCCGCGAAGCAGTAACACTGTCTCGGCAAGAAGATGGTCCCTAAAGGGGCCGCTTCGGTCGGCAAATTCAGCTTGGAAGAGGTGTCGGTCGCGCTTTCGCCATGATGGCGAGGCGGGGCCGCGCTTTTTCGTGATGTGAGTCCATGGACTCGGGGGTACGTGCGAATTGCGGGGGATATTTTCCCGGCAGACGCTTGCGCCCCTCCAACCTCTGACGTTAAGGCTCAACTCCCATGGCGCGGTACATATTTATCACCGGCGGCGTGGTCTCCTCGCTCGGCAAGGGTCTTATGGCGGCGAGCCTCGCGGCTTTGCTTCAGGCGCGCGGCTATCGCGTGCGGATCCGGAAATTCGACCCTTATCTCAATGTCGATCCGGGCACGATGAGCCCCTATCAGCATGGTGAAGTCTATGTCACCGATGATGGGGCAGAGACCGATCTCGACCTTGGCCACTATGAACGCTTTACCGGCGTCTCCGCGCGTCAGGCCGACAATATTACCTCGGGCCGAATCTATCGCGACATCATCACGCGCGAGCGCCGCGGCGATTATCTCGGCGCGACGGTGCAGGTGATCCCGCATGTCACCGACGCGATCAAGGAATTTGCCCAGGCTGAAACCGACGATCTCGACTTCGTGCTGTGCGAAATCGGCGGCACGGTCGGCGACATCGAAGGCCTGCCGTTCATCGAGGCGCTGCGTCAGCTGCATAATGAGCTGGAACGCGAACTCACCTGTTTCGTCCATGTCACGCTGGTCCCCTATATCGCGGCGGCGGGCGAGCTGAAGACCAAGCCGACGCAGCATTCGGTGCGCGAACTGACCGGGCTCGGCATTCAGCCCGACATCTTGCTGTGCCGCTGCGAAAAGCCGCTGCCCGAAGGCGAACGCGCGAAAATCGCGCAGTTCTGCAATGTGCGCAAATCGGCGGTGATTCCCGCGCTCGACGCCAGCAGCATCTATTCGGTGCCGCTGCAATATCATGCCGAAGGGCTTGATAACGAAGTCCTGCGCCATTTCGGCCTGACCGCGCCCGAGCCCGAATTGTCGCGCTGGATCGAAGTCGTCGACCGCTTTCACAATCCCGAAGGCGAAGTGACGATCGGCGTGGTCGGCAAATATGTCGGCCTGCCCGATGCCTATAAATCGCTCAACGAAGCGCTGGTCCATGGCGGCTTGGCCAATCGGGTCAAAGTCCATATCCGCTGGATCGACGCGGAGCTGTTTGAACAGGGCGATGCCGAAATCGCCGCGCAGCTTGAGCCGTTGCACGCGATTCTCGTCCCCGGCGGCTTTGGCGAACGCGGCACCGAAGGCAAGATCGCCTCGGTCCGCTTTGCCCGCGAACGCGGCGTGCCGTTCTTCGGCATCTGCCTCGGCATGCAGATGGCCTGCGTCGAAGGCGCGCGCAACACCGCCGGGATTGCGGGCGCCGGCTCGACCGAATTCGGCGCTGTCGCCGATCCGGTGGTCGGCATCATCACCGAATGGATGACGCCCGAAGGTCTGGAAACGCGCGCCGAAGGCGGCGACCTTGGCGGCACGATGCGGCTGGGCGCCTATGAAGCGCGGCTCGACGGCAATAGCCGCGTCGCCTCAATCTATGGCGCGACCACGATCAGCGAACGCCACCGCCACCGCTACGAAGTCAACGCCGCCTATCGCGCGCCGCTCGAAGCGGGCGGGCTCGTCTTTTCGGGCATGTCGCCCGACGGCCTGCTGCCCGAAATCGTCGAGCGCCCCGACCACCCGTGGTTCATCGGCGTCCAGTTCCACCCCGAACTGAAAAGTCGCCCCCTCGACCCGCACCCCCTGTTCCGCGACTTCATCGCGGCGGCGGTGAAACAGGCACGGTTGGTGTAAAGCACCGTATTATCGTCATTCCGGCGCACGCGGGAAACGCAGTTCACCGGAGGTAATCCAGTGGCAACGTAGCAATGACACGCGAAATTGATCCCATGGTCTACCTCATGGCGTCACAGCGCAACGGTACGCTTTTTACATCGGCATAACGTCGAATCTGCTGCAACGCATCGCGCAACACCGTCAGGGCACGCTCGGCGGTTTCACCGCTGCCCACAACGTCAAACTGCTCGTCTGGTACGAACCACATGCAACGATGGAGTCCGCCATTTTGCGCGAAAAGCGGATCAAGGCATGGCGCCGCGCCTGGAAACTGGACCTGATCGAAAACACCAACCCGGAGTGGCGCGATGTCGCGACCGACTTCGGCTTCGAACCGTTGCGCGAAACTGGATTCCTGCGTTCGCAGGAATGACGATGGTTGGGGCGGATATGCCAACAAGATTGGCCGGTCTTGTGTGGTTTCCGGTCAGGCAAGTTTCGGGCGGGCACATGTCGAAAACAGACATTGCGATTGGGGCATATGCCCGCGAATGGCGAAAATGTTATCGACTGCTACCTCAGAGGCTGGCTGTCCTCACTTCCCTTGCTGCTCGATGAAATGAGCCACAGTCTTGACCACGTTTGGCGCAAGCGGCAGATTTGGGTCAGCATAGGTGGCGAAGTTTGCCCGCCGGTCATCCGACGCGACTTGCTTCAAGACGTGATTTGTTTCGGGCAGCAGCATGAGCGTGGCGGACGGATCCGCTGCCATGAGACGGTGTGCGTCCGCCACGCTGACCTGAAGGTCTTTTTGTCCCTGTATCACCAGTACCGGCTTGCTGGCCTTGGCGATGAGCACGGCCGGGTCCACAGCAATTTCGCTGATCAGGAAGCCTTGTATTTGCGGCCTGAACAATGTGGTGGCCAGAGGTGGCGGCAGGCTCGCCGCATCGACACGCTGGCCTGCGGACAGCGTGTCGATTGCGCGGTTCGCTGCATCGAGGATCGGGGCGTTGGCCGGGTTGGCACCAAGCTGCTCCTTGAGCACCACGCCGAGCGGGCGGCCGGGAGTAGACACCAGCACCAATCCGCAAATGTGCTCTGCCCCGGAAGCGGCAGTGGCGAGCGCGACAAGGCCGCCCTCGCTGTGCCCCAAAAGCCAGACGCAGCGCGCGCCGGTTCGCTGCCGGATCGCGGCGATCCAGGATTTTGTATCCGTCACATAGTCACCGAGCGTCACGGCATTGCCATCGGGGACCGCCGCCGCGCTAGCCAAAAGGCCGCGCTTGTCTATCCGGACGCTCGCGATCCCGTTCTGGGCAAGGCCCTCTGCGAGGAGGCGGTACGTCGCGGCCTTTATGCCGAGTGGGCTGTCCCCGTTGCGGTCGGTGGGGCCAGAGCCGGGCAGAATGAGCACCACCGTCCCGACCGCGCCCGCATCGCCAGTGATAGTACCCTTCAGTGGTCCGTTGGGTCCTGCGGCGGCAATATCGGAAACCGTACCGTTTACCGGTGAGACGAGCGCAGCTGCCGTTCCCAAAACCAATGAAGCGAACAACATGCCATCTCTCCGTCGACTTGCATCGCCGCCTATAGCGACCGCACGTGAACGTATGAAGTCTGTAAGCGCAGGCGTGCCCACATGAACGACCGGCGATTAAATGGACTACTGTTTCGAGGTGGGAACGGCAGCTTGTGGTCGTGACCAGACGACGGATTCGAGCCCGCCAAGCATCTGCGAGAACCCGCCATGGCCCCCACGCAAAAAGGGCGGACCGTTGCCGATCCGCCCCACAGTCCGTACCAGTTGATCGCGGATCAGGCCGCTTCGCTCGATCCGCCGTCGATCACCGACAGCGGCTTTTGCGCGCCGATCAGCACTTTTTTCGGCTTCATCGCTTCGGGCACTTCGCGCACGAGGTCGACGGTCAACAGGCCATCGGCAAGATCGGCGTTGTCGACCCGCACGAAATCGGCGAGTTCGAAGCGCCGTTCAAAGCCGCGGTTGGCAATGCCGACGTGCAGGAACTGGCGCGCGTCGGGCTCGGCCTCGGTCTTGTTGCCCTTGACCACGAGCAGGTTCTGCTGCGCGGTGATGTCGAGCTCTTCGGGCTTGAACCCGGCGACGGCGAGCGTGATGCGATACTGGTCATCGCCGCGACGTTCGATGTTGAACGGGGGGTAATTGTCCCCGGTCTGGGCGCGCGCCTGCCGTTCGAGAAGGTCGAACAGGCGGTCAAAGCCCACAGTGGTGCGGCGATAGGGGGTAAAGTCAAAACGATTCATGGCATATCCTCAAACTGAGCAATCTGCACTCGACCCGCGCGGACCCTGAAACGGCGCCCTCACGAGCCATACGATGGATCATGCCCGACTTGCGGCGCATGGTCCGATGCGTCATGTGTGGTGGCCAAACCCAATTTCAAGAGGCCGTGATGAGTGATGCCGACGCACCCCAGCCGCCGCTGGTTGAAATCTACACCAAGTGGGGGTGCCCCTACTGCTACCGCGCCAAGGCACTGCTCGAAGAAAAGGGCGTGGCGCTGACCGAATACGACATCACGATGGGCGGGCCCAAGCGCGCGGAAATGCTCGAACGTGCGCCGGGCCGGACGACCGTGCCGCAGATCTTCATCGACGGGCGGCTGATCGGCGGCTGCGACGATCTGATGGCGCTCGATGCCAAAGGCGGGCTCGATCCGCTGCTCGGGCAATAGCCATGGCCGATCACCAGACCGCCGTGCGGATCGCCGTGTTGCAGATGACCAGCGGGATCGACCCCGCCGCCAATGCCGCGACGATGGCCGACGCGCTGACGCGCGCGGCGAGCGAGGGTGCGGCGATGCTGTTCACGCCGGAAATGGCGGGCTTGCTCGACCGTGATCGCAAACGCGCGCGCGAGCATATCCTTCCCGAAGCGCACAATCCGACGCTGGCCACTTTGCGCGACGCGGCGGCGAAGGCGGGGATATGGCTGCACGTTGGCTCGTTGCCGGTCTGCGCCGAAGGCGATGGCGAGGGGCGCTTTGCCAACCGGACATTCGTGATCGATCCGACGGGTGCCGTCGCGGCCCGCTATGACAAGATCCACATGTTCGACGTCGATCTCGCCACCGGAGAAAGCTGGCGCGAATCCGCCGCCTATCGTCCGGGCGAGCACGTCGTTACGGTCGATTGCCCGGTCGGTCGGCTGGGTCTCGCGATCTGCTATGACTTGCGCTTTCCGGCGCTGTTCGAGGAACTGGGGCGGCGCGGTTGCGATGCGATCGCCATCCCGGCGGCGTTCACCGTGCCCACGGGGCGCGCGCATTGGCACCTGCTGCAGCGCGCCCGCGCGGTCGAAGCGAGCGCCTTTGTCATCGCGCCGGCGCAGACCGGGCATCACGCCGACGGGCGCGAGACGTATGGTCATTCGCTGGTGATCGATCCCTGGGGCGATGTCCTGCTTGATATGGGCACGGATGCGGGGCTCGCCTTTGCCACGCTCGATCGCGCGCGGCTTGGCGAAGTGCGGCGGCAATTGCCCAGTCTCTTGAACCGGAAAACGCTGTTGAACAGGCACATCTTGTGAAACAGCGCGAAATCCCCAGATTGCGATCATGATTGTTTTTGACCTCGAATGCAGGGTGAACGGGCACCGTTTCGAAGGCTGGTTCGGATCGTCCGACGATTTCGCCGAGCAACAGGCGCGCGGCCTCGTCGCGTGCCCGGTGTGCGGCGCCAGCGATGTCATCAGGGCGGTGAGCGCGCCGCATATCGGCCGCAAAGGCAACCAATTGCCCGAACCGGTGCGCAAGAGTTCGGCGCCTTCTGCCGCCATGCCGCCGGTCAATGCGCAACAGGCCAATGGCGCGCTGCCGCCCGAAGCCCTGGCCGTGCTCAAGACGATCGCGACGATCCAGGCAGAGGCGCTGAAATCCTCAACCTGGGTCGGCAAGCGCTTTGCCGATGATGCCCGCGCCATGCATTACGGCGAAAAGGACGCCGCCCCGATCCACGGCCAGGCCACGCCCGAAGAGGCCAAGGCGCTGTTCGAAGAAGGCGTCGAAATCGCCCCGATCCTGTTCCCGCTCGCCCCGCCAAAAGAGCTCAACTAGTTGCGCCATGCTGCCAACCCCCTTATGGCAACCCGCGTGCGCCCGTAGCTCAGCAGGATAGAGCACCAGATTCCTAATCTGGGGGCCATGGGTTCGAATCCCGTCGGGCGCACCACTTTCCCAAACAGGACAACTGCATTCGCGCGGCGTGCCCATTGGGCATGGTCCATGTGGTGTCGATGGTTGAATGGGGTGATCTGCCTGCGGAGTTCCTTGCCTGGAACCCCTGTGATTGCCGCCGCGCATTTCCGGCTCGGCCCATCCTGAAACGGATGACGGGACAAGCCGGAAATGCATTGTCGATCCGCGCGGTTTGTGGCCAGTGGATTGTTTTTGACATTTGCATCCCGCCATCCGGATAGCACGGTCGCAAATGTCAAAAACGGAAAATCCACTAGAATCAAAAGTTTCTGGTGGTCCGAAAAGATTCTGACATTTGCGCACGACCTAGCCGAGAGCGGTAGCAAATGTCAGAATCGGACCACTAGTCGCCAGTGTAGACGGCGCTGCCGTCCGATGCTTTGAGCGTATCGGTCCATTGTTTGCGCACCAGATCCTTGACGCTTTTGGGCATCGGGACATAATCGAGCGCGCGCGCGGCATCGTCGCCGTTTTTGTAGGCCCAGTCGAAGAATTTCAACGCCGCCACGCCCTTTGCCTTGCTGGCCTGCTGCTTGTGCAGGAGGATGAAGGTGGCGCCGGTGATCGGCCAGCTGGCAGCGCCCGGCTGGTCAAGCAACAGCAGATAATTGCCTTTGGCATGGGGCCAGTCCGCGCCCGCTGCGGCCGCTGCGAAACTGTCGGCCGATGGCGCAACGAAGGCGCCGCTGGTATTTTGCATGTCCACATAAGTCATGTGGCTGTTTTTGGCATAGGCATATTCGACATAGCCGATCGCGCCATTGGTCTGTTTGACATTCGCGGCCACGCCATCGTTGCCCTTGCCGCCCAGACCCACCGGCCAATTGACCGAATCGCTCGCGCCGACTTTGCTCGACCACGCGGCATTCTTCATCGCAAGATAAGTGGTAAACAGGAAGCTTGTTCCCGATCCATCCGACCGATGAACAATGGTGATCGGCAATGCGGGCAGTTTGATCCCGGCGTTGATCGATGAAATTGCGGGATCATTCCATTTGGTGACTTTGCCAAGATAGACGTCACCAAGCAGCGCGCCCGTCATGTGCAACTGTCCCGATGAAATCCCCGGTACGTTGATCACCGGCACGACGCCGCCCATGACGGTGGGAAACTGATACAGCCCGTTCTTGTCGAGATCTTCGGGCTTCAAAGGCTTGTCGGATGCGCCGAAATCGACGGTGCCGACCGTGATTTGCCTGATGCCGCCTCCCGAGCCGATCGCCTGGTAATTGATCGAGCCATGGCCGCCGCTGTGATAGGTATCGGCCCATTTCGCGTAGACCGGCGCGGGGAAAGTGGCGCCGGCACCCGAAATGCTGTCCGACGCGTCAGCCCCGCCTCCGGGCGAACCGGGCGCCCCATGCGTGCCGCACGCGGCCAGAGCCATGCTCAACAAGAGCGGCCCCGCAGCAAGCGCGGGCAAGCGAAGAATTTGCGGAAGGATCATGACAATATTTCTCCACCTCTGTGGTAGCGCTTAATATTCATCTGAAATATTTTAAAATGAAGCATAAATTTTATAAATATATGCGCAAAAGCATTCTATTTGACCATTGGTGTTCGATGACGGGGCGTCAAGTCCATTCCTTGTGGAATAGGCCGCCTGCAGGGGGCGATGACGGTCGATCCGCTGCGCTGCAAATCACCATGTCGGCGTGCGAGAGAATAGCCCGATGTCGATGGCGAAGCCATAGGGCTCATCATCATCGAACGCGGCGCACGCACTTTACGCGCATGCCTCCTTATTGCGCAGCGCGATGGCGCAGGATCAGGCCGTCCTGGTGGCCACGCCAGAATCCTTTCCAGGTCGGATTGGTGCCGCCTTTGCTCATCGCGGCGTAGCCGGGCGCCTCGCCCTGCCATCCGGCGGGGTCGGAGGATTCGCTCGGGACGTCGAAATAGGCGTTGCGCGTGGTATCGTCTTTGAGGCGGCTGTCGAGGAATGCCGTGATGAAATGCGTGGCGATCGCGTTGATGCGGTCCTTGCGCCAGACCGGGTCGGCGAACCAGTCGAGATCCCACAGGCGGCCCTGCATTTCGGGCGGCGGGGGATTGGTGCCGATGTCGTGGCCCGCGCCCGCGAACACCAGCAGATGACGGTCGGCATGGATCGCGGCGGCAAACAGCGCTGCCGGGCCCTGTTCATAGCCGACCGTGCGATCGTGGCTGCCGACGATGATCAGCAGGGGCGTGGTGATGGCTGCAAGACCGGCGCCGTCGGGGCCCCAGACGGACCAGGGCGCGCCGCCTGCGGGGGAAATGGCCACGATCGCGCGGAGGCCCGCGTCGGTCACGTCCGTTCTGCCAAAGGCCGCAATCAGCGCGGGTGGCAGCGCTGCGACAGCCGGGCTTTTGGCATCGAGCCGTCCGCCGGCCACGGTCAGCGCGCCATAGGCGCCCATCGAATAGCCGGCGAGCGCGATCCGGGACGGGTCGGCCAGCTTGCCCAGCATGCCCCCGCGCAGCACCTTGATGCAGTCGACAATGTCGAGCGGGCGCGTCAGCAGCGCGGCAGGCACTTTTGCGCGGTCCCAGATCGGCGGATCGCGATGTTCGGGGGCGACTACGACATAGCCCTTGGTGGCGAGGTTTTCGGCCAGCCAGCTGAGCATGACCGGATCGTTGTTATACCCGTGGCTGAGCACGACCAGCGGGAAATGGTCGCCCGACGGCTGCGCATCGGCCAATGCGATGCCGGGCACGGTAAAGGCCGCGTCGGGATGCCCCTGTTCGCCGGTCAGTGTCGCCGAATAGGTCACCGGCATGGCGCCGGGAACCGCGCGCGCCGGATACCAGATGCGCAGGCGCAGCACCCGGTCGGTATGCACTTCATGGCCGGCGAGCAGCGAGGCCAGCGGATCGAGCCGGTCATGCACGGCGATCGTGCGCATGGTCACCCCCGCCGCAGCGGGGCCCGGCGCGGCGAGTTCGGGCGCATCGATGTCGGGCAGGCTGGGCGGACGGGCGATCGCCGTGCCCGGCGCGATCAGCAGCGCCGCGATCAGCGCGAGCTTTGCGGCTCGGGGTCTCGGGCGGTGGATCAAAGGCGTACTTCGATTAGATATGGGCCCGCCTCGCGCGCCGAGCGCAGCATCGCCTGCGTCAGATCCTCGACGGTATCGACCGCGCAGGACGGCACACCCATCGATTTGGCCATGGCCTGCCAGTCGATGCGCGGACGGTCGAGCTCGATCATCGCCAGCGCGCGCTCTCCGGGCGTTCCGGCGCGCATGTTGGCATATTCGGCTTTCAGGATGGCATAGCTGTTGTTGGCAAAGATGATCGTGGTGATGCCCAGGCTTTCGCGCGCCTGGGTCCACAATGACTGGATCGTGTACATCGCGCTGCCGTCGCCGGTCATGCAGAACACGCGCCGATCGGGGCAGGCGAGCGCGGCGCCGGTGGCGACCGGGGGCGAATAGCCGATCGACCCGCCCATGTTGTTGATCATGTCGTGCGGGCGCGCACCCATCGTATAGCCCATCGTCTCGCGCCCGGTGGTCAGCGATTCATCGACGATGATGGCGTTTTCGGGGATGGCATGGGCGAGCGCGTGGGCGATGCTGATCGGACCCAGCGCGCCGGTGGGGCAGGCGGTCTCGATCCGGGGCTGCATGCGCGGTGCGTGCCGTGCCCCCAGCGCGTCGAGCAGCATGGTCAGCGCGAGCTCGCTGTCTTCGTCGCGCTCGGCCAGCACGTGGACGGCTGCATCGGGGCCTTTCAACAGACTGGGCTGATCGGGATAGCTGAAAAAAGCGACCGGCTCGGTCGTTTCGACCGTGATGATATGTTTGAAATCCTTCAGATAAGCCAGCGCGGGGGCGACCGAATAGGGAATCCGTTCGAGCGGGACGCGCCCGGCGCCGCGTTCGCAGCGCGCGGTGAAAAACTGGCTGGCAAGGCGGACCCCGGTCGCCGCCGCAACGCTGCCCGCCAGATCGAGCGCGCGCCCGCGCGTCGCCTTGTTGGCCAGGATCAACAGCGCGGGCTCGCCGCTTTTGAGCACTTGCGCGATATGTTCGACGCGGGCGAGATCGGGGGTGCGGCGTGTGCGCACGACCGGTGGCACGGGCAGGGGCTCGCCCGCATCCTGCCAGCTGGCATCGCCAGGCAGGATCAGCGTGGCGATCTGTCCCGGATGGCTCGATGCCGCCTGGACCGCGGCGGTGGCGTCCCAGGCGATGCTGCGCGCGGAATCGACGCGGCGAACCCAATGCGACAAGGGCCGCGCCAGCCCCTCGATGTCCGAGGTCAGCGGGGCGTCGTATTGCAGGTGTTTGGTCGAATGCTCGCCCACGACATTGACCATGCCCGACGAGGCCCGCCGCGCATTGTGGATATTGGCAAGCCCGTTGGCGAGCCCGGGGCCGAGATGGAGCAGCGTCGAGGCCGGGCGGTCGGTCATGCGATACCAGCCGTCCGCCGCGCCCGTCGCGACCCCTTCGAACAGGCACAGCACGCTTTTCATCGCCGGGTTGTCGAGCGCGGCGAGGAAATGCATTTCCGAAGTGCCGGGATTGGCGAAACAGATGTCGACGCCCAGCCCGGTCAGCGTCGAAACCAGCGCCTGCGCCCCGTTCATGCTGGCCCCGTTCATGCGCGCCTCCATCATGCTGCCACCCGGCGTTCGAGCCGACGTTGCTGCTCGGCCAGTTCGTCGGGCAGAGTGCCAAAGCGGGCAAGGTCTCGCGCGTTGCCTTCGGCTTCGCCGCGCCAGGCGGCGGGATCGACCGCCATCAGCTCGGCCAGCGCCGCTTCGCCGATCGACAGGCCCTCAAGATCGAGATCGCCGTCGAGCGGGACACGGCCGATCACGCTGTCGCGGGCATCGAGCGTGCCGCAAACGCGCCCGACGATCCATTTGATCACGCGGATATTGTCGCCGAAACCGGGCCAGAGGAACTTGCCCGCCGTGCTTTTGCGGAACCAGTTGACGAGGAACACGCGCGGCAGATTGGCGCCGCCTGCGGGCGCGGTCCGGGCAAGGCCGATCCAGTGCGCGAAATAGCGGCCCATGTCGTAGCCGCAGAACGGCAGCATGGCGAACGGATCGCGGCGCAGCGCCCCGACGGTGTTTTCCGCCGCCGCCGTGCCTTCGGACGCGAGATTGGCGGCAAGGTAGACCCCGTGATCCCAGTCGAACGCCTCGGTCACCAGCGGCACATTGGTCGCGCGGCGCCCGCCGAACAGGATGGCGCTGATCGGGACGCCGGCGGGATCGTCCCATTCGGGCGCGATCGAGGGGCATTGCCCGGCCGGAACGGTAAACCGCGCGTTGGGATGTGCGGCGAGCAATCCACCGGCCGGATCCCAAGGCTCGCCGCGCCAGTCGATCAGGTTTGCGGGCGGCGTATCGCTCAATCCTTCCCACCAGACATCGCCATCGGCGGTCAGCGCGCAATTGGTGAAAATCGTGTTGCGGGTCAGTGTGTCGATCGCATTGCGGTTGGTCGCGGGGCCCGTGCCGGGGGCAACGCCAAAGAACCCCGCTTCGGGATTGACGGCATAGAGCCGCCCATCCTCGCCCAGCCGCATCCAGGCGATGTCATCGCCCACGGTTTCGACCGTCCATCCCGGCAAAGTCGATTGCAGCATGGCCATGTTGGTCTTGCCGCAGGCGGACGGGAACGCGGCGGCGATATAGTGCGCCGCGCCTTCGGGGGGCGTGACTTTCAGGATCAGCATGTGTTCGGCCAGCCAGCCTTCGTCACGCGCGATGACGCTGGCGATGCGCAGCGCCAGACATTTCTTGCCGAGCAGGGCATTGCCGCCATAGCCCGAGCCATAGGACCAGATTTCGCGCGTTTCGGGGAAATGGACGATCCATTTGTCATCGTTGCAGGGCCAGGCGGCATCCGCCGCGCCGGGCGCGAGCGGCGCGCCGACCGAATGGACGCAAGGCACGAAGAACCCGTCATCGCCCAGCTCTTCGAGCGCGGCGCGGCCCATCCGCGCCATTGTCCGCATCGACAGCACGACATAGGCGGAATCGGTGATCTCGACTCCGATCACACTGCCCGGCGAGCCCAGCGGGCCCATGCAGAACGGCACGACATACATCGCGCGCCCGGCCATCGCCCCGGCAAACAGGTCCGCCAGCGTGGCGCGGGTCTGCGCCGGATCGCGCCAGTTGTTGGTCGGGCCGGCGTCTTCTTCGCGCGCGGCGCAGATGAACGTGCGGCTTTCGACGCGGGCGACATCGCGCGGGTCGGATCGCGCGAGATAGCTGCCGGCGCGAAGATCGGGATTGAGCGGGATCAGCGTACCCGCCGCAACCAGTTCGGCGGCCAGACGATCCCATTCCTCCTGAGACCCGTCGCACCAGACAACCGCATCCGGCTTTGTCAGCGCGGCGATTTCGGCGACCCAGGCGTTCAGCCCGGCATGGTGTGTCGGACCTGCCACAGCGGCGTCGGAAAAAGCGGATTGGTCGTTCATCGCTCAGGCCTCGCTCCGGTCATTTTGCGGCGATCGTGCTGGCGATCGGCGGTTATGCGGGCAAGTTGCCGTGTCCCGGGGCCGCGCACAAGCCCCATGGCGCGGGTTTCTTGACCGGCTGCTTTCCGTTGCAGTTTTATGAAATTTGATTAGATGCGGGATATTGCGCTGCCGCGAAAACGCGGGTTGCACCGAAAAAGTGCGTGGGAGAGGCCCAACATGAGGGGGAACCATGCTTAAAACAGATAAGACTTCGCTGGCTGCTTCGACGGCTTGTGCTCTCGTTCTTGGCGCTTTTGCGCTGGCCCTGCCGGGTTTGGCCCATGCCGATGAACCGGCGCCTGCCGCGCCTGCGGCTTCGAGCGGCGAAATCGTCGTTACTGCGACGCGCCGCAGCGAACGGGCGCGCGATGTGCCGATCGCTGTGACTTCGATCTCGGGCGACAAGCTCGACACGATCAATTCGAGCGGCCTCGACATCCGTTTCCTGTCGTCGCGCACGCCCAGCCTGCAGATCGAAAGCTCGTTTGGCCGCGCCTATCCGCGCTTTTACATCCGTGGCCTTGGCAACACCGATTATGATCCCAACGCGGCGCAGCCGGTTTCGGTGGTCTATGACGATGTCGCGCTTGAAAACCCGATGCTGAAAAGCTTTCCGGTGTTCGACTTGTCGGCGGTCGAAGTCCTGCGCGGTCCGCAGGGTACGCTGTTTGGCCGCAACACGCCGGCGGGCGTGGTCAAGCTCGATTCGGCCAAGCCGACCGATACTTTCGGCGGCTATGGCTCGGTCGAATGGGGCACGTATGATACGATCAACGGCGAAGCCGCGCTGAACGTGCCGCTGGGCGGCGGGTTCTCGTCGCGCTTTTCGGGGATCGTGCAGCACCGCGACAACTGGGTGACCAACACCAATTACGGTGCGGCAGGCTCGGTCGCTCCGGCCAAGCTCGAAGGCTATACCGATATCGCCGGTCGTGCGCAGATCGCCTATGTCTCGCCCGATGGCAGCTTCCATGCGCTGTACAATCTCCATTTGCGCGGGCTCGACGGTTCGCCGCGCCTGTTCCGCGCCGGGATCTTTCAGCAGGGCAGCAATGCTTTTGTGCCGGGGTTTGACCCTTCGAAAGCCGGCATCGACGGTTTTTCCAGCCAGTCGATGTCGCAGTGGGGCACCAACCTTCACCTCGACAAGCATTTCGACGGTCTGGGTACGCTCTACTCGATCACCGCCTATGAACATGCGCGGGTGGAAAGCACCGGCGACATCGACGGCGGGGCGAACTACGTCTATCCGACGACCGGGCTCGGCAATGCGCTGTTCGCCGACAACACCGGCGGCGTGACCCGGCCCGACGAATTCAGCCAGGAACTGCGTTTCGTTTCCGACGAATTCAACGGCATCCGCCTTCAGGGCGGCGCTTATGTCTTCACGCAGAAGCTGACGTACAGCGAATTCGATTATGCCTATAACTACGCGGGCGCAGGCTACACCACGCGGAAGGCCGATCTCGATCAGGATATCGAGCATAACGACCGCAACACCAACATCGGCGTCTATGGTTCGGGCGAATACAAGACCGGCAAGCTGTCGTTGCGCGCCGGTGCCCGCTATTCGCATGATCGCAAGCGCGATACGGTGTGGGGCTATTCGTCCGGGCTGAGCTCGGTCTATGCCGACCTTGGCGCGACCGCGATGGCGCCCAACGGCAATTCCTATCCGGCTCTGGCGCCGCAGACCGCCTCGGTCAGCGGCGGCTATGTCACCTGGGATGCCAGCGCGACCTATGCGATCACGCCCAAGGTCAATTTCTACGCCCGCGCCGCCACCGGCTATCTCGGCTCGGCAGTTCAGGACCGCGTGACATTCGGCTCGATCCAGAATGTTGCCGGCAAGCAGACCACGCTCTCGGCCGAGGCCGGGTTCAAGGGGACTGTGCTTGACGGCGTGGTGAACTTTGCCGTCGACGCCTATTGGAGCCGCACCAAGGACATGACGCTGACCGAAGTCGGCGGGGTCGGCAACTCGGCGGCGCTGGTGACGGTCCCGCGCGTCTATGGCAAGGGCGCCGAAGCCGAGCTGGACGTGCGTCCGTTCAAGGGCTTTACCCTGTCGGGCAGCGGCAGCTACAACTATACCGTGATGCGCGCGCCGGGGCTGGGCATTCCCTATTGCGGGGATGGCTGCACTTTGACCAATCCGGTCAACGACAACGGCCTGGCCCTGATCGACGGCAACTCCTTGCCGCAGGCCCCGCGCTGGGTCGGCAGCGTCAACGCGCATTACGAATGGCCGTTGGCGAATGGTGGCAAGATGGTGTTCAACACCGACTGGGCCCATCGCAGCTCGATCAACTACTTCCTCTACGCGGCATCCGAGTTCAAGGGCCGCTCGTTGACCGAGGGCGGGATCAAGGTCGGCTACACGACGCCGACCGGATGGGAATTCGCGTTCTTCGGGCGCAACATTCTCAACCAGATCCGCGCGATCAGCGCGATCGACTTCAACAACCTGACCGGCATGATCAACGATCCGCGCATCTGGGGCGGTTCGCTTCGCAAATCGTTCTGATTGGGCAAGTCGTTCTGATCAGAGTGTAAATCCCGAAATTTGGCCCCTTTTCGCACCATGCGGAAAGGGGCCTTTTTCGTTATCGGGAAAACGAATTGACCATCAGCGCATAAAGCCGCCCGGCATCGACGCTGCGCACGACATCGGCGCTCTGTTCGCCAAGGCCGGGCTGGTAATGCTCGCTCCAGCTCAAGGTATCGCCATAGCCGGGGCCGAACTGGGTCGAAACATCGATATAGAGCCGGTCATGCGCGGTCACCAGCGAGGGATCGAGCCACACGGCAGCGGCGATTTCGTCCCACAGCGGCCAGTTTGCGGGCAACTGGTGCACCCAGGGTTTGAACGGTGCGGGAGCGGCGGCTTCGAGCCGGGCGATCAGGTCCGGGGACATCTGCGTGGCTGTCGACGGATCGACGGGGATCATCGTGATCGCGCGCCACGGGCTGCGCGAAACAAGGCTGGCGGCTTCGGGGTCAAAGCGGAAATTGAATTCCCGGCGCGGCGAATTGGCAAATTCACGCGCGAAATCGGCTGCCGAGCGATTGTTCAAGGCCTGATGCGGATTGAGGCTGCCACCCATATAGACCAGCGCCTTGACCAGATGGGCAAAGTCGGGATCGAGCTTTTCGGCGAGCGCCAGATTGGTCATCGGGCCACAGGCGACAATGGTGATTTCGCCCGGATATTTGTGCACCATGCGGATCAGGAACTGCGCCGCGCTTTCGGCGATCGCATGCGTTGTCGGATTGCCATAGGCGAGGTCGGTCACCGGATCGTTCGGGCCATGGTACGCGGGTTCGGGCTGCAAAGTCGGCTCGACCCAGTGGCGCATCCACACCCCGCGCCAGGTCAGCTTGCCGTAAAGCGTTTCCCAGCGGTCGGTCGCAGCCTCGCTGTTGACGAGGGGAAACGTTGCGCCTTGTGCCACCGGCACGTCGGTCCGTCCGAGCAGTTCGAGCCCGCGCAAGGCCTGCGCTGCGGCGCGATTGGCCCACAAATCGCCCGAAACGCTGGTGAGCCCCAAAACGTCGACATCGCCCGATTTGAGCAGCATGACCTGCATCATCGAAAACCCGTCGTCGTCGATGATCACCTTGCGCTTGTCTGCGGCATCGGCCGTTTGCGGCAGGGCCAGCGCAAGCAGCCCGGCCAGCAGGGACAATGTCAACAGGGGCAATTGGGACAGGCGCATCGAAAACTCCGTGATTGACGCATCCGCTCCGTCCCGCGCCCGTTGGCCGGACCGCGCTTGTTGCGGCGGTGTTTCGCAGACTTGCCGGTCATTTGGCAACCATGGCGCCGTCCCTTTGTAATGCCCTGTGGTGGCCCGCGTCGGTGAAGCGGATTTTAACTGTGGTGTTGCGCGCTGCCGGTGCGCAAGATGCATCAAACTCGTTGTCGCCTGCCTATGCATTAACCCCTGTTTAGCGCATTTCGTTCATGGTCGCCGAGGTCAACAGGGTGGGAGCCGCTGGTGGGTACGGGAATCAACGGGTTTGCTGCAGACATCGCCGTGGTCGAGGCGCCGCGCGTTTCGACGTGGCAATCGACCGCGCTTTGGCAGCGACTGACCGGCAGTCTGGCCCGCTATCTCGCCGCAGGGGTGATTGCGCTATGCGCCGATACGGCCTTTTTGATGGCGTTGGTGCGGGTGGGCGCTTCGCCGACCTGGGCTGCGGCGGCGGGCTTTACACTGGGCATCGCGGTCAACTGGCTGGTGGCGAGCCGCCTGATGTTTGCCGATGGCGTCGCCGCGCCGGGGCCGGAGCGCCGCCGCCAATTGGTGATCTTTGTCGCGACGGCGATGGTCGGCATGGCGTTGACCATGGCGATTGTCGGTGGTGGAGTGGCGGTGGGGATCAGCGTGCATGGTGCCAAGCTGATTGCCGTCGGCGTCAGCTTTGTGGTCACGACCGGCATGCGCCATGTCCTGGTGTTCGGCCAATCGCGCTTCGGCTGATCGATAGCGCAGCGGAGAGGGGCATGGATTTGAACAGCGTCGCGGGGCGGGGGGCGCCCGGCGCCGGTTCCGGGCGAGCGTCGGCATGGCAGGTGCTTGCCTTTGCGCTCTATGCCGTATGGGTGATCACGATCGGGCTTCATCACGAAGCCTGGTTTGACGAGATGCAGGCCTGGTTGCTGGCGCGTGACAACAGTTTCGGCGCGCTGATCGGGACGTATGCGCGCTATGAAGGCACGCCCGGATTGTGGCACGCGATCTTGTGGGTCGCTGCGCGCGCGGGGCTGCCGTTTGCGGCAATCTGGGTCCTGTCGGTGGGCTTTGCGATCCTCGCGGCGGCGGTTGTCGTGTGGCGCGCACCGTTTCCGCTGCCGCTTCGGCTCGGGCTGCTGGCCACCTGGTATTTCGGCTATCAATACAGCGTGGTCGCGCGCGGCTACTGCCTTGATCTGCTGCTGGTATCGATCGCGGCGAGCCAGTTTGCCGATCGCGTCAGACGACCGCTGCCTTATGCGCTGGTGGTCGGCGTGATCGCCAATATCAATGCATTCAGCTTCCTTGCCGCCGGTCTGCTCGGGCTCGATCTGGCGATAGGGCTGGTGATGGCCCGCAAATTGGGCGATTGGCGCGCACTGGCCGCGCTGGCGCTGGCCGCGGGGCTTGGCCTGTTTGCGATGTGGACCGCGTGGCAGCCTGCCGACAATGGCTTCATGGCGCAAGTCACGCGGATGAATCCGCTGGCCAGCGCGCTGGTCTTTGTCGCCAATGCGCTGTTCGACCGGGTGACCCCGTGGAGCGCGGCGCACCAGAATGGCCTCGATGCCGTGTTGGGCATGGTCTTGTCGGCGGTGTTTCTGGGGCTGATCGCGCGCCTGGTGATGGCGGGGCGCGATCGGGCGCTGATGCTGACGATGCCGGTTGCGCTGATCGTGTTTTCGGGCGCCGTGCTCGCCAGCAGCTGGCATGGCGGCGTCTTGTTCATGATCGTGCTGTTCGTGCTGTGGACGCAGTGGGACAATCCGGTTGACCGGCAAACCCGGCGCCTGATGATCGGCGCTTTGGCCCTGCTCGAAATTTCGCAAGGGGTGCAGACGCTGCGCAGCGGGATCTATGATCTGACCCATGCCTATTCCGCCGGGCGACCGGCGGCGGCGGCGGTCACCGCCTGGCAGGCCGACCATCCCGGCGGACGGATCGCCGCGTTTGGCGGGCAGAGCTTTGAAACGCAGCCGTGGCTCGCGCGCAATGTCTTTGCCAATTATCACGGCGGCGCGCCGCATCCGCAATTCGTGCGCTGGAATACCGACGAAACCTGGCATGCCTTGCCCGCCCCGCGCGAATGGCCGGCGTTGCTTGCCACGCGTCCCGATGCCGTGCTGGCCGCAGTCGTCTGGTTGCCCGGCCCGGTGCAGCGCGATCCCGCCGGGCAGGCTTGTCGCGCCGGTTATGTCATCGATCGCGCGTTTCCGGCGGCGATGGTCTGGCGCGGGATTCCCGAAGACAATACCCTGTTTCTGTTTGAACGCGCGACAAGCGGGCGCTGTTTCCATTCGGCATAACGGAAAAGAAAAAGGCCCGGCTGTGGGGGAACAGCCGGGCCTTTGCCGTGATCACGCGTGAGGGGTTCGCGGATCAGAAGTGGTAGGCAACGCCTGCCAGAACCTGGTTACGGTTCCACTTGCCGGCGCCTTCGCTCAGGTCGGTATAGCGGTATTCGAGACGACCGGTGATGTTCTTGGTCACCGCGCGTTCGACGCCCGCGCCCAGAAGCCAGCCGTTCTGGCTGCCCGATGCATAGACCGGCACAGTGGCGACCGACGTACCGGCGCGCACGTTGCTGTAACCGCCGCGCACATAGAGCAGCGTCTTGGTGTCGACGAGGTAGCCCGCGCGGAGCGACAGGTCGATCGAACGCTTCGGGTCGATCGTGGTGTTGCCGTCGCCGAAATGCGCGCTGATCGGGAAGTTCAGTTCGGCCTGCGCGCCGATCACGGCATGCGGGGTCAGCTTGTAGTCATAGCCCGCGAAAATGCCGAGCGTGCCGGTGTCGCCCTTGGCATGAAGCGAAGTCGCGCCGACGCCGGTGGTGGGATCGTTGACGCTGTTCTGTTCCCAGCCGCCCTGCACACCGACCGAAGGGCCGGAAAAGGTATCGGCATGAGCAGACGTGGCAGCGAGCGCAACAGCCGCAGCGGCAACAATAGCAATGGTCTTCATTTTCTAGTCCTCCAGGTTTCCGGCCATGCGCCGCGCCGTAGGCGCGGCATGGGGGGGATGATCGTGGGCCCCGTTGTTTCTGCGGGGTTCGCGATCACGACCGGAACGAGGGGGGAAATGGGCGCGTTTGGGCCTGAGGATAAGATGTCGGATTTGTGACAGATTGTTGTCGGATTGCGTCTAATTGAAACTGATTTTGGTTATCATCTGAGGCCATTTGGCCACAGGTTGGTCGTGAGAAAATCGATGAAGCTGCGCACCGACGGCAGAATTCCGCGCGGCAGCGGATAGACCAGATGCAGGCTGTATTCCGGCGTCGACCAATCGGGCAGGACATGATGCAGCCGGCCATCGCTCAGCGCAGGCGCGGCTGTGGTTTCGGGCAGGAGGGCAAGGCCGATCCCGGCAACCGCGGCGGACAATTGAATGTTGAGATCGTTGGTCAACAGTCGGGGCGCGCCGGTGACGCGGCAGGCGGGGCAATCGTTGCGGGTCAATTGCCAGCGCACTTCGCTGTCATAGAGGTCATCGGCGCGCGCGATCAGCGGGATACCGGCCATGTCGTCGGGATGCGCCAGCGCGGCGGTGGTGTCGGCAAGCGCGGCACCGGCAACGAGAATGCGGCGGACCCGGCCTATTTCGCGCGCGACCAGGCTCGATCCGGGCAAGTCTTCGACACGCGTGGTCAGCGCAAGATCGAGATCGCTGTCGAGCGGGTTGATCCAGCGGTCGCCGTGTTCGACGATCACCGTGACTTTGGGATGTTCGGCCAGATAGAGCGGCAGGATCGGCGCGATATAGATTTGCGCCGCGACCACGCTGCAGCCCAGCCGAACGGTCCCGGTGGGCTCTTTCTGCAATTCCGCAACGCTTTCGAACGCGGCGCGCGCGCTGCCGAGCACGGTCTGGCATCCCTGGTAAAACCGCTGCCCCGCGTCGGTCAGCGAGATGCTGCGAGTCGAGCGATGGATCAGCCGCACCCCCAGCGTCTCTTCGAGCATCGCCACACTGCGGCTGAGCCGGGCCTTGTCGACGCCGATCGCGCGTGCCGCAGCGGTAAACCCGCCATGCTGGGCAACGGCGGCAAAATACGTGAAGTCATTGAGATTCATGGGTGCTCTTCATCAGCCGAGTGGCGGGCCTGTGACAGGGCAAGGCTTGCCCTGTGATGAACCGTCATGTCGGGATGATGCGTGCGCCGATCAAGCCCAGCTGGCAAGTGGGCGCAATTGCGGGGTTTTCTTGTGCAAGTGATGCTCCATGCGGCCGAGCAGCGTGTCGAGCCAGTCGATCGCTTCGAGCAAGTAGGGCCCCTTGTTCAGCATCACGCACTCGGCCCGCGCGCCCATCGCCGCATCGGTCAGCTCGCCCCGATTGGGCATGCCTTCCTTGACGAGTTGTTCGAGCACTTGCGTCGCCCAGATTACGGGCACTTGCGCGGCCTCGGCGATCCACAGGATCTCTTCCTGCATTTCGGCAAGCCGGGCAAAGCCGATCTCGATCGCCAGATCGCCGCGTGCGATCATCACGGCGACCGGCTGACGCGCGGCGGCGCGCACGATGATCTCGGGCAATTCGCTGACCGCGCGCGCCGTCTCGATCTTGAGCACCAGCGCCATGCGGTCCCAGTCGTGCGGGCGCAATCGCGCCAGTTCGGCCTGAAGCGCGGCGACATCGTCGGCATTCTGCACAAACGAATAGCCGATTCCGTCGGCGTGTTTGGCGACAAAGGCCAGCGCGGCGCGATCCGCTGCGGTCAGTGCGGGAATGGCCAGAGCCGTATCGGGCAAGTTGATGCCCTTTTCCGAGCGCAGCTTGATCCCCTTGTCGCGCGTGCGGACCACATCGGCGAGCAGCATGGGCCCTTCGCGCGCGGTGATCATCGCCGCGACATGGCCGTCGTCGATCAACAACCGCTGCCCGGGAGCGGCGGCGGCAATCGCTTCGGGCAGAGTGCATGTCACGGTGAAGCGGACATCGGCGGGGACTTTGCAATCGATCGCGTCGGGCGCGACGATGGCGATCCGGTCGCCGGTGAACACGTGTCGCGCGTGATGGTGCGCGCGGATTTTTCCGGTGCGCAGCTTTGGCCCGGCGAGATCCATGAACACTTTCATGGGCGGCGCCCCCGGCAGTGTCGCCGCGCGTGCGTGGGCAATCATCCGCTCCCACTGCGCAGGGCCGTCGTGGGCGCAATTGATGCGCAGGGCTTCGACCCCGCGCGCGGCCAGGTGCTGCATGAATGCGGGATCGTCGGCCGCTTCGGTCGGGCAGGTGACCATCAGCGCGGCGCTGCGTGTGTGCCGGGCGGTGCCAAACAGGGCCTCGGCAGCGGCGGCAAGGCGCGCGTCGCCGGCAAAGAAGGTATCGTCATCGACCGGCGCGCGCCAAATTTCGCCATTCAGCGCGGCAAGCGCGGCGCGCACCGTGATCAGCGCCGGTACGACCCGGCTTTCGAGCCTGCCCAGCGAGGAAAGGCCCAGGCGCATCAGCGCGCGCTGCAGCGGCCGCAGATCATGGCGGCGCAACGCGAGATAATCGGCGAGGTTTTGCGCGCAAGGCTGAAATCCGGGGGCGATATCCCATTCGCGCCATTCGGCAAGCATGGCTTGCGCATCGACGGCAATGCTTTGGATCAGGGCATCGATTTCGATGATGAGCGTGGCAGGTGGGACAAAGCGATCGGCCATGAGCGAGTCCCGTAGTGCGCAATTGCGTCAGGTTCGCGTCATTGTGCGGCGATTGCCTTGACCTGCGGCAAGTTGTGCGCGTCTTTGCGATGTTAGTATTGCAAGTCATTCGCATCTACGGCAAAGGGAGGATGAGAATCGTTCGCAAAAAGGGACCAGCATGACTCACGCCTCGACGCAGATGCCACCACGCAGCAGGACGTCATTCGTGCCGCCCGCATGTGTTCCCCGGGGCCTCGCGATCGGCGCGCTCGGGCTGTTTGCCCAGGCTTTTCCGGCGCTTGCCGCCGCTCCGGGCGAGTCCGGGGCGCAGGCGAGCACGCCCGCGCCGCCGCAGCTCGGTTCGGTGACCGTCACCGATACCGCGATCGACGAAGGCAGCTTGCGCGCCGATCGGCAGCATTCGGACAAGGCGACTGCCGACCTGATCGACACGCCGCGCGCGATTACCGTGCTGACCCGCCAATTGCTCGATGACACGCGTTCGACCACGCTGGCCGAAGCGCTGCGCATGGTGCCGGGAATCACGCTGGGCGCGGGCGAGGGGGGCAATCCGCTGGGCGACCGGCCGTTCATTCGCGGCTCCGACAGTTCGAACGCGATCCACATCGACGGCATTACCGACATCGCCGCGCAAAGCCGCGAGACATTCGACATCGAAAGCGTCGAAGTGACCAAAGGGTCCGACGGGATCACCAATGGCAGCGGCAATGCGGCGGGATCGATCAACATCGTTTCCAAGGCGCCCGAGGCGCGTCGCTTCGTCGCGGGCGAAGCCGATGCGGGCACGGCGGCCTATCGCCGTTTCACGCTCGATGTGAACCAGCCGCTCGCCCCATCGGTCGGCTTTCGGCTCAATGTCATGAGCCATGATCAGAATGTCGCGGGCCGCGCCGAAACCTGGCAACGGCGCTGGGGGATTGCCCCGTCGGTGGTGTTGGGGATGGGCGGGTCGACCAGCCTGCGGCTCGACTGGTATCATCTGCATACCGCCGAATTGCCCGACGCCGGCATTCCCTACACGACTGCGGCAAGCGCGCTGTCGCCGGGGGTGACCGAAATCGCGCCGCTGGACACCACGCCCTTTGCCACGGCCAACGGGCAGACGATCAGCCGCGCGCGCGATGCGTTTTACGGCCTGGTCGATCGCGATTTCCGCGTGACGACGACAGACGCCGGTTCCGCGCGATTTGAACACGCGCTGGGCGACGGTTTTCGCCTGACCGATACCTTTCGCTACAGCCATATCAATCAGGCCTATCTCTGGAGCCAGCCCGACGATTCCAAAGGCAATGTCTATGCCTATGGCACCGTTTCGCGCCGTGCCATCAGCCGCCAATCGCGCGAGACCGGCATCGTCGATCAGCTCGGCGTGACCGGCGATGTCGGCACTGGCGCCCTGAAGCACAGCCTTGCCGCCGCGCTCGAATACAATTGGCAGCAATCGGGCTATGGCAGTTATTATGCCGACACGGCGGGGACCGCGCTTCCGCTGGCGATTGCCTGCCCCACGGCAAGCAGCGGCAGCAACGCGATCTGCACCAGCGCGGCCAACCCGCACCCGTTCGACGTGTGGAGCGGCGCGATCGTCGCCGGTTCGCCGCAGACGCGCACGCTGGCCAACTGGACCACATTGTCGGCATCGCTGTTCGACACGATCCGGATCGGCGACCGGTGGATCGTCAACCTTGGCGCTCGGTATGATCACTATGCCACCCATGCCAGCGCGGGCCTGTCGCCCACCGCAACCACGCCGCGCAACTGGGTCGGGATCGACAACGATCTGTTCACCTGGCAGGCGGGGCTGCTCTATAAACCGCGCTCGAACGGCACGATCTATGCCAGCGCGTCGACGTCTGCCATCGCGCCCGGCTCGTTTCTGGCGCAAGGGTCGGAAGACAACGCGATCGTTTCGTCCACGACCACGATCGACCCGCGCGCTCTGCAGGTCCAGCGCACGACCTCGCTCGAACTCGGCACCAAGTGGAACCTGCTGTCCGATGCGCTGACGCTGACGGCTGACGTGTTTCAGACGCGCACGACCAATGCCCGCGCAACCGATGCCGACGGCAATGTCAGCTATATCGGGCTCAAGCGCGTGCGCGGTATCGAGCTGGGTCTGGCCGGGAACCTGACGTCGCAATGGAGCCTGTTCGGGGGCTATACGCATACGCCTTCGGTGGTGCTTGGCGGTGGTTATGCACTGGTGGCCGGGGTCTATGCGCCTGTGGCGGGCACCGGGCGGCGCGCGCCCAATACCCCGCTCGACAGTCTGACGCTGACCACGCAATACAAGGTCACGTCCAAATTCACGCTCGGCGGCGGCGCGATCTATTCCGCCAAAGTCTATGGCGGGTTTGCCTATGGCGCGACGTCGCAAGTGGTGCGCGCGGTCTATGTTCCGGCGTATTGGCGGTTTGACGCCGATGCCGGCTATCGCTTCAACGAGCATGTCACGGTCAAGCTCAATGCGCTCAATCTGACCGACACGCTCTATTACGATCAGGCCTATGCCAGCCATTATGCGCATCAGGCGGCGGGGCGCACGGTGCTTGCATCGCTCGCGCTGAAGTATTGAGCGATGATGCGCAGCGTCGAAAACTGGTGCGCGCTGCTTGGCGGCCCGCCTGAGGCGCTGGCTGCGGCGCTGGCGGGCGCGGCGCGCGCGGGCGATCCCCAGGCCTTGCTTCAATATGGTCAATGCCTGCTCGACGGAGCCGGTGTGGCGCGCGATCCCCGCGCTGCGCTGGCCGCGTTTCACCAGGCGGCGCAGGCCGGATTGCCTGCGGCGATCAACATGGTCGGGCGCTGCCTCGATCAGGGTTGGGGCGCGCCTTCTCTGCCCGGCGAAGCGGCGCTCTGGTTTGAGCGCGCCGCTGCGCTGGGGCATGATTGGGGGCAATACAACTGGGCGACCTTGCTCGCGCTTGGGCGCGGTGTGCCGCGCGATCGGGTGCGTGCGCTGGCGCTGTTTCGCCGCGCGGCGGAGCAGGGGCACGCCAAGGCGGCGGGCATGGTCGGCCTGTTTCATGAAGAAGGCTGGGCAGTCCCGGTCAATCGGACTTTGGCCGCGCATCACTATGCCCGCGCGGCGGAGGGCGGCGATTTTCGCGGCGCGTTCAACCATGGGCGGATGCTGCTCGATCAGGGGCGCGAAGGTTGCGCCGCGCACTGGATCGAGCGCGCGCGTGTGCTGGCGGGCGAGGCGGGGAATGCGCGGTTCGTGGCGCAGATCGACGCATGGCTGGCAGCACGGGGCTTTACGGCGCCTTCTGCAAATGCTAATGACTCGCAACAGATGGCATCCACGAATCCCTGAAAGCGCCAAGATGGTTTCCGATCGCATGGCTTTTCCGCAAATCACGCAAGCATCGGGGTTTGCGGCCACGCTCGCTCCCGATTGGCGCGGCTGGCTCGGACAGAGCGGCGCGGGGATCGTTTCCGCGCTCGTCGTCGGCGCGCTGTTTTCCGCGCTCGCGCTGATCGAGGCGGGGCCGATGAGCCAACGCGCCCGCCCGCCGCTCGTAGTTGCCATGACACTGTCGCCCGAATCTTCCCCTTCCGCACCGGCCAAGCCCCAAGCTCCCCCCCGGCCGGCGCGGGCGGCGGCGATGCCACCCCCTGCGATCCCATCCCGCACCCCGCAGGTTTCCCCGGTGGCCGTCACGCCGCAGCCGGTGTCCGTCGCTTCGGCGGCGGCACCGGCACCTGCTGCGCCATCCGCCCCGGTTGCTGCCGGGCCTGCTTCGGCGGCGGCACCCTCCGGGGCGACGACGGGGGCGCCTGTAGCAAACGCCGATCTCGATGCCCGCCTCATGTCGTTTGTCGCGCCCGCCTATCCGATCGAATCCCGGCGGCAGCGCGAACAGGGAACGGTCACGCTCAGCCTGCTGCTCGATACCGATGGGCGCGTGAAAGACATCGCGATCGCGCGGTCGAGCGGGTCGGGTCGGCTCGATCGCGCCGCGCTCGATGCAGTGAAACGCTGGCGCTGGGCGCCGCTGATGGTGCAGGGCATGGCCGCGATGGTGCGCGGCGAAGTGCGAATTCCTTTCGTCCTGAAGGGATGATGGCGGCGGCTGGCTGATTCCGTTGGGTTTTGCTAGGGCCGTCGCCATGACACTTTCCAGCGGCCCCAACGACTTGATCACCGATGTTGCCGGCCTGCGCGTCGGGCACGCGACGTCCGAGCGCCACGGCACCGGCGCCACGGTGCTGCTGTGCGACGGGCAGTGGCCGGCGGCGGCCGATGTGCGCGGCGGCGGGCCTGGCTTGCGCGAAATCGAAGTCATGGCGCCCGAAAACCACGTCGCGGGCATTCATGCGATCACGCTGGCGGGCGGATCGGTGTTCGGGCTGGCCGCAGCGGATGGCGCGCTGGTCGAACTGTCGGCGGCGGGAGTGGGGCTGGCGATGCGCCCCGGCGGGCCGACACTGCCGATCGTGCCGGGCGCGATTCTCTATGACCTTGCCAACCCCGGCGACAAGGATTGGGGCACCGAGCCGCCCTATCGCGATCTGGGCCGGGCGGCGGCGCGCGCGGCACTGGCTGCGCCATCGGGCGCGCGGTTCGATCTCGGTTCGGTCGGTGCAGGGCGCGGGGCGATGGCCGGGATCGTCAAGGGCGGGATCGGCAGCGCGTCGCTGGCGCTCGAACACGGGCTTATGGTCGGGGCACTGGTCGCGACCAATCCGGTCGGCGCGGTCAGCCCGGATGGCGCCTGGGGTTTTGATGGCGATCTGTTTCCCGACGAAAGCCGGTTGGCCTTGCTCGGGCGCTTGCAGCCGGGCGCCAACACCACGCTGGCGGTCGTCGCCTGCAACGCCCGGCTCGACAAGGGAGAGGCCAAGCGGCTGGCGATGATGGCGCAAGACGGGCTCGCCCGCGCGATCCGCCCGGTTCACACGCCTTTCGACGGCGACGTGGTCTTTGCCATGGCCAGCGGGGCGATCGAGCTCGATCCGCTCTGTGCCGAAGCGCCGCGCAGCCGTGCCTGGTGGCTCGCGCGGCTCGGCGCGGCGGCGGCCGATGCTCTGGCGCGGGCTATTGTACGGGGCGTGCGCGCCGCGTCGGAACGCCCGGAATAAGCCGACCTTCCGACAGGCGCCAGACCCGGTCGGCAAGACCTGCGATCATCGCGTGATCATGAGTGACGAACAGGAACGCGATTCCCGTATCGGCGAGCCCTGCGATCAGATCGAGGATGTCGGCGCGCACGGCGGCATCGAGCGCCGATGTCGCTTCATCGAGCACGATCAGCGCCGGCTCGACCACGAGAGCGCGGGCGAGCGCGATACGCTGCCGCTGACCGCCGGAAAAGGCGCCCGGAAAGGCCTCGGCGGCGCTGCCATCGAGCCCGACGCGGACGAGCGCGGTTGCAACACGCGCCGCGATCGCCTCGTGCGACAGACGTTCGGGCCAGAGCGCCAGCGGCTCGGCAACGATCCGGCCCACCCGCCAGGTGGGGTCGAGACTGGCGCCCGGATCCTGAAACACCGCCTGCATCCGCCGCCGCACATCGCGCAAGGCGGCGCCGCGCACACGGTGAATGTCGGTCCCGGCAATCTGTACGGTGCCCGCCTGCGGTGTTTCGAGCCCGAGCACGAGCCGCAACAGCGTCGATTTGCCTTCGCCCGAGGGGCCGACCAGCCCGGCGATTTCACCGGGGCGCAGATCGAGATCGATCCCGCTGAGCACGGTTTTGTCGCCATAGCCATGGATCAACCCGCGTACCGACAGCACGCTCGCGCCGGTTTGGGGGCGCGGGTGTCGGGCGGGAACATGGTCGAGCCGTTCGAGCAAGGCGGCGATGTGCGGCAGGGCAAGCGCGCCGGGCAAAGCGCCGGTTTCAACGATGCGCCCGCCGCGCAGCAGGACCACGCGGTCGGCATGCGCGCGAGCGAGCGCCAGATCATGCGTGACCAGCAGCAGCGCCATGCCCCGCTTGCGCGCCGCGCTGACGATCAGGGCGATGACTTGCGCGGTCGTTTCGGGATCGAGCGCAGTGGTCGGCTCGTCGGCGATCAGCACGGCGGGTTTGCTCGCCAGCGCCATCGCAATGCCCACGCGCTGCCGCTGGCCGCCCGACAATTCATGCGGATAGCGTGTCAGCACGGCTTGCGCATCGAGCCCGACGTCGTCGAACAGCTGCGCGGATTCGTCCAGCGCTTCGGCGCGGCTGGCCCGGCTGCGCGCGCGCACGGCCTCGGCGACTTGCGCGCCGACGCGCATCAGCGGATCGAGCGCGAGCAGCGGTTCCTGAAACACCATTGCCACCGGCCCGGTGCGGACAACTTGGCCTTCGCTCGCCGCGCCTTCGGGCAAGAGACCCAGCGCGGCGAGCGAAGCGGAAGACTTGCCCGAGCCGGTGCCGCCGATCAGCGCGACGACTTCGCCTGCGGCCAGGTCCAGCGAGAAATCGTGCAGCGCCACCCGGTCGCCATAGCGCACGCCGACACGATCGAAGCGCAGCACGCTCATGCCCGCCCCCGCCGGATGCGCAAATGCGCGGCCAAGGCATCGCCCAGCAATGTCAGGCCCGCGACCGCCGTGACGATTGCAATGCCGGGTACGATGGCCAGACGCGGCGCGCTGCCGATCAGGGTCTGCGCATCGGCGAGCATGCGCCCCCAGCTCGGCGCGGGCGGCTGCACGCCAAGCCCGGCGAACGACAACCCCGCTTCGCCCAGCAGCGCCATGCCGCCCTGAATGCTGGCCTGCACGATCAGCGGGCCGATCACATTGGGCAGGACATGCGTCATCGCGATGGTCAGCCGCGAGCGCCCCGCCAGCCGCGCCGCCGCGACAAACGGCGCGCTCCACACCGGCAGCGCGGCGCCGCGCGTGACGCGGGCAAACACCGGCACATTGAACAGCGCGATGGCCAGCGTCGCATCGAACGCGCCTGGCCCGAAAACTGCGCTCAACAGGATGGCAAGCAACAGGCCGGGAAAGGCAAACAGGACATCGGCGCCGCGCATCAGGCCCTCGTCGATCCAGCCGCGCCGCGCCGAAGCGATCAGCCCGATCGGCACCCCCAGCGCCAGCGCCGCCGCGATCGCCGCGACTGCCACGCCCAGCGAAACACCGCCGCCTGCCATGACCAGCGACAGGACATCGCGGCCAAACGGATCGGTGCCGAGCCAGTGTCGCGCCGAGGGGCCTTGCAGCCGTGCCGCGACATCGATCGCGGTGACATCCCACGGCGTCCACACCAGCGCGACGAGCGCGGGAACCACGAACAGCGCGGTCAGCGCCAGTCCGGCGATCAGCGAAGCCCGCCCGCGCATCATGCCCGCTCCTGCCGCACGACGCGCGGGTCGATCAGCGCCTGCGCCACATCGACGGCAAAGCTGGCGATGACCGTGGCCGTCGCCATCAGCAGGACCACCGCCTGTACCGTCACCAGATCGCGCTGCCCGATCGCCTGAATGGCCAACCGACCGAGCCCCGGCAATGAGAACACTTGTTCAACCAATGCCGAACCCGCGATGAGATAGGGCACTTGCAGCCCGATCACCGCCAGCACCGGCGCTGCCGCATTGGGCAGGGCATGGCGCCACAGCACGGCGCTGTCGGACAAGCCCTTGGCCCGCGCCGCGCGGATGAAATCGCGGCCCAGCACATCGGCGAGCGCTCCGCGCGTCACCCGCGCCAGAATTGCCGCCTGCGGTATGGCAAGCGCCAGCACCGGCAGGGCCAGCGCATGCAGCACAGGGCCAAACCCGGCCTCGATCCCCGGAAAACCCCCGGCTGGAAACCAGCCGGTGCCCAGCGCGAGCAGCAGGACCAGCAAGACTCCCAGCCAGAAATCGGGAATGGCCATGCCGAGCCGCGCAAAGGCGCCGACCAGATGATCCAGCACGCCGCCGGGGCGCCGCGCCGCCAGCGTTCCCGCCGGAACCCCGATCCCGATCGCGACCATCGCGGCAAGCCCCGCGAGCGGCAGAGTCACTGCCAGACGTTCGCCGATCAGCGCACCGACCGGCACCCGATAGGTAAAGCTGGTTCCGAAATCGCCGCGCAGGGCGCCGACGATCCAGCGCACAAACCGTGTGAGCGGCGAGGCATCGAGCCCGAATTCGGCATGGAGCGCGGCAATCGCGCGCGGGCTGGCATCGATCCCCAGCATGGTCACCGCCGGATCGCCCGGCGCGATCTGCAACAGGACAAAGATCACCACGCTCGTCGCGAACAGCGTGACCGCCAGCACCGCGATCCGCCCGCCCAGCCACCGCGCGCCGAGCCGTCGCCCGGTCATGATCAGCCCGCCCAACGCGAGCGCAGCGGCAATCCACGCCGCCCATGCTCCGGCGGCGCTTTTGCCTTGCGCCGCGTCGGTGCCGGCCCCGGAAAAGCGCGCCGCATGGTAATCGAGCACTTGTGTCGGGCTATTGACCCAGATTCCGCTCAATCGGCGGTCCTGCACCCCGAGCGCGGGATATTGGAACAGGAACGCATTGGGCGCGTCTTGCGCGATCTGGCGCTGCATATCGCCGAGCAGGCGGTGACGCGCCGCCGGGTCGGTGGTCGTGCGCAAGGCCGCGATCAGGCCATCGAACGCGTCGCTGTGATAGCCGAAATAATAGTCGTGCCGGGCATAGATGTCATAATCGAACGGTTCGGCGTGGCTGATCACGGTCAGATCGAAGTGGTGTCGTTGAAACACTTCGTCGAGCCAGGTCGGCCATTCGAGATTGCGGATCGTGGTGGCAATCCCGACCGATTGCAGTTGCGCCGCGATCAGTTCGCCGGTGCGCCGGGCGTAGGACGGCGGCGGCAGTTTGAGCGTGAGTATAAGGCCTTTGGGGTATCCCGCCTCGGCCAGCAAGCGCCGCGCCAGCGCCGGATCGTGGGCACAGACTCCGGTCAGGTCGACATAATCGGGGCTTTGCGGTGGGAAATGGCTGCCGATCGGGGTGCCATAGCCGGCCATGGCGCCGTCGATCAGCGCGCGGCGGTCGATCGCATGGCAGATTGCCCGCCGCACCAGGACATTGGCGAGCGGCCCCTGACGCTGGTTGATCGCAAGGATCACTTCGCCCTCGCTCGGGCCGATCACCAGTTTCAGCCGGGGATCGGCGGCCAGCAGGTTCAGCGTTTCGGGCGCGGGAAAGCTGGGATAGATGTCGATCGCGCCCGAACGGATCGCGCCATAGGCGGCATTGGGATCGGCGATGAAGCGAAAGGTGATCCGTGCGAGATGGGCCGGGGTGCCCCAGTAATCGGCATTCCGCTCGAGTGTCAGAGCGTCGCCGCGCTGCCATGCACCAAAGCGAAAGGGGCCCGTGCCGACAGGGTGCGTGCGCAGCGTCTCGGCGGCATCGGGCGGCACCATCGCGGCGTCCGACAGCGCGAGCAGGGTGGGCAAGTTGGCATCGGGCCGGGACAGGTCGATGGCCACCCGGTCGGGGGCGAGCACGCGGATCGCGGCGATTTCGCGCCAGGTTTCGGCATGGATGTTGAGCGATCCCGGCGCGGCGGCGCGGGCCAGCGAAAAGGCCACCGCCGCCGCATCGAAGCGCGATCCGTCATGAAAGCGCACGCCATGGCGCAGCGTAAACACGTAATGCTGCGCATCGGGCGAAACGGACCAGCCGGTAGCCAGCAGCGGGTGCAGCGTCCCGTCGGTGGCGATCCGCACGAGGCCTTCGTAAATCGTGTTGAAGCTGACTTCGGGTATCGCGGCTGCTGCGCCTTGCGTCGGGTCGAGATGCGGCGGCTCAAGCTGCACGCCCACGCGCAGCGCGGGCGCGGCGAGCGCCGGGGCGCCGAGGAACGTCCCAAGCACCGCCAACCAGAACAGCAGGCAGCGGATCATGCGGCGATGCGCGCCCGCGCGTCCGCGCCCTGTTCGGGCAGGCCCAGCGCGTCGTAGATCCAGGCCAGTGCGGTGTTGACCGGCACGCTGAGCGGATCGTGGCTGCGACGCAGTTCGAGCGCCTGTTGCGCATCGCCCAGCACATCGCTCCTGATCTGCGCATCGAGCAGGATCAGCGCAAACAAGTCGCGCTGCGCATGGCTGCCGCCGAGATGGGCAAGGCGCGGCACCGCTTCGGACAGCAGGCGCACGGCGCGCGGATAGAGCCCCCGCGCATGGGCGATCAGCCCCTCGGCAAGCGGCAGCGCGGCTTCGGCCCAGACGCGATCGGCGCGCGGCGCAAGCGCGCGGGTGGCAATCGCGGCAAGCAAGGCATCGGCTTCGTTGCGTCCGGCGCGGGCGAGGCCATAGGCATATTGCACGGACAGGAACGGCAGCGTGGTGTCCTGCGCGCGCGTCGCCAGCCAGGGGGCAAGCTCGGTCCAGCGGTCGCCCACATCGACGCCGACCATTTCGAGCCGCGCCAGCAGCGAAACCGCGCCGACCTGATCTTGCGAATAGCTGCGGTCATGCGCCCAGACATGCGCGTCATGGATTGCCAGCGCTTTGGCATAGGCCCCGCGCGCGATGTGAAACACCGCCAGATGCCACCACAAATGCGTGATCATGAAACTGTTGAGCCCGGTCCAGCCCGGCGACCATGCCTCCAGCGCCGTCAGCCCGCGATCGATCGACCCGCGCGTCAGCCAGACATGGGCCAGCGCGTGCTGCGCCCAGGGGTCGGTGGGCACCAGTTCCAGGCCCCGGTTTGCCGCGCGTTCTGCCTCGTCGAGCAAGTGCAGTTGTTCAAAGGCAAAGGCGAGCATCCCGCCGAGATAGGGCAGATCCCCGGCCCGATGTTGTACGGCGAGCGCGGGGCGCAGCATTTCGGGGAAATCACCCCGGTTGAAATGGTGATATTGCAAGAGTTTCAGCGCGGCGAGATCATGCGGCGCGAGATCGAGGATGCTGTCGAGCGCGGCCAGCGTCGAATCGATATTTTTGGCACACCAATGATCGAGGACGGCGATCCATTGCGCCTCGCGCGGTGTCGGCGCCGTGCGTTCGGCGGCATCGCGGGCCCGCTCGAGCCAGGGGCGCGCTGTCGCCTCTTGGCCGGTGGTTTCAGCGAGCAAGTGGAGAATCCCGGCAAAGACCGCGACCAGAACCGGCACCGCTTCACCCTTTGCCGCATCGAGAATGCGGACGATGCGCGTTTCATAGGCGATCAGCCCACCGATGAAATGGTCGATCGCGGCGATGTCTTCGGCGCTGGCCCCGGTCACCGGATTGCCCAGGAAATCGCGTGCATCGGTCATGGTTGCGTCGTCCCATAGTGAGTTTCGTCAAGAAACGCAGCAGCATCGGCAGCCGAGCGCGCGGGGATTTCCCATTGCGGCAAATGTCCGACACGCGGGTAGACGATCAGCCTTGACCCCGGAATCGCGGCATGAAAGCGGTGCGCCGCATCGACCGCGATCAACTGATCATCTTCGCCCCATTCGATCAGCGTCGGCGCGGTGATCCGGGCCAGCGCTTCGGGCGAGGCGGCAACGGAGCCGGGGCGCGCCGACATCAGGATCGGGCGATGGCCGGGATAGCGTTGCAGATCGGCCCAGCGCGTGATGAAGGCTTTGGTCAGCACCGATGGATCGACGACATCCTTTTTCAGCCCCTCGCGGATCAGCGGGGTATTGTCGATCGAGGCGAGCAGCGCCCGGCCAAGCCGGTATTGCATGATCCGAAACGCGAGCGGCGGCTTTTGCAACTGTGCGGCGGGCCAGCCTGCGGCATCGATCAGAATCAGGCGCTGCACCACATCGGGCTGGCGCGTGGCCCACAGCCAGGCCACCGCGCCGCCCATCGAATTGCCCGCCACCGCGACCGAATGCAGGCCGAGCTTTGCGGCAAAGCGTTCGGCTGCATCGGCCATGCTGTCGGGCGAGGCGACAAATCCGCCCGGTGCGGCGCTGAGGCCATGACCCGGCTGATCGAGCGCGATTACCCGATAGCGCGGGGAAAGCCGCTCGGTCCAGCCGTCCCACGAAAAGGCATTGTCGCCAAAGCCGTGAAGCAGGATCACCACCGGCGCATTGACCGGCCCGCTGTCGAGATAATGCAGCACCAGCCCGCCGCCCAGATCGGCATAGTGCGAATTGGCGCGGCCATAGCGCGCCTGCAACTGCTCTGCGGGGAAATCGGGCGCCCGCAGCGCCAGCCATGCGCCGCCTGCCGCCAGTGCGACAAGCCCGGCCAGCGATCCCGTGATCCGCGACAATCTGCCCATGCTCGTCACTCCTGGTGGATGTGTGCTCAGGGAACCTCTGGAACCTCTGATTAAGTCCAAACGGCACTGGTGGATTGTTTTTGACATTTGCATCCCGCCATCCGGATAGCACGGTCGCAAATGTCAAAAACGGAAAATCCAATAGAATCAAATGCTTCTAGTGGTCCAAAAAGATTCTGACATTTGCGCACTACCTAGCCGAGAGCGGTAGCAAATGTCAGAATCGGACCACTAGACCCAACACACCTCGTCATTCCCGCGAAGGCGGGAATCCAGCTTCTTTTTCCCTTTACCGTCAGAAAAGCTGGTTTCCCGCCTTCGCGGGAACGACGATGCGGGGGCAGGTGTGTCAGAATAACGGCTTGATTCCTAAGAAGAAGACTTGATCAGCGGTTCGTCAGAAATGATACCCGAGCTGAATGCCGTAGCTTGCCGGGCGACCCGGCTGGGCAACTTTGGCATTCGGCAGGAAGTAATTCCGCACGAGGTCATAATGCGCGTTGAACACATTGCGCCCATAAATCCCGATCGACCAGACACCCTGATCGGGGCGCAGCGTCAGATTGGCATTGACGATCCAGTGGCCGGGCAGATCATAGAGCGTGCCCAGAAACGAGGGCAGCCGCCCGCGATAGGAATAATCGGTTCCCGCTTCGAGCGCATAGCCGCCGATCGGGGCGGTATAGCTCGCGCTGCCCTGATAGCTCAGCCGCGCGATCGGCAGGGGCTTGCCGGCATAGTTGATCGTGCTGGCGGTATAGCTGCCGACGCTGCCTTGCAGGGATGACGTGTCGATCGCGTTGTAATCGAGATATTTGCCGTATTTCCATGCCAGCGATTGCGACATGCGCAGGCCCTTGACCGGGCTCAGCACCAATTCGCCTTCGACGCCGTAGATTTCCGATTTCGGCGCATTGGTGATCCGGCCGATCAGGCCCGATTGCTGATCGAGCACGGTGCCGAGCACTTGCTGGTTGCGATAGTCATAATAGAATGCCGCCCCGTTGAGCCGCACGCCCGGGGCAAGATCGCCCTTGAAGCCTGCTTCATAAGCATAGAGCGTTTCGGGCTGGAACGCGTCGATCTGGTTCTGATAGGGCGAATTGTACGCGGTAAAGCCGCCCGATTTCACCCCGCGGCTGGCATTGGCATAGAGCAGCAGCCCCGTTGCCGGGCGGTATTCGATGCCCGCCTTGCCCGAAACCTGATCGAACCCGGTGTTGCGGTTGCCGTCGGCAAACGTCACGGCGCTGCCGATCTCGGTCGAAAAATCGCGCAGGCGCCGGTTTTCATGTTCGAAGCGCAAGCCGCCGATCAGCGTCACCTTGCTGGTCACGTGATAGGCCAATTGCCCATATCCGCTGATCGAATCGACATATTGGCGGTAGCTGGTGTTGGTGGTGAAGCCGAGGCTCTGGGTGAAATCGGAGTAGAAGCCGTCGTTTTGCAACTGGTGCGAATAATAGACGCCGCCGACCCAGTCGAGCGCGCTCTTGCCCTGCGACGACAGGCGCAGTTCCTGCGACAGCACGCGCACGTTGCCGTACCAGAATTCCTCGGATTCCTCGGCGCTCGACGCATCCCACGATTGCAGTTCGCCACGGCGGAAATAATCGTAGGCGGTGATGCTGGTCAGCTTGACCGAAGGGCTGAGGTCGATCGCGGCGTTAAGGCTGACGCCTTGCGAAATGTTGTCGCGGCCCGGCTTGGAATTCGCGTTCCAGCCGATCAGCGAGGCGAAAGTTGACGACGTGCCCCAGCCGGTGGCGCGGTTGCTGGTATCGGCGGGAATGATCGCGCCCGGCGTGCCGACGCCATAGCCCTTGGTTTGAAACGGCTCGAACAGGTAAAGCCCGGTCAGTTCCGACTTGTCATAGCCGCCGTGGGCCGACAGCGTGATCGTCGCCGTCGACGACGGGCGCCATTCGAGCGTGGCTTTGCCGAACAGGCGGTTGGCATCGCCCAGGCTTTGCCCGGTGTTGCGGTTATACTGAAACCCGCCGCCCTGTTCGGTGATTGCGGCAACGCGGAAACGCAAGGTATCGGTCAACGGGCCCGAAATATACCCTTCGCCCTTGAACGCGTTGAACTTGCCGTAATCGAGGTCGATCCCCGCCGAAAGCTGATCGGTCGGCTTTTTCGAAACGAAATTGATCGCGCCGCCGGTGGTGTTGCGGCCATAGAGCGTGCCCTGCGGCCCGCGCAGCACTTCGACCCGATCGATGTCGAACAGCGCGCCCTGGGTCATGACCGGAACCGGGTAAGCCACTTCGTCGACATAGACGCCGACAGTCGGGGAGTTGTTGTCGGCATAATCGTCAAAGCCGACACCGCGCAGCCGGAACTGCGGCTGACCGCCGCCAAACGCGGGGACGATTTCGAGCCCCGGCACTTCGTCCTGCAACTGGTTGATATTGGTCACCCCGCGCCGCGCCAATTGATCGCCCGACAGCACGGTCAGCGCGACGCCGGTGTTTTGCGCGGTTTCGCGGCGGCGCTGCGCGGTGACGACGATGTCGTCGTTACGTGCGTCCGATGCCGCCGGGTCAGATGCGGCGGGGGCGGGGGTATCGGCCAGCGCCATCACCGGCAGGCCCGCCACCAAAAGGGCAAAGGCGGACGACGCGATCGGGCGAAATTTCATGGCTGGTTCCCTGTTGCATGGCGCCCCCTCTGGCGCAGTGCGGCAATTACTACCGATAAGGTAGAGATTGGAAAACAGTTTTGCTTTCAAACGGGAAAGCCAGCCATGTTACGTCAAGCCCGGATCAGCGCAAGCCAAAACCGAGCAGCCGCAGCGCGGCTTTGAGCCGGTCGCGACCGTTGAGCGCGGCGGCATCGCGCCCCCGGCTGATGATCAGCGCGCGCCAGCCGACGGGTTGCTGACCCTGGGCGATCTGAAACGCGCGGGCGGTTTCGTCATAGCGCGCGACCGGTTCGCGCTGCGCCGTCAGATCATACGTCTCCTGGTGCAGGACAACCTCTTGCGGCAGCCGCGGTTTGACCGACGCGGGCCGCGCCGGATCGGGATGGCCGACGACAAGCCCGAACATGACCGCCGCATGCGGGGGCAGGTCGGCCAGCGCGGCGACGGCCTCGGGATTGTTGCGCAGCGCGCCGATATAGACCGTACCAAGCCCCAGCGATTCCGCCGCGACCACGGCATTTTGCGCTGCCAGCGCGGCATCGATCGCTGCCACGGTATAGCTTTCGAGGTAGTCGTATCCTTCGGCCGAGGCGCCGGCGTCGCTGGCGATCAGATGGGCGCGGGCGAGATCGGCAACGAACAGCAGGATCGTCGGCGCTTCGATGATATGCTTTTGTCCACCGGCCACTGCGGCAAGGCGGGCGCGTTTGTCCGCGTCATGGATGGCAACGACGCTCCACACTTGCAGATTGGACGACGTGGACGCCGATTGCGCCGCCGCGATCAGCGTTTCGATCGTGCCTTCGGGCAGGGCATCGGGCAGATAGGCGCGCACCGACCGATGCGCGAGCAATCCGGCGATGGTCGGGTTCCAGCGCAGCCGGGCGGGACGGTCGGCGCCATAGCGCAAGGCAAGCGCAGCGGTGGCTGCATCGGAAAGCCGGGGGTCGTCAAGTGCCACGGGCAAGGTATCCTTCATCTGTTGCAACGGCTTTTGCACTGCGGCGCAGACGCCGCCACACCACCGTGATCGGTCGCGTGTTTCAGGTATTGGTCAGTGTGTTGCAAATTTATAATCGTGATCTGTCATGCAACATCTTGTTGTGCGCAGCCGGGCAGAATACCCCCGGCATCGTGAAAGTCCGGCGATTGAATTTCAAACTGTCCCTTGCGGTACTGTCTGCCTCTGGCGTTGTGGCCATGGCGGGCGGATGCATGCGCGTGCCGCCCGCGCCGGTCGACTTGCCCGCGCGGGCTGCGGCGCGCGTGGGCGGGGGGCTCGATGTGTCGGCGATTGCTGCACGAGCGGCGACGCTTGCGCCCGGAACGCGGCGCCCCGAAGGGGGAATCGACCGATTGGCACTGTTTGCCGCGATCCTGTCCGACGATCCGCGCGTGGCCGCCGCGCGCGCCGGTGTCGTGGCGGCGCGCCGCGATGCCCGGCTCGCGCACAAGGCGGCAAACCCGATGCTGTCGGTAGCGAGCGATTATACCAACGATCCCTCGATGCCCGCGCCCTGGACGATCGGCGCCACCGCCGATGTGCAACTCGATTTCGGCGGACGCCGGGCAGGGCGGATTCGCGGGGCAGACCTTGGCGTGGTCGGCGCCGGTTATGATCTTGTCGAAGTGGTCTGGGCGGAACGGATCGCGGCGGCGCGCGGGCTGGTCGATGTCTTTGCAGGCGAGCGTCAGGTCGCGCTCGGCGACGAATTGGTGGCGCTTTACGATCGGCAGTTGGCGGCGATGCGGCGCCGCGTCGACGGCGGCGAAATGTCCGCGCTGTCGCTGGCCCCGGTGCGGGCTGCCCGTGCTGCCGCTGCCCGCGCGCGCGATGATGCCCGCGCACGCATTGTCGGCGGTCGCGCCGCCATCGCCACAGTGCTTGGCGTTCCGGTTTCCGCGTTTGATGGCGTGGCGCTGCTCTGGCCCGATTTCGATGCGGTGCCGCCGGCGCCTGCGATCACGCCGGGCTTGAAACAGGCCGCCTTGGTCCATCGCGCCGATGTGATGCGGACAATGGTCGCCTATGATCAGGCCGAGGCGGCGCTGCGCGTCGAAGTGGCCAGGCAGACGCCCTCAATCAGCCTCGCGCCGGGCTATTCCTGGGAAGGCGGATTGATCCACATTCCGTTTGGGATCGCCCTTCAGGCACCCTCGTTTGACCTCAATCGCAGCGCCATCATGGCTGCCGAGGCGCATCGGGCGGCCGCCGGGCAAGCGATCGAATCCGCGCTCGCCGACGCGCAAGGCGCGATCGACACGGCGGCCAGCGAACGCGCCGCCGCCGAAGCCGCACTGGCGCGCCTGACACATGAAGAATTGCCGCAGGCCCGGCTTGCCGCCGATCGCGCCGATGCGCAATTGCGGCTGGGTGCGATCGATCGCGCGGACTGGGCTGCGGCAAAGAGCGCCGACGCTGCCGCGCGGCTTGCCGCGATCGATGCTCTGGCGCGGCTGCGTCTGGCGCAAATCGGCCTGGAAGCGGCGTTGCGTCGTCCGCTCGATGGTCCGGAAACCCTGATTTCGGTGCGTACCGACCCCGCCCTTGCTGGAGATGACCGACCGTGAAGCCTTGGCAAGGAGCCTTTCTGGGGGTGGCAGGGCTGGCGCTTGGCGCGCTCGGCATGCATTTTGCAGCGCCGCACCTGGTTGAGGCCGACGATCATGCCGCCGCAGCGGCAAAGTCGGACGCGGGGCCCGGTCTGCACGTCGAGGCCAGCGTGCAGCGCGAGGCGGGGGTGCGTATCGCGCCGATTGTCGCGCGCCGCGTGGCAGCGACGGCGGATGGCTTTGCCCGGGCGATCGATCCCGCGCCGCTGGGAGTGATCGCGGGCGAGATCGCTGCCGCGCGGGCCGCGCATGACGGATCGGCGCGCGAACTGGCCCGGCTGACGGCGCTGGTTGCTGCCGATGCCGGGGCTTCGCGCCGCGATCTCGATGCCGCACGAGCGCAGGAAGGGCAGGATGCCGCGCGCCTTGCGACGGCATGCCGACGGCCTGCGCTCGAATTCGGGCCCGCGCTGGGCAAGGCGGGGTGTGCCGGGGCGGAGCGGCTTGCTGCCGAAGCCGCGCACGGCGGCCTTGCCATCTTGCGCATCGATTTTCCCGATGGGGCGGTGCCTGCGGGCGCGGCGGTCGACGTCGATCTTGGGGCGACGCGTGCGACGGTGCGTGTGCTCGGCCCGGCCACGGCCGGGGATACCCAATTGCAGAGTGCGGGCGCGCTGGCGCTGCTTGAAGGACCGGCGGCGGCCCAGGCCGGGGTCGGACGCGTGCTCGCGGCGCATCGGGCGACCGGCACCGGGCGCGAAGGGGTGATCGTCCCGCGCGAAGCGATCGTGCGCGCCGACGGTGCACTTCAGGTCTGGCGCGCGACGGGCCCGGAAAACTTTGAACGCGTGGCGCTCGATGCGCCGGGCATGGCGGCGATCCCGGTCGGCGATGGCTGGTTCGTGCCGCTGGGCGGGGCGCTCAGGCCCGGCGACCGGCTGGTCGTGGCGGGCGCCGGGACGCTGCTCGGGCTCGAGCGGTCGTCGGCCCCCGGCGGCGGGGGCGACTGAGCCGATGCTGTCGCTTATCGTTCGCCAGTCGCTGCGCTATCCGTGGTTGGTGCTGCTTGCCGCGCTTGTCGTGCTTGTGCTTGGCGCGATGACGCTGCGCAGCGCGGCCTACGACGTCTTTCCCGAATTCGTGCCGCCGCAGGCCTCGGTTCAGACCGAGGCGCCCGGGCTTTCGGCGCGGCAAGTCGAAATGCTGGTCACGCGCCCGCTCGAAGCGGTGATCAATGGCGCCAACGGCGTCGATACCGTGCGGTCGCAGTCGATTCAGGGACTGTCGGTGATCGATGTCACATTCAAGACCGGCCTTGATACTTATCGCGCGCGCCAGCAAGTTGCCGAAGCGTTGGCCGATGCGGCGTCGACTTTGCCTGCGGGGGTGGATTCGCCGCGCATTTCGCCGCTCGTGTCCTCGACGATGGATCTGCTCAAAATCGGGTTTACCTCTGACCGGCTGACGCCGATGCAGTTGCGCGATCTTGTCCAATGGACGGTCAAGCCGCGTCTGCTCTCGGCATCGGGGGTGGCGCGCGCCAATGTGTTTGGCGGCGATGACCGGCGTATCGAGGTTCAGGCCGATACGGCGCGGCTCTATGCGCGCGGGCTTGGTCTTGCCGACTTGCGCGATGCGGTGTCGCGCACGGTGGCGATCACCGGCGGCGGCTTTGCCGATACGCCCAATCAGCGGATCGTGATCGATCCGGGTTCGAGCGCTGCCGATGCGGCCGCGATTGCCGCCGCCGTGGTCGGCAACGGCCCCGGGGGAAGCACGCGGATCGGCGATGTCGCGCGCGTGATCGACGCCCCGGCGCCGCGCGTGGGCGATGCGTTGATCATGGGGCGTCCGGGCGTGCTGATGACATTGTCGAGCCAGTATGGCGCCAACACGCTCGATGCGACTCACGCGGCGGAGGTGGCTCTGGCCGAGCTTGGCCCGGCACTGGCGGCGCAAGGGGTGACGGTAAGCCCGGCGCTGCATCGCCCGGCCAATTTCATCGATGCCGCGCTGCACGGGCTGACGATCGACCTGATTGTCGGGGCAGTGATGATTGCGCTCGTGCTGCTGTTCATCTTGCGCGATGCGCGCGTGACACTGATTGCCTTTGTGTCGATCCCCTTGTCGCTGCTGGCGACGCTGATCGTGCTCGACCGCGCGGGGCAGACGATCAACACGATGACGCTGGGCGGGCTGGCCGTGGCGCTTGGCGTGGTGATCGACGATGCGATCGTCGATATTGAAAACATCGTGCGTCGCCTGCGCGGGATCACCGACCGGTCGCAGCGCCGCGCGATCATCGGCGCCGCGTCTGTCGAAGTGCGCGCGCCGGTGGTCTATGCAACGTTCGTGCTGGTGCTGACCATGCTGCCGGTGATCCTGCTCAGCGGGTTGCAGGGGGCATTTTTCGCGCCGCTCGGGGTGGCCTTCATCCTGGCGACGCTGGCCTCGTTGCTGGTCGCGCTGACGGTGACCCCGGCGCTGGCATTCCTGTTGCTCGATGGACGGGCGCCCGCGCATGAGCCGGCGTTTCTCGATCGGATCAAGGATCGCCATGCCGGTCTGCTGGCGCGGGTTTGCGCAAGGCCGGGGCTCGCGCTGACGGTGGTGGGCGTGCTGGCCATGGTGGTCGTCGCAATGGCGCCGCTGTTTGGCAGCGAACTGCTGCCCTCGTTTCGCGAAAAGCATTACGTGGTCGGGATTTCCGGGCCGCCCGGCGCGTCGTTCGACTGGATGCGCGATACCGGCACACGGCTGTCGCGGCGGTTGCTGGCCTTGCCCGAAGTGCTCAGCGTCGAGGAGCAGGTCGGCCGAGCCGAAGCGGGCGAGGATACCTGGCCCCCGGCGAAAGGCGAATTTCATATCCGGCTGAAAGACGTCGGCGCGCGCGGCGAGGACCATGCGCAGGCCGAGATCCGCGCCGCGCTGGCGGCTACCCCCGGCATTCAAAGCGAAGTCACGACGTTTCTGGGCGATCGCATCGGCGAAAGCCTGTCGGGCGAAACCGCCGCGATCGCGGTCAGCGTTCAGGGCAACGATCTTGACACGCTCGACCATGTCGCGGCCGAGGTGGCGGCCGTCCTGCGCGCAACGCCGGGCGCGACCGATGTGCAATTGAAAGCGGAGCCGGGCAATCCGATGCTCGGCGTCGCGCTCGATCCTGCGCGCATGGCATTGCACGGGGTTGGCCGCGGCGATGCGGGAGACGCGATCAGGGCGGCATTTGCCGGGCTCGACGCGGGGCAGATCGTGCTGCCCGACCGCAGTGTGCCGATCGCGGTGACTTTGCCGCCCGATCTGCGCGGCGATCCCGAAATGCTGGGGCGCACACTGGTTCGCGGCACGGGCGGCAACGCGGTGCGGCTGTCCGACATCGCCTCGATCGGGCTGGGCGATACGCGCGCGGTGATCGAGCATCAGGGCGGGCAGCGGCGCCAGGTGGTGACCGCCAATGTCGCACCCGGCACGGACGTTTCGGGCGTGGTCGCGGCTGCCAAGGCGCGCATCGGCCGTGACGTCAAAATGCCAGCCGGTACGTTCCTGTCGTGGGCCGGTGCCGCCGAAGGCACGGCGGCGGCACAGCGCGACATCGCCTGGCATGTGGCCATTGCCGGCATTGCCATGATCGCTCTGCTGGTGGTGGCCTTTGGCGGGGTGCGCCCGGCACTGTTGATTCTCGCCGGGTTGCCGTTGGCGCTGCTGGGCGGGATGACGGCGGTGGCGTTGACCGGCGCGACGATTTCGCTGGGCGCGCTGGTCGGATTTATCTCGCTGTTCGGGATTTCCGCGCGCAATGCCATCCTGCTGGTCAGCCATGTCGATCATCTGGTCGATGAGGAAGGCGCGCCCTGGTCGCTCGAGACCGTCCTGCGTGCGACGCGCGAACGCGTGACGCCGATTCTGTTGACGGCGCTGGTCACCGGCTTTGCGCTTTTGCCGATCGCGGCGGAAAGCGGTCAGGCGGGGCGCGAGATCGAAGGGCCGATGGCGCTGGTCATCCTGGGCGGATTGATAACGTCGCTCTGTCTCGTGCTGATGATTCTGCCGGCGCTGATCTGGCGCTGGCGCCATGCGCCTCGGTCAGAGGTGCCCGATTTCGTCGTCGGCGACTGATTGGCGGGGCGACTGATCGTCGGGGGTGTATGGCTTCCATTCGAAGCCATGGCGCTTGCGGATCGGAGCGCCGCAGTGGCGGCAGGTGCTCACGAAATGGCACGCATCAATTCGCCGTGCTTTGCCTCGCTTTGCCTCATGCTTGCCGAGCAGGCAACGAGCGCGGATCTTGAGCCCAGATAACCAGTCGTTCACGCGTGTCGATGCCCCCTGGCCGGATGTACTGGGAATGCAGCCCCAAGTCTGGATAGGCGCGCTTTGCCCGGCGGATAAAGGGTGCCGGACGGCTTATGAACCGAAAATCCGTCAAAATGTCGCATGCATGCGGCGATCTGTTTCAATATGGGCGTTTGCAACCGCCCCGGCCCGATCCTGACGGCACAAGGATCGGGGGAGACCCGGTTGTCTTGCAGTACGCAACCTTACGGATTTCATCGTGTATCCGGCACGGTTCATCGTGTGATGGCGTCGGCGGGGCATGAAAGCATTGATTCCCGGTTGAATCCGCAAGGGGGATGTGATTCGGTGATCGGAATGCGGCGTAAACGACAAACTCTTCGGCTTCCGCGCGAAAGCCTGACCCAGACGATGGCGCTGATCGTCTTGCTGGTGCTCGGCGCGCTTGCGCTGGCCGGGCCGAGCGGGGTGCTGGCCTGGACCGAAAATGCCCGTGCGCTCGATCACAACCAGCGCGAGATCGCACGGCTGACCGCGCAGCGCGACCGGCTGCACAATCGCGTGGACCTGCTCGATCCGCGCCATGCCGATCCCGATCTGGTCGGCGAACTGTTGCGCCGCGATCTTAACGTCGCGCATCCCGACGAAGTCATTCTGCCGCGCAAATAAGGTCTTGGCGGATCATCCCGTGATCCCGGGCGGATCATCTGCGGTGGCCTGCCGCCTCTGCCGACCATTGCGATCCAGCGCTCGAGCGTCTACCTCGACGGGCAAAACCGTGTGCGCGATGGGCCGCAGGCGATACCCGCCGGCCAGACATGCGGGGGAAGGAAATCGGACACGCCATGACCAGTTGCGCCCAGGACATCGATGATGACGACGATGAACGCCTCGGCAAGATGCCGGTGCCCGACGCTGTGCAGGACGCGATTCGCACGCTGATCCGCTGGTCGGGCGATGATCCGACGCGCGAAGGCCTGCTCGACACGCCCAAGCGCGTGGCGCGCGCGTGGAAGGAATATTGCCAGGGCTATGGCGAAGATCCTGCACTCCATCTCGGGCGGCAGTTCGAGGAAGTGGGCGGCTATCACGAACTGGTGCTGCTGAAAGGTATCCCGTTTCAATCGCATTGCGAACATCACATGGCGCCGATCGTCGGCACGGCCTCGATCGCCTATTTGCCGCGTGACAAAGTGGTCGGGATTTCAAAGCTGGCGCGGGTGCTTCATGGCTATGCCCGCCGGTTGCAGATCCAGGAACGGTTGACCAGCGAAGTCGCGCAGTGCATCTGGGACAATCTGAAGCCGCACGGCGTGGCCGTGGTGATCGAGGCGCAGCATGGCTGCATGACCGGGCGCGGCGTGCGTACGCCGGGGGTCTCCATGATCACCAGCCGCCTGATCGGCGTCTTCCTTGAAGACAACCGCAGCCGCAAGGAAGTGCTCAGCCTGATGGGCTATTGATCATGCCCGAAAGCCCGGCGTCGTGCCGGGCTTTCGGGTCGATCGCTCAAAGGTGTTCGAGCACGTATTCGGCCGAACTGACCTTGAAGTCGCCCGGCGCTTCGACATGGAGTTGTTCGACCACACCGTCATTGATCACGGCGGCAAAGCGCTGACCGCGCAGGCCGAGGCCAAAGCCGGTGCCGTCGAGCACGAGGCCGAGCGCCTTGGCCAGATCGCCGTTGCCATCGGCCAGCATGGTGACATCGGCAGAACCCGAAGCAGCGCTCCAGGCCTTCATCACGAACGGGTCGTTGACAGCGGTGCAGGCGATTTCATCGACGCCCTTGGCCTTGATCGCGGCGGCCTTGTCGACGAAGCCGGGCAAGTGCTTGGCCGAGCACGTCGGGGTAAAGGCCCCGGGGACCGAAAACAGCACGACTTTCTTGCCGGCAAAATAGTCGGTGGTCTGCACCGCTTCGTTGCCTTCGGCAGTGGCCTTGACCACTTTCACGTCGGGCAGCTTGTCTCCAACTGCGATTGTCATCCCCAGATTCCTTTCTGATTTGATTCATCGGCTTCGGGTGCCGCCAGTGGCGGTGCCTTTGCGCCCGATTGATATAGGCGCGCGATGTGACAGCGCAACCGCGGGGTCATGCGAATCCACCGGTGACGAGGATCCTGGGTCCGCTACGGACGGAAGATATAAAGACATCTTTATATTATGCTCCGATACCGCTAAGGCGCGGGTCATGGGGCGCATCCGTGCCGGATGTCCCCGCCCGTCATGTCATCATTCATGCCCAAGGAGAGCCGCCCCGTGAGCCAGCAGGACTACGTGATCGCCGATATCGGCCTTGCCGACTATGGCCGTGCCGAAATCGCCATCGCGGAAACCGAAATGCCGGGGCTGATGGCCCTGCGCGAGGAATTCGGTGCGTCGCAGCCGCTGAAAGGCGCGCGCATCACCGGATCGCTGCACATGACGATCCAGACCGCCGTGCTGATCGAAACGCTGATCGCGCTCGGTGCCGAAGTGCGCTGGGCGACGTGCAACATCTATTCGACGCAAGACCATGCCGCCGCCGCGATCGCCGCGCGCGGTATCCCGGTGTTTGCGATCAAGGGCGAAAGCCTGGCCGATTACTGGGACTATGTCGGCCGCATCTTCGATTGGGACGACGGCAGCGGCCAGACCGCCAATCTCATTCTCGATGACGGCGGCGATGCCACGATGTTCGCGCTGTGGGGCGCGCGGATCGAGGCCGGCGACACCCTGCCCGAGCCGACCAATGCCGAAGAAATCGAATTTCAGCGCGCGCTCAAGGCGTTCGTGAAGGCAAAGCCGGGCTATCTGACGATGAGCGTTGCGCACATCAGGGGCGTGTCCGAAGAAACCACCACCGGGGTTCATCGCCTCTATCACATCGCCAAGGACGGCAAGCTGCCGTTCCCGGCGATCAACGTGAACGATTCGGTGACGAAGTCGAAGTTCGACAACCTGTACGGCTGCAAGGAATCGCTGGTTGATGCGATCCGCCGCGCGACCGACGTCATGCTGGCCGGCAAGGTCGCTTGCGTCGCGGGCTTTGGCGATGTCGGCAAGGGTTCGGCAGCGAGCCTGCGCAATGGCGGCGCGCGCGTCATGGTCACCGAAATCGACCCGATCTGCGCGTTGCAGGCGGCGATGGAAGGCTATGAAGTCGTGACGATGGAAGACGCGGTCAAGCGCGCCGACATCTTCGTCACCTGCACCGGCAATGAAGACGTCATCACCGCCGAGCACATGAAGGCGATGAAGCCGATGAGCATCGTGTGCAACATCGGTCACTTCGACAGCGAAATCCAGATTGCGGCGCTGTCGAACTACAAGTGGACCGAAGTGAAGCCCGGCACCGACCTCGTCGAGTTTCCCGACGGCAAGCAGATCATCATCCTGGCCAAGGGCCGTCTCGTCAATCTGGGCTGCGCCACCGGCCACCCCAGCTTTGTCATGTCGGCGAGCTTTACCAACCAGACGCTGGCGCAGCTTGAGCTGTATCTGCGCAGCGCCGAATATGAAAACAAGGTCTATGTCCTGCCCAAGCACCTCGACGAAAAAGTCGCGGCGCTGCACCTTGAAAAGCTGGGCGTGACGCTGACCCGGCTTTCGCCGAAGCAGGCGGCCTATATCGGCGTGAAAGCCGAAGGCCCGTTCAAGGCCGATCATTACCGTTATTGATGGCTTCTTCTTCCCCGATTCGGGGAAGGGGATCGACGCATACGCGACGCCGGTTCAAGCTTGTCTTGGCCGGCGTTTTGCGTGGAGAGGCGTCGCTTGCTCGTCTGGTGCTCCGGATCGGGGGCCAAATCGGGGGGATTGGCGTGGACGAACGTTGTAATTCGCGCGCGGCAACTCTAGCCATGTGATGATGTTTCTCAACCAAGCCGCATGGGCCGTGATCGGGCTGTTGTTGGCCGCGTGGACCGTTGCGGCGGCCTGGGCGGTGCTGGCGGCGCGTGCGCGACAGCGGCGGGCCGAGAGCAGCCTGCGGCTGGCCCGACGGCTTGGCCGGATGGTCGACGATGCGCCGGCCTTGCCGATGGTGGTCCGGGCGGACGGGCGGATCGAGGGACCGGCGCGGCTTGCCGGGTGGTTCGGCTTTGACGCGATGCCCGGCTATTTGTCCGAGCTCGATGCCATGGGCGAGGGGCGAGGGCATGGTTCGTCCGGGCGCGGACTCGATGAATATCAGCTCTCCTTGCTCAGCGATGCCGTGCGCCGCACGCAAAAGACCGCCGCCCCGTTTCGCCTGACGCTCGCGCTGCGCGGCACGGGCAAGGCGCTGGGAGTGCGCGGACACCTTGCCGATCCGCAGATTTCGCCCGGTGGCGCTGCGCTGGTATGGTTTTTCGACTTTACCGAAAGCGAAGAGGAGCTGCGGCGGCTACGGGCCGAGACTGCCGGTGCGCGGGCCGATTTTGCCGGGTTGTCCGGTCTGATCGAGGCGGCCCCGCTGCCGATGTGGTTTCGCGGGCCCGATCTTGCGCTGCGGCTGGTCAATACCGCGTATGTCCGCGCGGTCGGTGGGCGCAGCGGGACCGATGTCGTCGCCAATGCAACCGAACTGGTCGAGCCGATCGACGGCACGACCCCGCGCGACATCGCGCGCTCGGCGCTGGCGCGCGGATTGCCGATCGAACGGGTGGTTTCGGCGACGATCGGAGGGCAGCGCCGCTCGTTGCGGGTGATCGACCTGCCATTGGGTGATGACGGCGTGGCCGGATACGCCGTCGATATCGAGGAAATGGAGGAGCTGACCCGGCAGTTCCGCCGTTTCCGCGCGGCGCAGCGGCAGATGCTCGACATCATGTCGGCGGCCATCGCGCAGTTCGACGACCGCCGCAATCTGGTCTTCGTCAATCAGCCGTTCCTGCGCCTGTTTGGCATTCCGCAGTCGTTTGTAGTCGATACGCCGCCGTTCGACCGCGTGCTCGATCGCATGCGCGATGGCGGGCGGCTTCCCGAAGTGCGCGATTTTCCCGAATGGCGCCGCGAACGGCAGGGCTGGTTCCTCAGCCGCGAAGCGCGCGAGGAGCCCTGGCACTTGTCCGACGGCACGCATTTGCGCGTCGTCGCGCAGCCGATGCCCGATGGCGGGCTGTTGATGATCTTTGAAGATCGCACCGAGCAACTGCAGCTTTCCGCGACGCGCGACACGCTGTTGCGCACGCGCACGGCGACATTCGACAATCTGTTCGAATCGCTCGCGGTATTCGGCCCCGACAGCAAGCTGCAATTGTGGAACCGGCGCTTTGCCGCCGACTGGGGGCTCGACGAAGAGCTGTTGGCGACTCATCCGCGCGCCGACGTGATCCTGACGCATATTGCCGGAAAATTGCGCCGTCCGGCGCAAATCGCGACGATTGCCCAGGTGATCGAGGCGGCGACGCTCGAACGGCGCCAGCAGACCGGGCGGCTCGCGCTCGCCGACGGGCGCCATTTTGCCTTTGCCGGGGTGCCGTTGCCCGATGGCAATGGCCTGTTGACCGTGCTCGACATCACCGATTCGCAAAAAGCGGAAACGATGTTGCGCGAACGCAATGCCGCGCTGATCGAGGCCGATGCGGTCAAGACGCGCTTCATTGCCAACATGAGCTATGAATTCCGCACGCCGCTGACCTCGATCCGGGGGTTTGCCGAAATGCTGCAAGGCGGGCTGGCGGGCGATTTGACCGATCAGGCGCGCGATTATGTCGATGCGATTCTCGTTTCGGTCGAACGACTTGGCGAACAGATCGAAACCGTGCTCGACCTGTCGCAGGGCGAGGCGGGTACTTTGCCCCTGTCGCGCGATCCGGTGCCGATCTTTGCGCTTTTGACTGAGCTGGTTCACGAACGCGCCGACCGCATCGGGCAGGCCGGGTTGAAGCTCGATTTGCGCGGGACCGATGCGGTCGGCACGGTTATCGGCGACGCGCGCCGCCTGCGCCGCGTTTTCGGCCACTTGCTCGACAATGCCATGGCGGCAACGCCCGAGGGCGGGCGCATCCTGATCGATTGCGCGCGTCTGCCCAATCGCAAGGTGCAAGTGGTGGTGTCGGACAACGGTCGCGGGATGGAGCCGGCACAGCTTGCCCGCGCGCTCGAAGGGCTGGCCATCTCGCCTGACGGGCGCAGCGTCGAGCGCCGGGGCGGGCTTGGCCTGCCGCTGGTGCGTCAATTGATCGAGGCGCACGGGGGCACGATCGAACTGATGTCGGAGCCGGGACAGGGGACCAGCGCGCTGGTCATGCTGCCATGATCGCGATCGACCTGCCCGACATGGCCGCAACCGGGGCGCTGGCTGCAAAGATCGCCGCCGCGCTGATGCCGGGCGATGTCGTCGCGCTCGAAGGCGGGTTGGGCGCGGGCAAGACCACGCTGGCGCGCGCCATTCTCGCCGCGCTCGGGTATCGGGGCGATGTCCCGTCGCCGACGTTTCAGATCGTCGAGCTTTATGATCCGCCCGCTGTGCGCCTGCCGGTGGTTCATGCCGATTTCTACCGGCTGGCGCATCCGTCGGAGGCCGACGAGATCGGGCTCGACGATTATCGCCAGGGGGCGGCCCTGCTGGCGGAATGGCCCGATCATGCCGGCGGTTTCGGGCAAGAGCCGGGCTGCCTGACTATCCGCATGGAAATCAGGGAAAAAGGTCGAGGGGCCATTGTCGAGCCGGGGCGGCTTTGGCAAGAGCGAGGGTTATGGATCTGACCATTCCCGAAAGCGCTACCCCGTTTCTGGCTTCTGTCGGCTGGGTCGGCGCGACAATCGAACCTTTGCCGGGCGATGCTTCGTTTCGCCGCTATTTCCGTGTGCGCAAGCCTGACGGCGCGTCAGCGATGCTGATGCATGCACCGCCGCCGCGTGAAGACCCCGAACCTTATTTGCGCGCGGCGCGCTGGCTCGACGACAATGGCTTGCGCGCGCCGCGCATCCTTGGCGAGGATGTCGCGCGCGGCTTTGTCCTGATCGAGGATTTCGGCGATGTGCGGATGCGCGAATATGTCGATGCCTGGCCCGATGACGAGGCCGCGGTCTATCGCGGCGCGGTCGATGCGCTGATCGGTCTGCACCGCCTGTCGGCGGGGCCGTTCAACGATTATGTGCTGTCCGAATATCAGCGCGAGGCGCGGCTGTTCATCGACTGGTTTTGCCCGGCGCGCGGGCTTTATGTCGATGGCCGGGGATGGACGACGGCGTGGGAAGAGGTGCTCGCTCCGATGTTGCCGCGTCAGCGTCCAGGGGTGACGGTGCTGCGCGACTATCATGCGGAAAACATCATGTTGCTCGGCGGGATCGATCGGCAGGGGCTGCTCGATTTTCAGGATGCGCTGGTCGGCCATCCGGCCTACGATCTGGTTTCGTTGTTGCAGGATGCGCGCCGTGATGTCGCGCCGGAACTGGAAGCGGCCATGTTCGATCATTATTGTCGCGGTGTGGCCACGGCATCGGGCGGGCCGGTCGATGCCGAACAGTTTCTTGCCGATTATGCCCGGCTCGGGGCGCAGCGCAATGCCAAGATCGTCGGGATCTTTGTCCGGCTGTGGAAACGCGACGGCAAACCGCGCTATCTCGATATGATCCCGCGCGTATGGGCTCATCTCGAACGCGATCTGGCGCATCCGGCGCTGGCCCCGGTGGCGGCCTGGTTCGATCGCAACATCCCGGCCGAACTGCGCGATCCGGCAGGCATTCTGGGCGGGAGTTTTGCCGCATGACCGATACCCCTCGCCCTCTGCCGCGCCGCACCGCTCCTTTGCCCGGCGGGCCTCTGGCCAGCGATGTCGCGATGTTGCTGTCTGCCGGGATGGGCAAGCGCATGCGGCCCTTGACCGCGACCCGGCCCAAGCCGCTGGTGCGCGTCGTGGGCAAGCCGCTGATCGATTACAGCCTCGACAAGCTGGTCGAGGCCGGCGTTTCGCGCGCGGTGGTCAATGTCCATTACTTGTCCGATCAACTGGTCGCCCATCTGAAGGGGCGAAAGGCGCCGTCGATCGCCATTTCCGACGAAACCGACGGCTTGCTGGAAACCGGCGGCGGGATGGTGCGCGCCGCGCCGCTGATCGCGGCGGACCCGTTTTTTTGCCTCAACACCGATGCGATCTGGCTCGATGGGCCGCGCAATGCCTTTGCCGCGCTGAGCGAGGCCTGGGACGCTGCGCGGATGGACGCGCTCCTGCTGCTGGTCAGCCATGCGCAGGCCTACAATTACACCGGCATGGGCGATTTTCACCTCGATCCGCTGGGGCGTATTTCGCGGCGCAAGCCGGGGCGGGTCGCGCCTTATATTTTTACCGGGATTCAGATCGTGTCGCAGCGCCTGTTGCGCGACGCGCCCGACGGGGCCTTTTCGACCGGGGTCTTGTGGGACCGTGCGATGGCCGAAGGGCGGCTCTATGGCCTGTCGCATACCGGGCTGTGGTTTGAAGTGGGCAGCCCGGCAATGATCGCCCCGACCGAAGCGGCGCTGACCGGCGCCTAGGCGATGAAACCGCAGGTCTATTCGATCGCGGCGCATCGGGGCTTTGCCGATGCGCTCGTCGCCGGATTGATCCCGCGCTATCGGGAGGATCATTTCGGCCTGGCGCGGCTGACGCTGCTGCTGCCGAGCCGCCGCGCGGTGCGCACGGTGACAGAAGCCTTCGTCCGCGCAAGCGGCGGGGCGCTGATGCTGCCGCGCATGGCGGTGGTCGGCGATCTCGATCTCGATGAGACGCTGGGGCCGGTTTTCGATCCGCTGGGGATGGAGGCCGGGGCGGTCGCAGCCCCCCCGGCGGTCGATCCGACGGTGCGATTGCTGATCCTGTCGCGCCTCTTGCGCGAAGAACTCGCGGCCGAGGCCGGGGCCAGCGTGCCGGGCGAGGCTGCGCTGTTGCGGCTGGCGCGCGGCGTGGGCGAAACCATCGATCGGCTGTTGATCGAGGAAGTCACGCCCGAGCGCCTGCTCGATCCGGCGGTGATCGGGCTGGTCGGCGATCTGGCCGAACACTGGCGGGTGGCGACGCGGCTGTTTGCGCGGGTCATGCTGCGCTGGCGGGCGGAACTGGACGCGCGCGGCGCCTGCGATGCGCCGGAACGTCGCAATCGCCTGCTGCATGGGCTGGCCCAACGCTGGCGCGCCGCGCCGCCCGCGCATCCGGTGGTGGCCGCAGGGGTGACCTCGGCGGCACCCGCCGTCGCGGGGCTGTTGCGCGTGGTTGCCGAATTGCCCGGCGGGGCGGTGATCCTGCCCGATCTCGATCTCGCGCTCGATGATGCGGTGTGGGATGCGCTGGGCCATGCCGGTGCGCCCGCCGAGGATGGCCAGGTCTTTGCACGAGGCGACATCGTCACCCATCCGCAATACCATCTCAAGCTGCTGCTCCATCGCATGGGCATTGCGCGCGGCGAAGTGCAGCCCTGGCACCGCGCGGGTCTTTCGCCCGCCCGACCGGCGCGCAGCCGGGCGATTTCAAACCTGTTTCTGCCGCCGGTGGCCAGCGCCGTCTGGGCGACATTGTCTGCCGACGAGCGCAACCTTGGCGGCGTGCGGCTGATGGAAAGCGCGCATCCGGGCGAAGAGGCGCTGGCCATCGCGGTGCTGGTGCGCCGCGCGCTCGCCGTGCCAGAACGCCGCGTCGCGGTGATCACCCCCGACCGGGGCCTTGCCGAGCGCGTGATCGGGCATTTGCAGCGCTGGAATATCGCCGCCGATGACAGCGCCGGGCGTCCCTTGCCGCAGACGGCTGCCGGGCGCCTGCTGCTGCTGCTGGCCGAAACATGGGCAGAACGCGCAGCGCCCGTGCCGCTGATCGCGCTGCTGGGGGCGCCGCTGGTGCGCGCGGGCGAGGGGCGGCCTGCCTGGCTCGACCGCGTGCGCAAGCTCGATCTCGCTTTGCGCGGGCCGCGTCCGGCGCCGGGTGTGCTGGCGCTGCGCGATCATCTGGTAAAGGTGCGGCGGCCCGATCCGGATCTGATCGCATGGTGGGACGATGTCGCGCTGATCCTTGCGCCGATGCTGGCGATCGATGACGCACTGCCGCTCGCCGATGCGCTGGCCTTGCTGGTCGAAACAGCCGAGGCCTTGTGCGGCGAGGGGATCTGGGCAGAGGCTGACGGGCGCGCGCTGGCGATGTTTGTCGAGGACTGGAGCGCGGCGGCAGGCGATCCGATGGTCGCCGAAACGGCGGTCGACCCCGCCGAATTGCCCGCGCTGTTGCGCGATGCGCTCGATCTCGTGGCGGTGCGTCCGCCTTATGGCGGGCATCCGCGCCTTGCCATCTATGGCCTGATCGAGGCGCGGATGAGCCGTGCCGATCTGGTGATTTGCGGCGGGCTGGTCGAAGGCACCTGGCCCGCGACGCCGGGGACCGATCCGGTGCTCGCCCCGGCGGTCTTGCGGGCCTTGGGTATTCCCGGCGCCGATTTCCGCATCGGGCTTGCCGCGCACGATTTCGCCGCCGCGCTCGGCGCGCCCGAAGTCGTGCTGAGCCATGCCGCGCGCGACATCAGCGGGCCGACCGTGCCCTCGCGCTTTTTGCTGCGTATCCGGGCCATGCTCGGCGGCGGCGTTCATGAAGAGATCGATGCGGTGCTTTGGGCGCGCGGGATCGATCAAGCCGATCGCATGCCGCCGAGCCCCCGGCCACAGCCGATGCCGAGCGCCGAGCAGCGCCGGGTCGACATCGCCGCGACCGCGCTCGACCGGCTGCGCGGCGATCCCTATCAATTCTACGCGAGCGCGATCCTGCGCCTGTCCACGCTTGATCCGCTCGACGCCGATCCGACCCCGGCCTGGCGCGGCACCGCGGTTCATGCCATTCTCGAAGCCTGGCATGCAGCGGGCGCGCCGCCGGGCGAACTGGTGCCGCTGGCCGAGCGCGCGCTGGCCGAGATGAGCGCCCACCCCTTGATGCGGGCCCTGTGGCAACCGCGCCTGATCGCCGGGCTGTTGTGGGTCGAGGAGGAACAGGAGCGCCTGTTGGGCGAGGGGCGGCAGGTCGTCGCCTATGAACGCTGGGGCGACATCACCGTGCGCGGCGTGCGCATCAAGGGGCGCGCCGATCGTATCGACCGGCTGCCCGACGGGACATTGGCGATTGTCGATTACAAGACCGGCTCTCCGCCCAAGGCGCGGATGGTCGAAGAAGGCTTTGCGCTGCAATTGGGTCTCATCGGCCTGATTGCCGCCGATGGCGGGATTGAAGGGGTCTCGGGCCTGCCGAGCCGCTTTGAATACTGGTCGCTGTCGCGCCGCAAGGACGGGTCCGGCTTTGGCTGGTGCGACGAACCGATCCGCGACGGACGCAAACGCAGCGGCGTGCCCCGCGACGAGTTTCTCCCGATCACGCGCGACTATCTGCATGACGCGCTCGATCGCTGGATTTTGGGCAGCGACCCGTTCACCGCGCGGCTCAATCCCAATCTGGCGGGCTATAGCGACTATGACCAGTTGATGCGGCTCGACGAATGGCAGGGGCGTGACGTGCAGCGACTTGACGGGGCAGGAGGCGACGCATGAGCGCGGTCAAGTCGCTGGCACAGGAAGTGCACCGGCTTCAGGCCAACCAGATGGCGGCGGTGGCGCCCGACCGGACTGTCTGGCTGTCGGCTTCGGCGGGCACCGGCAAGACGCAAGTGCTGACATCGCGCGTGCTGCGCCTGCTGCTCGAACCGGGGGTCGAGCCCGACCAGATCCTGTGTCTGACCTTCACCAAGGCGGGCGCGGCGGAAATGGCGACGCGGATCGGCGAAAAGCTGGCCGACTGGGTGCGCATGCCCGACACCGTGTTGGCCACGCATTTGCAGGCCATTGGCGCGCCGATCGATCAGGCCACTCTGGCGCGCGCGCGCAGCCGCTTTGCCGCCGTGCTCGATTGCCCCGGCGGCGGCTTGCGGATCGAGACGCTGCACGCCTTTGCGCAATGGCTGCTGTCGGCCTTTCCCGAAGAAGCGGGCCTGCGCCCCGGATCGCGCGCGATCGAGGACCGCGACCGCGATCTGCTCGTGCGCGACGTGCTGGTGGACTTGCTCGTGCGCGCCGAAGACAGCGGCGATATGGCATTCATCGACGCGCTCGCCGCGCTCAGCTTGCGCATGGATGAAAGCGCGCTGACCCGGTTTCTGTTGCGCTGTGCGGCGGCGACCGAGCTGTGGACCGGCCCCGGCGCGTGGCAATCGCCGCTGCGCCCGCGGATCAATCGCCTGCTCGATTTGCCTGCCGACGCCGACCGGGGGCTGTTGGCGGATTGCTTTGCCGATGCGCGGTTTCCGACCGTCGCGCTCAGCCGTTGCCTCGATGCCTTGCGCGAATGGGGGACCAAAAGCGCCGACGGGATGATCGCCCCGATCGCATCCTGGATCGCCGCCCCGGCGGACGAACGCGCCGAACGCTGGCAGGAACTGGCGCGCGCCCTGTTCAACGACAAGGGCGAACCCAAATATGGCAAGAACCTCGCCAAAGTCGATCCGGGCTATGCCGATCATGCCGCAATCGTCGCCGAGGCGCTCGACGCCACGCGCGATCTTGCCCGCGCGCTGGCGCTGGTTGATCTGCTGGAGCCCGCGCTCGGCATCGGGCGGCGGTTTGCGCTGGCCTGGGATGAAGCCAAGACTCGCGAAGGGATCATCGATTTCGACGATCAGATCCGCGCCGCCGCCGCGCTGCTGACCGAGCGTGCGCCTGCCGACTGGATCCGTTTCAAGCTCGATAGGCGGTTCGATCACGTTCTGGTCGACGAGGCGCAGGATACCAATGCGGCGCAATGGCGGATCGTGCTCGACGGGTTGACCGGGGATTTCTTTGCGGGCGCGGGCAAGCCCCGGCCCGAAGAGACCCCGCGCACGCTGTTCGTGGTCGGCGATTACAAGCAGGCGATTTTCCGTTTTCAGGGCACCAGTCCGGAAAATTTCGAGGCGGCGCGGCGTCGTGTCGCGGCGCAACTCGACGAGCTTGCCCTCGCGGCAAACGAGCCGGAATTCGGCTTGCTCGATCTCGGGCTCGGTCGTTCGTTCCGCAGCGCGCAGCCGATCCTGCGCTTTGTCGACGATGCGATTGCCGCCATCGGACATCGCGCGCTGGGCCTGCCGCATCCGCCCGAGCCGCATGTCGGTCATGATATTCCGGGGCTGGTCTGCTTGTGGCAACCCGTCGGGCAAGAGGCAGAGCCCGATGAAGACGATTTGCCCGATCCCGGCGGCGAAGAGACCTGGCTTTCGGGGCCCGATCGCGAATTGGCCGGGCGGATCGCGCGGCAGGTGCGACAATGGCTGGACGACGGTTTTGCCCTGAGCAAGGGGCGGCCGCGCCGGGCGACGCCGGGCGATGTCATGGTGCTGGTGCGCAAGCGCGGCGCGCTGGCCGGGCTGATCGTCGCGCGGCTTCATGCCGAAGGCGTGCCGGTCGCGGGCGTCGATCGCTTGCGGCTGGGCGCGCCGCTGGCGGTCAAGGATCTGGTCGCGGCGCTGCGCTTTGCCGTGCAGCCGGGCGACGATCTCAATCTGGCCAGCCTGCTCGTTTCGCCGCTGATCGGCTGGAGCCAGGAAGACTTGCTGGCCCACGGCTATCGTCGCCCCCAGGCGGCTCATGGCGGCGTGCGGCTGTGGGATCATCTGCGCGCGCATGAAAATGCGGCGACTCATCGCGCGATGGGCCAATTGCGCGATCTTCTGGCGCGGGCGGATTTTACCTCTCCGGCGGGGCTGCTGACCTGGATTCTGGTCGGGCCATGGCAGGGGCGGCGCGCCCTGATCGCGCGGTTGGGCGAAGAAGCGGGCGATCCGATCGACGAACTGGTCAACGCGGCGATGGCCCATGCCGCCAGCCATGTCCCGAGCCTTGCCGCATTCCTGCACTGGTTCGCCGCCGGCGACGGCGATGTAAAGCGCGAGGCAGGCGGGCAGAGCGATCTCGTCCGGGTGATGACGGTGCATGGGTCAAAGGGCTTGCAGGCGCCGATCGTGATCCTCGCCGATGCGACCACCAATCCCGACAATGCGCTGTCGTCGCCGGTCGAGCTCGACGATGGCGGGCGCCGGGTGCCGCTGCCGCCCTTGCGCAAGGAGGAAAAGCCCGCCGCGATCCGCGCCGCCGAAGAGGCTGCGCGTCAGGCAGAGCGCGCCGAACACTGGCGCCTGCTTTATGTGGCGATGACTCGCGCCGAAGAGGCCCTGTTTGTGACCGGCGCGCTCGGCCCGCGCGACAAAGGCGAAGTGCCGCCCGAAAGCTGGTACGGCGCGCTTGCCCAAATCATGCCCGAGGCTGCGCAGGCCGACGATCCGATCTGGATCCGGCGCTGGCAACGCGGCGAATTGGGCCCGTTGCCGCCGCGCGATGCGGGGACGGCGCCCGCCGCGCCCGTCATTCTGCCGCCTGAATTGCGCGAGGCCGTGGGCCCCGAGCCGCGCCCGCTGCGCCCGCTCGCGCCGAGCGCCTTGGGCGAGGATGCTGCGCCTGCCGCGCCGACACGGCCCGGCCCCGGCGCGCGCGTCGCGGCAAGGCGCGGGACATTGCTGCACCGCCTGCTCGAACGCCTGCCCGAAGTGCCCGCCGCGATGCGCGATGCGGCGGCGCGGCATTGGCTGGCGCGCATGGCGGGCGAAATGCCCGATGACGAGCGCGCGGCCCTGATCCGCTCGGCTCTGGCGGTCCTCGACGAACCGCAATGGCAGGCGGTGTTCGGCCCGGGCTCGCTTGCCGAAGTGCCGATTGCCGCGCTGGTCGGCACGCGCATGGTCAATGGCACGATCGACCGCCTGCTGATCACGTCGGACCGGGTGCAGATCGTCGATTTCAAGACCGACCGGCGCCCGCCCGACAGCCTTGCGGCGATCCCTGTCGCCTATTTGCGCCAGATGGCCGCCTATGTCGCGGCGCTGCAAGTGATCCATCCGGGGCGGCGGGTCGAGGCGGCGCTGCTCTATACCGCGACACCGCGCCTGTTCGCCTTGCCCGATGACGTGCTGGCCGCGCAAAAGCTGGGCCTTGGGCCGGCGGAGGAAACCTTTTCCGCCTGATCGCCCGCCCACCTGTTGCATGCGCCGCGCAGAACCCTAGATTGGGCGCAAGTTGTCTTTTTTCGGAGTTTTGAATTATGTCCACCAAAGCCGTCACCGATGCCAGCTTCGCCGAAGACGTGCTCGCTTCGGACAAGCCCGTGCTGGTCGATTTCTGGGCGGATTGGTGCGGCCCGTGCAAGATGATCGCCCCCGCGCTTGAGGAAATCGCCGAAGAGCTCGCCGATCGCGTTACGATCGTGAAAATGGACATCATGGAAAACACCGGCGTTCCGGGGCAGATCGGCGTGCAGTCGATCCCGCTGCTCGTGCTGTTCAAGGATGGCAAGCCCGCCGCGCAAAAGCTTGGCGCCGCGCCCAAGAGCCAGCTCAAGGGCTGGCTGGAAAGCGTTCTGTAACGAAAATCCGGGAACCTCTGTTTAAGACCAGGCAACATTGGAACCAACCTACCTCGTCCCGCGAAGGCGGAAATCCAGATTTCGACGTATGATCAAGACGTTAGGTTGACTGGATTCCCGCCTGCGCGGGAATGACGATGGTTTATACCTCATTGATTTCACGGTATAAATTTCGTGGTTCGTGATGTGTGAATGCCGTAGGGATCAAGTCCGGGGTGACGATGTGTGAATCTTTTTTCGCGCCCCCCGACAAATGTCTATACATAATGAATCGGGCGTGCCAGATTTGACCTCGCGAGGAATGAAGGGGTTTCAGGGCGCGTGGTGGCACAGGCCGGGATCGGGCAGGGCAGGGCGGAGCGCGCGATCGTGCGCGTCGCGTCGCTTGTTGCGGTGCCCTGGGCCAATGGCGGCGGGGTTACGCGGGTTATGGTCGATCGGCTCGGCGCGTTTCGGCTGAGCCTGGCGACGATTGACGGCGCGGGGCCGTTTTCCCGCTTTCCGGGTGTCTTGCGGCAATTTGCGCTGGTGGCGGGGCGGGTGGATTTGTCGGGCCCTGCGCCTTTTCCGGTTTCGCTCGATGCGCTGTCGCCGCCGGTGACGTTTGGCGGCGATGTCCCGGTTCATGCTGTGCCACGGGGCGGGGCGGCGCTGGCGCTCAATCTGATGGTGCCCGATGGCGCGCCGCGCTTGCGGCTGGTGCGCGGCAAGGGACTTCTCGATGCCGTCGCGATCTTTGCCTGTGGGCCGGTCACCGTCGATGGGGTGCCGCTGGGCGCGCATGATTGCATGCTGGTGGACGTGCGGGTGCAGGTTTTGGGGCCGGTGCAGGTTTCGGGGCCGGCGCTGGTGGTGCTGCGATGATCCGCGTCGCCGGTCTTGCGCTGCTGCTCCTGCTTGCAGCGTGTCATCCCCGCGCGCCGGAGGGAGCGCGCGAACTGGTGATCGGCACCGAGGGGCTTTACCCGCCGTGGAATTTTACCCGCGCCGATGGGCGGCTCGACGGGTTTGAGCCCGACTATATGCGCGACCTTTGTGCGCGGTTGCATCGGCGTTGTCGCATGGTGGCGATGGATTGGGACGGGATGGTCGGCGCCTTGCAGACCGGCAAGATCGATCTGATTGCCGATGCCGTGCAGATCACGCCCGAACGCGCCGCCGTGCTGTGGTTCAGTCGGCCTTATGCCCTGACCACGGGGGTTATCGCCACTTTGCGCGATAGTCCTTTGGCGGGGCTGCCCGATCGCGGCGCAATGATGGATTTCGACCGGCATGGTCCCGATCTCGATGCCAGGATCGGGCGACTGCGCAAAGGGCTTTCCGGCAAAGTCGTCGGGGTCGAATTGTCGGGTGCGTTCGACAATTTCCTCAACCAGTCGATCGGGCCCCATGTCACGATCCGTTATTACCGCACGATGGGCGAACGCGATCTCGATCTGCTCAATGGCCGGATCGACGCGACGCTGGAAGATGAATCCTATATCCGCCCCTTGCTCGCCACGCGCGATGGTGCAGCGCTGGCACTGGCGGGGCCGCGCATGATCGGCGGGTCGATGGGGCGGGGCGAAGCGCTGGCCTTTCGCCCCGGCGACGCGGCGCTGCATGATGCGTTCGACGGCGCGATCGCGGCGACTCTGGCTGATGGCACGGTGCGCCGACTGGGGCTGAAGTGGTTCCGCATGGATGCGACGCCTCCTGTCGCGGGCAAGCTGCGCTGATGGACGCGGAGCTTTCCGTTCCGGCGCTGCTGGGCCTTGGCGCCGATGGCTGGGGCTGGGCGCTGATGGCCGGCGCCGGGCTGACTTTGGCCGTGGCTTTGGCGGCGATGGCGATCGGTTCGATGCTGGGGGCTGCGCTGGCGGCGGCGGAGGCTTCGCGCCGGGTTTGGCTGGTGCGGATTGCCGCGACATATGGGCTTGTCATGCGCGGCGTGCCCGAATTGCTGGTGGTCCTGCTGCTCTATTTCGGCGCGCCGGGGATGCTGGCCGGGGTGGCCGGGCTGTTCGGCCTGCCTGCGCCGGGCTCGCCGCCTGCATTCCTGACCGGCAGTCTGGCCATCGGGCTCGTCTCTGCCGCCTATCAGGCCGAAGTGTTTCGCGGCGGCATGCTGGCCGTGCCGCGTGGGCAGATCGAGGCGGCGATGGCGGCGGGGATGGGGCCTGTCGCGCGGTTGCGCCGGGTGATCCTGCCGCAAGTGCTGCATCATGTCCTGCCGCCACTGGGCAATATCTGGCAATTCAATCTGAAGGATTCGGCGCTGGTGTCGATTACCGGGCTGGCGGAGCTGATGCGAGTCAGCCTCGTTGCGGCGGGCTCGACGCGGCGGCCTTTCGTGTTCTTTGCGGCGGCGATGGTGCTCTATCTGATCCTGACGAGTGCGAGCTCGGCCTTGTTTCGGATGATCGAACGGCGCGGATCGCGCTGGGCGGGGGGGCGCTGATGGACTTCCTCGGCACGACTTCGCTGGGCCTGTTGCGTGCGGTTCCGGTCACGGTTTTGCTGTTTCTGGCGAGCGCGCTGGGGGCGAGCCTTGTCGCGGCGGTGCTGGTCGCGATGCAACAGGCGCGCGTGACGCAGGGCTTGGCGCGGGCGTGGATCTTCGTGTTTCGCGGGACGCCGCTGCTGTTGCAGATTTTCATGGTCTATTACGGGATCGCCGCGCTGGGGCCGATCCGCCATGGTTTTCTGTGGCCTGCGTTTCGCGAGCCGCTGTTTTGCGCCTGGCTGGCGATGACATGCTGTTGTTCGGCCTATATCGCCGAAGTCCTGCGCGGTGCGCTTGGCGCGATCCCCGTGGGGCAGATCGAGGCGGCGCTCGCTTGCGGCATGGGGCGCTGGACGCGGCTGCGGCTGATCGTGGCGCCGCAAGTGCTGCGGCTGGCGCTGCCCGCTTATGGCAACGAACTGGTGATGATGATCAAGTCGACCTCGCTCGCCAGCTCGATCACCGTGCTCGACGTGACCGGCGTGGCGCAACAGGTGATCGCCCATTCCTATCGCACGCTCGACGTGTTCTGCCTTGCTGCGGCGGTCTATCTCGGCATGACTGCGGCCTTGACCGCCGTATTGCGCCGGATCGAGCGCAGCCTTGATCCGCTTGGGAGCGCCCCTCGATGACCCAGACCAGCCCGTCCGTCCTCAGCGCGCGCGGGATCACCAAAAGCTTTGGCGGACGCGCGGTCTTGCGGGGTATCGATCTCGATGCGCAGCGCGGCGATGTCGTGACGATCCTGGGCGGCAGCGGGTCGGGCAAGAGCACGTTTCTGCGCTGTCTCAATCTGCTCGAACTGCCCGATGCGGGTACGATCGAAATCGCCGGTACGCGCGCGCCGCTGGCCCATGATCGCCATGGCAAGGCGCGCATTGCCAATCCGAAAGCGCTGAACGCCTTGCGTACGAAAACGGCGATGGTGTTTCAGAATTTCAATTTGTGGTCGCACATGACCGTGCTCGACAATGTGATCGCCGCGCCCGTCCATGTCCACGGCGTGCCGCGCGCGCAAGCGGTCGATCGCGCGCATGGCTTGCTTGAAAAGGTCGGCATGGCGGGCTTTGCCGGGCATTGGCCGCGCCAGTTGTCGGGCGGGCAGCAACAGCGCGTGGCGATTGCCCGCGCGCTGGCCACTGATCCCGATCTCATGCTGTTCGACGAGCCGACGTCGGCGCTCGATCCCGAACGCGTGCGCGAAGTGCTCGATCTGATGCGCGCGCTCGCCGGAGAAGGGCGCACGATGCTGATCGTGACGCACGAAATGGCCTTTGCCCGCGATGTGTCGAGCCATGTTGTCCATGTGCGCGACGGGGTGATCGAATCGATGGGGCCGCCCGCGCTGATGTTCGGGCCGGATGCCTCGCCGGTTTTCCGGGCGTTCCTGTCGCCCTAAGGTTTCGGCAAACCGGCGCGAACGAGGTCTGCCCCTTGTACCATGACCGCGTGCATCGGCCGATCATCGGCATAAGGCGCGATCGTTGCGCGGACATGGCTGTGAAGCCGGGCCGTGGCCGGAGCGCGCGCCTCGGGCGGCACGGCGATGTCGTGCGCCTGGGCTGCGGCGGCCAGTTCGATGCCCAGAATCGCCTCGACATTGGCCACGATCGTCAGCGCCTTGATCGCGGCGGGGGTCTGGTGCGAAAGGTAGTCTTCCTGCAAGCCCGACGTGATCCCGCCGTCGAGGCTGGCCGGCGCGGCAAGGCGGCGGTTTTCCCCGACGAGCGCGGCGGCGCTGTATTGCGCGATCATGAAGCCGCTCGATACGCCGGGCTCCGTAGCGAGGAAGGCGGGCAAGCCGCTGACCAGCGGATTGACCAGCCGGTCGAGCCGCCGTTCGGACATCATGCCCAGATGCGCGACTGCGATGCCGAGTGAATCCAGCGCGAGCGCCAGTCCCGCTGCCACGGCATGCGCCTGCGACCCGGCGCGCGGCGCTTCGGGTGTGCCCATCACGACCGGATTGTCAGTGACGGAGGCCAATTCATCGTCGATCATCGCCGCCACATGCGCCAGCGCATCGCGCACCGCGCCATGGACTTGCGGAACGCTGCGCAAGCTGAGCGGGTCTTGCAGTCGTGCAGGGCCGCCAAGGTGTGCGCTTCCGGCAAGCCAGGCGTTGAGCGAAGCGCCGGTCTCGGCAATTCCTGCCGAACGGCGCAAGGCGAGAAGATCGGGCGCAAACGCCGCCGGATTGCCGCCCAGCGCCTCGAAGCTGAGCGCGGCGATGCCGTCGGCAGACGCGACCGCACGTTTTGCGCGGGCGAGCGCCAGCGCGCCGAGCCCGGTGGCGCACGGCGCGCCGTTGATGAGGCTGAGTCCCTCTTTGGCTTCGAGCACCAGCGGGGCAAGCCCGGCGCGCGCCAGAGCTTCGGCCCCGGTCATGCGCTCGCCGTCGATCCGCGCATGGCCTTCGCCGATCAGCACGAGCGAAATATGCGCCATGTGCGCCAGGTATCCGACCGAGCCTCCCGCGGGCACTTCGGGCATGACACCATGCGTCAGCAGCGCGAGCAGCGCCTCGACCACCGCAACGCGCACGCCGGAATAGCCGTGGGCATGGTTGTTCGCCTGCGCCGCGATGATCGCGCGCACCTGCGCCTCGGGCAGCGGCGCGCCCACGCCGCAGGCATGGCTCATCACCAATTGGGTTGACAATCGGCGTTGCAGAGCAGGCTCGACGGCGCGATCGACGAGCGCACCGACCCCGGTGTTGACTCCATAGGCGGGCACGGCGCGCGCGACGATGGCGCGCACGAGATCATGCGCAGCCGCGATCCGTTTGCGCGCCGCATCACCCAGCGTCAGCGTCGCGCCTTCGGCCACGGCGGCCAGCGCGGCGGCATCAAGCGGTTGGTCGAGCGTGAAAGTCTTGGGGCTCACCGGGGCTGCTCCATGGTGTCTAAAAGGGTGGTGCAAGATTGCCGAAACGGCCTTGTCAACGGCGTCTTTATGTATAGTCATATTGGCAAGAGAACGTCCAGAGCAAGGACGGTAAACGGGCGCGTGGTCTTGCGCCATGCCCTTTCGGTCTGGCATACGGGCGGTACAGGGCCTGACCAAAATGAAGAAAACAGGAGACTTGTTTCATGAGGGATACCACCAGGATGGCGCGCAGCCTTGCGCTGCTGTTGGCGAGCGGTTCTGCCGCCGCGTTCGTCGCAACGCCTGCGCTGGCGCAGACTGCGGCCCCGGCTGCCGATACGGCGTCCGCCAACGCATCGGGCGAAATCGTCGTGACCGCGCAAAAGCGGTCGGAAAGCATCCAGCACGTGCCGATCAGCATGCAGGCGCTTGGCGCGGCGACGCTCGAACAGCATCAGGTCCAGTCGTTCGATGACTATGCCAAGCAATTGCCGAGCGTGTCGTTTCAGTCGATGGGGCCGGGTCAGAGTCAGCTGTTTTTCCGCGGCATCACTTCGGGCGGTGATGGCCTGCCGTTTGGCGCGCTGCCGACGAGCGGCGTCTATCTCGACGAAATCCCGGTCACCACGATCGGCGCTCTGCTCGACGTCCATGTCTATGACATGCAGCGCGTCGAGGCGCTTTCGGGGCCGCAGGGCACGCTGTTCGGGGCGAGTTCGCTGTCGGGCACGCTGCGCATGATCACCAACAAGCCTGTTCTCGACAAGCTTGAAGGCAGCTTTGACGTCACCGCCGACAAATATGGCAAGGGCAATGCCGGCGCCACGGTCGAAGGCATGATCAACGTGCCGGTGGCGCATGGCGTAGCGGTGCGTGCGGTCGGTTTCTACGAACACGACGGCGGCTATATCGACAACCTGCCGGGCAGCCGCACCTATAACCGCACCTATACCGATCCTAATAACAAGGATAACACGCTCACCAGTCCGATGACGGTGACCAACTCCGCCTATGCCAAGAACAACTACAACGATGTCGACAGCTATGGCGGGCGCATCGCGCTCGGGATCGAGCTTGAGAACGGCTGGAAGATCACGCCGCAGTTGATCGCGCAGCACATGCACAGCAACGGCACATTCCTGTATGACCCGGCTGTGGGCGATCTGGCGGTTCATGATTATACGCCAGAATACAATATCGACGAATGGTTTCAGGCTGGCCTGACCATAGAAGGAAAGATCGGCGACTGGGACTTGCTCTATTCAGGCGGTTACATGAAGCGCAAGATAAACACGGCTGCGGATTACAGCTATTACACTGTGGCCTATGCTTCGCATCCAGGATATACCTATTTTACCGATAGCAATGGTAAAAATATTGATCCCACTCAGCAGTTTACGTCGATTCAGCGGTTGACCAAGCAAAGTCACGAATTGCGTATCAACTCGCCGTCATCTTCGCCGGTGCGCGTTACCGCAGGTCTTTTTTATCAGCGGCAGACCAACCATGCCAACCTGAACTATTTTATCCCCGGAGTCAGCGCTGCGAGCCAGGCTTCGACGGTCTATGGCGACGACGTGTTCGTCACCAATGCCTATGTTACCGATCGCGACTATGCCGCCTATGGTCAGGCGAACTTTGATCTCACGTCAAAGCTGACGCTGACCACCGGCATCCGCGGGTTCATCTACACCAACTCGCTCGACGGTTTTTCCGGCTATTCGTCCGCCGCGACGAACGCGGGCTGCACGGTTCCGCTGGCAACGCTGGACAGCTGCAACAATGCCATCGACAAACGCTCGCATGGTTCGGGCGAAACGCACAAGATCAACCTGACCTGGCAGATCGATACTGATCACATGCTCTATGCGACCTATTCGACCGGCTTCCGCCCGGGCGGAAACAATCGCTATGCCGGCATCAACCCCTATAAGCCCGACACCCTCGATAACTTTGAATTGGGGTGGAAAACCAGCTGGTTCAATCACATGCTGCGCTTTAATGGTGCGGTTTACTATGAAAAGTGGAAAGACCTGCAATACGCGCTGCAATTGTCCGGCGCGGGCATCACCAATATCTACAACGCAGGCGACGCGCGCGTCTATGGTGTGGAAATGGATGCGCAGTTGCGCCCAATGAAGGGGCTGACGCTGTCTGCTTCGGGGGCGTACAACGATGCCGCGCTGACCACCGACTTCTGCTCGATCAGCCCGACAACCGGAAACCCGGACTGCGCGAACGGTACACTTGCTGCGCCCGCCGGAACGCGTCTTCCGGTTCAGCCGCGTTTCAAGATGTCAGCGAATGCGCGCTATGAATTCCCGGTCGGGTCGATCGACGCGTTTGTCCAGGGTTCCATGAACACGCAGTCTAATTCGACCAGTCTGCTTGGCGTCAATGACAATGCCACGTTCGGCAACAGTGCAGGCTTTACCACGGCGGACTTCTCGGTTGGCGGTAAAAAAGGCAACTATACCTTTCAGCTGTTCATCCAGAATGCTTTCGACAAGCGCGGGTCACTGTCGCACAATGCGCAGATATCTCCGGCAGACATCGAAAACAACCCGAGCCTGGGTATCGCGCACTTTTCGCGCATCTATCCAATCAAGCCGCAGTATTTCGGCATCAAGGTCGGGACCAAGTTCTGATAGGGAAAGGGGGGGGCTGGTCGGCCCCCTTTTTTCATTTTGGCCTTTTCTCAATTCGGTCCGAAGCGCGCGATCAGTTCATAGCGATCTGCGACGAAATGCTGGCGCACGCGGGTTACGGTGTCGGGCCCGCGCCAGGTGCGGCGTTCGAGCGACAGGACCGGCGCGCCGCGCGCTATGCCCAGTGCGCGCGCAATTGCGGGCGGGGCGGCGGTCGCGCTGATCCGGTTTTCCGCCTCGGTCCACGGGACATGCGCGATCAGCCACGATCCGGGCGGGGCCTGCGTCAAGTCCGCCTCGGCAATTTCGGGCACGAGCGCCAGATTGATCATGCGTTCTTCGTGCGCCAGCGGCAATCCGTCGGCATAATGCACGCCGGTCACGCTCAGGACATGCGAAGGCGTGCCCAGCGCATCGGCCTTGACGACTTTGCGGCTGACCAGATCCCAGCGATAATCCTGTCCCCGGCCTTTGATTTGCGCGGCAAGGTCTGGCACGTCGAGCACCATCGATTGCGTGCGCGGCTGTGCGACAAAGCTGCCCGCACGTTTGCGCCGTTCGAGCATTCCGGCGCCCGCCAGCGCCGACAGCGCCTTGTTGACCGTCATCCGCGCGCAGCCATATTCGGCCATCAGGTCGGTTTCCTTGGGAATCCGGTCGCCGGGGCGCAGGCGCCCGGCCATGATGGCGCTTTCGATTTCGGCACGAATGCGTTCGTGCAACGGAACAGGCTTCATTCCAGCAATCCGCTAAGCGCGGCGCGATACCGATGGACAATCGCTTCGCGCGCGTGATGACGCCCCCCCGATACCAGCTTGACGCCATGGCGCCAGACGCAATCGATGGCGCCGCGCCCGGCGGCAAACAGCCATCCGTCGATCAGGGCATCATCGCTGCGCCCGATCAGACAGGGATGATCGGCCGCCAGAGTGACCAGATCGGCGCTATGCCCCACGGCAATCCCGGCGGGTGTGCCCAGTGCCGTCGCGCCGCCGGCCAGCGCACTGCCAAACAGCGCCGCGCCCGTGCTCGTGCCGGGGGCAGGGGCGAGCATGTTGCGTCCGCGATGGAACAGCCGCTGGCCATATTCATAAAGCCGCAGTTCTTCGGCTGCATCGATCAGCACGTTGGAATCGCTGCCCACGCCCCAGGCGCCGTCGGCATAGTCGCGCGCGGGAAACAAGCCGTCGCCAAGGTTTGCCTCGGTGATCGGACACAACCCGGCGACTGCGCCGCTTTGCGCCAGCCGACGGGTTTCGTCGGGCGTCATGTGCGTTGCGTGGACGAGGCACCAGCGGCGGTCGACCGGGGCATGGTCGAACAGCCATTCGACCGGGCGCGCGCCGCTCCAGGCAAGGCAGTCGTCGACTTCGCGGGTCTGTTCGGCGATGTGAATGTGGATCGGCGCAGTGCCCGCCATCGCGGCGAGCGCGGTCAATTCGTCAGGCGTCGTCGCGCGCAGCGAATGCGGGGCGAGCCCGAGCACGGCGTCGGGCAAAAACGCCAGCGCGCGCGCCGCATGGTCGCGAAGGCGCGCAAATCCGTCGAGATCGAGAAGGAACCGGCGCTGCCCCGCCGTTGGCTCCTGCCCTCCAAACCCGCCATGGGCATAGAATACCGGCAACAGCGTCAGCGCGATGCCGGTCTCGGCGGCGGCTTCGGCAATCGCCACGCTCATCGCCGCCGGATTGGCATAGCCGCGCCCGGCGGGATCGTGGTGCAGGTAATGAAATTCGCCGACGCGGGTAAACCCGGTTTCGAGCATTTCGACATAAGCGAACGCGGCGATCGCGACGAGATCGTCGGGGCCCATGCGTTCGAGAAAGCGGTACATGACTTCGCGCCAGGTCCAGAAACTGTCGTCGCCCGCGCCACGCCGTTCGGCCAGGCCCGCCATGCCGCGTTGAAACGCGTGGCTGTGCAGATTGCCGAGGCCGGGGACGGCAATCGCGTGACGCTCGTCATCCGGGGCAGGGGGCATACCGGTCTCGATTCGGGCGATTCGGCCCCCCGCAACGACTACGCGCACATCGTCATGCCAGCCGTCGGGCAGCAGCGCCGTGCCGAAGTGCAGGGGTGGGTTCATCGCGGATTTCCTTTCAACACGGTCGTGCACAAGGCGCTTGCGACGCGCAATTAATGTCTATACATATTTGCTCAGCGAGGCAATGCTTCACGAGGTTTGACGATGTCCGAAACGGCCCCTTCCTGCGATACCGTGTGGACGGGCGCGCGTCTCCTGCCGATGAGCGATGGGGCGCGGCCCGATGGCCTGCCCGATGTCCTGATCGAGGATGCGGTGATCGCGGCGCGGGACGGGCGCGTGATCTATGCCGGACCCGCAGGCGAGGCGCCCGCATTTCGGGCAACGCGGACCATTGATTGCGCAGGACGACTGGTCACCCCCGGCCTGATCGATTGTCACACGCACCTTGTCTACGGCGGCAGCCGCGCGGGCGAATTCGAAGCGCGGCTGGTCGGTGTCAGCTATGAAGACATTGCGCGCGCAGGCGGTGGTATCGTTTCGACGATGCGCGCGACCCGCGCCGCGAGCGAGGCGGAGCTCGTCGCGGCCAGCGCCCCGCGCCTTGGCGACTTGATCGCAGACGGCGTCACCACGGTCGAGATCAAGTCGGGCTATGGGCTCGAACTGGCCGCGGAACGGCGCATGCTGCGCGCCGCACGCGCGCTGGGCGAAAAGCTCGGCGTGTCGGTTTCGACCACATTTCTCGGTGCCCATGCCGTGCCGCCCGAATTTGCCGGGCGTGCCGACGCCTATCTCGATGACGTGATCGACGGCATGCTCCCGGCACTGGCCGACGAAGGGCTGATCGATGCCGTCGATGCCTTTTGCGAAGGGATTGCGTTTTCCCCCGCGCAAGTCGAGCGGCTGTTTCAGGCGGCGCAGGCGCGCGGGTTTCCGGTCAAGCTGCATGCCGAGCAATTGTCGAACCTGCATGGTGCAGCGCTTGCCGCGCGCCATGGCGCCTTGTCGGCGGATCATCTCGAACACCTCGACGCCGCCGGGATCGCCGCCATGGCCGCTTCGGGCACGGTCGCGACGCTGCTGCCCGGCGCCTATTATTTCACGCGCGAAACGCATCTGCCCCCGGTCGCCGCCTTGCGCGCGGCAGGCGTGCCGATCGCGCTGGCGACCGATTGCAACCCCGGCACCAGCCCGCTGACCTCGCTGTTGCTGGCGATGAACATGGGTGCGACGCTGTTTCGCCTGACCGTGGCGGAATGCCTCGCGGGGGTGACGATCCATGCCGCGCGGGCGCTCGGGCGCAAGGACATTGGCGCGCTGGTGCCCGGCGCCTGGGCCGATCTGGCCGTGTGGGATGTCGCGGCGCCTGCCGAACTGGTCTATCGCATCGGGGGGCGGCCCCTCCATGCCCGTTATTGGAGAGGTCAATGACCACGCTTGTGCTTACCCCCGGTGCCGTTGGTCTGTCCGACTGGCGCGCCATCTGGCGCGGCGCGCCCGCGCGGCTCGATCCGGCCTCGGCCCCGGCGATTGCTGCCAGCGCGGCGGCGGTCGCGCGCATTCTGGCGAAAGGCGAGCCGGTTTACGGCATCAACACCGGCTTTGGCAAATTGGCGAGCGTGCGTATCGACGACGCCGATCTCGCCACGTTGCAGCGCAATATCGTGCTCAGCCACGCCGCCGGGACCGGCGCGCCGTCGCCGGTCGCGGTCGTGCGGCTGATGATGGCGCTCAAGCTGGCCAGCCTGGCCCAGGGCGCGAGCGGGATACGGCCCGAGACGGTCGCGCTGCTCGAAGCGATGCTCGAACGCGGGCTGACCCCGGTGGTCCCCGCGCAAGGCTCGGTCGGCGCGAGCGGCGATCTGGCGCCGCTGTCGCACATGACGGCGACGATGATCGGGGTGGGCGAAATCGACTATGCCGGCGAACGCCTGCCCGCAACGGTCGCGCTGGACCGCGCCGGGCTCGCGCCGATCGTGCTTGGCCCCAAGGAAGGGCTCGCGCTGCTCAACGGGACGCAGTTTTCGACCGCCAATGCGCTTGCCGGGCTGTTTGGCGCGGAGCGACTGTTTCAGTCCGCGCTGGTTACCGGCGCCTTGTCGACCGAGGCGGCCAAAGGTTCCGACACGCCGTTCGATCCGCGCATTCATGCGTTGCGTCGCCATGCCGGGCAGATCGAGACCGCCGCCGCGCTGCGTGCGCTGATGGCCGGCAGCACGATCCGAGCCAGCCATCGCGACAACGATGCGCGCGTGCAGGATCCCTATTGCCTGCGCTGTCAGCCGCAAGTCATGGGCGCCGCGCTGACCGTGCTGCGCCAGGCGGCGGCAACGCTCGATGACGAAGCAAACGGGGTTTCGGACAACCCGCTGATTTTTCCCGAGGCCGACGAAGCGCTGTCGGGCGGCAATTTCCATGCCGAGCCGGTTGCCTTTGCCGCCGACATGATCGCGCTGGCGGTGTGTGAAATCGGCTCGATTGCCGAGCGGCGCATTGCCATGCTGGTCGATCCGGCGCTGTCGGGCCTGCCCGCATTCCTGACGCCGCGCCCGGGGCTCAATTCGGGCTTCATGATCCCGCAAGTCACCGCCGCCGCGCTCGTTTCGGAAAACAAGCAGATGGCCTATCCGGCGAGCGTCGATTCGATCCCGACCAGCGCCAATCAGGAAGATCACGTGTCGATGGCCGCCCATGGTGCGCGGCGACTGGCGGCGATGGTTGCCAATGCCGAAGCGGTGATCGGCATCGAATGGCTCGCAGCCGTGCAGGGGTGCGAATTTCATCAGCCGCTGCCTTCGTCTGTCGCGCTCGAAGCGGCGCGCGGGGCCTTGCGCGCACAAGTGCCCGCGCTCGATGAAGACCGCCATTTTCACCCCGACATGGAGGCTGCCAATGCGCTCGTTCGCGCCGGGCGTCTGGTCGAAGTGGTGAAGCAGGCGCTTCCGGGGGTTTGCTGATGGATTGGCTGCGGGTTCATCGCGGCGACGCGCCGCTGATTGTCGCGTTTCCCCATGGCGGCACCGGTCTGGCGGGGCTCGACGCGCAATTCGTCTCGCCCTGGCTGGCGCAGCGCGATGCCGACTGGTGGATCGCCGCGCTGTATGCCTTTGCCCGCGATCTGGGGGCGACCACCGTGGCGACCGGGATCAGCCGCAGCGTGATCGACTGCAACCGCGATCCTTCGGGCGTGTCGCTCTATCCCGGGCAGGCGACGACCGAACTGGTGCCGACGACGACGTTCGACGGCGATCCGCTCTATGCCGGTGTGCCGCCCGACGAAGCGGCGGTCGCGGCGCGGCGAAGAGCTTATTTCGATCCCTATCATGCCGCGCTGACGGCAGAAATTGCCCGTTTGCGCGCCATGCACCCGCGCGTCGTGCTCTATGACGCGCATTCGATCCGCAGCCGTATTCCGCGCCTGTTCGACGGCGAACTGCCGCAATTCGCTATCGGCACCAACAGCGGGGCGAGCTGCGCCGTCGAGCTGGAAGCCGCGATTGCCGAAGAGTGCGCCGCATCGGGGCTCGGCCATGTCGTCAATGGCCGCTTCAAGGGTGGCTGGACCACGCGCCATTACGGCGACCCGCAGCAGGGCGTCCATGCCGTGCAGATGGAACTCGCGCTGCGCGGCTATGTTGACGAACCCGTTTCCATCGATCCGACCAACTGGCCCGCGCCGCTCGATCCGGCGCCGGTCATCGCCCCCACTTTGCGCCGCGTTCTGGACGCCGCGCTTGCCTTTGCCATCTCGGGAGAATCCGCATGAGCAACCGTCTCGACAACACCCGTGTCATCCGTCCCGCCACCGGCACCACGCTGACCGCGAAATCGTGGCTGACCGAGGCGCCTTTGCGGATGCTGATGAACAACCTGCATCCCGATGTCGCCGAACGGCCCGAAGAACTGGTGGTCTATGGCGGGATCGGCCGCGCCGCGCGTGATTGGGACAGCTATGACAAGATCGTCGCCGCGCTGACCCGGCTGGAAGAGGATCAGACGCTGCTCGTCCAGTCAGGCAAGCCGGTCGGCGTGTTTCGCACCCATGTCGATGCGCCGCGCGTGTTGATCGCCAATTCCAACCTCGTGCCGAAATGGGCGACCTGGGAGCATTTCAACGAGCTCGATCGCAAGGGGCTGGCGATGTATGGCCAGATGACGGCGGGCTCGTGGATCTATATCGGCACGCAGGGCATCGTGCAGGGCACCTATGAGACGTTCGTGGAAATGGGGCGGCGTCATTATGGCGGCGACCTGGCGGGCAAGTGGATCCTGACCGCAGGGCTTGGCGGCATGGGGGGCGCGCAGCCGCTCGCGGCGGTCATGGCCGGGGCCTCGTGCCTGGCCATCGAATGCCAGGCCAGCCGCATCGACATGCGCCTGCGCACCGGATACCTCGATCGCCGCGCCGACACGCTCGACGAAGCCATGGCCATCATCGACGAAACCACTGCCGCGAAGACCCCGGTTTCGGTCGGGCTGATCGGCAATGCCGCCGAAGTGCTTCCCGAAATGCTGCGCCGGGGCATCCGGCCTGATTTGCTGACCGACCAGACCAGCGCGCATGACCCGATCAACGGCTATCTGCCCACCGGCTGGACCGTCGCCGAATGGGTCGAAAAGCGCGAGCGCGAGCCCGAAGTCGTGGCCAAAGCGGCCAAGGCGAGCATGGCGCGCCATGTCGAGGCGATGCTGGCGTTTCAGGCGCTGGGCGTACCGACCACCGATTACGGCAACAATATCCGTCAGGTCGCGCTCGATGAAGGCGTCGTCAATGCGTTCGGCTTTCCCGGTTTCGTCCCCGCCTATATCCGCCCGCTGTTTTGCCGGGGGATCGGCCCGTTTCGCTGGGCGGCGCTGTCGGGCGATCCGGAAGACATCTATCGCACCGATCAGAAGGTCAAGGAACTGATCCCCGACGATCCGCATCTGCATCGCTGGCTCGATATGGCGCGCGAAAAGATCCGGTTTCAGGGGCTCCCGGCGCGGATCTGCTGGGTCGGGCTTGGCGACCGGCACCGGCTCGGCCTCGCGTTCAACGAAATGGTCGCCAGCGGCGAATTGAAAGCGCCGATCGTGATCGGGCGCGATCATCTCGATTCGGGATCGGTCGCCAGCCCCAATCGCGAAACCGAGGCGATGCAGGACGGGTCCGACGCGGTGTCCGACTGGCCCTTGCTCAATGCCTTGCTCAATTGCGCCAGCGGGGCGACCTGGGTCTCGCTGCATCATGGCGGGGGCGTGGGCATGGGCTATTCGCAGCATTCGGGCATGGTCATCGTTGCCGACGGCACCGAGGCGGCGGCGCGGCGGCTTGAGCGCGTGCTGTGGAACGACCCGGCGACGGGGGTGATGCGCCATGCCGACGCGGGCTATGCCATCGCGCTCGATTGCGCGCGCGAAAAGGGGCTCGATCTGCCCGGCATTCTGGGATGATCTGATCCGTCAATGGGTTTGAGACATGCGGGGGTTGGGAGAGCGTCGCACGCTCCTCCAACCCCTTGGATTGCATGTTTGCAAACGATTGTTGCCAGAGGACGCGATTTGTGACATGACCCCCGCCATGAGGGCCGTTGAAGCCCCCGGGGGAGAGTTGCCGTGCCTGTTCACCGCCCGCGCTTGCCGCTTGGCCGCATTCTCGAAATGAACCTCGGGTTTCTGGGGCTGCAATTCAGTTTCGGGCTGCAACAGGGCAACATGGGCCCGATCTACAGCTATCTGGGGGCCAACGAGGCGCAATTGCCGCTGTTGCAATTGGCCGGCCCGATGACCGGCCTTTTGATTCAGCCGCTGATCGGCGCGATGAGCGATCGCACCGCCGGACGGTGGGGGCGGCGCACGCCCTATTTCCTGCTCGGCGCGCTGCTGTGCTGCATCGGCCTGTTCACAATGCCGCTGTCTTCGTCGATCCTGATGGCGGCGTCGCTGCTGTGGCTGCTCGATGCGGGCAACAATATCACGATGGAGCCCTATCGCGCCTATGTATCGGATCGGCTCGATCCGGCGCAGCGCCAATTCGGGTTCCTCTCGCAAAGCGCGTTTACCGGCCTTGCGCAAATGCTGGCGTTCTTGACACCCGCGATCCTCGTTGGCCTGGGCATGAACCAGGACTGGGTCGACGCGCATCACATTCCCTATACCGTGCGCGTGGTGTTTTCGATCGGCGCGGTGCTGTCGCTGTCGACGATTGTCTGGTCGATCTGGCGCGTGCCCGAATTGCCGCTGTCGGATGACGAGCGCGCCGAAATCCTGGGGCGGCCGCGCGGATTTGGCGCAACGCTGATGGAAATCGTCGATGCGATCCGCACCATGCCGCGCGCGATGCGCAAGCTCGGGCTGATGAGCCTGTTCCAGTGGTTCGGCATGTCGGGCTATTGGACTTATGCGGTCTATGCGATGGGGCGCACGATCTATCACACCGCCGATCCGCAGACATCCGCGTTTCACAGCGCGGTGCTGACCAATGGCGAAGTCGCCGCGTTCTACAATGCGGTCGCGTTTCTGGGCGCGTTTGGCATGGTTCCGCTGGCGCGCCGGATCGGGCCGGGGCCGCTCCATGCGCTGGCGCTGGTCTGTGGCGGGCTGGGCATGATCGCGCTGCCGATGGTGCAGGCCAAGGCGCTGCTGTTTGTCCCTGCCATCGGTGTCGGGCTGGCCTGGGGCAGTATCATGGGCAATCCCTATACGATCCTGACCAGTTCGATCCCGTCCGCGCGCACCGGGGTCTATATGGGCATTTTCAACATGATGATCGTCATCCCGATGCTGGTCTTTGCGCTGTTGATGAGCAGGCTCGATCTCGGTTTCGTGTCGATCGGGTTCGATGTCTATCATCGCGCGCTGAACAACGATCCGCGCGCGATGTTGCGGCTGTGCGGCGCCTGCCTGATCGTGGCCGGGATGGCCGTGGCCTGGGTCGAGGAAGGGCGTGCGCGCCCGGCGCCGATGAAAGCCACCGTGGCGTGACTGTCCTGGCGCTTCATGCCGGTGACGGCACGATTGTCATCGAACCCGTTGCGGGCGGGGCTCCGCTGTGGCGCCATTGCGGCGCGCGGGTCGTGCCGGGCACATTGCCGCCGCTGGCGCAAACACGCACGGCGGCGTCCTATTCGCTCGACGATGATTGCCCTTTGTCGACCGCGCCGGTCTTTGCAGCGGGCTGGTTCGGCCCGCCCGTGGCTGTGCTGCACCGCGACGGGGTGGCCTTGCCGCTGCGCTGGACTGTGGTCCACGTCGAATACGCCGACAACGCGATCCGCATTGCGTGCCGCGATGAAGTCGCGCGCGTCGAGCTGGTGCAGACGTTCCGTGTCGAGGCGGCGTGCGGCTGGCGGATCGGCGCAGAGCTGATCAACCGGGGCGATGCGCCGGTCGCGCTCGATTGGCTGGCCAGCGTCATGGTGCCTTTGCCCGATGGCGCCGACCGGGTGGTCTCGTGGCGCGGGCGGCACAATGCCGAGCTGGTCGAAGCGGTCGAACCTTTGCCCGCGCAGGCATGGTTGCGCGAAAGCCGACGCGGGATTTCCGGGCATGGCGGCGCGCCGGGGGTCTATGTGCTGGGCGCCGATGCGGGCTGGCATGCGGGCGAGGTGCTTTCGCTGCAACTATGCTGGTCGGGCGACAGCCGCATCGCGATCGAGCGCGACGACGAAGGGTTTCATGTCCTTTCGGCGGGCGCCGTCCTGCAACCGGGCGAAGTGGTGCTTGGCCCCGGCGAAAGCTGGTCTGCGCCCGACGCGTTGCTGGCGATCGGCCAGGGGCGCAACGGCGCGATGGCGGCGCAGCATGCCATGGTGCGCACAATGCTGCGCTGGCCGGGCGGGACAATGCCCCCGCGCAAGGTCCATCTCAATAGCTGGGAAGCCTGCTATTTCGATCATGACGCGGCGCGTATCGCGGCCCTGGCCCGTGCGGCGGCGGCGGTCGGGGCCGAACGTTTCGTGCTCGATGACGGTTGGTTCAAGGGGCGCCGCGATGACAGCGCCGGGCTGGGCGACTGGACCCCCGATCCGCAGACTTATCCGCAAGGGCTTGGCCCCCTGGCCGAGACGGTGCGCGCGCTGGGCATGGAATTCGGGCTGTGGGTCGAGCCGGAAATGGTCAATCCCGCCAGCGACCTCTATCGCGCGCACCCCGACTGGGCGCTGCGCCATGACGGGCATCGCTTGCTGACCTCGCGCGGGCAACTGGTGCTCGACATGCGCCGGACGGATGTGCGCGACTATCTGTTTGCCGCGCTCGATACGGTCTTGCGCGCAGTGCCGATCGGCTATCTCAAATGGGATCACAACCGCGACCTCGTGCCTGCGGGCGGCGCCGGGCAAGTGCGCGGAGCATACGACTTGCTCGCGCGGTTGCGCGCGGCGCATCCCGATGTCGAGATTGAATCGTGCGCAGGCGGGGGCGGGCGCAGCGATGCGGGAATGGTTCCGTATGTTCACCGCTTCTGGACCAGCGACACGATCGACGCGGTCAGCCGCGTGGCGATGCAGCGCGGATTTCTGAGCTTTCTGCCGCCCGAAGTGATGGGCAGCCATATCGGCGCCAGCCCGGCCCATGCCACCGGGCGCAGCCAGTCGATGGCGTTTCGCGCCGCCGTGGCGAGCATGGGTCATTTCGGCGTGGAGCTCGATCCCGACGCGCTCGACCCTGCGGATCGTGCCGCACTGGCGCGCTGGATCGGCTTTGCCCGCTGGGCGCGCGATCTCGCGCATGGCGGCGGGGTGTGGCTGGGCGAGGGGGGTGATGGCCTTGTCTGGCAGGCGCAAGGCTCGCTCGACCGCGGCCTGCTCGTCTGGGTGATCCGCACGGCGCCGCCGCTCGATCGCCGCCCGCGGCCGCTGGCGCTGCCGTTTCTGGACGCGGAAGGGCCGCTTGCAGTGCGCCTGCTGGGAATTGCCGGCGGGCTTGCGGGCCATGCCGCGCCCGTTCCCGCGCTTTGGGCGGGGCAGGCGCCGGTCGCCTTTGCCGCCGACTGGCTGGCGCGCGCAGGGCTGCCGCTGCCGCCATTGCGCGCGGAAAGCGTCGCGATCTTTCATTGTGTCAGGAGCCACGGCGCCGGCGCGCTGCCCCTGGCGTCATTTCCTGCCTGATTCCCCGCTTTTTCAGATTCCCACACAAAGACGGTCCTCCCCATGTCTCACGATCCCGCTTTGCGCCTGCAACCGATTGGACAATCGATTGAAAATTTCGGTGCCAGCCGTTGGGCGCCGCAGGCGTTTGGCGATCCGCCGACTCTGCCGCGCATAACCGCCGCCGATGTGGCGCCGATCCTGCCCGGCATCGACTTGTGGGATTGCTGGCCGCTGGCGCACGAAGACGGCTCGACGGTGATCCGCCGGGGGCGCGCGCTGTGGTTCCTGCTCAGCGCTCCGGTCCTGCCCGATCCGGCCGATCGCCATGTCTTTGCCCGCATCCGGCTGATGTCGCATGGGGCGGATGGCTGGCGCGACCATGGCCATGCCCTGCCCGACGGGCTCAATCCCGGGTCGCGCGAATGGGCGGGCAGCGCGGTTCTGGCCGATGACGGCGTGACGGTGACACTGTATTATACCGTTGCCGGGCGGCGCGGCGGGCCGTTTTCGTTTGAACAGCGCCTGTTTGCGGTCGACGGCCGGTTGGACGATGATGCGGCTATCGGCCAATGGCAGACCCCGCGCGAAATCGTGGTCGCCGACGGGGTGCGCTATGTCTGCGATCGTCAGGAAATTGCCGACCCCGTTCCGGGCACGATCAAGGCGTTTCGCGATCCGGCGTGGTTTCGCGATCCCGCGACGGGCAAGGCGCATGTGGTGTTCACCGCCAGCGCGGCATGGAGCCGCGATGCGTGCAACGGGATCGTCGGGATCGCTACGCGCGAAGGCGAGGCATGGGTGCTCGGCGATCCGCTGGTCGAGGCGATCGGGGTCAACAACGAACTGGAACGGGCCTGCCTGGTCTGTCGCGCCGGGCGCTATTACCTGTTCTGGTCAACGCAGCGGCACACCTTTTCCCCTGATACGCTTGCAGGCCCCAACGGGCTTTATGCCATGGTCGCCGACCAGATTTCGGGCCCCTGGCGCCCGGTCAACGGCAACGGACTGGTCGCCGCCAACCCGCTCGACGAACCGGCCCAGAGCTATAGCTGGTGGGTCACCGGCGAAGACGAAGTGTGGAGCTTCATCGATTACTGGGGCATGGAGGGGCGCTCGCCTGCCGACCATCCCGAACTGTTGCGCAGCCATTTCGGCGGCACGCCCGCGCCGGTGTTTCGTTTGCGCTATGACGGCGATCGGGTGCTGATCGCGGGGTGATCAATCGCCCGGTGATCATGCGCTTTCGCGGATGATCAGTTCCGGCTGCAGGATCGTGGCCGGGGCCGCGACGCCCGCGATGCGCTGCATCAGGGCGCCGACCATCGCCTTGGCCCCGGCGGCGATGTCCTGCCGCACGGTGGTCAATTGCGGCACGGTGCGCGTGGCCAGCGGCAAGTCGTCGAACCCGACCACCGCGATTCCCTGGGGTACGCGCGCGCCACGTTCGTGCAGAACACGCAAGACCATCATCGCGATCACGTCGGACGCGGCGACAATCCCGTCGAGATCGTCGCCCAGTTCGGCCAATTGTTCTGCGACTTGTTCGGCCATGGCTTCGCTCGACAAAGGGGTCGGCATGACGCGCAAGGTCACGTCGCTGCGCCCGGCGATGGCATCGCGCACACCGGCCAGACGGTCGGCGATTTCGGGTCCGCGCGTTTCGCCCAGAAATGCGAGGCGGGTCTTGCCGATCGCCAGCAGACGCTCGGCGGCAAGGCGCCCGCCCAGGCGATTGTCGACTCCGACCGTGCAATGCACCTGATCGGGTCGATGCGATCCCCAGACCACCAGCGGCAGATAGCGCGCGGCCACGGCATCGATCACCGCGCTTTGATCCGATTGGCCGATCACCAGCGCGCCGTCGAGCATGCCCGAATCGACGATCCGGTCGAGCCATTCGGTATCGCCGGGAATCACGCGCGACAGCATGATGTCATGCCCGCTTTCGGTCAGTTCGTCGGCGAGATAGCCGAACAGCGACATGAAGAACGGGTCGGAGATGTGTTGCCGGTTTTCATGACCGAGCGGAAAGACCACGCCGATGACTCCGGTGCGCTGGGTGCGCAGGCGACTCGCCATCTGATTGAGTCGAAAGCCGTGTTCGCGCGCCAGCGTCTGGATGCGTTCGCGCGTTTGCGGATTGACCAGCGTCTTTCCGGCCAACGCGCGCGAGACCGTGCCGGGCGAAACGCCGGCGAGCTGGGCCAGTTCGGTAATATTGCGAATGCGTTGTCGCGGCGCGGCGATGCCCGCTTCCGGCATGCTCGCCTCTCCGGTATTATCCTCGTTCATGGCGTTGTGTCTGGCCTTTGCACTTGCGGAATGCAAGCCGGGCGCCGCCCAATGGAGGGGTGGTGCGCCCGCGCCACACTCGTCGAGCTTGCACCAATGGTCAATGCAATCCTTTGCAATTGGGGTTGCAAACGTTTGTAATAGGATTTATGCCGTCCTCATTCGACCCCCGCCTGTTGAGGCGGGGGCGTTCCATGGGGGAATACCTGATGAAGCGCCCAGCATTGCATTCGTGTGTCTCGTTCGCGGCTTTGACCGCCGTTGCCGGCATCGTCGCGTTTTCTGCGGCGCCCGCGTTTGCCGCAGAGCAGGCGCCTGCCGACAAGTCGGTGGACGCGAGCAAGGACACGCTTTCCGAAATCGTCGTGACCGCGGTCAAGGGCGGCCAGAGCAAGCTGAACACATCGGTCTCGGTCTCGTCGGTCAGCAACGATCAGATCACCAATTTCAACCCGACCAGCGATGCCGAATTGATGCGGTTCCTTCCCGGGATCCAGGTTCCGGGCAATAGCGGCCCCGGCGGCAATGCCAATATCACCATTCGCGGGTTGACCACACCATCGGGCGGGTCGCCGTTTCTGCAAGTGCAGGAAGACGGTTTGCCGGTCGTACTCAATGGCGACATGTCGTTTGCGAATAACGACTATTTCACGCACATCGGCCCGATCGACGAACGCGTCGAGGCGATCCGGGGTGGTTCCGCCTCGACATTCGCTTCACAGGCGGTCGGCGGTGTCGTCAACTATATCAGCAAGACCAGCAAGAGCGACGGCGGCTATGTCGAGCTCGAAAAGGGCCTCAATTACGACTACACCAAAGTCAAAGGCCTGCTGTCGAGCAGCGTGAACGACAGCACCTATTTCAATGTCGGTGGCTATTTCGACATTGGCCACGGCACGCGCCATGCGTCATACAATGTCAGCGATTCGTATGAAATCAAAGGCAACATCACCAAGGAATTTGCGGATTCGCGCAATTTCATCCGCATCTTGTTCAAGATCGCCGATACGCAGGAGCCGACGTACAACGCGGGTCTCGTCACCGGCAATCTGAACGGTTCATCCTATTCGGGTTTTGCCGCGGCGCCGGGCTTTGATTATCGCGATCAGGCCGGGACTTATTCGATTTTCAATCGGCAGTGGACCGTCGTCAACTATGACGGCACCGATGCTTCGCGCGCCAATACGCAAACTGTGCAAAACAACGGCATCGTCACGCACCAGCGCCTGTTCCAGTTGCAGTTCCACTACAACCTGAGCGATGCGATCACGGTCGATGAAAACGGTCGCGTCGGCTTCGTCAACGGCTCGTTCGCGGCGGGCTTTTACGGCGGCACGCTTGCCTCGGGCCTGATCGGGTCGACCATTCCCAATTCGGCGAACACCATCGGTTCGTTCATCTATGCCAACGGTGCCAACGCAGGGCAGGTCTATTCGGGATCGGTGATCAATACCAATACCGACATCTATTCGCACATGCGCGATCTCAACAGCGTCGCCAACGACCTGTCCTTGTCGGGCAAGTTTACCATGGGCAGCCTGCTGGCCACGGCGCACGCCGGCTGGTTCTATTTCGACCAGCATGTCGGGATCGACTGGCACCCCAACGTGACGTTCTCGGAAGGCTCGAACGGGGCCAATCCGGCGATGCTCGACCCGGTTTCGGGGGCCAACGGCACGGGCAATCTGCTCGCGGTCAATGGTCAGGCGGGTTACAACAACAACTGGGGGACCGGTGGTTGTTGCGCGCAGAGCTATGATCTCGATTACGCGATCAATGCGCCTTATGCCAATCTCGTGCTCGACCTCGACAAGTTCAGCCTCGACGGCAGCGTGCGCGAAGAACTGTTCCATTATCAGGGCACGCAATGGGGCGGCTCGGGCGCCAGCTCGGTCAGCACGGTCAATGTGACCCAGATCGATCCGCGCACCGGCAAGCCGGTCGTGACGGCGATACCCTATGCCTTTCTCGACACGCCGACCTATTTCAACTTCAACCAGCACGCGACGAACTGGACCGTCGGTCTGCTCTACAAGGCGACGGGCAACACGTCGGTGTTTGCGCGTGCGGCGCATGGCGTGCGTTTCAACGCCGACCGGCTTGCCTGGACCGGCAATGCCAATCCCGACGGTTCGCTCAATGCGGCAGGGCTGGCATCGGAACGCTATCCGGTCGATCAGTATGAAATCGGTGTGAAGAGCCGTGGTGCCCTGTTTGGCGGGCACTACACGGTCGAAGCGACGCTGTTCAAGACGAAGTATTCGATCTCTTCGTTCGGCATCGGCGCGAACTGTGCGCCGATCGATCCGAGCTATTCGGTCAACACGACGTGTACGCTGACCAGCCAGTACAAAGATACCGGGTACGAGCTGTTTTCGACTTATGCGCTCGGTCGGTTCAATCTCGTTGCCAATCTGACCGGCGATTTCTCGAACTATACGACTCCCGGCGCGGCGTCGAAGCATTCGGCTCTGGCGCATCTCGCCTATACGGTTCAGGCAAGCTATCGCCCGACCGACGCATCGACGCTCGGGGTCAGTGTGACGGGCAATACCAGCACGCCGCAATATGTCGGCGCGACCGAATACAGCTATCCGGGCTCGGCGGTGTTTACGGCCTTCGCCAAGATCTGGCTGACCAAAAATCTCCAGGCCGGGGTCGACGTGTACAACCTGTTCAATGCGCTGGCGCTCCAGGGCGGTCAGCCGGGCACGGTCGGCGGCGGATTCTACAGCGCGACGGTCGCCGACGGCCGCAGCGTCAAGGGTTCGCTCAAGTTCACGTTCTGAAGCGGCGCGTGATCGTGTTCGTGTGATAAAGGGGGGCGGGTTGGCGCGGAGGCGTCGGCCCGCCCTTTTTCGGATAAGGCGACGGCAATGGACGATACGCGCATTCGCAAGGTGCTGATTGTCGGCGGGGGTTCGGCGGGGTGGATGACGGCGGCGATGCTGGCGCAGATCCTGCGCCACGAATGCCAGGTCACGCTGGTTGAATCCGATGATATCGGCATTGTCGGCGTGGGCGAGGCGACGATCCCGCCGATCCGCACGTTCAACGAAACCCTGGGCATTGCCGAAAAGGATTTCCTGCGCGCCACGCAAGGCACGTTCAAGCTGGGCATCGAATTCGTCGGCTGGGGCGCGCGCGATGGCCGCTATTTTCACCCCTTTGGCCCGCACGGGCGCAATTTCGATGTCGTTTCGCTGCACCATTACTGGCTGCGCGCGCGGGCGATGGGCGATACCTCGTCATTTGACGAGCATGCAATGGCCTGGGCTCTGGCGCGCGCCGGGCGGATGGCCAAACCGGCGACCGATCCGCGCAGCGTGATGTCGACATTCGACTATGCCTATCATTTCGACGCGGCGGGCTATGCCCGGTTTCTGCGCGGCTATGCCGAAGCGCGCGGGGTGACGCGGGTCGAGGGCACAATTGCGGCGGTGGATCAGCATGGCGAGACCGGTTTTGTCGAAGCGGTGCGGCTCGATGACGGGCGACGACTTGAGGCGGACCTGTTCATCGATTGCAGCGGGTTTCGCGGCCTGCTGATCGACGGGGCGATGCACGAGCCGTTTGAAGACTGGAGCCACTGGCTGCCCTGCGATCGCGCGGTGGCCATGCCCTGCGCACACCCGGCAGGATCGACCAATCCCACGCCGTATACCCGCAGCACGGCGCAAGAGGCGGGCTGGCAATGGCGCATCCCGCTGCAACATCGCATCGGCAATGGCTATGTCTATTGCAGCGCGTTTCTCGACGACGATCGCGCCGCGACATTGCTGGCCGGGCGGCTCGACGGCGAAGCTTTGGCCGATCCGCGCTTTATCCGCTTCAAGGCCGGGCGGCGGCGGCGGCATTGGGTCAGGAATGTCATCGCCATCGGGCTGTCGAGCGGCTTTCTCGAGCCGCTTGAATCGACCAGCATTCACCTGATCCAGGCGAATATCTCAAAGCTGATCGCGTTTTTCCCGGACAAGCGGTTCGATCCGCTGGTGATCGACGAGTTCAATTGCGTAGCATGCGGAGAGACCGAGCGGATCCGCGATTTCATCATCCTGCATTACAAGCTGATGCAGCGCGACGATGCCGAGCTGTGGCGCCACACCGCCGCGATGGACGTGCCCGAAACACTGGCGCTCAAGATCGCGCATTTCCGTCGGCACGGTCGGTTGATTGCGCGCGAGCTGGATCTGTTTGGGCCCGACAGTTGGCTGGCGGTGCATCTGGGGCAGGGCAATGTGCCTGAGGATTGCGATCCGTTGATCGATTATCGCGGCATCGACGCGCGCGACTGGCTGGCCAAGCTGCGCGCGGCGATGGCGCAAGAAGCCGCACGCGCGCCCGACCATGCCCGCCATATCGCGCAAGTCATGGCCTGACGCCTATCGATCGGCGAGCGCCTGATGCCCCAGGGCAATGGCGCCGGTGATCCCGGCATCGTCGCCGAGCGCCGGGCCGACGATATAGGTTTCAAGCCCCGCATCGAGCCGGGGGTGGCGGATATAGCCGTTAAGCCGCGCGAGTGTGCGCCGCCGCACGGCCTCGATCAGGCCGGGCGCCTTCATCACGCCGCCGCCAAAGATCAGCCGGTCGGGCATGTGCATCAGCACGAGATCGGCGGCAAGATCGGCGATATAGCCGCCGATCAGCTCGATCTTGTCGGCATCGCCCGCCAATTGGTCGAGGCTCTTGCCCCAGCGCTTGATGATGCCGGGCCCTGCAACCAGCCCTTCGAGGCAATCGCCGTGATAGGGGCACCAGCCGGGGAAGGGATCGGCGACGCGGTCGTGATTGGGATGGATATGCCCCATCTCGTAATGCGAAAAGCCCATCATCGAGCGGCCATCGCGCAAGACCCCGGTGCCGACGCCGGTGCCGATCGTGGTATAGGCGAGCGTGCGCGCACCTTGGCCTGCGCCGTGGAGATATTCGCCCAGCGCCGCGCCGTTGACATCGGTATCGACGACAAAGGGCACGCCGAACGGATCGAGCACGTCGTGAAACCGCGCCCCCTGCCAGCCGGGCTTGGGCGTGGTGGTGAATGTGCCATAGGCAGGCGATGTCGGATCGATGTCGATCGGGCCGAAACTGGCGACGCCGAACGCGGCGATCGGGCCATGGGCCTCGCTGCTTTCGCGAAAGAATGCGGCGAGATCGGGAAAGCATTCCGCCGGGGTGCGCGTGTCGATCCGCGCGCGCGCGACGATCGTGCCGTCGCTTTGCGCCAGCGCGCAGATGAACTTGGTGCCGCCGGCCTCGATCGCCCCGATCAGACCGCTATTCTGGCTTTGCATGTCCCGTCCTCTCAAACTTCGCTCGCTTGCGCGGCAGGGCTTGAGTGGCACGGGCGGCGGGTCTCTGCCAAGCCTTTACCGCATTTATGCAATCGTTTTAACTGGGCGCATCGCCAAGCCCGATCAGGGGCGGCGATAGCTGCGCACGATCTGGCCGCGGGCGAGGACATGGCCGCTGGTGGCATAGTCGTAATCGGCTGCCGTCGCGGTTTCGGGCAGGCCGAGCGTGGCCAGATCGAGCGCATAGACGGTGATCACGTAATGGTGCGCCGGATTGCCCTTGTCGGGGCAGGGGCCGTAATAGCGCGGGGCGGGCGCATCGCCATCGGGGCGAACGTTATGCGCGCCCGCAGGCAGCGCCCCGCCGGGATTGCCCGCACCGCGCGGCAGGCCATGGGCCGCTGCGGGAATGTCGGCGACGATCCAGTGCCACCAGCCCGATTGCGGCGGGCGATAGGGGTCGTACATCGTCACGAGGTAGCTTTTCGTCCCTGTCGGCGCACCGTGCCAGTCGAGCGCGGGCGAAACCTCGCCCCCGGTGCAGCCGAAATCCTTGCCGGTGAACAGCACCGGAATGTCCTTGCCTGCGGGCAAATCCGGGCTGGTCAGCGCAAGAACGGGCTCGGGCTTTGCCGCAGCCGGTTGCGCCAGACCCGCCATTGTCAGCAGGGCCGGCAGGGCAAAGGGGGCAAGACGCATCAGCGCGTGCCTTCAGTGATCGCCACGACCGGGCTGCCATGGCGCGCGCGCAACTGATAGGCGAGCACGCAAAGCGCAAACACGCCCGTCGACAGCTCGACTTCGGTGCGCTCTTCGCTCGACAGCAACATCATCACCAGCACCGCCAGAATGCTCAGCACCGCAGCATAGCTGACCACGGGAAACAGCCAGACCTTGATCTGCAGCGCTTCGCCGGTGCGTTCGAGGCGCTTGCGCAAATGGATCTGGGCAAACGCGATCAGCAGATAGACGCACAGGATCGTCGCGCCCGACGATTGCACGAGGAATGCGAACAGGCCGTTTTTCGACAGGACCGAGGTCATCACCACGCCAAAGCCGAGCACCGCCGAGACCAGGATGCCTTTTGCGGGAACCTTGCGCGCGGACAACAGGCCGAACGGGCCCGGTGCGTCGCCGCGCTGCGCCATTTCGTGGAGCATCCGGCTCGTCACATAGATCGCCGAATTGAGGCACGAGATGATCGCGGTAAAGATCACCGCGCCGATGATCGCTTCGGCGCCCGGAACGTGAATAAGCCCAAGCGCGGCCACGAACGGCGATTTGCCCGGAACGACCTGATCCCACGGCAGGATGGCCTGGATCACCGCGATCGAGCCAAGGTAGAAAAACATGATGCGCAGTGCCACGGTGCGCCCCGAGCGCACGACGTTGCGCGCGGGATCTTCGGTTTCGACCGCCGCGATCGTCGCGACTTCGCTGCCCATCATCGAAAAGATGACGGTCGGAATGGCCAGGAAAATCGCGCTCCAGCCCGAAGGCAGCGCCCCGCCATGCGCGTTGAATTGCGCGGCCAGCGCGGCCAGCCCCGGACCAAAGCCGAACACATAGCCAAGCCCGAGCGAGATGAAGCCGACGATCGTCACGACCTTGAGGCTGGCGAACCAGAATTCGAATTCGCCATACGTCTTGACCGAGAACAGGTTGACCGCCGTCATCGCCCCGATGAGCAGCGCCGCCAGCGCCCACATCGGCAAAGGGACGAACGGCATCAGCATGTTGGCCCCGGCGATCGCTTCGACCGCGATCGTGATGACCCAGAAATAGTAATAGAGCCAGGCATTGGTGAACCCGGCCCAGGGCCCGAGGCCGAGCGAGGTATAGCCCGTGAACGAGCCCACGCCGGGGCGCGCCATGGCCATTTCACCCAGCATGCGCATGATCACGAAGATGAGCAGGCCGCACAGGAAATAGGTCGCGAGCACGGCAGGGCCGGCAATGTGGATCGCCACGCTCGATCCGACGAAGATACCCGCGCCGATGATCCCGCCGATCGAGATCATCGTCACGTGGCGCGGCTTTAACGAATGCGCGAGCGTGGCGTCGTGTGACAAAGGTCTTTCCCTGAATTTGGCCGACGATCAGTTGCCGGCGGTTTTTTTATGCTGCGCCTCGTAGCCCTGTTTTTCCTGATCGAGCAAGTAGGCATGGATGGCCTCGACATCATCCTTGCTGACAACGTCGTTCAGGGGCGCCATGCCGAGCGGCGCGAGCGCGCCCTTGAGCACGATGTCGGCAAACATCGCGTGGACTTCGGGCGGCAGGCGCGACAGGTCGGGAGTCACGCCGGGGCCGAAGCCGTGGCAGCGCGAGCAGTATTCGGTGAACTTTTCCTCGCCGTGCGCGATCTGGGCCGCCGTGGCGGTGAATTTGGGCGGCTCGGGATAATCGAACGGATTGACGCGCGGTTCGGGCGGCGTGACCGCGCCGCCGCCCAGCTTGAACACCAGAATGCGGTTGGTGTTCATGTTGCGATAGGCCGCGCTCGACGGCGGGATCGGAAAGCTGATGCCCGACCCGCCGTAGCCGGCCTGAACCGCGATATATTGTACGCCGCCGACTTTATAGGTCATCGGCGCGGCCATGATATGGCTGCCGGTCTGGATCGTCTTGATCGGTTGACCGGTAGTCGCATTATAGACCCAGATCGTGCCGTCGCCGCGTCCCTGGACGACGATGTTGCCCGCCGTCGACAGCACGCCGCCGTCATAGCCGCGGTTGCCTTCGGACGTGACCTGGCTCCACACCACCTGGCGCTTGACCGGATCCCAGGCTTTCAGGATTTCGCGCACCATCCTGGTGCCGGGGCGCTCCTTGGCCAGTTCCGCCTTGTCGGGCAGGGCGCCGAACAGCCGCTTCATGCCCGCTGGATCGTAGGTGTCGTCGGGGATCAGGCCGTCGGCGTTGAAAAACCCTTCGACGTGTTTGAGCGCGCCGCCGTTGCCGGCCATGTTGAGAATGACATTGGGCACGTCGAGCGTCGGGATGTAGACGAGCCCCGTCTTCGGGCTGAACGACATCGGATTCCAGGTGTGGCCACCGGCCCATGAGGGATAGACGTTTTTCGGCCGTTTCGAATAGTCGGCGACTTCGGTGAACTGCGGCCGACCGGTGGCCAGATCGACGCCCTTGGCCCAGTTTACATACGTAAACGCATCGGCGGCGAGCAGTTTGCCGGTCTTGAGATCGAGCGTGTAGTAAAACCCGTTTTTCGACGCCTGCATCACCACGCGGCGCTTTTCGCCGCCGACCGGCAGATTGGCGAAAATGAACTTCTGCACCGCGTCATAGTCCCAGGAATCGCCCGGAGTTTCCTGATAATACCAGTTCATCCGCCCGTTTTGCGCGTTGACCGCGATGATCGAGGCGTTGAACAGGTCGTCGTGGCGCTCCGCGCCGGTCTTGACGCGCAGATAGGGCGAGGCATTGGCCGTGCCGAACACGATCTGGTCGGTCTGCGGGTCATAGGACAGCCCGTCCCACACCGCGCCGCCGTTCTGGTACTTGCCGTCGCGGTTCGGGCCCCACGATTTGGCCGCCATGGCCAGCTCGGGGTGTTCGAACGGCTGATCGGGCGCGGGCGGCACCGTGAAGAAGCGCCACTTGAACTTGCCCGTCTTGATGTCCCAGGCTGAAATATAGCCGCGCGACGATCCGTCGCCGAGGTCGGCGCCCGAATTGCCGATCACCACCGCGTCGCTCGTCAGGATCACGGCCCCGGTCGAGGCGTAGACCTGCTTGCGATTGATGATCGTGTCGGCGGTCCACTTTTCCGCGCCGGTTTTCGCATCGAGCGCGTGCAGCTTGCCGTCTTCGGAGGCGACGAAGACCACGCCGTCGCGATAGGCAACGCCGCGATTGACCGTGTCGCAGCAGGCATTGCGCGCCGACATCGGATCGATGCCCGGATCGAATTGCCAGATCAGCTTTCCGGTCGTGGCGTCGAGCGCATAGACGATGCCCCATACGCCCGACGTATACATCACTCCGTCGATCACCAGCGGGGTCGCTTCCTGCCCGCGATCGGTGCCCATGTCATAGGCCCAGGCGAGCCCGAGCTGGCCCGCGTTGGTATCGTTGATCTGGGTCAGCGCGGAAAACCAGGTGCCCGACTGATCCCCCCCGGTCAGCGGCCATTGCTCCGCCGCGACGGGATAGGACAAGCTTGATGGATCGGGCAGCCCGGCCAGCGATGCCGTCGCCGCGAGCGCCAGAGCACCCCCCAGCGTGAGCGTGCAGGCAAGACCAAGGACACGGTTGCGAAGATTCGCAGAGGCGGTGCGGTTTGGCTTCATCTGGGCTTGTCTCCGTTGGATTGGGGGCAATGGCAAGGCCGCATTGCACACGGACAGGCATTTTGGGTACGCCCTTTATCGGCGATGCCCCGGCGCCTTGCGGCCCGGGGCATCGTTCTGCGTCAGCCTGGCATCGATTGGAAGTAATACCGGGATCAGAAGTGATACCGGGCCGTCACGCCCCAGGTGCGGGGCTTGCCATAGATCCCTTCGGTCGAGCCGAAGAACAGCGACCCGTCGTAAGCGTAGATGCGATAGGCGCGATTGAACACGTTGTTGACGTAAACCGCGAGATCGAGATTGCTGTCTTTCGGGCTAAACGAAATGCGCGCGTTCTCGGTGTGGTATCCCGGCTCCTGCTCGACGGGCGCACACATCACCGTAAAGCACATGTGCGACTGATAGAGCGCGTCGGCCTGAACTGCCGCATTGCCCCCGGCGAGCGGGAATTCATAGCGCAGCAGCGCGTTGCCCGACCACTGCGGCGCCTGCGGCAGATCGTGGGTGACCACAGTCGCACCATCGGGCAGCAGCACGTCGTGGACATGGCTTTCTTCCCACGAGCCGGACAGATTGATAGTCAGTCCGGGGATAGGGTGCGAGGTGAATTCGGCCTCGATCCCGCCCGCCTTGGCCGGAAGGTTGCGGATTTCCTGGGTGTAGCCGACCTGCACAAACGCCTGGTAATTGTGATAATCGTAGTAATAGGCCGCCAGGTTGAATGTCGAATGGCCGGGCAGGTTGGTCTTCACCCCGATTTCATAGTCGTTGAGCACCTCGGGGCGGAATGCGATACCGTTGATCGTGTCATAGACCGCCTGATCGGTGGCCGACAGTGTCGGCGTGCCGGTCGAGAAGGTAAAACCGCCCGACTTCGACCCACGGTTGTAACTGGCATAGAGCAGCGTGTTCGTCGTCGGCTTGTAATCCACTTCGGCGCGGATGGTGACGCCCCGGAACGTCGGGTCCGCCTGCGACGGACTGGCGGTAAAGCTGCCGGCGGCGGTGCTGCCGGAAAGAAGATTGGCCGGGTCGTTGAAGCTCAGCCCATCGGGGCAATAATGCATTGTAAAATTGCTATAGTACTCTTTCCCGTTATAGCAGCCTTGCTTGTGATCCTGCCAGTACCGTGCGCCAAGGATCAGCTTCAACTGATCAGTGGCCTTGAATTCGTCCTGGGCAAAGAAGGCAAAGCTCGACGTGTGCTGGTAGAACGTCACCGTCGGGTCGTAGCTGTCAAACGGGGTCGCATATTGTGCGGCAAAATGGCTTTCGATCGCCATCCCGAATGCGCCGAATACCAGGTAGTTCTTTCCGAAGCTGGTCGCGGCGCGCAGTTCTTCGGAGACCTGGTTGGTTTTGTCCTTTTGATAGAAGATCGTGCCCGGCGCATAGCATGTGACCGAAGTCAGGCCGGGGCAGGGGCCCGGGGTATAGGAAGCGCCCTGAACATAGGGAAATTCGGGCTGGCTGTCGCCCATTTCGTTATAGAACTTGTTGACGTACTGGTAATCGGTGATCGAGGTCAGGTCGAACAGGCCGACTTTGGCATCCATCCGGTAGGTTGCGCCGAAGAACTGGCGGCTGACGCCCGGATCACCGGTGGCTGCGATCGACCATGGGTTGCCGCCCTGCCAGGCGATCACCGACTTGTTGGTATAGCCGGTCGCCATCGTTCCGGTCGTGCCCCAGTAAGAGCAGGTCTGGCCGGGATAGAGGTTCTCGCCCTGCATTTGCGCATTGGGGCATGATGGCGACAGGGCGTACATCGCGGCCTGACGCTCATGATCGGATTCGGTATAGCGCAGTGTCAACTTGGCGGTGAAATCGCTCGACGGCGTCCATTTGAAAATGCCGCGCAGGGCCCAATGGTTGTTCCCGCCGCGGTTGGGCTGGCCGGGCAGGATGTCCTTGATATAGCCGTCGTCGTGATCATAGATGCCCGAGACGCGCACGTCGAAGTCTTTGGCGATCTTACCCGACAGCGCGCCTTCGACAGTGGTCTGGTGAAAGCTGCCGAATGTCCCCGACAGATAGCCTTCGGTGTGATCGGTCGGCTGGGCCGAGATAAACTGTACCGCGCCGCCGGTGGCATTGCGGCCAAACAGCGTACCCTGCGGCCCGCGCAGCGCTTCGGTGCGCGCCAGGTCGAAAATCGGGAAGCTGGCGGTGGCCATCGACGACGAATAGCTGTCGTCCTGATAGACCGCGACCGGCGGTTCCTGCTCGTCCCCATAGTCGTTCTGCGCGATGCCGCGCATGTTGAACACCACTTGCGACGAGGCATAGGCGTTGAAGCGCAAGTTCGGAATGGCGCGAATGACGTCGGTCGCGTTGGTGATGTTGAGGTTCTTGATCGTTTCCTTGTCGAGAACCGTGATCGCGATACCGACATCCTTGAGCTTTTGCTCGCGGCGCTGCGCGGTGACGACGATGTCGGGCGCGACTGTCGGTTGGGCGACCTCGGCCTGGGCCATCGCGCAATCGGGGGCGAACGCGATCAATGCGGCCCCGGCCAGCAGGCTGCCGGTCAAAACGGTGCGCGTGGTTGCGGTCCGGCGTGTGGTCGACGTCCGGCCCTTCGGATCCTCATGTGTTGTCATTGTCATTGATAGCTTCCCTTCAAGCCATCTGAAAACCGATCGCGCCATGCACGATCGGCCCATTCCCTGTGAGCAAAAGGTGCATCAAACGTCGCAATTCGGCAAGCGGGCCGAGGCGTCGATTTTGACGCGATGCGGCATTGCAGCAATTTCAAACTGGTAGCGAAAAGCTCAATAAATCAATTTGTTGAGATGATTTTTCGGGGTGCGACCATTTTAAAAAATGCTTATGAAAACGATAACTTTTTCCGATGGAGGGCGCTGACGGAGATCTTTGCTGCTGCAGCAAAATCATGAATTTCAGCGCGTTGCTTCCTGCGGTGGAGGCGCCGGAAAGTCAGCGCGGGGGCCTTTGATCGCCCCGCCTGCGGCAATCGGCAAATGGCTGCGAACAGGCGTGCGAAGGGATCGTCGAGAACGCCTTTTGCGCCGGTAGTGCCAAAAATGCGACAGGGGCCATGAAAAAGACCGTCAGGAAATAAAATTTATTGCCGATACAAAGTGGCCGAAAGAGTAAGTTGCCCCAAAAATACCGCATAACATATTGATAATATGTTATATTAAGGAATTTTTACGACGCGTTTCGAGGCGTCTCGAACCCTAAAAAGGGTGGGGCGGACGTCTTGCTGCGTTGCGGCGCTTGAGGCACCTTTTGGCACTGGGAACGGGTTGATCAAGAAAAGCGCCATCGGGTTTCAGATGGCTTGAAGGGGAGCTATCAATGTCAAGGACTGTACAACAGGGCCCGATGGGCCAAATGCCGGGCAAGAGTCGAACGGCCGCCCACCGTGCCATCACCGCCGGTCTGATGGCCGGGGCCGCGCTGATCGCGTTCGGCCCCGATTGCGCGATGGCCCAGGCGGCGCCTGCCGACGCAAGCCTGTCGACGACCGGATCGACCGACATCGTCGTGACCGCGCAGCATCGCGAGCAGAAGCTGAAGGACGTCGGCATCGCGATCACCGTGCTCGACAAGGAAACGATCAAAGACCTCAATATCACCAATGCGACCGACGTCGTTCGGGCCGTGCCCAATTTGCGCTTCAATGCCTATGCCTCGTCGCAGGTGGTGTTCAACATGCGCGGGGTGGCACAGAATTCCTATGGCGACGAACAGGAGCCGCCGGTCGCCGTCTATCAGGATGACAGCTATTCATCGACGATGTCGACCGCCGGCTTCCCGATTTTCGATCTGGCACGCGCCGAAGCGCTGCGCGGGCCGCAGGGCACGCTGTTTGGCCGCAATGCCACCGGCGGCGCGGTACAGTTCATTTCCACGCAGCCGACCGACCAGACTGCGGGCTATCTGTCCGCGACTTACGGCCGGTTCAACGAGGTCATTGTCGAGGGCGCGTTGCAGGGGCAGATCGCCAAGGATTTCGACGTGCGCGTCTCGGGCCTCTATGACCGCGACGATGGCTATATCAAGGACGTGATCCCCGGCCAGCCCAACCGTGGCGCCAACAACCATTGGGCGCTGCGCGGCATTTTCAAATGGGAACCGTCGAGCGATTTCAAGGCCAAGCTGACGCTGCGTTATACCGAGGCGGATCACGAGCGGCAGGGGGCGATGTACGCGCTGTCGCCATCGTGCCCCAATGCGCAGGACCAGGGTGTAAACCTCGCACCCAACCAGGTCTGCGGCCTCTGGGCCGCGACGAGCGGCAACAAGCCGGGCGCGATGGGCACGGGCTATTTCAACCCGTCGGTAATCGCGTGGCAAGGCGGCAATCCCTGGACGATTGCGGCGACCGGCGACCCGGGAGTCGAGCGCCAGTTCTTTGGCGCGACTTACCGGATGGATGCCAAAGTCGGCTTGTTCGACCTGACGTCGATCACCGACTATCAATACCTCAACAAGTTTTACAACGAAATGGGCGATAGCCAGCCCGAATTTCCCTATGTGCAGGGCGCGACCTATACGCCCGGTCCTTGCCCCGGCATTCCCTCGGTGACCTGCTACGCGCCGGGTACGATCTTCAATCAGCGGGACCGGATGAACCAGGTTTCCGAAGAACTGCGCGCGGCGACCAGCTTCGGCAAAAACTATCTGGTGTTCGGCGCGTTCGGGATGTCGATCGAAAGCCATTTTGCCGCGCAATATGCCACGCCCTTCGATCAGTATGATCCGCAGGTGCAGTTCTATCAGCAGACCCGAAGCTTTGCATTTTTCGCACAGGACGAATTCAAGGCCAATGATCAGTGGAAGCTGATTTTGGGCGCGCGCTATTGGCATGACCACAAACTTGGCTGTTATAACGGCCAGGAATACTGGTCAGGCTTTACCATGCACTATTGCCCCGACGGGATCTCGTTCAACGATCCTACCGGCGCGACTACCGGCGGCACGATCACGGCGACGCCCGCTGACACCCACCCCAACTACTCCGGGGTGACCGTGCGGGCCGAAGTGGACTACAAGCCAACGACCAACACGCTGCTTTATGCCAGCTACAACCGGGGTTCCAAGTCGGGCGGCTTCAGCTTCTCGACCGGCACGCCGTTCCCGGGGCAGGCGGTCTATGACACGATCAACGGCATCGCGTTCCGCCCTGAAGTGCTCAATGACTATGAAGTGGGCATCAAGACCAGTCTGCCCGGCCATTCGAGCCTGAACATCGTCGCCTACTATTACGATTACCACAATTATCAGGCGTTCGAGCAAGTCGGTTATACGCAGGAAATCGTCAACCTGCAGGCCAAGGCAAAAGGGATCGAGGCTGAATTCAGTTCGCACCCGATTGACGGCCTGACGCTCAATCTGACGGGTTCATGGGAAGAAAGCCATGTCCCCAACGTGACGTTGCCCGACGGCGTGACGGTTGTCGAACATGACCTGCCGCAGGCGCCGCACTGGTCGGGCAATGCGCTGGTGCGTTATGAATTCCCGCTGGCCGGCGGCAATGCGATGATCCAGGCTGATGCCATGTACCAGTCGCACATGTGCTTTACCTTGATGTGCGCTCCGGTCGAAGAGGAGCCGGCGTACCATGTCGAAAACGCGCGCATCGGGTTTACCCCGAAGGGCAGCAATGTCGATCTGGCCTTTTATGTGAACAATATCTTCAACCGGGCCTATCGGATCTATGCTTACGACGGGGTGTACTATTCCGGCGCAACCCAGTCGGTTTACAACCGGCCGCGCACCTGGGGGATCAATGTCCGCTATCACTTCTGAGGTGTTGCCGATCTGAACGCCGAGATGCCCCGGTTCCGCAAGGTTCCGGGGCATCGTGCGTGAAAAAGGGGCGCCATCATGACTGCGCCCGGTTTGCGCCTTTGATTTAAGTTTTGCTGATATTGGTCATTAGTGTTTCGTATGAGGATAAGCGGCCTTGGCGAGGGGGGCGTGAAACTGGCATACCGTGGGTTCACATCGGTTTGAAAAGCCTGAGGGGCGAGCATGAAGACGACAGCGCGCGTGGTGGTGATTGGTGGCGGGGTGGTTGGCGTCAGTACGCTGTATCACCTGGCCAAGCTCGGCTGGTCGGACGTCGTGCTGATCGAGCGCAAGGAGCTGACCTCGGGTTCGACCTGGCATGCCGCAGGTCTTTTGCCGCTGTTCAACCTCAGCTATTCGGTCGGCAAGCTGCATCAGTATTCGGTCGATTTCTACCCCTCGCTTGAGGCGGAGACCGAGCTGAATGTGGGCTTTTCCAGGGTTTCCAACATCCGTCTGGCGACCAGCCAGGACCGCATGGACGAATACCGCTATTACGCGGGCGTGGCCAAGACGATCGGCGTCGACGTCAACTGGCTGACCCCCGAGCAAGTTCGCGAAGTGTGGCCGCTGGCCGAAACCGACGGCATTCTCGGTGCGATCCAGCATCCGGCCGACGGCTATATTCAGCCTGCCGACCTGACTCAGGCGCTGGCCAAGGGGGCGCGGCAGCGCGGCGCCACGATCTATCGGAACACCACCGTCACCGGCATTGTGCAAAAGGCCAATGGCGAATGGGTGGTCACGACCGATCAGGGCGAAATCACCTGCGAACATGTCGTGTCGGCGACCGGCAGCTTTGCCCGTCAGACCGGCGAAATGATCGGGCTCGACATTCCGGTGGTCCCGGTCGAGCATCAATATATCGTGACCGAGCAGCACCCGGCGATCATGGAGCGCAAGCGTCAGGGCCTGCCCGAAATGGGCGTACTGCGCGAATCCGACGCCAGCTGGTACATGCGCGAAGAAGCCGGCGGTCTCTTGCTCGGGCCCTACGAAATCGGCGCGCCTGCATGCTATGTAAAGGGTCCGGCGGCGAACAGCGAATACGAACTGTTCCCCGACGCGCTCGATCGGCTTGAGCCCTATATCCTTTCCGCCATCGCCCGCGTTCCCGCGTTTGGCGAAGTCGGCGTGAAGAAAGTCTACAACGGCGCCATTGCCTATACGCCCGACGGGTCGCCCATCGTCGGACCTGCCTGGGACAAGAAGAACTTCTGGCTCAACGAAGGCCATTCCTTCGGCATCACCGCAGCCGGCGGTGCCGGTTGGCAGCTGGCGGAATGGATCGTCAACGGCGAGCCGACGATCGACATGATGGGTGTCGATCCGCGCCGCTTTGGCGACTATGCCGGCGAAGGCTATCTCATCGAAAAGAATGAAGAAGCCTATGCCAAAGTGTTTTCGATCCACTACCCTGACGAAGAGCGCGAAGCGGCGCGCGCGCTGCGCCGCACGCCGTGCTATGATCGGATGAAGGATCTGGGCGCGGTGTTCGGTTCGGTGTTCGGCTGGGAACGCCCCAACTGGTTTGCGCCCAGGGGCTATGAGCTGACCGAGGCCGATCTCGACAAGGCCGATACCATTCTCAACGAAAATCACCCGGTCGTGCCGGGCGAACCGATCCGCGAAAAGTGGTCGTTCCGTCGCTCGAACTATTTCGAATTCGTCGGCGCCGAATGCCGCCACGTTTCGGAAAAGGTCGGCCTTCAGGACATGAGCGCCTTTGCCAAGTGCCTGATCACCGGCCCCGGTGCCGAGGATTGGCTCAACGGCCTGTTGTCGAATGTCGTCCCCAAGAAAGTCGGCAAGCTGTCGCTGTCGTACCTTTTGACCGACGAAGGCGGGGTCCGCGCCGAATTCACCGTCTACAAAAAGGCGCCCCAGACCTATTATCTCGTCTCGGCAGGGGCGCTTGAACGCCATGACCATGATTATCTGTTGAAGGCGCTGCCGACCGATGGTTCGGTGCGGTTTGAACGGCTGACCACGGCGATGGGCGTGCTGGTGCTCGCCGGGCCGCGTTCGCGCGACGTGCTGGCCAAAGTAACCGGCGCTGATCTGTCGAATGCGGCATTCCCGTGGTTGACCGGAAAGCCGATTTCGATCGGCGCGGCGCGGGTCGATGCGCTGCGCGTCAATTTCATCGGCGAACTGGGCTGGGAAATCCATCACCCGATCGAGATGCAGAACTACATCTTCGACACGCTGATGGCGGCGGGCGCGGAATTCGACATCAAGCCGTTCGGCATTCGCGCGATGACCGCGATGGCGCTGGAAAAGAGCTACAAGCTGATCCCGCGCGAACTGTCGATCGAATACAATGCGCTCGAAAGCGGCCTCGAACGCTTTGTCAGCATGAAGAAACCGGCGTACAAGGGGCGCGAAGGCGTTCTTGCGCACAAGGAAGCCGGGCTGAAGTGGCAGCTCGTGACGCTCGAAGTGTTTGGCGTGACCGACGCCGATGCGCGCGGGTCGGAGCCAATCTATCGCGATGGCGCGCTGATCGGTCGCGCGACGTCGGGCGGTTATGGCTGGCGCGTGGGCAAAAGCCTGGCGCTGGCGATGGTCGGGCCGGACCATGCTGCGGTCGGCACCGAGCTTGAAATTTCGATCCTGGGCACCGCGCACCGGGCCGTGGTCATCCCCGAATCGCCGTTTGATCCTGAAAACAACGCCTTGCGGAGCTGATCGCAATGCATACTTTCGACACAATCGCCGAACTGCTCAAACACGACCGGGCGGGCATGACCTTGCCGCGCGATCTGTACGTCGGTGACGAGGCGTTTCATTTCGACACCGAGGTCATGCTCAAATCGGTGTGGCTGTATGCCGGTACCGTGGCGCAGGCGAAAAATCCGGGCGACTGGTTCATTTTCGAACTGGGCAACAACCAGGTGATCATCGTGCGTGGGCGCGATGGTGAAATCCGCGCGTTCTACAATTCGTGCCGCCATCGCGGTGCCCGGATCTGCGAGGCGGCAAGCGGCAATTCTCCGCGCCTGATCTGCCCCTATCACTTCTGGACTTACGGGCTCGACGGCAAGCTGCTGGCGGCACGCAACATGCCCGACGAATTCGAAAAGGCCGATCACGGGCTGGTTTCGGTGGCGCTGGAAAACGTTGCCGGATTGCTGTTCGTGTGCCTGTCGGACAACCCGCCGCCGTTTGGCCGGGCCAAGGCTGACATTGCCGAACAGGTCAGCCTCTACAATCTCGACACGCTGAAAGTCGCGGTTCAGGATTCCCTGATCGAACCGGCCAACTGGAAGCTGGTCATGGAAAACAATCGCGAGTGCTACCACTGCGACCAGAACCACCCCGAACTGCTGAAATCGCTGTCGACCTACGGGTTCGGCAAGGGCCTGCCCGAAGATGGCGCGGAAGATGTGGTCGACGATGCCGCGTTCGATGCCATGCTCGAGGCGCAGCGCCAGCATTGGCGGGATCTGGGGATCTATCACGACCTGATCGAGTTCCCCGAGGAAAATGGCCGGACCGGCTGGCACCGCGTCGCCCGATTGCCGCTGGCGCATGGCGCGGTGTCGCAGACGCTCGACGGTAAGCCGGCGTGCCGCATCCCGATCTGGGCGCACGGGCTTGATGAACCGAGCAGCCTGTCGGTGTGGACCCAGCCCAATAGCTGGCACCATTTCTGCAACGACCATGTCGTGACGTTTTCGCTGACCCCGCTCGGCCCAGACAAGACGCTGTTGCGCACGACCTGGCTGGTCCACGAGGACGCGGTCGAAGGCGTCGATTACGATCCCGAAAACCTGGCCGCCGTGTGGCGCGCGACCAATGCGCAAGACAGCTATCTGGCGGCGCTGAACCACAAGGGTATCATGACCGACGGTTATCGCCAGGGGCTGTATTCGGTCGAGGAAAAGCTCGTCGATGCGTTCAAGACATTTTACGTCGAAGCCAGCGAACGCGCCATCGAAGCGGCCTGAGAAATGGACTGGATCATTCTGTAATGAAGCGCTTTTCCGGACTTAACCTCATCGCCGAGGCGATGAACGGGCACAAGGGCTGGCCCGAGCACTGGCCCGAAAAGGCGCCAAAGCCCGCCTATGATGTGATCATCATCGGCGGCGGCGGCCATGGTCTTGGCGCGGCCTATTACCTGGCCGCGAAATACGGCATCACCAATGTCGCGGTGATCGAAAAGGGCTGGATCGGCGGCGGCAACGGCGGGCGCAACACCACGATCATCCGCTCCAACTATCTCTATGACGAAAGCGCGCATCTTTACGACCATGCGGTGAAGATGTGGGACGGATTGAGCCAGGAGCTCAATTACAACGTCATGTATTCCAAGCGCGGCGTGCTGATGCTGGCGCACAATATCCATGATATTCAAAGCTTCAAGCGGCACATTCATGCCAACCGGCTCAATGGCGTCGACAACGAATGGCTGACCCCCGAAGAGTGCAAGGCTTATTGCCCGCCGCTCGACATTTCGCCCAATGCGCGCCATCCGGTGCTCGGCGGCGCGCTGCAGCGGCGCGGCGGCACGGCGCGGCATGATACCGTGATCTGGGGCTATGCGCGCGGCGCCGTCGCGCGCGGGGTCGACATCATCCAGAATTGCGCGGTCACCGGCATCCGTCGCGGCCCCGACGGGGCTGTGCTGGGCGTCGATACCGAAAAGGGCTTCATCGGCGCGAAGAAGATCGGGGTATCTGCTGCGGGCAATACTTCGGTGGTGATGGACATGGCGGGGCTGCGTTTCCCGCTCGAAAGCTATCCCTTGCAGGCGCTGGTGTCGGAGCCGGTCAAACCGATCTTCCCTTGCGTCGTCATGTCGAACACGGTGCATGCCTATATCAGCCAGTCCGACAAGGGCGAGCTGGTGATCGGCGCCGGGACCGACCAGTATGTCAGCTATTCGCAACGCGGCGCGCTGCACATCATCGAGCATACGCTGGCCGCAATCTGCGAGATTTTCCCGATCTTTACGCGAATGCGCATGTTGCGCTCGTGGGGCGGGATCGTCGATGTCACGCCCGACCGTTCGCCGATTCTGGGCAAGACTCCGGTTGCGGGGCTCTATGTCAATTGCGGCTGGGGCACCGGCGGCTTCAAGGCGACGCCCGGCGCTGCCGATCTGCTGGCCTATACGATCGCGCATGACGCGCCCAATGCCATCAACGCAGCCTTCAATCTCGATCGGTTCCGCACGGGCCGGTTTATCGACGAGGCTGCTGCCGCAGCCGTTGCGCACTGAAATTGCGAGACCCGCGATGATTTTGATCCATTGCCCTTATTGCGAGGAAGATCGCCCCGAGGTGGAATTCACCTATGGCGGCGAGGCGCATATCGCGCGCCCGCTCGATCCTTCGGCGCTCACCGACAGCGAGTGGGAGGGTTATCTCTATATCCGCAGCAACACGCGTGGGCTTCATGCCGAACGCTGGCGCCATGCGCATGGTTGTGCCCGTTTTTTCAATGCAGTGCGTGACACTGTTAGCGATCGGTTTGAAGTGACGTACAAGACCGGCGAAGCGCGTCCTGCCAAGATCACCCAGACCGGTGGCGCGGCATGAGCGGGTATCGTCTTTCCAGCGGCGGGCGCGTCGATCGCAGCCGTGCCTTGAGCTTCAGCTTCGACGGCGCGGGCTATCAGGGTTTTGCCGGCGATACGCTGGCTTCGGCACTGGTCGCGTCGGGCGTCACGCTGTTTGGCCGGTCGTTCAAGTATCACCGCCCGCGCGGTTTGCTGGCGACGGGCGTCGAAGAGCCCAATGCGCTGGTCAGCGTCGATCGCGGCCCGGCACGGGTCACGCCCAATGTCCGCGCCCCGCAAGTCTCGCTGCACGAAGGGCTTGTCGCCGAGAGCCAGAACCGCTGGCCCTCGCTGAAATTCGACGTCGTCTCGATCAACGACAGGTTCAGTGCGCTGTTTCCGGCGGGGTTCTACAACAAGACGTTCATGTGGCCGCGATCGGCTTGGGAAAAGCTCTACGAGCCGGTGATCCGCCGTCTCGCCGGGCTTGGCGACAGCCCGGTCACGCGCGATCCCGATCATTATGACGCGACCTATGCGCATTGCGAAGTGCTGGTCGTCGGCGGCGGCATCGCCGGGATCGAAGCCGCGCTGGAAGCTGCCAAGATGGGCAGTCGCGTCATCCTGATCGACGAACAGGATGAACTGGGCGGCGCCGCGCTGGCCGATCCGGCACTGTGGTCCACGCTCGACGCGCTCACGGCGCAGCTGTTTGCGGCAGACAATATCACCGTGCTGACGCGCACGACGGCGTTTGGATACTACCACCAGAACTTCGTCGGCGCCTCGCAACAGTTGACCGATCATCTCGCCCCATCCGAGGCGCAGGGCCCGCGCGAAAAGCTGTGGCGCATCCGCGCGGGCGAAGTCGTGCTGGCGCAAGGCGCGATCGAGCGCCCGCTGGTGTTCAACGGCAACGACGTGCCGGGCGTGATGCTGGCGAGCGCCGGGCGCACGCTGGCGCTGCGCTATGGTGTGGCGGTCGGGCGCGCGGTGGTGATCATGGCCGCGCATGACAGTGGTTGGCGCGATGCGCTCGCGCTGATCGAGGCGGGGGTTCACGTTGCCGCGATCGTCGACATTCGCACCGTCGTTCCCGCCGATCTGGCCGATGCGGCGCGCGCAGCGGGGATTGCGCTTCATCTCGGCAGCGCGATCACGGCGGTTGCCGGGCGCCATGCGGTCAAGGGCGTGACGGTTGCGGCGGGCGGAACGGGCCCGGCGCACAAGATTGCCTGCGATGCGGTGTTGATGGCGGGCGGTTGGACGCCCAGCGTTCACTTGTGGAGCCAGGCCAAGGGCAGCCTGGTCTGGAACGAAGCCTGGGGCACGTATCTGCCGGGCAAGCCGCAGGAAAAGTGCCGCGTGGTCGGCGCCGGGGCGGGGGCCTGGCATTTCGGCTCGGGCGCGATCACTTCGGTCCTGCCCAACAGCCTGCCGGTTTCCAGGCAAAAGGCTTTCGTCGATTTCCAGAACGATGTGAAAGCGCGCGACATTCAGCTCGCGGTGCAGGAAGGCTTTCGCTCGATCGAGCACATCAAGCGCTATACCACCAACGGCATGGCGACCGATCAGGGAAAGACAAGTAATCTCAATGCCTTGCAGATCGCTTCGGGCGTGCTCGGGCGACCGGTGACCGAAATCGGGCTGACCACGTTTCGCCCGCCTTATACGCCGCAGACGTTTGGCGCGCTGATGGGGCACCACAAGGATGCGCTGTTTCAGCCGGTGCGCAAATCGGTGATCGATGACTGGGCAACTGCGCAAGGCGCCGTGTTTGAAAACGTCGCGAACTGGCGGCGCGCGCGCTATTTCCCCAAAGGCGGCGAAGACATGGACGCCGCAGTTGCGCGCGAATGCCGCGCGGTGCGGCAGTCGGTCGGCATCTTTGACGCCTCGACGCTCGGCAAGATCGAAGTGGTCGGTCCCGATGCCGCCGAATTTCTCAACCGCATGTACACCAACCCGTGGAAGGCGTTGCAACCGGGGCGCTGCCGCTATGGCCTGCTGCTGCGCGAAGACGGGTTCATCACCGACGATGGCGTGTCGGCGCGGATGGCGGACGATCGGTTTCATCTGACCACCACCACAGGCGGCGCGCCGCGCGTGCTGGGGATGATGGAGGATTATCTTCAGACCGAATGGAGCGATCTTGACGTCTGGCTGACCTCGACCACCGAACAATGGGCGGTGATCGCGCTGCAAGGGCCGCGCGCGCGCGACGTGATCGCGTCGCTGGTCGGCGGGATCGATCTGAGCCCCGAAGCGTTTCCGCACATGGCGGTGCGCGAAGGGACCATTGCCGGGGTGCCGACGCGGCTGTTCCGGGTCAGCTTTACCGGCGAACTGGGCTTTGAAATCAATGTCCCCGCCAGCGAAGGTCGCAAAGTGTGGGAAGCGATCTTCGATGCCGGTCAGCCTTATGGCATCACCCCCTACGGCACCGAAACGATGCACGTGCTGCGCGCCGAAAAGGGGTTCATCATCGTCGGGCAGGATACCGACGGCACGATGACGCCGGGCGACATGGGGCTCGACTGGGCGGTGGGCAAGAAAAAGCCCGATTTCGTGGGCAAGCGCTCGCTGGCGCGCCCCGAAATGACGCGCAAGGGGCGCAAGCAGTTCATCGGGCTTCTGACCGAAGATCCGCAGGAATTGCTGGAAGAAGGCGCGCAAGTGGTCACCAACCCCGATGCGCCGATCCCGGTGCCGATGATCGGCCATGTCACTTCGTCCTATCACAGCGCGACGCTGGGCCGGACGATCGCGCTGGCGGTGATCGCCGACGGACGCGCGCGGATCGGTGAAACGATTTTCGTGCCGATGGCCGACAAGGTCATCCGCGCCAAGGTCACCGCGCCCATGTTTTATGATCCCGAAGGGAGCCGCCTCAATGATTGAGATCGCCCCGCTGGCCATCGGCGCCACCGATCTTGCCACCGGCACTGCGCCGCACACGGGCGCGGTCAACGGCCTGTCGGTCAGCCTGTCGCCTGCCGAACCGCGCGTGCGCCTGTCGCTCCGCGCCAAGGACGTCGGCGTGTTGTCGGCGGCGCTGGGCCGCGCCTTGCCTGAACGCATCGGCACGCAGCTTGACGGTATCGCCCGTCTCGGCCCCGACGAATGGCATGCGCTTCTGCCCGAAGGCAGTCCGGTGCCTGCCGTATCGGGACAACCGCTCAGCGTGGTCGATGTCACGGCGCGTTCGGTCGGCTTTACCGTCGAAGGCCCCGGCGCCGTCGCCGCGCTGATACGCGGCTGCCCGCTCGACCTTGCGAATTTCGCTCCGGGCCGTGCGACGCGCACCGTGTTCGAAACTGTCGAAATTCAGCTCTGGGCCATGGCCCCCGACCGCTTCCACGTCGAAGTCTGGCGCAGCTTCGCGCCTTGGCTGTGGCATTCTATCGCCGACGGCATCGTCTGATCAAACCGGTTCACCCTGACTGGCCCGCACATCCCTCGGGATTTGCGGGCCATTTTTTTGTCTTATTCGGCAAGCCATTCGATACCCAGCCATTGAGCGACAGCGTCTTCGGCATCCGGCGACAAAGTCAGCCCGATGGCAGAAGCCCGGTCGAGCACTGCCCCGAGGAAGGCGCGGCCAATATCGTCCGGTTCGGGGGCTACGTCCGCATCCAGCCGGGCTCCGCCGAATTGTGCCACGCGCATGATGTAGCCGACCGCGTTGCGCGCGGTCTGCACGCCCTCGTCGGCGAGCGTGTCGCGGCACCAGCGCGTCGCTTCCGTCAGATTGAATTCGTGATTTTTTGCATAGCGCGAAAGAACATCAAAGACTTTTGGCCAATCGGCCTGTTCGATCCGGGGCAGATCCAGCTCGCGTGAAAGCAGAGCCACAGGCGGCGGAAACTCGCTGCCAATGTTCGATCTTTCCGCAATTGGCGGCTCGTGCCTTTCGCTATCCCACATGTGATGCTGCGAAAACCGGACGTTTGGCAGATCCAATGCCGAGACGGCAGCGGAAAAACCGGCTGTGCCGAACCAGCCGGACTGTTTTGCGCCGGGGCAGGTGCGTGCTGCCTCGAACGCCAGCGCGGCGAGATTCAAGGCCGTACCGGCTTGTGCGTATCGCTTGCGGATGAGCTCTGCAAATTGGGCTTTGCTGTCCGGAAGGTTTACGGGGCCATTGATCGCCTCGCGCTGTTCGTCGCCATCGGATGCAGCATTGGCATCGGCGGCCAGCAAGTCCATCATCGCATCGAAATCGACAACGCGGTCGGCGATCGCGGTATAGGCGGAAGAGAGGTAGCCTGGAGAGATGATGGTAATGCGGCGGTCTTCGGCGCGCAGGCGCTGAAGCAGGGGGGTAAAGTCGGAATCGCCCGACGCCAGCACAAACTCGTCGAAGTGCGTGCGATGGCCGAGAAGATCGAGCGCATCGACCACCATGCGTATATCGGCTGCGTTCTTGCCGCCGCGCGACACCACAGGGCAATCGATCACCTCGAACCCGGCGCGCACCAGGCTTGGCCGAAAACGGGAAAAATAGAGCCGATCGTTGGCTTCACCGGGCGTGGGCGCATATCCCGCCGGATTGAGATAGCATCGCGCCACGAGCCATCGGCGCGGCTCGCCGGTGAGGCAGGAATTGGCAAGAACCTGCAGCCAGTCGGCCGGCTCGGATGCGAACCGGAGCGCCGCGTTGCGGTCCAAACCCCAAAGTGTCGTGAAAACATTGTCGAAATCGACAAAAATGGCGCATCTGGCCGACATGAAAATATCCCGAATATAAAAGGAAACGCACGACCATTCGTGCGATATCCTGAAAGACGCTGGCCGAAAAATTCATAGCATGGGGCTATGAAATGCAAGGCTGGCTGGCGTCTCCTGATAATATACACAAGCGAACGGGGCGATCCAGGGGTAATCCGCCGGTGCGAGGTGGTTACTTCATCAAGTCCTCCACCCAGGGCAGTTGCTGATAGAGCGGGACGAGGCAATCGACCATCATCACTTCGCGGGCCATCTGGGCGGTCTGTTCGGCTAGGTTGCCCAGTTCCGCGCTGCGGCCGACGACTTGTACGCGGCGGGAAAAGCGGGCGCGGGGCAGGGGTTCGATGCGGAGTTGATCGACCAGCGATGGCATCGCGGCGAGGCACAGGACCGACGTGATGCTCCAGCCGATACCGAGCGCGACCGAGGTCAATTGCTGATGGATGATGTCGACTTCGACCACATTGGGCATGCGCAGTTTCATCCGCGTGAGCTGGCTTTCGATGCGCTGGCCCATGCCGTGGTCGAGCGAGTAGCGGATGAAGGGCAGGCGGCTTGCGGCCTCGGTCGGGTCGCCGCTGCCGCTGTAATCGCGGGGGAAAATCAGGACGAAGGGATCGTCCATGACATCGTGATGTTCGATGCCGGGATGCTTTTCCAGCGTGTTGCTGCCGGTCACCAGCATGTCGACGCGGCGCGCGAGGAAATCCTGTTGCTGGAGCAGCGAAATACCCGAGCGGATGCGCCAGCGCCCGACGCGCATGCCAAAGCGGTGGAGCAGCGGCGCGGTCAGTAGCGTGGCAAAGGTTTCGGACATGGCGATGGTGATCTGGTCGACCGGCAAGTTGGCGCCTTCACGCACTTCGTCGATCACCGTGCGCGCCGTGGTCAGCAGGCGCCGCGCGCGTTCATAAAGCGCACGCCCCGCAGGCGTCAGGCCCAAAGGGCGCAGCGAACGGTCGAACAGCGGCGTGCCGATTCCCGCTTCGAGCCGGGTAATCGTCTGCGACACGGCCGACTGGGTAATGCGCAATTGCGTGGCGCTGGCGGTCATGCCGCCCAGCTCGACAGTGACTACGAAAACTTCCAGCGCGTGGAGATCGAATTCCGATGGCAAGCGCAGCATTGATGTCCCCTCGATCATGCTCCCTTAAGCTATGTATCATTCCTCCTTATCTGATGCCAAGGCAATTCCCGTTGCGCGCGCGCCGCAATAGACAGTGTGTGCAACAAGGGTGGTCGCGCCCTTCGAGGAGCATCGTTGGACATGACGCAAAGAGCTGATTTCACTCGGCCGGATTTTGTGCTGCTGGTTTCGTGTCAGGACCGCAAAGGGCTGGTCGCGGCCATTGCCGGGTCGATCGCCGCGCAGGATTGCAACATCGCCCACAGCGCGCAATTCGATGACGCGCATAACGGGCGCTTTTTCATGCGCGTTGCGTTCAAGGGGCCCGAGGGGCTGACCCGCGAAAAGTTCAGCGAGGCGTTCCTGTCGGTCGCCGCTGCCTATAATCTCGATTGGAGCGTCCACGATCTGCGCGTGAAACAGCGCGCGATGATCATGGTCAGCAAAGGCGGGCACTGTCTCAACGACTTGCTCTATCGCACCGCGACGCGTTACCTGCCGATGGAGGTGACCAGCGTGGTGTCGAACCACACGATCTGGCAGCGCCGCGTGGAACATGAAGGCATTCCCTTTTTCCACTTGCCGATCACGCCGGAAAACAAGGAAGAGCAGGAAGCGAAACTGCTCGCGATGATCGAGGAACAGCGCGTCGACCTGATCATTCTGGCCCGCTACATGCAGGTCTTGTCCGACGCGACCTGTCGCAAGCTCGAAGGCCGGGTGATCAATATCCACCATTCGTCGCTGCCCGCGTTCAAGGGCGCCAAGCCGTATCATCGCGCGTGGGAACGCGGTGTCAAACTGATGGGCGCAACGGGGCATTACGTGACGGCAGACCTCGACGAAGGGCCGATCATCGCGCAAGATGTGTCGATGGTTGACCATGCCGACACGATCGACGACCTGATTGCCCAGGGTCAGGAAACCGAAAGCCGCGTCCTGACCCGCGCAGTCAAGGCGCATTGCGAACATCGCGTCATGCTCAACGGCAATCGTACGGTGGTGTTCAAATGAGCGAGGGCAAGCTTTACGCCGATCTCGAATCGCTTGGCATCGCCTGGACCGCGCTGGAACACGAGGCGGTGTTTACCGTCGAGGAAAGCGAGGCGATCCATGCCGCGCTGCCCGGTGCGCATACCAAGAACCTGTTTCTCAAGGACAGCGGCGGCGCTTTTTTCCTCGTCACGGTCGATCATGCCGTGCGCGTCGATCTGAAAGCGCTGGCCCCGGTGATCGGCGCCAAAAAGCTGAGCTTTGGCAAGGCGGAGGATATGGAGGCGCTGTTGGGCGTGACACCCGGCGCAGTCACGCCGCTTGCCGCGATGAATGATGCGGATGGCAAAGTGCGCGTGGTGCTCGACGAGCGGCTCGCTGGTGCGGATACGGTCAACGTGCATCCCTTGCGCAATACCGCGACGATCGGCCTGAGCGGCGCGGACCTCATGCGTGCCCTGGCGCACTGGGGCCATCCGCCGCAGATCGCCGCGATCCCCGAACGCGCCTGAAAGGCAAGCCATGATCGCTGGTGTTTTTGACCTCTTCAAGATCGGCATCGGCCCTTCCAGTTCGCATACCGTCGGGCCGATGGTCGCGGCGCGGCGCTTTGGCGAACGGCTGCGCGAAAACGGGCTGCTGGACAAAGTCGCGCATGTGGAAGTGTCGCTTTATGGCTCGCTGGCGCTGACCGGCAAAGGCCACGCCACCGACAGCGCGATTATCCTGGGCCTGGCGGGCGAAATCCCGGCGCTGGTCGATCCCGACCGCGTGCCGATGATCGTGGCGCAAGTCCATCAAACCGGGCGGCTCGCCTTGATGGGCGAATACGATGTGGCCTTTGCCCCGGCGCGCGATCTTCATTTCTATCAGCGGGAGCGCAAACCGTTTCACAGCAACGCCATGGCGATCGTTGCGCACGATGCGGATGGTGCGGTGCTGGATGATCGGATGTATTATTCGATCGGCGGCGGCTTTGTTCTCGATGAAGACGAAGCGCTCGGCAACATGCGCGACGGCGATCTGGGCCCGGACTTGCCGCACGATTTCGTCTCGGCGGAGGAACTGCTCGAAATCGGTGCGCGTGAAGGGCTCAGCTTTGCCGACATCATGCTCGCCAACGAATGCGTTCGGCGGCCGCTCGGCGAAGTCGAGGCCGGGCTCGATCTGATCGCCGATACGATGGCGCAATGCATCGATCGCGGTTGTCGCAACGAAGGCGTGCTGCCCGGCGGATTGAAAGTGCAGCGCCGCGCCGCCGCTCTGGCGCGCGAACTGGCGGTGCGGCAACAGACCACGCTGGGCGATCCGCTGGCCGTGCTCGACTGGATCAATCTGTGGGCCATGGCGGTGAACGAGGAAAATGCTGCGGGGGGCAGCGTTGTCACCGCGCCGACCAATGGCGCGGCGGGGATCATTCCGGCGGTGCTGCGCTATTATGTGCGGTGTTATCGCGGCACGCGCGAAGGGACGCGCACGTTTCTGCTCACGGCGGCGGCGATCGGCGCGCTCTACAAGCGCAATGCTTCGATTTCGGGCGCCGAAGTCGGCTGTCAGGGCGAAGTCGGGGTGGCCTGTTCGATGGCGGCAGCCGGGCTGACCGCAGTGCTCGGCGGCAACATCGGCCAGGTCGAAAATGCCGCCGAGATCGCGATGGAGCACAACCTCGGCCTGACCTGCGATCCGGTCGGCGGTCTGGTGCAGATCCCGTGCATCGAGCGCAATGCGATGGGCGCGGTCAAGGCGATCGACGCATCGCGGCTCGCGCTGCTGGGCGATGGCACGCACATGGTCAGCCTCGATAAAGTGATTGAGACGATGCGCCAAACCGGGCACGACATGCGTGACAAGTACAAGGAAACGTCGCAAGGCGGCCTTGCCGTCAATGTGGTCGAATGTTGAGGAACAGGAAAGCAAGCAATGAAAGCGCTGGTCACGGTAAAGCGTGTGATCGACTACAACGTGAAGCCGCGGGTGAAAGCGGACGGCACGGGGGTTGATCTCGCGAACGTCAAGATGAGCATGAACCCGTTTGACGAGATTGCGGTCGAGGAAGCCATTCGCCTGAAGGAAAAGGGTGTGGTCACCGAGATCGTGGTGGTTTCGGTCGGCCCGGCGAAGGCGCAGGAAACCTTGCGCACGGCGCTGGCGATGGGCGCGGATCGGGCGATTTTGGTGTCGACCGATGACGAAGTCGAACCGCTGGCCGTGGCCAAGATCGTCAAGGCGATCGCGGACGAAGAACAGCCGGGCCTGATCATCACGGGCAAGCAGGCGATCGACGACGACAGCAATCAGACGGGGCAGATGATTGCCGCGCTGCTGGGTCGCGGCCAGGGCACCTTTGCCAATGAAATCAGCGTCGAAGGCGATGCTGTTGTGGTCAAGCGCGAAATCGACGGCGGTCTTGAAACGGTCCGTCTGGCGCTGCCGGCGGTGATCACGGCGGACTTGCGGCTCAAC
>NZ_KQ954286.1:0-201143 GCF_001519055.1 Novosphingobium sp. Fuku2-ISO-50 | reverse complement strand
GGTGACTGCCGCTGCGCAATTGGGCGAAGTCACCGCGCTGGTGGCGGGCGCGGGCGTTGATGGCGTGGCGGCACAGGCCGCGCAGATCGAAGGCGTGGCCAAAGTGCTGAAGGCCGATGACGCGGTCTATGCCCATGCGCTGGCGGAAAACGTCGCGCCGCTGGTGGCCGGGCTGTTGGGCGAATACGACGCGTTTGTCGCGCCCGCCACGACGACGGGCAAGAACGTCGCCCCGCGCGTCGCCGCGCTGGTCGATGTCGCGCAAGTGTCGGACATCCTGTCGGTCGAAGGGCCCAGGACGTTTACCCGCCCGATCTATGCGGGCAACGCGATCGCCACAGTCGAATCGAGCGATGCCAAGCTGGTGATCACCGTGCGCGGCACCGCTTTTGCCAAGGCGAATGCGACCGGCGGCAGCGCGCCTGTCGAAAGCGTTGCGGCGGGCGCGGATTCGGGTCTTTCGACCTATGTCGGCTCGGAAATCGCCAAGCTGGAACGGCCCGAGCTGACGAGCGCGAAGATCATCGTCTCGGGCGGGCGGGCGCTGAAGGATGCCGACACGTTTGCGGCAACGATCACGCCTTTGGCCGACAAGCTGGGCGCAGCGATCGGCGCGAGCCGCGCGGCGGTCGATGCGGGCTATGTGCCCAACGACTATCAGGTCGGCCAGACGGGCAAGATCGTCGCGCCGGAAGTGTACATCGCGGTCGGCATTTCGGGCGCGATCCAGCATCTGGCGGGGATGAAGGACAGCAAGACGATCATCGCGATCAACAAGGACGAAGACGCCCCGATCTTCCAGGTCGCCGACATCGGCCTCGTCGCCGATCTGTTCAGCGCCGTGCCGGAACTGGTCGGAAAGCTCTGAACGCCGGATACGGATCGAAGACACAACAAAGGCCCCGCCGGACACCCCGGCGGGGCCTTTTGCTTGCAACCTAACGCGTCTACGATTCCGGCAAAGCTGGAGGCATTCATGAAAGTTGGAATAGTCGGGGCGGGTATGGTTGGATCGGCGGCGGGCTATGCGCTCGCGCTGTTGCATGCCGCAGCGGAAATCGTCTTCGTCGATGCCAAGCCGGACCTTGCCGTGGCGCAGGCCGAGGACATCGCCCATGCCGTGCCGTTTGTCGGCGCAGTGCGGGTATCGGCGGGGGATTACGATGCACTGGCCGGGGCAGGGGTGGTCATACTCGCCGCCGGGGTGCCGCAAAAGCCCGGCGAGAGCCGGCTAAGCCTGTTGTCGCGCAATGCCGACGTCTTTGCTGCGGCGATCGACCGGGTTCGCGCCGCCGCGCCCGATGCCTTGCTGGTGGTGGCCTCGAATCCGGTCGACATCATGACCGGCATCGCGCGCAAGGCATCGGGCCTGCCGTCGGGGCGTGTCATCGGATCGGGCACGATTCTCGATACCGCCCGGTTTCGCACGCTGCTTGCCGAGCATCTGGGGGTTGCGGCCCAATCGGTCCATGCCGCCGTGCTGGGCGAACATGGCGACAGCGAAGTGCTCGCCTGGTCCGCAGCCCAGGTCGGCGGTCAGCCGCTGGCGGCCTGCGCGGCGAAGTTGGGCGTTACGCTCGATGATGCGGTGCGTGCCGCCATTGACGATGGCGTGCGCCGTGCCGCCTATCGCATCATCGCGGGCAAGGGCGCGACATGGTATGGCATTGGCGCGGGCCTCGCGCGGATTGTCCAGGCGATCCGTGATGATCAGCGCGCAGTGCTGACCGTGTCGACGTTGACTCATGTGGCCGGGATCGCCGATGTCACGCTCAGCCTGCCGCGCGTGGTCGGTGCGGGCGGGGTTACCGCAACGCTGCTGCCCGATCTGACTGCCGAAGAGACCGCCGCGCTGCATCGTTCGGCGCAAGTGCTCCGCGAGGCGGCGGCGGGTCTATGGTAAGAGCTTGAATGCCGCCGCTTCATCGAGCGGCCTGCTGAGCAGGAAGCCTTGCCCCATTTCGCAGCCCATCGCGGTCAGCGCGGCCTGCTGTTCAGCGGTTTCGATCCCTTCGGCGACGACCGTCAGATCGAGATCGCCCGCCAGATCGAGAATCGTGCGTACGATCTTGCGGCTTTTCGATTGATCGACCGCGGCGACAAAGGCGCGGTCGATCTTGATCGTGTCGAACGGCAGCGAATGGAGATAGGACAGCGAGGAATAGCCGGTGCCGAAATCGTCGAGCCCGACGCGAATGCCGATGTCGCGACATTGTTCCAGCACCTGACGCGTGCGCTCGGCGTCGAGCACTGCGACGCCTTCGGTCACTTCGAGCTTCAGACACTCCGCCGGGATCCCGGTTTCCATGATCATGGCGCGCAGATAGGGCACGAAATCGGGCTGAAGGAACTGTTGCGGTGCGATATTGACGGCAATGAAAAGGGGGGTATTCCGATCGCGGCCTTTGGCCTGGAGCCGCCCGATCGCCTTGCACGCTTCGCGCAGAACCCAATCGCCGATAAACACGATCAGACCGGTTTCTTCGGCAGTCGGGATGAAGTCGTTTGGCGCAATCAATCCGTGCCGGGGGTGATTCCACCGCACCAGCGCTTCGAACCCGAGGACCGTGCTGGTGCCCAGATCGAGGATCGCCTGGTAATGCAGCACAAATTGCTGCTCGGTGATCGCCTCGCGCAAGTCACGTTCCAGCGACATGCGTTGCCGAACCTCGGTGCCCAGCGCCTCTGTAAACATCACTGTCTTGCCCCGACCCGCAGCCTTTGCCTCATACATGGCCAGGTCGGCGTCGCGCTGGATTTCGTCGTAATCGCGATAGGTCGGGTTGCTTTGGGCGATCCCGATCGACGCGCCGATGGCAACTTCATCGCGGCCGATCGAAAATGGCAGCGTCAGTTCGGCTAGCAGGCTTGCGGCGATCGTCATCGGCAGGTCTTCATCGGCGATGTTTTCGAGCAGCACGACGAATTCATCACCACCGGTACGCGCCAGAGTCGCACGCGTCTTGTTTGCGCGCTGATGGTCTGCGTCGCGCGTACGGCAGACGCTTTCGCCGCCGACGCATTCGTCGATCGCATCGCGCAAACGCGCTGCCGTCGCCACCAGCAGGCAATCGCCCGCATCGTGGCCAAACTTGTCGTTGACCGCCTTGAAGCCGTCGAGGTCGATCACCATCACGGCAAGACCGTGTTGACCCGGGGGCAGTCGGGAAAAGGCGCTGCTCGCCCGTTCATGCAGCAGCACCCGGTTGGGCAGTGTGGTCAGCGGGTCATGCAGCGCATCGCGCAACAGCGCCTCGCGCGTGTATTCGCGCTCTGCCACGCGGCCGAGCTGGAGGGCGATCTGCGCCATGGTTTCGATCACGCACGCATTGGCAGAGATCGACCGGCGCGAAAAGAATTCGAAAATGGCGACGACTTCGCCGCCCGCCATGATCGGAAAGGCGCATCCACCCACCACACGGCAGGCGATGGCGACATCGCGGCGCAGAAAATTGGCGTCAGTGCGGACATCGTCGATCCAGTGCGCCCGCCGGTCGGCCACAACCTGCCCCGGCAGGTCCATGCCGCTCGGAAAGCTGGCGGTGTGCGATGCCTCGACAAAGGGCATCAGGTGATCGGGATTGGCAACATGCCAGCAATCGCAGGGGATCGCTTCCAGGTTTGAGTGGACGAGATAGGCGTTGCCGAAATCCCAGCCCATTTCCGCGCAGATTTCGCCCAGGGTAAAATCAAGCGCGTCGATCAGCGTGTCGGTCGCATTGGCGCGGTCGGTAATCCGCTGCAGCAGCGCTAGCAAACGCTTGCTTTCATACAGATCCCGCAGGCCGCTTTCGGCTATGGCCTCGGCAGCCTGACGCGCCTTGCGTTCGCGGGCAAGCTGGCGCTGAAGCTGGCCGATGCGCGCATCAAGCGGATCGGGCAAGTCGATGCGCGCCGATTTCATGCCGGCCACCGTGCGGCAATCCGGCACAGCGGCTGCGCATCCAGCATGCATGTCAGGTGCTCCATCGCGACCGTTTCGCCATAGTGATCCGACGCGCCGGCGACAAAGCCCTCGACCAGCGGGCAGAGCCGACGGGGCGATTGATAGGCAATGATCAGCGCGCCGTCGTCGCGGTCGGTAAAGTGAAAATGCGGGCATCCGGCGCCCGCATAGAGCTTGCGCACTTCAGGATGGATGATGGCGTTGACGCTGCATACAAAGCTGCGCGCGTGGCGATGGGCGGCAAAGAATTGCGGAAAGCGTGTGGCAAGCAGGGGCATGGCGCTGCGACCGAACCAGCGCAGCATGTCGGCGCTGGACAGGCCGAGCACGGCGGCGGCGGTGTCGGTCAGCGCCAGCAAGTGTTCGTCGGGATAGGAGCCGAGCGAGGTATAGGCCCCGCTCACGCCCGCAGCATCGACCAGATCGGGCCAGGCATGATGGCCGTGCGCATGGTTCATGACGTCTTCAAGCAGGTTGAAAATGATGCCCTTCATCGGCGCAGTATCCTGTCCGCCCGATGTTCCGGGATAGTGCGGTCAATGCGCCGACACGGATCGCGACCGGCTTAACAGGGCGGGGTGGATCACTGCGGATCCCCCGGTCATGTCGGCTTAACCACAGTGAATTTATAGCCGGCCATCGCGCTTGGCGGCAGCTCCCTCTTTACAACCGAGGCAGGTCGGGCAAGGCATGCCGGGCGACGCGTGGGCTCGCAACGGGGGGCAACTTGGCAATGAGCGAAACTGGGCACAGCACACGGATCCCGGTGGCAACGGCGCTTTTTCGCGATCACGCCTTGCGCCGCAATCTCGTGATCTGGCTGGCGCTGGCGCTGATGGTGGCGGGCCTGGCGGGGGCTGCGCTGACCGGGGCGATGGCCTGGCTGATCCTTGGCGGACTGGCCGTGCCCTTGCTGTTGCTGGCCGTGATCGACCTGATGCAGACCAAACACAGCTTGCGTCGCAATTTTCCGGGATCGGCGCGGTTGCGCTGGCTGCTCGAAAGCATGCGCCCCTTTTCGCGATCCTATCTCGTCGAAGGCGATCTTGAGGGACGACCGTTCAGCCATGAAGAGCGCGATCTCGTTTATGCGCGGGCGCATGGCAGCAGCGATGCCCATCCCTTCGGGACCGAGCTTGACGTCTATTCCAGCGAGTACGAATGGCTCGCCCATTCGATGCTGCCCAATCCCGGTGCCGACGCGGGGATGCGCGTTGCCGTCGGGTCGAGCCAATGCGCGGTTCCTTATTCGGCATCGCGGCTCAATGTCTCGGCGATGAGCTTTGGCGCGCTTGGCGGGCGGGCGATCGAGGCGCTGAACCTTGGGGCAAAGCTTGCCGGATGCTATCACGATACCGGCGAAGGCTCGATGTCGCCCCACCATTTGAAGCACGGCGGCGACATCGTCTGGCAAGTTGCTTCTGGCTATTTCGGGTGCCGCGATCGGCAGGGCCATTTCGATCCGGCGCTGTTTGCCGAACACGCGGCGCATCCCTCGGTGCGGATGATCGAAATCAAGCTGAGCCAGGGGGCCAAACCCGGCCATGGCGGGGTCTTGCCCGCCGCCAAAGTAACGCCCGAGATCGCGGCAACGCGCGGTGTGCCGCTGGATGTCGATTGCATCTCGCCGGCGTGTCACAGCGCCTTTTCGACGCCCGTCGAACTGATGGAATTTGCCGCGCGCTTGCGTGAATTGTCGGGGGGAAAGCCGGTCGGGCTGAAACTGTGCGTCGGTATGCCGCACGAAGTCTTTGCGCTGGCCAAGGCCATGCTGGCGACGGGTATCCGGCTGGATTTCATGGTCATCGACGGGGGCGAGGGCGGCACCGGCGCCGCGCCGCAGGAATTGTCGGACCGGCTCGGCATGCCGCTGCGCGAAGGCTTGATGATCGCCCGCAATGCGCTGGTCGGCGCGGGGCTCAAAAGCGAAGTGCGCCTCGCCGCCAGCGGCAAGGTCACCTCGGGCGCGGGGGTTGCGATCAACGCCGCGCTGGGCGCCGACTGGTGCAACGCGGCGCGCGCGTTCATGTTTTCGATCGGGTGCATCCAGTCGCTCAAATGCCATACCGGGCTGTGCCCGACCGGCATCGCCACGCAGTCACCGGCGCGTCAGCGCGCGCTGGTGGTCGAGGAAAAGGCCGCGCGGGTCGCCCGTTTCCATGGCGCAACGATGAAGGCGCTGCACGAGATCATCGTTGCCACCGGGCTCGACAACCCGTCCGATCTGCGCCCGTTTCATTTGCGTCAGCGGATCAACGTCGCCGAAATGCGGCAGTTTGACGAAATCTATCCCTTTGCCAAAGCTGGAGAGCTGCTCGCCGGAACGGATAATCCAACGCTGGCACGGTGGTGGAACGCGGCCAGCGCCGATACCTTTCGCCGGGTCGACAGCGACCGGCTCCGTCCGCATTAACCGCCGGTCACGCCCAATACCGCGAGCGTCAACGCTTCGATCCCGGTGCGAATCGCGATCGTGTGATCGGGGGCGAAGAACGGCGAATGGTTGACCGGCAGCGGCTTTCCTTCGGCCTTGTAGCGGTCGATCGTCGCCTGGGGGTAGCCGCCGATCGCCAGATAGACCGAATGAGTCATGCCTGCGCGCACGAATTCCGAATAGTCTTCGCTCGCGGTCCAGCCGGGGGCCGCTTCGGGGACGAGCGTGACTTTGTCCTCGCCCAGCGCCGCCTTGAGCCGGGCGGCGGTTGCCGCGGCGAGCGCGGGTTCGTTGACGACCGGGCTGGCGGTAAACGTGTGGCGGATGTCGGGCGCGGGCGCGCGGGCCATTTCGGCCTCGGCGCGTGCGGTGCGTTCGACGCCTTCGTTGATGATCCGGCGCACCTCGGGGTCATACGAGCGCAAGGTCAGTTGCAGGTCGGCATGGTCGGGGATGATGTTTGAAACAGAGCCGGCGTGAAACGCGCCGACGGTGACAACGCCGAATTTCCAAGGGTCTTTTTCGCGCGCGATCACGCTTTGCACATCGCTGACGAAATGCGCGCCTTCGACGATCGGATCGATCCCCCGGTCGGGCATCGAGCCGTGCGCACCCACGCCCTTGAAGCTGATCAGGATCGTGTCGACCGCCGATGTCGTCGGCCCCTGCTTGACATGTACCGTGCCGGCAAGGTCGGGATCGACATGCGCGGCAAAGCCGTAATCGGGGCGGGGAAAGCGCGTGAACAGTCCATCGTCGAGCATCGCCCTGGCGCCCGAAACCATTTCCTCTGCGGGCTGGCCGATGAAGACGAGCGTGCCGTGCCAACGGTCTTTCATCGCAACGAGCGCCTCGGCGGTGCCGATCCACCACGCCATGTGATTGTCATGCCCGCACGAATGCGCAACGAACGTCGGCTTGCCGTCCTCGCCCGGCTGCTGCGCCCGGCTGGCATAGGCAAGGCCGGTCTTTTCCTCCATCGGCAGCCCGTCAAGCTCGGTACGGACCAGCACGACCGGGCCATCGCCATTGCGATAGACGGCGACCACGCCGGTCTTGCCGACATGCTCGGTTACGGCAAAGCCGAGCTTGCGCATCCGCTGGGCAAGCAGCGCGGCGGTGCGGTTTTCCTGAAAGCCCAATTCGGGATGGCTGTGCAAGTCGACATAGAGCGCGTCGAGATCGCTCCACGCACGGCCGATCCCGGCATCGATCGCGGCGCGGGTCGCCGTGGCATCTGCTGCGTGTGCAACCGGCGCCATGGCGAGCAGGGGGAAAAGCGCGGCGGCGGCGAGCAGCGGACTCTGGGGCATTGGGCAACCTTGCTGAAAGTGTTGGCGCAGGAAAGGGCAGAGTGTAGCCCCCCGCCTTGCCGCGTCAATCAGCGTCAGCGCGCGTCTTCCAGACTGAAGCGGTCGGCTTCTTCGTCATAGGCGAAGATTTCGGCATAGCGGCCCCACAGCGTGACCGTGCGCAGCGTTTCGTCGGCGTAGTCCTCGCTCATGTAGTCTTCGAGTTCGTCGCGGAAACGGCGGGCCGGGGCTTCGTGGCTGGCCCGCTCGTCGAGCACGCGGCGGATATGCTGGACGAGCGGTACGTGCTGGTTCAGCGCCTGGGCAAACAGGGCCTTGCGCTGATCGACATCGCCCTGGGCATAGCGCCGCGCTGCGGGTGTCAGCACGAGTTCGGCGCCGCGCAATTCGGCAAAACGCAGCAATTGCAGCGTTTCGGCCATCGGGAACAGTTCGTCGGCTTCCAACTGAAGCGAATCCGCCAGTTCCGACATGCTCGCCCGGCCTTCGAACGGAGTGCCGTCGACTTCTTCGATCAGTCCGGCGATCGAGTTCGTCGACACGCGCGGCAGGACCATGGCGATGCCGGTGCCGGGGAACAGGCCGTCGCGCATCGGCGCGGTGATTTCGGTGCGCGCGGTCATGCGCGCATAGATGTCGTCGACCAGCGCGCGGAATGCGGGGTCAAGCCGATCGCGCGGCTGCGGCAAGTCGACCCTGATTTCGCCGACGACGCGCCCTGGATTGGTCGAAAAGACCAGAATGCGGTCGCACATCAGTACCGCTTCCTCGATATTGTGAGTCACGATCAGGATCGACTTGATCGGCACGCGCCCTTCCGACCACAGATCGAGCAAGTCGGTGCGCAGCGTTTCGGCGGTCAGCACGTCGAGCGCCGAAAACGGCTCGTCCATCAACAGGAGCGAGGGATCGACCACCAAGGCGCGGGCCAGACCGACGCGTTGACGCATCCCGCCCGACAGTTCCTTGGGATAGGCGTTTTCAAACCCGTCGAGCCCGATCAGGTCGATCGCCGCCAGCGCGCGCGCGCGGGCCTGGGGTGCTGGAATTTTCTGGGCTTCGAGGCCAAGTTCGACGTTTTCGAGCACAGTGAGCCAGGGGAACAGCGCAAACGTCTGAAACACCATCGCCACAGACGGATCGGGCACATCAGGCCCCGGCACCAGCCGCGCGATGCCTTCGCTCGGGCGGATCAGCCCGGCAATCGAGCGCAACAGCGTCGATTTGCCCGAGCCGGACCGACCGAGCAGGCCGACGATCTCGCCCTGCGACAGCTCCAGATTGACATCGTCGAGCACGAGGTGATCCTGCCCCGAATAGTAATGGCGCAGCCCTTTGACTTCGACCAGCAGGGGCTTTTCGGCGATTGCAGCGGTGGCCATGGTGCTCAGCTTCCTATCGGATTGGATTCGGCAGGTCGACAGTTTCGGATCAGGTAAGGCGCATGCGGCGTTCGCCGTAAGCGTAGAGCGGGCGCCACAGCAGCCGGTTAAAGCCCAGCACAAACAGGCTCATCACCCCGACACCGAGCGCGACCCGCGCATAGTCGCCGGACGTCGTCGCCTCGGCGATATAGCTGCCGAGGCCATGCGCGACGAGATTGCGATGCCCCCACGAGACCGCTTCGGCAACGATCGAGGCATTCCACGATCCGCCGCTCGCAGTCAGCGCGCCGGTCACATAATAGGGAAAGATCCCCGGAATGGCGACCTGACGCCACCATTGCCAGCCGCGAACATGGAACATGTCCGCCGCTTCGCGCAAGTCGGTGGGAATGGCGCTGGCCCCGGCAATGACGTTGAACAGGATATACCATTGCGTGCCCAGGATCATCAGCGGCGAAAGCCAGATGTCCGGCGCAAGGTTCCAGTGCACGATCGCCATGACCACAAAGGGAAACAGCACATTGGCCGGAAACGCGGCAAGAAACTGCGCCAGCGGCTGCAGCCGTTCGGCCCAGGCCGGGCGCAGCCCGATCCACACGCCGATCGGCACCCAGATCAGGCTGGCGAGCGCGATCAACACGATCACCCGGATCATCGTCACGCAGGCCAGCAGCACTGCCGTCACCGCATCGCGCCACACGAGATAGTGCATGACATAGCGCGCGGTCAGGAACAGCGCGCCGAGCACCGCGATCGCCACCAGAACCTGCCAGATTCGTTCGAGCGCCGGATGCGCTTGCCGTTCGCCCATGACCCGCCGCCGCCCCGCGCGCGGCTCGAATGCCAGCAACAGGCGACCGATCGCGCCGAGCGGGGCCAGCACCACCGGCAGCAGCCGCGTGCGGCGCAACAGATCGAACACCCACGATTGCGGACGTTCGGTCGAGGCGGTCATTTCAAAGCGGAATCGGTCGGCCCAGGCGACGATCGGGCGGAAAAACAACTGATCATAGGCAACGATCACCAGCGCCATTGCGCCGACTGCCTCGGCCACGGCGCGGAAATCCTGTTTCGTGATCGCCTGCGCAAGGTACGAGCCGATTCCGGGCAACGTGGCTGTGGTATTGCCGACCGTGATCGCTTCGGATGCGACCACGAAGAACCAGCCGCCCGACATCGACATCATGGCGTTCCACACCAGGGCCGGGGTGCCAAACGGGAGGTCGAGCTTCAGGAAACGGCGGATCGGCGACAGACGATAGATCATCGTCGCTTCTTCGAGATCGGTCGGGATCGAGCGCAGCGACTGATAGAAGCTGAAGGCCATGTTCCAGGCCTGGCTGGTAAAAATGGCAAAGATCGAAGCCGCCTCGACGCCCGCCACGCTGCCCGGAAACAGCCCCATGAAAAAGGTCACGGTAAAGGTCAGAAAGCCCAGAATCGGCACCGATTGCAGGATGTCGAGCGCAGGAACGATCAATTGCCCGGCATGGCGGCTGCGCGCGGCGAGCGTCGCCACGACGAGCGTGAACACCGTCGAGGCAAACAGCGCTGCAAACATGCGCAGGACCGTGCGCATGGCATAATAGGGAAGATCCCAGGGATCGAGCGTGACCGGGGCCATCTGCAAGGTCGACAAAGGCGCAACCGCGCCTTCCGCCGCGCGGAAAAACAGCACACCAAGCCCCGCCAGAATGACAAAGGCGATCGCGTCTTCCCGGCTGGGCCGGGTCAGCCGCAGCATCCGCGAAAATGCGGGAAGGGGGCGGGCGCTGTTGCGGTCGGGGCTCATCGCGGTTCGTTCCCTCAACTCGTGGTGCTGACAGTCCAGGTGGCGGAAATCACTTCGTCATGGCGGGCGAGGTGATCGGTGATCGCGTCGAGATCGGCTTCTTTGGCCGTCGACGGCACGAGCACGGCGGCCAGTTCGACCGCCTCGTCGCTTTGTGCCAAAGTCTCGATCTGACGGATCGGGTAATGCATCTGTTCAAGCTCTTCGAACAACAGATCACGGCCATGCGCCACGCGCTCGGGCGCCAGCGTCAGGTGAACGCGATAGAGCGCCTCGGTCTCGCCATGGGTCATCGGTCGGCGATCGACGAATTCGACCAGAGGACGCAGCAGAGTGTTGCCGGCCAGGACGAACAGCGTGACCAGCGCCGCCTCGGCCGGCATCCGCGCCCCGGCAAAGGCACCGACCGCCGCCGAAGCCCACAGCGTCGCCGCCGTGTTGAGCCCGCGCACTTGCGGGCCGTCCTTCATGATCACCCCGGCGCCGAGAAAGCCGATGCCCGAAACGACATAGGAAATCACGCGGACGCCGCCATCGGCGCCTGCGCTGCGCAAGCCGAGGTCGACAAAGGCCGCAGCGCCGACCGCGACCAGGACATTGGTCCGCAGCCCCGCGCTGCGCTGGCGCCATTGCCGCTCAAGCCCGATCGCCACGCCCAGCACGAATGCGGTGGCAAGGCAGATCAGCGAGATCAGCAATGCGGTCGGCTGAATCGCGAAAGCAGACGCAACCCGGTTTGTCATTTCCGTCATGGCGCCCCCCTTTCCCGATCAGATCCCGGCATGCAGCCGCAGGCCGAACACGTGTACCGGACCGCGATCACGGTTGTAGGCGGGATTGACGATGAATTGATAGTCCGCCGTCACCGTCACACCGCGAAGCACGCCGAAACTGTACCAGCTTTCAGCAATCCATTCGTCGCCCGGATGCGGCAATTTCCCGTCGCCGACGAGCGTGCCCAACCCGCCGTCGGCGAGAAAGATCTGGCGGCTGCGCGAAATGCCGTTGACCACCCCGGCAAAGCCCGCCTTGTCCGCCGCACGGCCCCAGCCTTGGCCCGACAGCGCGCCGCCGACCGAAACGCTGCGGTCGATGTCGGTGAAATCGTCCGCCTCGGTCACCCCGTCCGACGCCGAGGCGCGCGCGAACACGCCCAGCGTCTTGCTGATTTCCTGTTCGACGTTGACATAGCCGCCGCCATGATCGTTCATCCGCCGTTGCGAGGCATTGTCGGGCATGACGCCGGTCTGATCATGCGCGGCGATCATGTCGCGCAACAGCGCAAGCTTGCCTCGGGTGAAAAAGCCACCGAGGCGGATCGCGCCGGGATGTCCGGCGATCGTGTGGCGATGTTCGACTTCGCCGACGATCTGATATTGCTGAAAGCCGGTTTCGAGCGAAGGCTGGTTGGGGACTTTGGACAAGTCGAACAGCCCGGTGCGCAGCGTCCAGGCGCCTTTGTAAAGCTCTGCCGCGCCGCCAAAAGTGAAGCCCCAGGCGTTTGCTGCATAGTCGAACGAGCCCGCGTCGATCAGCGACCAGTTGAGGAAATCGCCGCGCGGATCATGGGCATAAGTATTGGTGTCGAAAACATCGACAACGCCGAACTTGCCCAGTGTCAGCACCAGCCGGTCTGCCCTCTGATGCCCGCGCAACTGGTTGGCGGCGGCATCGACTTTCGCGTTATCGCCGCCCAGGTCGATCGTCTGGCGCAGAAACAGGCGGGGCAGCTTGAAATAGGGATTGGCCTTGCCGACTTTGTAGGCCTCGGCGCTGGGAAAACCGGCGACGCCCAATGTATCCGACAGGCCAAAGCCTTGGTCGATTTCGGGATTGACCCAGATTTCGGCCCCGCGCCACGGTCGGACCCCGGCATAGAGCGTGACGTCCCAGGTTTCCTGCGCCTGATGGGGCGTCAGGCTGTTCTCCCCGGTAAAAGGAGAGCGAAAACCGGGCGTTCCCTGCACGGTAAACGTCGTCTGGCCGTGGATGGCCCAGGCCTGCGCGTCCGTCGGTGCGGGCTCGTCGGCGCGCGCCAATGCCGGCATTGCCACCATGGCAAGCGGCGCGAGCCAGCGGGCGCCGGAACAGCCAACAGTCGACATGAAACGCATCATCGGGATCCTTGGTGTGTCATCGCCGCAACAGCCTGCGCGATGCCCCCGGACCCGGTCGTCGCTTACGCTACGCGCGCACAGCCCCCCTGGCGAAAGCTTGCCATCGGCACGGGCGCGGCGCGTCCTGCTGCAAACGAGGCTGCGGTCATCGCGCAACTGTCGCCCTCACAGGACGTCGGGTTGGAACTTCGCGTCATGTCCGGTGCCTTGAACTTTCGGTATGATACGCTGGCGGGGTGAAACGGCTAAAGCGCCGTGTCGGGTGTGTCGCGCCACGCCATTGCAACAAAACATGACGATTGCGTGACACATCGCGTCGACTCGACAAGAGCTCGCCTATACCCTAGGGGGGTATGCATCAACCCCCCAAAGCGCTTGTATCGGCCATTTTTCGGCCAATCGGGCGTGCATCGCAGGGGACTGGACAACGCCATGGGCCACGTTGCACGCGAAAAACAGAAATTGCTGAACCGCATCAAGCGTATGCGCGGTCAGCTTGAAGCGATCGAACGCGCGGTCGAGGCCGACGCGGATTGTACGCGCGTCCTGCAACAGGCGACCGCCTGTCGCGGTGCGCTCGACGGGTTCATCGCCGAAGTGATCGAGGATCATATCCGCGACGCGATGGTCGACCCGGACGCCGACGCCCAGGACCCGCGCCGCCTCGCCGCCGAAGAACTGGTCGCGATCCTTCACGCCTATCTGACGTAATCAGTTCCGCCAGGTATCGAGCGCGTCTCCCAGCCCCTCGGCGAGCGGGGCGAGGTGGGTTTCAAACGCGCGCCAATGGTCAAGCCCGCTGCGATAGATCGGCTGGCGCACTTGCTCCGAACTGACCGTGCGCACCGCGCGATCGTTTTCAAAGAAGCGCAAGGTCGCCGCGTCGAACGACAAGCCCAGCCAATCGAGCAGGGCGCGCACTTGTCCTTCGGTGTCTTCGACCAGATCCTCGTAGATCAGCGTATGGACCGCGCCGGGCGCAACATCGTGGAAATGGCGCACGGCTTTCAGGTAATGGCGGTAATAGGCGGCGAGATCGTCCAGATCATAGGAAAACTCCTGTCCTTCGGCAAACAACTGCTTGAAGCAGGAAAAGCATGAAGCCATCGGATGGCGCCGCACATCGATGATCCGCGCGTTCGGCAGGATCAGGCGGATAAGGCCGATGTGGCGGAAATTGCCCGGCATCTTGTCGATGAAGCGTGGGCGACCAAGCCGGCGATGGACATGCGCGCGCCGCAAGTAGTCCGCCCCCAACTCGGCAACCGCGTCGCGTGACAGGGTTTCCCAGCCCCCAGCCTGCGCAATACGCTTGGCGATGCGTGGAATATAGGGTAGTTCCATCGTTCCTTCGACCGCCGGGTGGCTGCTCAGGATCTGTTCGACCAGCGTCGAGCCCGATCGCGGCATTCCGACGATGAAGATCGGCGCCTCGTCGGCGAGACCCCAGCCTGATCGCGTCTTCAGGATGGCGGCTGTATACGCTTTGGCGACTGCATCCGCCCGGGCAATTCCTTCGGCGGGGGGCGCCACCAATCGCGCTCGCGCCAGCGCTGCGCCAACCCGATAATGGGCAAAGGCTTCATCGACTGCACCGGCATCCTCGGACCGGCGGCCAAGCGCGTATTCGAGCGCCAGGCGGTCTTCATCGGACAGCGCCGTCGCCAATTGCGCGCGCATCTCTGCCTCGTCAGCCCCGGTCAGCGTGCCGACCTTGAGATTGGCCAGCGACCACCAGGCTTCCCCCGTGCCGGGGCGCAGGGCCAGTGCGGCGCGATAGGCCGCAATCGCCGCATCGCGTCGACCAGCCAGCCGCAAAGCCCGGCCACGGTTGACCAGAACCAGCGGATTGCCCGGGAAGCGAGCCGCCAAAGCGGTCAGGATACGCTCTGCGCCTGCTTCATCGCCTTGCAGCAGGAGGCAGGCCGCCTGGAGGTTGCAATAGGCCGGATTATCCGGATCGGTCGCCAACAATGGTTCGAGGGCGGCCAGAGCGGCCTCGGCATCAAGCTGCGCATGGTGAACACGGGCAAGATCGAACCGCGCGGCGGCAAGATCCGGGCGCAAAGTCAGCGCATGGCGCAACAGCGCTTCGGCATCGTCCAGCGCCCGCACTGTGAGGCGGCAACTCGCCAGAAGATACACCGCATCGGCATCACCCGGCTGTGCCCGGCACCACGGCATGAGCAGCGCTTCTGCCCGCGCGGTGTCGCCCAGTGCGATCGCTTCAGCGGCTTGCCCCGGCGCGCCGTCGCCCCGGTCGATCCGCGCCAATCGCGCCCGTGCCAACCGTTCACGCGCGGCATCACCGTGGGCAAAGGCCAGATCGGCCAGCGCCTGCCAGCCATCGCGATAGCGCGGATCGATCGTCACGGCCGCGTCGAGTTGGGCAAACGCGTCGGCTGACCGGCCCAGCGCGGCGAGCGTCAGGCCGAGTTCATACCGCGTGCGCATGGCGCGCGGCCAGCCGCGGGCCAATCCGCCAAGCAAGGGCAGCGCTTCGCCCGCGCGCCCGAGCCGCCGCAAGGCCGATGCCAGAATCAACTGTGGACGTGGATCGCCGGGCATTCTGCCGCACAGCATCCGCGCCTCTCGCTCGGCACGGGCGGGATCAAGGGCAAGTGCCGTCGCGGCGCTATCGATCGGGTCGGCCATGGGCGCCTGATAAGCAAGACGGGTGAGTAATGAAAGAAGGGGCCGGGGCATTGGCCATGCCCCGACCCTAATCTTTCCGGAAATAGTCGGTCGTCGGCCCAAGCGAGCCGACGACCGTGAACCAGATCACTCTCAGAACGTGAAAGTGGCCTTGGCGTAATAGTAACCGCCGTCGATACCCCACGGCGTGATCGCGAGCGGCGCGTTGTAGACGTGCCCGCCATCGGCCGGCAGGCCGCTGTAAAGCGGCATCGTCGGCGCCTTCTTGTTGAGCAGGTTGTTGGCGCCGGCATCAAGGCGCATCCATTCGGTCACCTTGTAACCGATGTTGATGTCGGTGATCGCGGATGTGCCGATATGGGTTTCGGTATAATGTGCGCCATCACCCGAAACCTCCTGGCTGACGCTGCCATAGATCGTTTCGCGCAGATTGAGCGAGAACTTGCCCACAGTGTAAAGCGCGCCAAGGATCGTCTTCACCTTAGGCGTCGCCGACGTCAGCGCGTCGATCGCCGTCGGCGTCAACAAGGCAGTCTGGCCAAACCCGGCATTGGTAACCGAGGCGGGCAGGCTTGCGACATACACCGCCTTGGTGGTGTTGTAGTTGAAGCCGATCGACCAGGCGACCTTTCCGGCAGTGCCGAAGTCGCTGGAATAATTGGCGGTGGCCTCGACGCCCTTGGTGTGGGTGTCGGCGCCGTTGGTGAAGAGGTTGAGCCCTTCGGACGTCAGCGATTCAGACCCCGACTGTGCAACGATACCGCGCGCTGCGAGCGAATTCAGCACAGTCTGTGAAACAATGCCCGAGCTGCCATAACCCGCCGAATAGCCATAGATGCTGCCCGAGCCGACGATGCGGTCGCGCAACAGGATTTCATAGGCGTCGACCGTGATCTGCAGACGCGGCGCAGGATGCGCAACGAAACCGATCGAATAGTTGGTCGAACGTTCCGGCTTCAGCTTGGGGAAACCGAGCGCCTGAGCGGCCGAAGAATTCGACGGGATCTGGGCGAAGATCGACGTCGGGCCGACGTTGGTCGACGAATAGTATTCTTCCGCCAGAGTCGGTGCGCGGAATCCGTTGGAAACCGTGCCGCGAAGCGCGAACGCCGGGCTGAAGTCATAACGCGCGTTGAACTTGCCCGTCACCACGCTGCCGAAATCGGAATAATGTTCGTAGCGACCGGCAAAGTCGAGCTTGAGCGGGCTGATCGGCTGAACCGCGAGATCGACATAGGCCGCAACGGCATGACGCCCGTTGACGCTGGCATCGGTCGGCTGGAACCCGGCATAAGACGCCGAGCCGCCGGAATACCACGACCCGGTTTCACCCGCCTGAATTGCGTAGCGGTCATAGCGATACTGGCCGCCAAACGCCAAGGTGATCGGCTTGGCAAAGCCAACCTCGAAGTCTTTGGTCACGCCGAGGTCGGTCGACCATTCGCTGTTGACCAGCGTGCCGTCATAGAAATTCGTCTGCGGCGCGATCAGCGTAGCGCTCTGCAACTGTTCGGCACTGTACAATGCGCCGTTGACCGAATCGAGCGTGTAGAAGGCAACGGAATCGCGGCCATAGGTCTGCGAAAGATCCCAGTTCCAGCCCGAGACATCACCCTTCAGACCGGCAGTGGCCGAGAAATCCTCTTCGCGGATGCTTTCGAGCGGGTTGAAGCCCTCGGGGAACGGATAGACCGTTGCGCCGTCGCTGGTCACACCCGAAATGCGGGTCGCCGAGCGATAGTTTTCGTACGACTTCGCATTGCGATTGCCATAGCTGGCAACGACATAGGCCTTCACATTGTCAGTCAGGTCGTAACCCGAATTGATCATGAAGTTGTAGATCGTATAACGTGCATCGCCCACGATGGTGTTGACGCGCGGCGCAAACGGGTTCGACTGCAAACCCGCCGCAATCGTCGCGTTGGTCGTCGTCATGTTGCAGTTGGTGTCGTAGTAGCGGGCATCGCAATCGCCGCGCTGGCTGAAGTCGTGGAACTTGTATTCGCCGGTAAAATTCAGGAACCCGCGCTCGCCCAGCTTCATGCCAAAGTTCAGCGAGGTCGAGGCGCTCTTGCCGTCGGCTTTGTAGTATTGGCCGCCGGTCACATTCCACGAACCGCCGTGATCGGCGTCCTTGAGGATGATGTTGACCACCCCGGCAATGGCGTCAGAGCCGTATTGCGCAGCGGCACCGTCCTGCAGGACTTCGATATGGCCGATAGCAGACGCCGGAATGAAGCTGAGATCGGTGGTTGCCGAACCGGTGTAAGGGCTACCGCTGTCGACAGCGAGGTTGGCCGTGCCGTGGCGGCGCTTGCCGTTGACCAGAACGAGCGTGTCGTTGGGGCTGAGCCCGCGTAGCGCAGCAGACAGCGTCAGGTTGGCGGTATCCGCGCCGTATGACGACAGATTGAGCGACGGCAGCGTTTGCGAGAGAATCTGGTTCAGATCGGGCTGACCGACGCTCTGGAACGCAGCGGCGCCGACGATTTCAATCGGCGCGGCGCTGTCGGCAGCGTGGGTGCCGGTGATCCGTGTACCGGTGACGATGATGTCGTTGGCAACTGCGGGGGCTTCGGTTGCGGGCGCCGGCGCATCGGCAGCGTGTGCGGCGATCGGCAGAGCGGCGATGGACGTGGCAAGAGCCAGCGCCGTCGTGCTGAACAGAATCTTCTTCATGCAGTTTCCCTCACTAGGTTCGACGTCTGGCCGTTTGATCGGGCCAAAATCCGCAATTTCCCTGGATTTGCGGATCATGCCCGATGGCTAGCCAGCCGCCGCCCCTGACGGACATACTGCGAACAGCGTATAGACTTTGATGAGGGCCTCTCAGTCTCCTGACAACGTGTTGATTTGGCGCGCCATTTCTACGGGTGCAGAAATGTCACACAGGTTTGTTAAAGGATGGCATTTTCATTTCCGGTTCATCCGGGCCGCCCGGTGTGCCGACGTGGCCGATAAACGCGGCTGCCCCGCCGCGTCCTTCGGGAGGAGACGGCGGGGGAGGCACTGCGGGGCGGGGTGCGCTTTTAGCGCTTGATATTGATGACCTGAAGCTGGGTATATTCGGCCAGCCCTTCGATCGATTGCTCGGCGCCGAGGCCGGATTGCTTGAACCCTGCCATCGGGATATGCGGGCCGATCGCGACATGCTGGTTGACCCAGACCTGGCCCGCTTCGAGCCGCGCGGCGATTGCGGCGGCGCGGTCGACATCGCTGCTCCACACCGATCCGCCAAGGCCATAGTCGCCGGCATTGGCCCGCGCGATGACATCATCCACATCGTCAAAGCGGATCACCGGCAGGATCGGGCCGAACTGTTCCTCGTCGACGATTTTCGCGCCGTCGGTGACATCGCGCACGATCGTCGGTTCGATGAAATAGCCCGCGCGCTCCATCGCCTTGCCGCCGGCAATGATCACGCCTTCGGCGCGCGCCGCCTCAAGGAAACCTTTGACCTTTTCGTACTGCGCCGCGTTCTGGATCGGCCCGATGCGGGTGCCTTGTTCGAGCCCGTCGCCGACCACTGCCTGTTCGGCCAGGCGCGCCAGTTCCGTGCACATCGCGTCGTAAATGTCGGCGTGGACATAGGCGCGCTTGATCGCCAGGCAGACTTGCCCGCAATTCAGGAATGCACCGCCGAAAATCGCCTCTGCCGTCGCGCGCACGTCGACATCGGCGAGCACGATCGCCGCGTCATTGCCGCCCAGTTCGAGCGTCAGGCGTTTCAGCGTGTCGGCGCTGTTGGCGGCAATGCGTTTGCCGGTCGCGGTCGATCCGGTGAAGCCGACTTTCGCCACGTCGCGGTGCGCGGTCAGATGGGGGCCGAGGTCATTGGCGTCGGTGATCACGTTGACCACGCCCGCCGGGAATACCGCCTGGCAGATTTCGCCGAGCACCAGCGCGGTCACCGGCGTCGTCGGCGCGGGCTTCAGCACGATGGCGTTGCCCGCCAGAACCGCCGGGCCGATTTTCCAGCAGGCCACGAGCAAGGGGAAATTCCACGCGATGATCCCGACGACGACGCCCAGAGGCTGATGCCGCACGGCGATATAGCCCGCGTCGTCATCCTGAATCACCCGGTCGGGCAATTCGAGCGTGGCGTAATGGCGCAGATAGCCTTCGGTCCAGGCCAGTTCGCCTTGCGCTTCGGGCAGGGGCTTGCCCTGTTCGAGCGTGAGCAGGCGCGCCAGTTCATCCTTGCGCGCGGCGATCGCGTCGGCCAGCGCATTGAGCGCGGCGCGGCGCTCGCCGATCGGGCGCGCAGCCCACGCCGGTTGCGCGGCCTTGGCCGCCGCGATGGCGGCATCCGCGTCGGCGACCGAGGCGTGCGGCACCTGGGCAAACACTTCGCCGGTCGCCGGGTTGATCACGTCGATGTGGCGCGTGCTGTCGACGCGTTGCCCGTCGATCAGCATCTGGTAATGCGGCATGGTCCTCTCCATTTTATACGAGACGTTTCTTGTCAGAACTTGCGGCTGAGTGTGAAACCGAAGGTGCGCGGAGCGCCGATATGGTTGTAGATGAAATTGAATGCGGACCCGGTTTCAAGATCGTAGCGTGAGGTGAAATAGAACCGGTTGGCGATGTTTTTGCCCCAGACTGTAAATGTCCACGCCTTGTCGGGCGACACCCAGTCGATGTGGCCGTCGAACAGTTCATACCCGTTCTGGGTCAGGAATGATTTGTTGTGAATGTCGAAAAACTGGCTCGACACATGGCTGAGAGAGGGATGGGCCGAGATCGTGCCGAAATTGCCCTCGACCAGAGTCCAGTCGATGCCCCCGTCAAACGAGAAATGCGGCGCGTTGATCAGCGCATTGCCCGACACGTCGAGCCCGTCGACCACGCCGCTGTCGACTTTGGCACTCAGCCATCCGACATTCGAATGCAGCGACAGCATGTCGTTGATCCGCAGCGAGACCTGACCTTCGGCGCCATAGATGTGCGACCGGTCGAGATTGACCAGCGTCTGCGCCGCAGTCGTCGGATTGACGCTGATGAATTGCTGGTCGTGATAGCGGTAATAGAACCCCGCCAGATTGACCGTCAGGCGGCGGTTGAAAAACTGGCCCTTTTCGCCCAGTTCGAATGCGGAGATTGTTTCGGGCCTTGCCTGGTTGAATTCCGCGGGGAGGAAAAATGCCTGCGCGTTGAAGCTGTTGCCGCGATAGCCGGTGCTCCAGGTGCCATAGAAATGGACATTGCGGTTGACGGTGTAATCCAGCCCCAGCTTGCCGGTCAGGCGGCTGGTGGAAAAGCTTTGCGCAACGGTGGCATTAAGGTCGCTGGTCCCGGTGCCGGGGATGTTATTGTAAAGCGCATTGCCGGTGGGGCCATAGACGATCGAATTGAAATTGTACTGGCGCCCGTCGTCCCACGTATAGCGCAAGCCGCCGCGCAGGATGAAATTGCCGATTTTCCAATTGCCGTCGGAATAAAGCGCATAGCTGTGCTTCAGCTGGTCGAACTGGTTCTGGACCACGCAATCGGCCGAATAGGCATTGGCGATACAGCTCGCATCGCTGACCGGGGCCAGATCGGTGAACAACTGGAACCGGTTGGCATTCCACACCATTTCGCGGTTGTAATAGGCGCCGAGGATGAAATTCCACGGCTTTGACCATTTGGTCGTCAGGCGCAGATCCTGGGTGAACTGCTTTGCCGTATCGTAGTACCAGATCGCGATCGAGTTGTTGGGCGCGCCCGAGGTGTGTTCGGGAATGACCAGATTGCCGTAATCGTACGATGTGATCGACGTCAGCGCGAGGCCGTTGTCGAAATCGTAGTTGAGCGTCAACGAGGCCGATTGCGTCAGGTTGCGGCGGCGACCGTCGTTGTAGGACTGCGTCTGCCAATTGCCGAGCGAAGCGGGGCGCGCATAGATCAGGCTGGTGTCGGTATAGACGCTGGCACCTTCACCGCCCGGCCCGGGCTGGGCATAGATGCCGTAGTTGTAAGGAGTCTGGAGCGTTTCTTCGACCCGGAGCAGGGCGCTGAACTGACTGCTGGGCTGATACAGCAGCGAGACCCGCGCGCCCCAGTCGCGCTTTGAATCGAAATCGGGCTGGCCGGGGGTCACGTTCTTGAACCAGCCGTCGGCAAGATCCCCGGTGACCGCGACACGCACGGCAAGCGTCTTGGTGATCGCGGTGTTGATTGCCGCGGCCCCGCTAAGGGCGTTGTAATTGCCATAGCCGACCGAGGCATAGCCGTTGGTATCGAATGTCGGTGCGCGCATGATCAGATTGACCGCGCCGCCGGTGGTGTTCTTGCCATAGAGCGTGCCTTGCGGCCCCGACAGCACTTCGAGGTGATCGACGTCAAAGAAGCCAAGGCCCAGCAGCGCTGGATTGCCCTTGTAGACTTCGTTGTAATAGGTCGCGATCGGCCCGTCCTGATTGAGCGAATAGTCCGACATCGAGATCCCGCGCAGCGAGAACAGCGGCGTGGAATCGCCCGTGGTGTTGGTCGAATGCAGGTTGGGCACGAGGCTGACGATGTCGCCGGCCTGGGTAATGTGGCTCTTGGCCAGCGTATCGGCACTGATCGCGGTTATCGACGCAGGGATGTCCTGCGCACGTTCCCGGCGCTTTTGCGCGACGACAACGATTTCGGGCCCCGACGAGCTGTCGGCGGCGGGGCTGTTGGTGGCAGGGCTATTGGTGGCAGGGCTATTGGTGGCAGGGGTTGCCTGCGCCATCGCCGGCGTTGTCGTAAACATGCCGCAGCCAAGGCCGCAAGCTATCAGCGCCGCACGCGCGGCGTGCGACAGCAGGTGCTGTTTCATCAATGTCCCCTCCCTGGGATAACAGAATATCAATGCGTCAAATTCAGTCAGATGGACCCGAGGCAAATCCCGCCACCAGTCGCGCTCTTGTTTCGACGCGATCAAGGCGGAGCGGATTTTGTCGCAGCCGGCCCAATTCTTCGGGCGTGTAGGGCTTGAAATCGGCCGGGACATGCTGCGGGTCGAAGCGGTAGAGAGTCCAGTTGAGCAAATTGGCCAGTCGCTCGTTATCAAGATTGGTCGTGGCCACTCCGGGCACGCGACCAAGAAATTCGCGCCCGCCCGGCACTGTCAGAAAGCGCGCGACGATACCGCGCATCGGCGGATTGGATTGATCGTCGCCGCTGCCGTCGGGGCGGTGGCAGCCCTGGCATTTGAGCATGTAATCGACGTGCGCCTGATTTTCGTCATGGACGCCGGGAATTGCGCCCGGTGCAGCGGCCCCGACGGCCAGGCCGATCAGCAGCAGCAGGACCGGGCGCCGTGTCATTTTGCCGCGCCGTCCTGTTCGATCCGGGCATGAAGCGCGGCCAGATCGGCGCCGCTCACTTTGCCCGCGTCGCCCGCATAGCCGGCGACTTCTGCGGTGGTAAACGCGCGGAACGGCGGGCCGTCATGCGTGATCTGCGTACCCAGATGATTGAGCACGGCGGCAATATCGGCAGCGTCCAGGCCCGATTGCGCGGGCATGAAATTGCGATAGGTCTGTCCGTCGACTTCGAGCGGGCCCGACAGGCCGGTCATGACCACGAGCGCGAGATAGCGCCGACCGTCAGGCCGGGCCGCCAACACCCGCACATCGCGATTGAGCGCGGGGAAGGCGCCGGGCAGGCCTGCGCCGGTGGCGGTGTGGCACGCGGCGCAGCGGCCAAAGATCGCCGCGCCGTCGGGCGCCGGGTCTTCGGCATGGACCACGGCTGCCGCAGCCAGGATTACAGGGAGGATGAGGGCAAGAACCGGCTTCATTTGGGATGATCCAGCGCGACGCCGACGATGACCGCAGTCGAGCACGAATAGACACTGCTCTTGGTGCCGAGGCACCAGTTGTAATCGTTGTTGGATTGCGTACGCACTTGCGGGCGATCGCCTTCGTTGCGGTTGCACAGGCATTGGCCGCACGAGGTCGTGCCGCAACAGTCGTTATAACTGATGATATAGGCGCGATTATCGGCGGGGTTGGTGCAGGTGCCGATCCAGGTGATCGGGCTCATTTCGGTGCCCGGCGGGCACGCGCTGACCGAGCCGCCGCAGCAGGTGCACAAGAAACCGTCTATCGCGCAATAGCGCCAGTAATCGCAACTGGTGCGGTCGCCGGGGTCCTGGATATTGGCCGATGCAAACGCCTGATGCGACGGGCCTTCGGGATGCGTTGCGGCGCGCGCCACGGGCAGGACCGGAAAGACGGCGGCGCCGGTCATGCCGAGGCCGAGCTTGGCCAGCAGGCTGCGGCGCGAGGTGCCGCGCGCGATGGAGCGGGTGAAGTGTTCGGCGATCTTGTCGAGTCCGGCCATGGCTCAGGCTTCCTTGGTACGCTTGGCAAGGAATTCCTGGATCGAGGCGACCCCGTGTTCCTTGGCGACAAACAGGCTTTCAAGATGTTCGCGGCTGTTGACGAGGCCGGTCGAGGCGACGCGGCCGCTTTCATCAATCAGCACGGCATAGGGCAGCTTTGACACGCCGAATGCGCGGCCCAGCGCTTCGGACAGGGCCATCGGCATGTCTTCGAGCCCATGTGCGCGGGCCAATTTGCGGTAGCCGTCCGCCGCGCCATCGCCGGCCAGCACGACATCGAGCCAGCCGCTTTCCGCCTTTGCGGCAGAGCGCAGCACCGGCAACAGCGACTTGCACACCGGGCAATCGGGCGAAGCGAAAAACACGAGCTGGCTGCGCCCGTCGCGCTTGCCGCCGATTTCGATCGTCGGTCCGGCAGTGGTGACCAGCGTCATCGGCGTTGCCGTTTCGCCGGCCTTGACGCTTTGCGGCAGAGTCAGCGCACCGGCAGGGGCGATCCGTTCGTGGAGAATGCCGACCTGCCGCGCGAGCGCGATGATCATCACCGCTTCGGCGATCACGACGGCCCACAGCATGATTTGCGATACGATCATCACGAAGTCCTCGAACAAGTGGGCGCGATGGCGATGAACACGACGAGCGCGCGCATCATTGCACCGGGGTGATGACGATGGGGTTGAACGCGACCGTGGCGCCGAGCGTGCGGACAAATGCCCCGCTGGCGGCATCATAGATGTCGATCACCCCGTCTGCGCGCGATAGCACGAGATGGGGCACGTCTTCGCGTGTGACCGCGACCGCGATCGACTGCGCCTTTAGCGGAATGCGCGCGAGGCGAACCTTTTTGACCGGATCGAACACCCAGACTTCGGTGCCGCCGTCCTTGTGGCTGCCTTCGCGACCGGCGGGGTTCATCAGGATATAAAGCCTGCCGGCAGCATCGGCGTTGATGACCTGCCAGCCGCCGGGGCGCCATTCGGGCGCGCCGCCTTCGGCGGTACCGACGCTGAACGGGCCGGGGATGACTTTGGCCAGCGTGCCGGAAAAGTCGAAGCCCTGAATCAGCCCGCGCTGGCTGACGAACCAGGCCGTCTTGCCAACCCAGGCGGGCGTGCTGAACAGCGCCTGATGGTCGATATCCTGCACGGCCTTGATCGTGGCCGAGCTGACCGCCTTGCCGGTTTCATCGAGCGCGACCGAAAACAGCGAACCGTCTGCGCAAAAGCTGGAAAAGCCGCGCGCACCGGTGGGATAGATCTGCGAACAGCCGGGCAGGTCGATTTCACCGAGCACCTTGCGCGCATCGAGATCGACCACGCTGACCGATTGCGCCGGGGTGAAATTGGCGATCAGCGCCCATTTCTCGTCATTGGTGAACTGAAACAGCTGCGGATACGTCACCGATTGCTGACGCTTTCCGCCGGGCAGGACCACTTCGCCCTTGGGCTTGAGATCGGCCATGCTCCAGAACGTGATCGCGTCGGTGCGGTCGCCGTGGTTGAGCCGGGTGTAAAACGTTTCGGCGGTCAGGATTTCGCCGCGCTTGGTCGACAGCAGCATATTGCCGAACTGTGCGTCGCGCACGATGCCCTTCAACGGCTGATTGGCAGACGCGGTATCGACCACCACGACACGGCCGTCGATGATCGCGTTGAAATTGAAATCGTTGATCAGAACCCAGCTTTTGGGCCAGACCTTCGGCAGGGCCGTGACGGCCGGGATCGGCTCGTTGGGCAGGGGGCTGGGATAGGCCGCGCCATCCGCCAGCGCCGGCTGCGCGGCCGCAAGGCTCAGCGCGGAAGAAAGCAGGCCGACAAACCACCGCATTGCTCAAGTCTCCACCAAAACGAGCCGCCAAACCCCAACGCGGCTTCTGAACGGGAGGATGATGGAACAGGGGTAAACTTGTCAACTGACCTAAATATGTTTAGTGACCTAAATTGAGATTGGCCTTGTGTGGCCTTCGCGAGGAAAATTTCCCTATGTCGCAAGCGGATGATGCCTCTGCCGAGATGCCCGACCTGATCGTGCCCGAGCGCGCAAGCGGGTATGTCAAAGGCAACGAGACGCGCGAGGCGATCCTGCGCACCGCGCTTTCGATCCTGATCGAGGAAGGCTGGCAGGCGATGTCGATGCGCCGAGTCGCGACCGACTGCGGGATAAAGTTCGGCAATTTGACGTATCATTATCGCACGCGCGAGGATCTGGTGCGCGAACTGCTCGACGCGGTGATTTCAAGCTATGAGCGCGAATTCACCACGATAGTCCATCGTCCGGACCTCAGCCCGGAAGAGCGGCTCGATCGCTATTGCCGACTGATCCTCGACGACATCCCGAGCAAGAAGACAACGCGCTTTTTCCCCGAATTGTGGGCATTGTCGAACCACGACCCATTCGTTCACGACCGGATGCACGAATTGTACGCCCGCGCGCGCGCGCCGCTCGGCGGCATCATCGCCGAAATGCGCCCCGATCTGTCACAAGAAGAGCGCGACACGCTCGCCCTGTTCATTTCCTTCTCGATGGAAGGATCGACCATGTTCGCCGGGTTTGAAAAGCCCATTGTCGACCGTATTGCACTGATCAAGCGCATCGCGATCGGCAGTTTCGTCGATCTCGTGCGGAATTATCGCTCTGTTGGGGCGGAATAGCGCGCGGACCATGCATTCCGGCATGATCCGCGTGCCGGTATCGGCTATTGCGCCAGTGAGACTGGGGCAGCCGGTGCTGTGGGGGCCGATGCTGCCGGGGCAGTCTTGCTTGCGTCGACCGCTTTCAGGCTTTTAGCCTTGAAGTCGGCTTCGCTGGCCGGGCCGAGCACGGGGCGGCCAGCCATGATCCCCATTTTTACATGGCACGAGACATATTGCACTTCGCCGGATTCGACCTGGACGTTGAGCGTGTCGGTCGCCTCGCTCTTGACCGAATAGGCGTGCTTGCCCGGCTCGGCTGCCAACACGAAATAATGCCCCGGCGGCAGGGAGCTGACCTTGGCGCCGTTTTCGTGCACCGCGCAGCTGATTGCCGCGCCAATGAGCGTGCCGGAGCGGAAAAATACCACTTCGCCTTTCCCTGCGGGCGGCGCCGGCACGACTTGCTGGGCAGCATCTTCAGCCAGCGACGGCGTGGATGAAAGCACTGCGCACAATGCAATGGCGCGCAGCATGGCGCGTTTGACAATCGGGGTCATTGGTTGGTCCCTTCTGTTGTTGAGGGCTTTGGTGCCGCCGCGTTGACAGGCGAAATCACGAAGTCTTCTGCGGTCTTGGCCATTGCACGGGTTCCCGACGCGACCTGGGTCTCACCGCCCTTGATGAACATGACGAACACCCCGACGATGGGCACGGCACCTGATACAGCGACTTCTTTGCTGTGGTCTTCGCCGGTCTGGCCGATGTGCATCGAGCGCAGGCGCAGCGCCCGGCCATCGATCATCAGATTGTGCGCGATCAGCATGAGCATGCCCGAGGCACCGCCTAGCCCGCTGCGCCTGGCATCGAGCACTTCGCCTTCACCCGATGCACCCGCAGGCACCACGACCCGGCCATCGATGGTGATCGGCTGCGCCAGACGGATGGGAAAGATTTGCCCGGTCTTGGTGGTCCGGCTGCTGAGATCGGCCAGCACTTCGACTTCCACCGGGGTCAACGCCGGAATGGTGATTGTGGTTGCAGGTATCGGGGGCGGGACGACCAAGGCTTCCGACGTGGCTGTCTGGGCAACTGTCGCGCTCGTTGTGATCGCAACCGCAGCGGCAATCATCATCAAGTGCAAACAGTTCTGTGCGCCACGCCCGGCATTTGTCGCGCGAGCGATACCAGCATAAAACGACAAAGTCGTGCCTCCACAAACAGCGCAAGCCGTTCCCGCCCTTTCGCGGGAAATGACAGGGTCCACGACCACCTGATTACAGGTCTTGTTCTTGAGGTCTTGCCTAACCGCCACCCCATGGGGGCGCAAGTGGCTTCTTGGATTGTTACGAAAAGTTGCTCCAAACAGGATCTATTTGCGGGAGGCGCGCACAATGGGTTCATCCCATCAGCCGATAGCCCACGCCTGGCTCGTTGCGCAGCAGGATGGGCGTTGTCGGGTCGGCTTCGAGCTTGCGGCGGATGCCGCGTGCGGCGACGCGCAAGTATTCGACGTCGCGTTCGTGGCCCGCGCCCCAGACTGCGCGCAGTAGCTGGGAATGGGTGATCACGCGGCCGGGATGCTTGGCGAGTTCGGCAAGCATCCCGTATTCCTTGGGCGTGAGGTGCACTTCTTCGCCCGCGCGGGTGACCAGTCGGGCCGACAGGTCGATCGCGACATCGCCGAGCACCACTTTTGCCGAGCGTGCTTCGGCGGCAAGGCGGTGGCGCAGCGCAGTGCGCAGGCGGGCGTGGAGTTCTTCGCTGTCGAACGGCTTGATCACATAGTCATCGGCGCCAAGATCGAGCGCGGTGACTTTCTGGTCGGTATCCTCGCGCGCGGACACGACGATCAGCGCGGTTCCGGCGGCCTTGATCAGGGGCACCAGTTCCAGCCCGTCGCGATCGGGCAGGCCGAGATCGAGCAGCACCGCATCGGGCTTGTCGATCGCCAGCGCGGCAAGCGCGGCGCGCGCGTCGGCGGCCTCGATCACCTGGTATCCCGAGCGGGTCAGCGCCGCGTGAAGCAGTCGGCGGATCGCCGCATCATCTTCGACGACCAGCACGCGCAAGGGTTTCATGCCGGTTCCTCTGCATTCGTCAGGTGCGCATCGTCAAAACTGATGGTGAAGCAGGCGCCGTGCGTGCTGGCGCGATTGGCGGCCGATACGGACAGCCCCATCGCGGTGCAAAAGCCGCGCACGATCGCCAGGCCAAGCCCGGTGCCGCCTTTGCGATCCGAGCCTTCGATGCGCGCAAACGTCTCGAAAATGCGATCCTCTTCGCCGGGCGGGAGGCCGGGGCCTTCGTCCATGACCATCAGTTTCAGCAGACCCGGTTCGCGCTGCGCGGCGATCGTGATCGGGGTGCCCGGTTCGCCATACTTGGCGGCGTTGTCGATCAGGTTGATCAGGCACTGCTGAAACAATTGCGGATCGACCAGTACAAACGGCAAGTCGGGCGATACGTCCATGTGGATCGGATTGGCGGTCAGCCGCGTGCGCAGATCATGCACCGCCCCGGCAATCGCGTCGGCGAGATCGACCGGCTCGCTGCTGCGGGTCAGCACGCCCGCCTCGATCCGCGCCATGTCGAGCAGATTGGCGACAAACCCGCGCAAGCGCTCGGCCTCGGCGCGTGCGGTGCCCAATTGATCGGCCTGAACCGGGTCGGCGGGGCGGATCGCGTCGAGATTGCCGATGATCGCGGTCAGCGGCGTGCGCAGATCATGGCTGACCGAGGACAGCAGCGCGGTGCGCAGCCGATCCTGTTCGCGCAGTTTGGCCACGTTGCTCATTTCATGTTCCAGCGCGATGCGTTCGAAGGCCAGGCCCGCCTGATCGAGCAGACTGGACAACAGCGGCATCTGGTCGATCCGCAGCGGTGCGGCGGTATCGTCGCGCGCAATGCCCAGCACGCCCAGCACATGTCCGGTGGCGCCGATCGGCGTAAACAGCCATTCGCAGGCGGTCAGCGTGTCCGACCCGCGCCCGGCGCGGCGGTTGTTGTCGAAGGCCCAGCGCGCGGCGGCATTTTCCAGCGTTTCCATCCGGTTTTCGGGCGGATTGGCCGCGCGGACTTCCAGATTGCCGTTTTCGGGCAAGAGCAGGGCCGCGCGCACATCGAGCAGCCGGGCAACTTCGGCGCAAAGCACCTGGCCCAGCTCCATCTCGCTGCTGATCCCGGTCAGATGGCGGGCAAAACCCGCGAGTGCGCCGTTTTGCGCCGCGCTGTTGCGCGCGAGCAAGGCATGATCGCGCACGCGAGAGGCCATCTGGCTGACCAGCACGGCAATCCCCAACAAGACCATGACCGTGATCAGGTTTTGCGGATCGGCGATCGTGAATGTATAAAGCGGCGGAATGAAAAAGAAATTGTACGCCAGAGACGAGGCCAGCCCGGTCGCGAGCCCGGTGCGCAGGCCATGGCGCGTCGCCGCGACCAGCACCGGCAAAAGGTAGAGCAGCGCGATATTGGTGACATTGCCAAGGCTCGAGATCGAATGGCCGATCAGCGTCACGAGCGCGACCAATCCCAGCGAAATGGCATAGCCTGCAGGCGTGCCCCAGCGATCGGGAGTGATGCGCCGCCCGATCGATGCTTGCGCGGTGCGGGCGCTGTCGGGATTGTCTTCGAGCGTCAGGACATGGACCGCGATCCCCGATCCATGGCGAACCATGCGGTCGACCACCGAGCCGTGGCGCCATTCGTGCCAGCGTGACCGGGTTGCCTTGCCCAGAATGAGCTGTGTCGCGCGCGCTTCGTCGAGATAGGCTGACAGCCCCTCGGTCACGCTTTCGGCGGGAATTGTCGCGGTCTGTCCGCCGAGATGCTGTGCCAGCTCGAGCGTCGCGGCAAGCTGGCGCCGCTCTGCGTCGGACAGGCCCAGTTCGCGCGTGGTTTCGACATGGACTGCGGTCCAGGGCGCGCCCAGAGCATCGGCCATGCGCTTGGCCGACCGCACCAGCCCGCCGCAGCCGGTCTGTTCCGATATGGCGACCACCAGCCGCTCGCCCGCCGCCCATTTGCCCGCCAGCGCATGGGCGCGGACATGGTCGAGCATTTGCGCATCGATCGCCTGTGCCGCGCGACGCAGCGCGAGTTCGCGCAAGGCGGACAAGTTCGACTTTGAAAAGAAATGCGCCAGCGCGCGCCCGGCTTCTTCGGGGACATAGACTTTGCCGTCGCGCAGCCGCTCGATCAGTTCGTCGGGCGGCAAGTCGACGATTTCGAGCTCGGCCTGTTCGAGCACGCGGTCGGGCAGCGTTTCGCGCACGCGCACGCGGGTAAACGACGCGACGACGTCGTTCAGGCTTTCAATATGCTGGATATTGAGAGTCGAATAGACGTCGATCCCGGCGTCGAGCACTTCCTCGACATCCTGATAGCGCTTGTCATGGCGGCTGCCCGGCGCGTTGGTGTGGGCCAGTTCGTCGACCAGCACCAGCGCGGGCCGTCGCGCCAGCACCGCGTCGATGTCCATTTCTTCGAGCGTGCGGCCGTGATGTTCGATCACTTTGCGCGGCACGGTCTCGAACCCGGCGGTGCGCGCCACGGTTTCCATCCGGCCATGCGTTTCGACCAGACCGATCACGACGTCGAGCCCGGCATTGCGCCGCGCGGCCGCGTCATCGAGCATTTCACAGGTCTTGCCCACGCCCGGCGCGGCGCCGAGAAAGACTTTCAGCCGACCGCGCGGGCGTTCGCCCGATCCCGGCCTTGCCCCGCCTTTGGCCAGCGCCAGCGTGCGCAACAGAGCATCGGGATCGGGGCGCGCCGGTTCATTCATCGCGGGCTTTGTGCGCCTTTGCCGACCGCTTTGTCGAGCGCGAGATTGAGCTTGAGCACATTGACACGCGGTTCGCCGATAAAGCCGAACAGCGGCATCTCGACGGCATTGTCGACCAGGGCATAGACCTTTGACGGCGCGATATGGCGCGCGGCGGCGACGCGTTTGGCCTGCCATTCGGCGGCTTCGGGGCTGATGTGGGGATCAAGGCCCGAGGCGGAGGTGGTCAGCATGTCGACCGGCGCGCCGGGGTTGGCTTTGACATCGCCGGTGACCCGGTCGATCAGCGCCTTTGACGTCGGGCCCAGATTCGATCCGCTCGACTGGGTCGGGTCATAGCCCTTTCCGGCGGCGGACGGGCGGCCATGGAAATAACCGTCGCCGGCAAAGCTCTGGCCGATCAGCGCCGACCCGGCGACCTGACCATCACGCGAAACGAGCGAACCGTTCGCCTGATAGGGCAGGGCGATCTGGGCAATGCCGGTAATCGCGGCGGGATAGGCAAGGCCGGTCAGGGCGAACATCAGCCCGGTCAGAACCAGCGCCGGACGGGTTGCTTGGGCAATGTCGGTAAGCATGGGGCGTTTTCCCGAATGTCAGGCAAGATGGAGCGCGGAGACGGCAAGATCGATCGCCTTGATCCCGATGAACGGGGCGATCAGCCCGCCCGCGCCATAGACGGCAAGGTTGCGCGCGAGCAGTGCGCCCGCGCCGATCGGGCGATAGGTCACGCCCTTGAGCGCGAGCGGCACCAGAGTCGGAATGATCAGCGCGTTGAAAATGATCGCCGAAAGGATCGCGCTTTGCGGGCTTGCCAGATGCATGACGTTGAGCGCGCGCAGGCCCGGATAGAGCACGACGAACATCGCGGGGATGATCGCGAAATACTTCGCAACGTCGTTGGCGACCGAAAACGTGGTCAGCGCGCCGCGCGTCATCAGCAGCTGTTTGCCGAGCCCGACGATCTCGATCAGCTTGGTCGGATCGCTGTCGAGATCGACCATGTTGCCCGCCTCGCGCGCAGCCTGGGTGCCGGTGTTCATCGCCACGCCGACGTCGGCCTGGGCCAGCGCCGGGGCATCGTTGGTGCCATCGCCACACATGGCGACGAGCCGCCCGCCTTGTTGTTCCTTGCGGATCAGGGCCAGTTTGTCTTCGGGCGTCGCTTCGGCAAGGAAATCGTCGACTCCGGCTTCGGCGGCGATCGCGGCGGCGGTCAGCGGGTTGTCGCCGGTGATCATCACCGTGCGGATGCCCATGCGGCGCAATTCGACAAAGCGTTCGCGTACCCCGGCCTTGATCACGTCTTTCAGCGCGACCACCCCGAGCAGGCGGCCGTTTTCGGCAACGCCGAGCGGGGTCTGGCCAAGCCGGGCGATGTCTTCGGCATTGCGCTTCAATTCGCTTTTGGCCGCTTCGCTCGCTTGCGGGTTGGCACGGATGATCGAATCGATCGCGCCTTTCTGAATCAGGCGGTCGGCGGTCTGCACGCCTGACAGGCGGGTTTGCGCGGTAAACGGGATCACTTCGGCGCCGGCGGGCAATTCGGCGGAAAGGTCATGACGTTCGCGCGCGAGCACGACGATGCTGCGCCCCTCGGGGGTTTCGTCGGCAAGGCTGGCAAAGAGCGCGGCATTGGCGAGGTCGATCGCCGTGATGCCGTGCAACGGGCGGAATTCCGCTGCGGCGCGGTCGCCGACGGTGATCGTGCCGGTCTTGTCGAGCAGCAGAACGTCGATGTCGCCCGCCGCTTCGACCGCGCGGCCCGATTTGGCCAGCACGTTGAAGCGCACCAGTCGATCCATCCCGGCGATCCCGATCGCCGAAAGCAGCGCGGCGATCGTCGTCGGGATCAGCGTGATCAACAGCGCGGCGAGCACGGCAACCGCGATCTGGCCACCGGCATAGGCGGCCAGCGCCGGGATCGTTGCGACCGCGATCAGGAAAATGATGGTCAGGCCGACCAGCAGGATCGTCAGCGCGATTTCGTTGGGCGTTTTCTGCCGCTGCGCGCCTTCGACCAGCGAAATCATGCGGTCGAGAAAACCTTGGCCCGGCTCCTGGGTAATGCGCACGCGGATATGGTCGGAAATCACCCGCGTCCCGGCGGTCACCGCGCTGCGGTCGCCACCGGCCTCGCGGATCACGGGGGCGGATTCGCCGGTGATCGCCGCTTCGTTGACCGAGGCGACGCCTGCGACGACTTCGCCGTCGGCAGGGATCAGATCGCCGGTTTCGACGAGGACTTCGTCGCCTTTGGCCAGCGTGCTGGCGGAGACCATGTCATAGGCATTGCCGGTGCCGCGCAGCTTCTTGCCGGTCAGTTCGCTGCGGGTGGCGCGCAAGCTGGCGGCCTGGGCACGGCCGCGGCCTTCGGCCAGCGCTTCGGCGAACGTGCCGAACAGGACAGTCAGCCAAAGCCACACGATCAATTGCAGCTGAAAGCCGATCGGCAGCCCGCTTTGCCCAAGAAACAGCAGCACGGTCATCAGCACCGCTACCACGGCAGTGGTGAACATCACCGGGTTCTTGACCAGTTCACGCGGGGAAAGCTTGCGAAACGCTTCGCCGATCGCGGGGATGACCAGCGCGGGCGAAAACATCGACGAGGGAGATGAGGACGAGGGGGATGAGGCGGACGACATGCGTTTTTGCCTTTTACGCAGGATCAGAAAGTCGTGCCGGCCAGCATCGCCATCTGTTCGGCGACGGGACCAAGCGCGAGCGCGGGCAGAAAGGTCAGGCCGCCCACGATCAGGATGATCGCGACGAGCAGGCCGATCCACAGCGGGCCGGTGGTGGGGAACGACCCGGTGGTTTCAGGGGTATATTTCTTCTGGGCCAGCGATCCGGCAATGGCGAGGACCGGGACCATCATAAAGAAGCGCCCGATCCACATCGCCACGGCGAGCGCGCCGTTATAGAACGGCGTGTTGGCGCTGATCCCGCCAAAGGCAGAGCCATTGTTGCCGGTGGCGGAAGTAAAGGCATAGAGGATCTCGGAAAAGCCGTGCGGGCCCTTGTTGGCAATCCCGGCAAGGCCTGCGGGCAAGACGCTGGCCAGCGCCGTCCCGCCCAGAATGCACAGCGGCAGCACGACAATCGCGAGCACCGCCAGCTTTACCTCGCGGCCTTCGATCTTCTTGCCGACATATTCGGGCGTGCGGCCGACCATCAGCCCGGCGATGAACACCGCGAGCAGCGCAAACAGCAGAAAGCCGTAGATCCCCGAGCCAACGCCGCCGACGACGACTTCGCCCAGTTCGATATTGAACATCGGGATCAACCCGCCAAGCGGGGTAAAGCTGTCGTGCATGGCATTGACCGCGCCGCAACTGGCGGCGGTGGTGATCGTGGCGAACAGGGCGCTGGCGGCGGCGCCAAAGCGAACTTCCTTGCCCTCCATATTGGCGCCGGCAAGACCGGCATGGTGAAGCAGCGGATTGCCGGCGGCTTCCTGCCAATAGACAATGCTGACCCCGGCGACGAACAGGATCATCATCGCCGCGAGCACGGCCCAGCCCTGGCGCGTATCGCCGACCGCCTTGCCAAAACACCAGGTCAGTCCGACGCCGATCGCAAAGATCGACAGCATCTGCAGGAAATTGACCAGCGCTGTGGGGTTTTCAAACGGGTGGGCCGAATTGACGTTGAAGAACCCGCCGCCATTGGTGCCGACCATCTTGATCGCTTCCTGGCTGGCCACCGGCCCGATCACCAGCGTCTGGTGCGCGCCTTCGAGCGTGGTCGCATCGATGCTGCTCGCAAATGTCTGCGGCACGCCGCCTGCGACGAGCACCAGTGCGTAGACGCAGGCCAGAGGCAGCAGCAGATAGAGCGTGATGCGGGTCATGTCGGTCCAGAAATTGCCGACGAACTGCGTCTGGCGCCGGGCAAAGCCGCGAAACAGCGCAAAGGCCACGGCGATCCCGGTCGCCGCCGACAGGAAATTGTGCGGCACGAGCGCCAGCATCTGCGACAGGTTCGACAGCGTCGATTCCCCGGCATAGGCCTGCCAGTTGGTATTGGTGACAAAGCTGATCGCGGTGTTCATCGCCAGATCGGGCGACAGACCGGGAAGCCCGCGCGGATTGAGCGGCAACACGCCCTGAAGCCGCAACAGCGCATATGTCGCGAGCGCCGTGGCCAATTGGAACAGCAGCATCGCGACGGCATATTGCCGCCAGTTCTGTTCGCGCGAGGGATCGACCCCGGCGAGGCGATAGAAGCCTCGTTCGACCGGGCCAAGCACGCGCGACAGCGGCGTGTCGCGTCCTTCGTAAAGCGCAAAAAGCCATAGGCCGATCGGCTTGGCCATTGCCACGCACAGCGCAACAAAGGTCGCGATCAAGGCCCAGCCGGAGAGCGTCATGCCCGCAGCCATCGCAACAGATTCCTTTCGGTCAGAACTTTTCGGGCCGCATCAGCACGGCGACGAGATAACCAAGCAGGCCGAGCGCAGTCAGGCCGGCAAGCACGAGGGAAGGGGTCATGATCGAAGCGCTCCTGTCACGAGGCGTCGCACAGACGCATGAAACCGATTGAGAGCAGCGTCAGGCCGACAAGTGCGGTCAGCCAGGCAATGTCGGACGCGATAACGGGGTCGGACACGATAACGGGTTCCTTTTCATGCGCAATCGGGTCAGTTTTGAAACTGATCCACACCGTGCCCTTTGTTCCGAGTGCCCGTTAAGGTTCCACGGCGAAGCGGGGGCGGGGCATTAAGAAGCCATAAAGACATCATGCCGGTGCGCGCATTTTCGCAAACGTCCGTGCGCTTCATTGTGGTGGATCGCGCGAGGCCGAGCGGGCATGGTGCGAGGCTTATGGACACCACGATCCCACGCCGGGCCAAATTCGGGCACTTGATGAAGCGCATGGCTGGCCTTTTGCCGCTTGACCGGACGATCCCTGCCGATGCAGGCGGTATCGCGATGGCCTTTTGCACCACCATGCTTCGTCCGATTGTGCTGATCCTGCTGGGTCTTATGGTCCTGCCGGGGGCGGCCTTTGCGCAAAAGATCGATGGTACGCCGCGTACCGTGGTGATGACCGCATTCGGCCCCGAATATGCCGCGCTCGAAGGGGCGGTGGTCCAGCCGCACAGCTTTGCGATCAACGGCATGACATTCGTCACCGGCACGCTCGAAGGAAAGCCGGTGGTGCTGATGAAAAGCGGGGTCAGCGTGGTCAACGCGGCGATGACCACGCAATTGGTGCTCGATCGCTTTGCCGTGCGGCGGATCGTGTTTTCGGGGATTGCCGGCGGGGTCGATCCGGCGTTGGCGATCGGCGATGTGATCGTGCCCGAAGACTGGGGACAATATCTCGAAGCCTCGTTTGCGCGCGAAACGCCGCAAGGCTGGCGTCCGCCCGAAAGCTTTGGCGAGGCGCCGCCCAACTGGCGTTTCATCTATCCGCGCGGGACGACCGTGGCGCGCGCCGATCGCGCGCCGCAGCGGTTCTTTACCATTCCGGCCGATCCTGCGCTGATCGCTTTGGCGCGCAAGGTCGTGCCGGGGCTGGCGCTGTCGGCCTGTGTCGATATCGGCGGGCAACGGCAATGCCTGCCGCGTGCGCCCAGGGTCATCGTCGGCGGTACGGGGGTTACGGCGGGGATTTACGCCGACAACGCCGAATTTCGCGATTATCTCCATACTGCCTGGCATGCGCGCGTGCTCGACATGGAAAGCGCGGCGGTGATCCAGGTCGCTTATGCCAATGACGTGCCGGGGATCGTGTTTCGCAGCCTGTCGGACCTTGCCGGGGGCGATGCCGATGCCAATCGCATGGATACGTTCATGCAGCTTGCCTCGGCCAATTCTGCCAAAGTGGTGCGCGCCTATCTTGCCGCGCTGCCGAACTGAACCGACATGACAAGAGCCTGGCGCGGCGCAATCCTGTCGGTGTCGCACGATCCGGCGCTCGATCCCGCCGCCGTCCGTCACGAGGCCGATGGCCTGCTGGTGGTCGAAGACGGGATCGTCGTCGCGCGCGGGCCGTTTGCCGATCTGGCGGAGCGGTTTGCCGATGTGCCGGTCGAACGGCTCGACGGGCTGATCGTGCCCGGCTTTGTCGATTGCCACGTCCATTACCCGCAGATGGACAGCATGGCGGCGCACGGCGAACAACTGCTCGACTGGCTCGAACGGCATATCTTTCCCGCCGAGCGGGCCTTTGCCGATCCGGCCCATGCGCGCGCTGTGGCGGGGGTGTTCTGTGACGAGCTCTTGCGCAACGGCACGACCAGCGCGCTGGTCTTTCCCACTGTCCATGCCCATTCGGTCGATGCCCTGTTCGAAGCGGCGATGGCGCGGGCGATGCGCCTCGTCGGTGGCAAAGTGCTGATGGATTGGGGGCCGCCGGGGCTGTGCGATACTGTCGAAACCGCGCGCGCCGAAACCGAGGCGCTGATCGCGAAATGGCGTGGGCGCGGGCGGCTGGGCTATGCGATCACGCCGCGTTTTGCGCTGACGTCGTCGGATGACCAACTGGCGATGGCGGGCGATCTGCTGGCGCGCCACCGCGATGTCCTGTTGCACACGCATTTGTCGGAAAACACCCGCGAATGTGCGCAAGTCCGCGCGCGGTTTACCGATGCGCGCGATTATCTCGATGTCTATGACCGCTTTGGGCTGGTCGGCGCGCGCTCGGTCTTTGCCCACGGGATTCATCTGTCGGGGCATGAATGCGCGCGGCTGGCCGAAAGCGGGGCGGGGATCGCGGTGTGTCCGTCCTCAAACCTGTTTCTGGGCTCGGGGATGTTTGATTTCACCCAGGCGGCGGAATTTGGCGTGCGGTTGGGGCTGGGCAGCGATGTCGGCGCGGGCACGACGTTTTCGCTGCTCCATACGGCGGGGCTTGCCTATCAGGCGGGGCTTGCGCGCGGGCACCGGCTCGATCCGTTTCGCGCGCTGTGGCTGGCAACCGCAGCGGGCGCGGCGCTGCTGCATGTCGAAGACCGGGTCGGCGCACTGGGCGAGGGGCAAGAGGCCGATTTCGTTCTGCTCGATCCCGCCGCAACGCCGCTGCTCGCGCGGCGCACGCGCGGCGCGGCGCTTGCCGAGACGCTGTTTGCGCTGCAAGTGCTGGGCGATGACCGCGCGGTGTCACGGACGTATGTCATGGGCCGCTGCGCCTGGGATCGCGACACCGCGCGTTTCCATCCTTTTTCGGAGCCGGGTCCATGACCGATCTTGACGCTTTCATCACCGGCCTGCCCAAGGCAGAGCTGCATCTCCATATCGAAGGCAGCCTGGAGCCCGAGCTGATGTTTGCGCTGGCCCGGCGCAACGGCATCGCGCTGCCCTATGCCGATGTCGAAGCGGTGCGCGCCGCTTATGCCTTTTCCAATCTTCAGGATTTTCTCGACATCTATTATGCCGGGGCGGCTGTGCTGCTGACGCGGCAGGATTTTCACGATCTGGCGATGGCCTATTTCGACCGCGCCGCCGCCGATGGCGTGGTCCATGCCGAGATCATGTTCGACCCGCAGACGCATACCGCGCGCGGCGTGCCGTTTTCCGAAGTGATCGAAGGGCTGTTGTCGGCGATCGCCGAGGCCCAGGCGCGCCATGGGCTGACCGCCTGCCTGATCATGAGTTTTCTGCGCCATCTGAGCGAGGCCGATGCCTTTGCCACGCTGGAAGAGGCCGGGCCGTGGCTCGACCGGATCGCGGCGGTCGGGCTCGATTCCTCCGAACTGGGCCATCCGCCCGAAAAGTTTGCCCGCGTCTTTGCCGCCGCGCGCGAACGCGGTCTGAAATGCGTCGCCCATGCAGGCGAAGAAGGGCCGCCCGCTTATGTCACCGGCGCGCTCGATGCGCTGCATGTCGATCGCATCGATCATGGCAACCGCGCCCTGGAGGACGAGGCGCTGGTGCGTCGACTGGTCGATCTGGGCATGACTCTGACGGTGTGCCCGCTGTCCAATCTGAAGCTGTGCGTGGTCGACAGCCTCGATCAGCATCCGATCGACCGCATGCTCAAGGCTGGGCTCAGGGCGACGATCAATTCCGACGATCCGGCTTATTTCGGCGGCTATGTTGCGGACAATTATCGCGCGGTGGCCAAAGCGCGCGGTCTGTCGCGTGGCGATCTGGCGCAGGCGGCGCGCAACAGCCTGACCGGATCGTTCCTGCCGGGCGAGGCGATCGCGGCGCTTTGTGCGCGGCTCGATGCGTTCGTCGACGCGGCTTGATTATGTAACGGGCGCGATGTGCGAGGCCGGATAGCCCAATCGCGCAAATTCGGCTTCAAGCTCGCCCAGCACGATCCCCGCCGCGTGCGAAGGCGTGCGCGCTGTCGCGGTACACAGCGCCAGCGTCATCGGGCGCAGAACGGGGTCGGTCAGGCGTGTGAAGGACAATAGCCCGCGTTGCACTTCGGTCGCGACATCGAGCGAGGTCAGCACGCCGATCCCCGCGCCTTGCAGAACCAGCGAGACGATCATCTGAATGTTGTCCGACGTCGCGCGCCGGTCGAGCGCGATGCCGCTGGTCGCTTCGAGCACTTCGATCTGCTGGCTGACTGCAAGCGGACGCGAAGGCACGATGACCGGCAGCCCGGAGCAAGTCGAAAAGCGCGCCTCCGGGCTGCGCCCTGCGGGATGACCGGGCGGCGTGACGAGCCCCAGCACGACATCGACAAAGGCCCGCACGGTCAGGTCGCGATAGGAATGCGGCTCGAACATCACGCCAAGATCGACTTCGCCATCGGCCACCAGGCGCCGCACGACATCGTTGCCCTGAACCCTGATGCCGACCGTTATCCCCGGATAGCGGGTTTGAATCGCATGGATCAGCGTCGGAATATGCCCTTTGGCCAGCGCGTCGATCACCGCGATTTCGACATGCCCGCGCTTCAATCCGCGCAAATCCTCGATCTGGGCCAGCACATCGGTCAAATGCTTTTGCCAGCGCCCGCCCGCCGCCATCAGGACTTCGCCCGCTGCCGTCAGGCGGAGCCCGGTCGAAAGCCGCTCGAACAGCGGCATGCCCAGCTCTGCCTCGGCATTCAAAATCTGCCGATCGATCGCCGAAGCCGAAACATTCAGCTCTTCCGCCGCGCGGCGGATCGAGCCGAGCCGACCAACGACAACGAAATAGCGCAGGAAACGCGAAAAGGCGGGCATGAGGGTTGCTCGTATTTCTGGAACGGGATCGCCAAAAGCATTGCATTTATGCGTGCGCCGTCAAGTCATTTGGTAGGGGCGGGCGCATTGCAAGGGTTTGGGAATCGCCGGGAAGCCTGCTAGGCGCCCCACCATGTTGACCATATCCGGCCTTACCGTGCGCCTTGGCGGGCGCGATATCATTTCCGATGCCAGCGCGATGATCCCGCCGCGCGGCAAAGTCGGGCTCGTCGGCCGCAATGGCGCGGGCAAATCGACGCTGGTCAAGACGCTGATCGGCGAGCTTGAGCCCGATGGCGGATCGATCGACATGCCGCGCGGCTGTCGGCTCGGCTATATCGCGCAAGAAGCGCCCAACGGCGACGCGACGCCGTTTGAAACCGTGCTGGCCGCCGATGCCGAACGCACGCAATTGCTGGCCGATTCCGAAACCGAAACCGATGCGCATCGCCTGGGCGATATTCATGATCGGCTGATCGCGATCGATGCCTATGCCGCCCCGGCGCGGGCCGCGCGCATCCTGTCGGGCCTCGGGTTTGACGAGGCGGCGCAAGGCATGCCGCTCGATTCGTTTTCGGGCGGGTGGAAAATGCGCGTGGCGCTGGCCGCGCTGTTGTTTTCCGAGCCCGATGTCCTGCTGCTCGACGAACCGTCGAACCACCTCGATCTCGAAGCGACGCTGTGGCTGGAAAACTTCCTCAAGTCCTATCCTGCCACGCTGTTGATCATCAGCCACGAACGCGATCTGCTCAATACCGTGGTCGATCATATCCTGCATCTGCAGGGCGGCAAGCTGACGCTCTATCCCGGCGGTTATGACGATTTCGAGCGGCAGCGGGCCGAGCGTGCCGCACAGGCCGCCTCCTTTGCCGCCGCCCAGGAAGCGCAGCGCGCCAAGCTGTCCGACTATATCGCCCGCAACAGTGCGCGCGCCTCGACCGCGCGGCAGGCGCAGGCACGGGCCAAGATGCTGGCGCGGATGCAGCCGATCGCGGCGCTGAGCGAAGATCCCTCGCTGAGCTTTGACTTTCCCGATCCCGACGAATTGCGTCCGCCGCTGATCACGCTCGATCTGGCGAGCGTCGGCTATGGCGATACGCCGATCCTGCGGCGGCTGAACTTGCGGATCGATCCCGATGACCGCATCGCGCTGTTGGGCCGCAACGGCAACGGCAAGACCACGCTGGCGCGCCTGCTCGCCGCACAATTGCCCGCAATGGAAGGCTCGATGACGGCCAGCGGGCGGATGAAGATCGGCTATTTCACGCAGTATCAGGTCGAGGAACTGGCGGGCGATGCGACGCCGCTGGTCCACATGACCCGCGCCATGCCCAATGCCACCCCGCAGGCCGTGCGCGGGCAACTGGGCCGTTTCGGCTTTTCCGGGCATCGCGCGATGGCCGAAATCCGCACGCTGTCGGGTGGCGAACGTGCCCGGCTCGCCTTGGCTCTGGTCACGCGCGACGCGCCGCACTTGCTGATCCTCGACGAACCGACCAACCACCTCGACGTCGATGCGCGCGAGGCGCTGGTCCAGGCGCTCAACACCTACAAGGGCGCGGTGATCCTGATCAGCCACGATCGGCACATGGTCGAACTGACCGCCGATCGACTGGTCTTGGTTGACGAAGGCACCGCGCGCCCGTTCGACGGGGCGATGAGCGAATACATCGATTTCGTGCTGGGCCGCAACCAGCCCAAGGCGGAGGGCGAAAAGGCCAAATCCGGCTCCAAGGCCGACCGCAAGGCCAGCGCACAATTGCGCGAACAGCACCGCAGCATGAAAAAGAAGGTCATCGACGCCGAAGCGCAGATCGCCAAGCTCCAGGCCGAAATCAACGCGCTGGATCGCGCGATGTTCGAACCGTCGAGCGCCACGGGCGAACTGGCCAAGCTGGCGATGGGCGAATTGTCGCGCCGACGCGGCGTTGCCGCATCAAAGCTGGAAGAGGTCGAAGCAGCATGGATGGCGGCAAGCGAAGCCTATGATGCGGCGATGGCGGCGGGGTAGGATAACGTATGCTATGATAACGTATGCTATAGGGCGGCATTGAACAATGCGCCTCAGGCTGTTATAACGTCCGTATGAACGCTAATCTCTAAATCACCAAGATCGGCAATTCTGCGGGGGTTGTCCTGCCCAAGGAACTGCTGGCAAAGCTGCGGGCGGGGGTGGGGGACACGCTTTACGTGTCGGAAACCCCGGACGGCATTCGCATCACGGCAAGTAATCCTGATTTCGCGGCCAAGATGGACTTGGCTGAGCAGATCATGCGCGAAGATCGCGACATCCTGCGCGTTCTGGCGAAGTGACATGACCGATATGCACGAGCCGATCCAGACCGAACCGGTCTGGATCGAGGTGGACCTTGTCCATGCCATTCATGATCGCCAACTGGCTGAACATGGCGGTCTGGTGGGCGTGCGCGATGCAGGCGCGCTGGAATCGGCGCTGGCGCGGGCGCGCAATCGCTGGACGTATGGAGAGACCGACATGTGCGCGCTGGCTGCGGCCTATGCTTCTGGCGTGGCGCGCAATCATCCGCTTTCGGAGGGTAACAAGCGCACGGCATGGGTACTGGCGCGCCTGTTTCTGGCCCTGAACGGCGTGAAAATCGCGTTTACGCCCAAGGATGCCATTCAGACGGTCTTGCGTCTTGCCGGCGGCGATCTGGGCGAGGAGGCACTCGCCCAGTGGTTCCGCGACAGGGCGTCAGAACCGCGTTGAGACGCCGACATAAAGCTGCGCGCCCGGGGTTGCCTTGTTGAGGCCGAAATTGCCGCCGAAGTCGAGTTGCAGCGTGGGCCGCATCAGCCACGCAAAGGCAAAGTCGGCCGAATATTGCGCGACCGTGCCTGCCGGATCGAAATTTTGCGCGGTCCACAATTCGCCATAAAGCGTCAGCGTCGGGGTCAGCGCCTTGCCCAGATTGACGACTTGTTGAACCTGGACATGGCGCCGCGCGGGATCGACGCCATCGGCCAGAACGTCGACTTCAGGCACCAGCGTCAGCGTGAAATCCTTGGGCAGGGCGATGTTTGCCGGGATAATCACGCCGCCTTCCCATTGCCCGTTACCAATGCCGAGCCGCGCGGTCGGCGCCTTGATATAGGGCAGGATCGCAATCGACACTTTCGCGTCGGCCGGGGTCAGGCGCTGTTTCAGCCGGAGTACGAGGTCGCCCACGCCGCGCAGCGTGCCGACGCCCTGGGTATGGACCGATTCATAGGGCACCCAGTTGGCCTCGATGTCGGTCGATGACGTCACCCCCAGTTTGACCGTGGGGTTGGTATAGAGCACGGTATCGGTGGCCACGCCGCCCTGCGTCAGGCGCGACCAGTTGAAGCCGTCGGCTTCGATCTGCACAGCGCCGTCGGGAACGGTGCAGGCGAAATTGGATCGCGTCGGGCGGTCGGTGCAGATCGGGCTGGGCGCGCTTGCTGCGGGAGCGGTGGCAGGCGCCGTCTGGCCAGATGCGGATTGGGCCAAAGCGGGTGTTGCCAGCAGCGCGGGCAAGATCGCCAGGATGGCTTTTTTCACGAACATTTCCCCCCCAATGCCCCACGCTGTGGGATGGTCCGATTCGCGCCGTCATACATGATCCGGCACGACGCGCATTGCGCTGGCTTAATGACACGGCGCAAAGAAACACCGGGTAAGCGCAACGCTGGGTAAGCGAGCTATGGGGGGCAATGCGGTATTCGGCCCGGTCATCCCTTCGCAAGGCGCAGAAATGACCGGGCGAACCGACGTGTCAGCCGAGAACGTCGGCAACCGGGGTATAAGTGTAGCCCAACTCGGTGGCGACAGCTTCGTAAGTCACTTTGCCTTCATGGACATTGAGCCCGGCGGCAAGGTTGGCATCGGCCTTGAGCGCGGCTTTCCAGCCGAGATTGGCGATGCGCAACGCGTGGGGCAGGGTGACGTTGTTGAGCGCATACGTGCTGGTGCGGGCAACGCCGCCGGGCATGTTGGCGACGCAATAGTGGACCACGCCATCGATCACATACGTCGGTTCGGCATGAGTTGTCGCGTGGCTGGTTTCAAAGCAGCCGCCCTGATCGATCGCCACGTCGACCAGCACGGCGCCGGGGCGCATCGTCGACAGCATGGCGCGCGTCACCAGCTTGGGCGCCGCCGCGCCGGGGATCAGCACCGCGCCGATGACGAGGTCGGCATCGGCGACGAGGTCGGCGAGAGACGCCTTGCCCGAATAGATCGTGCGCGCGCGACCCTGGAAATGGCTGTCGAGCTTTTCCAGCACTTCGGGATCGCGATCGAGGATCGTGACATCGGCGCCAAGGCCGACCGCCATTTGCGCTGCGTTGAAGCCGACCACGCCGCCGCCGATCACCACGACTTTGCCCGGCGCGACGCCCGGCACGCCGCCCAGAAGCACGCCGCGTCCGCCATGCGCCTTTTCGAGCGCGGTGGCGCCCGCCTGGATCGCCATGCGACCGGCGACCTGGCTCATCGGCTTGAGCAGCGGCAGGCTGCGGCCCGGGCCGGTGACCGTTTCATAGGCAATCGCCGTCACGCCCGATTTGACGAGGTCGGCGGTCTGTTCGGGGTCGGGCGCGAGATGCAGATAAGTATAGAGCACCTGACCCTTGCGCAGTTGCGCGCGCTCGACGGCCAGCGGTTCCTTGACCTTGACCACCATTTCGGCGCCCGCGAACACCGTCGCCGCATCGGGCTTGATCACTGCGCCGGCGGCTTCGTAGGCGGCGTCGGTTGCACCGATGCCGAGCCCGGCACCGGCCTGGACCCACACTTCATGACCATGCGCGACGAGTTCGCGCGCCGATTCCGGGGTCAGGCCAACGCGATATTCGTGGTTCTTGATTTCGGTAACGGTGCCGATGCGCATGGGTCGATCTCCTGTCTGGATATGACGCAAAGGATAGTCTGGCGCGCATGACAATTGTTACCCGATTTTGCCCTTGTTGTCGCCCTGTATGCAATGTTATTCGATATATGGCATTAATAACGGGAAAATTTGGCATGGATCGCACGGATCGCAACCTGCTTGAGGCGCTGCAACGCGATTCGTCGCGCTCGGTTGCCGACGTGGCCGAGCTGGTTTCGCTGTCGCCCTCGGCCTGCCATCGCCGGATCAAGGCGCTGGAGGAACAGGGGTTGATCGCGGGCTATGCCGCGCGGGTCGATCCGCGGCGACTGGGGCTTGCGGTCGAGGTCTTTGTCGAAATCACGCTGACCAGCCAGAGCCGCGAGGCGATGGACCGCTTCGAACGCGCAGTGGGCGATTTCGACGATATTCTCGAATGCCACCTGATGAGCGGCAATGCCGATTACCTTTTGCGCATCGCGGCGGCGGACCTGGCCGATTACGATACGATCCATCGCGATTGCCTGGCGCGGCTGCCGGGCGTTTCGGCGATGCGATCGTCGTTTTCGATCCGCCGGATCAAACGGATGGAAGGCTATCCGGTCAGTCGCTTGCGCTGAGGCCGATGGCAGCCATCATCTTAATCGTTTGATTAAATAATCTGGACAGGGGCGTTTGAGCGGGTAAGCTGCGCAACCGAACGGGATACCCGGACGGGAGAGAACAATGGTCTTTGACAACACCTATCGCATGCTGATCGGCGGCGCGCTCGAAGCGGGCTCGGCCCGGTTTGACGTCATCAATCCCGCGACCGAAGACGTCATTGCGCAGGCCCCCGATGCCACGCCCGGCGATCTTGACCGTGCGACTGCCGCCGCCCGCGCGGCCTTTCCGGGCTGGGCTGCCACACCGATTGTCGAACGCAAGGCGGCGCTTTCCGCCCTGGCCAACGCGATCTGGGCCAATGCCGACGAATTCAAGCGGCTGCTTACCCTCGAACAGGGCAAGCCGCATCACGAGGCAGGGGCCGAAGTGATGGGCGCCGGTTATTGGCTTCAGGCGCATACCGCGCTCGACTTGCCCGAAACGGTCAACGAGGATTCCGACGAGCGCATCAGCATCACGCGCCATGTTCCGCTTGGCGTGGTGGGCGCGATCGCACCATGGAATTTCCCGATGATCCTGGCGATGTTCAAGGTCGCGCCGGGGCTGCTTGCGGGCAATACCATGGTGCTGAAACCGTCGCCGTTCACCCCGCTGACCACGCTGAAATTCGGGGAACTGGCAAAGGACATCCTGCCTGCGGGCGTGCTCAACGTCATATCCGGGGGCGATGCTCTGGGGCCGTGGATGACCGCCCATCCGGGCTTTGACAAGATCAGCTTTACCGGATCGACCGCAACCGGGCGGCGCGTGATGTCTTCTGCTGCGCCGACGCTCAAGCGTGTCACGCTCGAACTCGGCGGCAACGACGCCGCGATCGTGCTGCCCGATGTCGATGTCGAAAAGATCGCCGAAACCTTGTTCTGGGCCGCGTTTGCCAACAACGGTCAGATCTGCATCGCGACCAAGCGCATGTATATTCACAAGGACATCTACGATCCGTTGCGCGATGCGATCGTCGCTTATGCAAAAACGGTCAAGGTCGGCGATGGCGCGGAACAGGGCACGCAGATCGGACCGATCAACAACCGGCCGCAATACGAACGGGTGCTTGGCCTGATCGAGGATGCCCGGGCCAAGGGCTATACGTTCCTGTTGGGCGGCGAAAAGGCCGATGTGCCGGGCTATTTCATACCGATCACGATTCTCGACAATCCGCCCGAAGACAGCCGTATCGTGCAGGAGGAACAGTTCGGCCCGGTTCTGCCGCTGATCAAGTTCGACGACTATGACGACGTAATCGCGCGCACCAATGCCACCGATTATGGCCTTGGCGGTTCGGTCTGGTCAAACGATGAGGACAAGGCCTGGGATCTCGCGCAGAAGATCCAGTCGGGCACGGTATGGGTCAATGAAACGCAGCACTTGTCGCCGCTGGCAGCGTTTGGCGGCGTCAAGCAGTCGGGTGTGGGTGTCGAAGGCGGGCTGGAAGGGCTGCTCGAATACACCAATGCCCAGACGCTCGTGCGCCGCAAGAAACCGGCGTTTGCACAATAGGTCTGGCTCCCGGGCGCGCCCTCTTTGCCGGGGGGCTCAATCGTGAATCCTGAAGCGATTGCGTTTCCCGTCGAAGGCCAATGCGACCGTCGCGCCGATCGGGTCGCCGTTCGCCGCCAGAGCCAGCGTTGCCTCGTCGGCGGCGTTGGCGATGAAGCGGCGCCCGTCGGCGAGATGCCCGATCGCGATCGCGTTGGTGGGCACGCCCTTGTTGCGCCAGACGGTATAAGTTTCGATCGTGCCGGGGCCCTCGGCCTCGGCGACCGGTTCGATGCAGGCGGCGGCGTCGAGCTGTGCCTGGATCGGGTCATGGACCAGAGCTTGCCAGGGCGCGGCCTTGGGCGAGAGCACCAGCGCGGCGAATTTCGATTGAAACCCGCCATTTGCACCGACCAGCCCAAATGGCCGGGCGCTCTCGTCACGCAGTCGCTCGACCATGCCGGCGATGGCGTGCATCGAATAATTGTTCCCCGCTCCGCCGAAATAGGGCAGGCCGCCGGTCACCGTCAGCCCGCGCGGATCGTCGGCGGCAAGGCCTAGCCCTGCAATCGCGTTGAACACCGGGATCGGGAAACAACTGTAGAAATCGAACGCGCCGAAATCGGCGACGGTCTTCCCCGCCAGCGCCAAAGCCGCAGCAAGCGCGGCATCGGCGGCCGGATAGGCGGCAAGGTCAGGCCGGGCGAGCACCTCTTTTTCATGGGCGAGCGTCGCGGCGTGGACGAACGTCCAGCGGCTTTCCGGAATTCCGGCGGCCCGCGCGGCGGCGATGGACATGACCAGCACGGCGGCGCCCTGATTGACCTGATCGCGTGAGACGAGCTTGATCGTATAGGGATCGGTGACCAGCCGGTTGCGCTCCGATGGCGTGGCGATCTCGTCGGGCGAGAGCGGGGTCGAGGCGGCGCAAGCATAGCGGTTGGCTGCGGCGATTTGCGTAAACGGGGCGAACAGCGCGCCCATCGCACGAGCGTACGTTTCCTTGTCGAGCCCCAGATGGCGCCGCCGCGCATTTTCCATCAGCGCATAGGCAATGGGCGGCGATACCACGCCGTGCGCGATCGCCAGCGGCGACAGCAGCCCTTTGACGCCAAGCCCGCGATCCTCCATCGCACCCGCATCGCTTTCGCCCCAGGCGCGCGTTTCCCCTGTTGCGGACAAGTGGCGCGCGCTCGAAATCGCCTCTGCGCCGAAGACCAGCGCTGCCTCGGCTTCGCCTGCGAGAATACGCTGACCCATTTCCATCAGGATCGTCACCGGCGATTGCCCGCCGACTTTGTCGAGCACGGCAATGGCGGGCGCGATTCCCAAACGGCGCGCGACGGCCAGCGGGAATTTGTCGGGTTTGCCGAATGGCGACGGGGCCGCGTTCGAATCCTCGAACGTGCGCACTGCGCCGACTGCCGTGACCAGGCGCCGCGCAGCATCGGCAGCGCCGCTGTCGGCCAAAGCCGCTTCGGCGGCGCGCGCGGCCAGATCGGCGGCGGATAGGCCGGCATAATCGGCGTCTGCGATGCGTTCGACGGCCTGGCCGACGCCGACAATGATCGGCGTGCGCGGATCGAGCGTGGTGCTTGCAGTCATGAACGGCCTCATCCCGATTTAAGCGATCGATTAAGGCGCCATTCAAAGCCGGGATTTGCCGGTTGCGCAAGAGGGGATCGCGGCGTCGGCCGGTTTGCGGATGATCGCCTGCCTTGTGCTCAGGCCACTCTTTCGAGCATTCCGGCCAGTTGGATGCGCTCGTCGGGTTCGAGCCGGGCTTCGATCGAGCCGTGGATCGCGGCGGCATAGGCGGGCCACATCGCCGCGCGTCGCTGCGCTCCGGCGGGCGTGAGAGTGACGATCTGGCCGCGCGCATCGCCGGGGCAGGGGGCTACGGTCACCAGCCCGGCGCGCTCCATGCGCGAGAGCAGGCGCGACAGATTGTATTGTTCGATGCCCAGCACGCCCTGGAGGTCACGCGGGCGCATGGCCCCGCGCCGTTCGAGCGCGACGAGGATGTCGTACCATTCGAGCGGGGGCAATCCGGCGCGTTTCAATTCGGCGCGCGCCGCGCGCAAGGCGCGGGCGCCTGCGCCGAGCAGGCGATCCCAGGCGAGCAGGGTAATGGCGGCGGGCTTTGTCATGCCGGCAATCCTGCCCTGCGGACGGCGCGGCGGCAATTCCGGCTCGATGCCGATGCATCGGTTAACCATTGGGCAGGATTTGCCGATCGATGCCGCCGCATCAAATCAGATCATGCCGCTGCATCGATCTTGATGCCGCGGCATCGATGGGTCAGCCGCTCGGCTCGATTTCGGTGAAAATGCGGTCCTGCGCGGTGTGAATGTCGCCGGATTCGATCTGCAGCGCGAGCCGTTCGCGGTCGCGCGCGCGAAAGCGGATTTCGGCGCGTTTGATCGCTTCCTGGCTGAGCCCGACGTCGTCGAAGGCGTTGCGAGCCATGGCGATGGCCGATTCCATCGTTTCGCGGATCACGTGCGTTGCAGGCGAGGGCGCGAGCCGGATCAGCGCGCGGCGGTCAAAGGCGCGGACATGAATGGCTGCCTGGGGAAAGGCCTGATGCACCGCCTCGATCAGCGCGGCGTCGATCTGGTCTCCATCGAGGCAGAACAGGATCAAGGCTGCAGACGAGGCGCCCGCCTGATGCAGCAGGTCCAGCCGGGTGCCATCGCCGAAATAGACTTTTGCGCCGAATGTCGCGGCAATGTCGATGGCGGCGACATCGCGGTCGATCAGGGTTACCTCGATTCCGCCGGCGAGCAGCATCTGCCCCACCGCCTGGCCAAACCGGCCATAGCCGACGATCAGTGCATTGGCGCGATCGCCCCCACCCGCGCTTTCCGGCCCCGCGCTTTCCGGCCTCGCGCGCTCTTGCACCGGGCCGGTCGGCTGTTCGCGGAACCGGCGTGTCGCTGCCATCAAAAACGGGGTACTCGCCATCGACAGCGTTACTACCGCGCCAAACAGGCTGGCCGCTTGCGGCGCGATCAGCATGGCACGCGTGGCCTGCGCAAACAGCACGAAGCCGAATTCACCGCCCTGGCTGAGCAGCAGGCCCAGCGCCAGCGCGCTGCGCCAGCCCATGCCGAGCAAGGCACCGATGGCCAGGATCACCCCCGCCTTGGTCACGATCAGCAAGAGCGCGATCGCCATGACAAACAGCGGCTCGCGAATGATCGCCGACAGATCGAGCATCATGCCGACCGACAGGAAAAACAGCCCGAGCAGGATCGAGCGGAACGGTTCGACGGCGGCTTCCAGTTCGTGGCGATAGGGTGTGCCGGCGAGCATGACCCCCGCGATGAACGCGCCGAGCGCGCTCGACAGGCCCAGGGCCTGCATCAGCGCGGCGGCGGCGAGCACGGTAAACAGCGCCGCGACCACGAACATCTCGCGCTCGCCCAGATTGCCGATCACGCGAAACAGCGGACGCAGCAAAAAGCGCCCGGCCAGTACCAGCGCGACAATCGCACCCGCCGTTCCGACCGCCATCAGCCATCCCGGCGGCGCGCCAGCATCGGCGGGATTGCGGCTGAGCATGGCGACGATCGTGATCATCGGGATAATCGACAGATCCTGAAACAGCAGGATCGCAAAGGCGCGTTCGCCAAAACGGGTTTTCAACCGACCGGACGATTGCAGCATCGGCAAGACCTGTGCGGTCGATGACAGCGCCAGGGGCAGCCCCAGCGCCAGCGCGGCCGCGCCGGAAAAGCCGGTGGCGAGATGGAGCGCCGCCGCCAGCACCAGCCCGCACCCTGTGACTTGCATGATCCCGGTCAGGAAAATGTCGCGTCGCATCCGCCACAGCCGCGCCGGATCAAGCTCCAGCCCGACCAGAAACAGCAGCAGCGTGATGCCGAGTTCGGCAATGCCCATCTTCTGCTCGGCTTCGCCCACGAGATCGAGGCATTGCGGCCCGACCACCACACCGGCCAGCAGGTAGCCCAAGGTTGCCCCCAGGCCGAGCCGGCGGAACAGCAGCACGAATGCCAGGGCAAAACCGAGCAGCAGAAAGCCGTCGTGAAGCAGGGGAGGCGGGGCGGCGGCGTGCAGGGCAATGGCTCCTTTGGCGGTGGGACTTTTGCAGCGGGACAGGGCGCTGGACGTTGTCCCCGCACGCCGGGGCGGCGTCAAGCGCGGGGATCGGGAAACGCCGCCCGTAATGCTATTGACATCATTGTAGGCAAGAGGGATGCAAGCGCCGTTCGCCAAGCGGCGCACAGATGCAAAGGGAGAGCATGATGACCGTTGCCGGAACCTATGAAGTCGTCACCAAGACCCCGATGGGGGACCAGAAATCGACCCTGACGGTCAATGTCAGCGGCGATGCCTTTACCGGCAGCAATGTCGGCCCGATGGGATCGCTCGACATCACCGACGGCAAAGTCGACGGCCAGACGATCAGTTGGTCGAGCAAGATCACCACGCCGATGCCGATGACGCTCGATTGCAAGGCGACCATCGATGGCGATGCGATTTCCGGCACGGTCAAGGCCGGGATGTTCGGCAGTTTTCCGCTGAACGGCAGCCGCGTCGGCTGATCGGTTCACGCATGCCTGTACGAAGGGCGCCCGGTTTCAGGCGCCCTTCAGCTTTTTGATGGTGCCTGAAAAGGCGAGCACTTCGCGCCCGTCGGCGCGGATCAGGCCGCGGGCAAAGATCAGGCTGCGCCCGCCACCGGTGCGCTCGCCGCGCGCGAGCAGCAACTGGCCGGCATTGGCCGCGCGCAGAAATTCGCAGTTCATCGTTACCGTTACGCCGTGCACTTGCTCACCCTCCGAGCCGCCGATCATGAACAGGCTGAAATCGGCAAACGTCATGAGGCTGCCGCCATGGACGATGCCGTGGCCGTTGCGGTTGTCCGCGCCGGGGCGAAAACCGCAGACGATGCCCTGATCATCGCGTGCGACATAGAATGGCCCGGCAAGGTTTTCGAACGGATCGACCCCTCCCCATTGATACCATCCGGCCCATTCGCCGGTTTCGATTCGCGTCAGCTTGCCGCTGAACGGCGGTTCCGGTTGCAGGCGCAGGTCGGATGCGAGCGGTGCGGGATGATGGGGCACGCGGGAATCTCTTTCATCGGCGGGGACATGGTCGTCGCCGGCGGGTGGCGTACCGGTTGGGGCGCGTCAAGCCGTTGCGGCGCAGCGGGCGCGCGTCCCGGTAAAGGTCAAACGGGGCATTCTGATACGATTTGATGCAAATCTTTGTTCGTATCGGGCCCGAAACGACAATTTAGTGTTTCTGCTTCGCCCGGCATTCGCGTTAGGAAACCGCCGCCACCGGTTCCCGCCCGGTCTTGCCCGTCTGGACACGTTGCCATGACGCCGGATCGCGTGCGGGACTGCGACAATGGCCCGGATTGATGGTTTTTGCCGAGCCCATGGAGGTTTACCCTGTCGAGTTTCATCGAGGATCGCGCGCCGGAACAGCCATCCGGGTCGCACAAGTCGCGGCCGCGCTGGTTGGCCTATGCGCTGGTCATTGGGGTGCTGGTCGTGGTTGCCTTGGGCGCGCGCTGGTTTGCCGCTGCGGGCGTGACAAGCAATGCCAAGGCCGGTCGTCCGGCTGCGGCAGTCGCGATCGCGACAGTGGCGCTGGCCGATATGCCTGAAACGGTCAGCGCGATCGGCACCGTTACGCCGCTCGATACCGCCACCGTACACACGCAGCTTGCGGGCAATGTCATGGCCATCCTGTTCAAGGAAGGGCAGATGGTGTCCGCCGGGCAGCCGATCGTGCAAGTCGATCCGCGTCCCTATGCGCTGACGCTGAAGCAGGCCGAGGGCACGCTGGCGCGCGATTCGGCGAGCCTGACGATGGCCCGGCTCGACCTCAGACGCTATGAAACGCTCGCGGCGCAGGATTCGATCGCGCGCCAGACGATGGAAGACGAACGCGCGACGGTCGCGCAGCTTGAAGGCACTGTCGCCACCGATCGCGCCGCAGTCGGCTCGGCTCGGCTCAATCTGCAATATACCACGATCAAGGCGCCATTTGCCGGTCGCATCGGCCTCAAGCAGATTACCGTGGGCAATTATGTCACCCCGTCCGATGCCAACGGCGTTGCCGTGGTGACGCGCATCGATCCGATCGATATCGAATTTTCGGTGCCTCAGGCGATGCTCGGCGACGTCCAGCGCAAAGTCGGCAGCGGCGCGGGCCTTCCGGTCACGATTCTCGACCAGGACAACAAGACCGTGCTGGCGCAAGCCGCATTTTCGACTTTTGACAACCAGATCAACACCAGCACCGGCACGGTCATGGCCAAGGCGCGCGCGGTCAATCCGCCGGTGAGCGGAAAAGATGGGCAAACCTCGCCCGCGCTGTTTCCCAACCAGTTCGTCAATGTGACCATGTTGGTCAGCACGCTGCGCCAGGTGCCGGTCGTGCCGGTTTCGGCGCTGCGCCATGGCTCGCAAGGCGATTTCGTGTTTGTGGTTCAGCCGAACAAGACGGTGAAGATCGCGATCGTGCGGACGGGGCCGAGCGACGGGACGCGAATGGCGATCCTGTCCGGGCTGCAAAAGGGGCAGATCGTCGTTTCCGAAGGTGCCGACGGGCTTGACGAAGGGTCGGCGGTGCGCCTGCCCGGAGACAAGAGTGGTGGCGGCGGAAGCAGCGACAAGAGTGGCGGCGGGAGCAAGAGCGGCAAGCGGGCCGGAGCCAAGGCCCAGTGAGCGACGCCGACATCGCGACCGACGATCCCGCAGCGCCCCCATCGACAGGCGGGCCATCGCGCCCGTTCATCCTGCGCCCGGTGGCGACGACCTTGCTGATGGTGGCGCTGTTGCTCGCCGGGCTGATCGCCTGGAAACAACTGCCCTTGTCGGCGCTGCCGCAAGTCGATTACCCGACGATCCAGGTCAGCACGCTCTATCCCGGCGCGAGCCCCGATGTCATGGCGCTGACCGTGACGAGCCCGCTCGAACGCCAGTTCGGACAGATGCCGGGCCTGACGCGGATGACGTCCTATTCCTCGTCGGGCGCCTCGGTGATCACCTTGCAGTTCACGCTCGGCCTGTCGCTCGATGTCGCCGAACAGGAAGTCCAGGCCTCGATCAACGCGGCCAATTCGCTGCTCCCGTCGGATCTGCCGGCACCGCCTGTCTATGCCAAGGTCAACCCCGCCGACGCCCCGGTCCTGACTCTGGGCGTATGGTCAAAGTCGCGTCCGCTGGGGGAAGTCGAAGGCATTGTCGAAAGGCAGCTTTCCAACAAGATTTCGCAAGTATCCGGGGTCGGCCTGGTCAGCCTGTCGGCAGGGCAAAGGCCGGCGGTGCGGATTGTCGCCAACGTCCAGGCCATGGCTGCGCGCGGTCTCAGCCTCGAAACGATCCGCAACGCGATTGCCAATGCCAATTCCAATATGGCCAAGGGCAATTTCGACGGCGCCACCAAAAGCTGGACGATCGATTCCAACGATCAGCTCAACAGCCCGGAATCCTATGCCGCGCTGGTCGTCGCGTGGAGCAACGGGCAGCCGGTGCGGCTGAAAGATGTCGCCAGCGTCGAGGCCGGGGTTGAAAACGTGCGCACCGGCAGCTGGATGAACAAACAGCCGGCCGTGATCATCGACGTGCAGCGCCAGCCCGGTGCCAATGTCATCGCCACGGTCAATGCGATCAAGGCGGCCTTGCCCGATCTTCAGGCGCAGCTTCCCGCCGATGTCGAAGTCACCGTGCTGACCGACCGGACCGAAGGCATTCAGGCCTCGGTTTCCGACGTTCAGTTCGAACTGGTGCTGGCCGTGCTGCTGGTCGTGCTGGTGATCTTCCTGTTCCTCGGATCGCCCCGCGCGACACTGATTGCCGCGATTTCGGTGCCGCTCAGCCTGGTCGGCGCGTTTGCCGCGATGTGGGCGCTGGGCTATTCGATCAACAATCTGACGCTGATGGCGTTGACCATCGCATCGGGGTTTGTGGTCGACGACGCGATCGTGGTGATCGAAAACATCGCGCGCCATATCGAAGCGGGGATGAAACCGTTCGACGCGGCGCTCAAGGGCGCGAGCGAGATCGGTTTTACCATCATTTCGCTGACGGTCAGCCTGATTGCCGTGCTGATCCCGCTGTTGTTCATGGGCGATGTGGTTGGACGCCTGTTCCGCGAATTTGCAGTCAGCCTGGCGGTGACGATCGTGCTGTCGGCCGTCGTCGCGCTGACCGTGGTGCCGATGCTGGCGGCGCGGCTGTTGCGGCCCGAGCATGAGGAGCGGCGCCTGGCTGTGGTCGACAAGGCGATGGGCGCCTTTGATCGGCTGGCGCACAGCTATGGGCGCGGGCTCGACTGGGTGATCGCGCGGCCGCGGGCAACGCTTGGCGTGTTTGCCCTGAGCCTTGCGCTGGCCGGCGTGCTGTTCTGGGCGATCCCCAAGAATCTGTTTCCGGTGCAGGATACCGGGCAATTGCGTGCGACGGTCGTCGCCAGTCCCGATGTCAGTTTTTCGCAGATGGCCTCGCTCCAGCAGCAAGTCGTCGCCCAGGTGCTCGAAAGCCCGGCTGTCGCCTCGCTGTCATCGGCAGTGGGCGTCGATGGTCAGAATGCGGCGCTCGACCAGGGGCGGATGATCATCAATCTCAAGCCGATCGAAGCACGCGGCAGCCTTTCCGAGGTGACCGCCGATATTGCCGAACGTGCGGCGAAAATCCCCGGTGTGCGGGTCTATCTCCAGCCGGTGCAGGATCTGACGATCGATACCGAGACCGGGCTCACGCCTTATCGCTTTGCGCTGCAGGGGGCTGACGCCAATGCCGTCAACGACTGGGCGCGCAGGCTTGCCGACAAGCTCAAGGACGATCCTTCGCTGATCGATGTCAATACGGCGAGCCTCGGGCAGGGGCGCGCGGTGTTCATCGATGTCAACCGCGATGCCGCCGCGCGTCTGGGGATGTCTTTGCTGACGGTCGACAACGCGCTCTATGATGCCTTTGGTCAGCGCATCATCTCGACGATCTATACGCAGTCGAGCCAGAGCCGGGTGATCCTGTCCGCGACGCCGGGCATGTTGTCCGATCCGTCGTCGCTGGCGCGGTTCTACATTCCATTATCCAATGGGACGCAAGTGCCGCTCGGCACTGTCGCGACGATCCGCGAAGGCTGGGTGCCGCTCGAACTGTCACGGCAGAACCAGTTTCCGTCGGCCTCTATCGGGTTTGACGTCGCGCCGGGTGTTTCGCTCGGCAAGGCGGTCACCTCGATCGAAAAGATCGAAAGCGAGATCGGCCTGCCGATTTCGGTCAGCACCGACTTTTCCGGTGCAGCCTCGGCATTCCGTTCGGCGCTTTCGAACGAGGTTCTGCTCGTGCTCGCGGCGATCCTGGTCGTCTATATCGTGCTCGGCGTGCTCTATGAAAGCTTCATTCACCCGATCACCATCATCTCGACGCTGCCTTCGGCCGGGGTGGGGGCGCTGATCGTGCTGGTGCTGTCGGGCTATGGGCTGGGCGTGATCGGCATTATCGGTATCGTGCTCCTGATCGGGATCGTGAAGAAAAACGCGATCATGATGATCGACTTTGCCGTGGTTGCCATGCGCGAAGAGGGGCATGATCCGCTGACCGCGATCCGCAGCGCTGCCTTGTTGCGTTTCCGGCCGATCATGATGACCACGTTTGCCGCGTTGTTTGCCGCGCTTCCGATGATTTTCGGCAGCGGCATGGGGCATGAGCTGCGCCAGCCGCTCGGTCTGGCGATCGCCGGCGGCCTGATCCTCAGCCAGGTGTTGACGCTGTTCACCACGCCGGTGATCTTTCTGGCGTTCGAAAATATGCGCGAGGCGCGGGCGGCCAAAAAGCGGCAGGCGAATGAACCGGGGCTCGAACCCGCGTGAACATCTCGGCCCTCTTCATCCGGCGACCGGTCGGCACCCTGCTCCTGACGCTGGGCGTGGTGCTGGCCGGGGTGCTGTCGTTTCTGAATTTGCCGGTCGCGCCTTTGCCCAAGGTCGATATTCCGACCATTCAGGTCCAGGCGAACCTGCCCGGGGCGAGCCCCGCGACGATGGCGAGCACCGTGGCCAGCCCTCTGGAGCGTCGCCTCGGAACGATCGCCGGGGCCAACGAGATGACGTCTCGTTCGACATTGGGCTCGGCGCAGATCACGCTGCAATTCGATCTCAATCGCGATATCGACGGCGCCGCGCGCGATGTGCAGGCGGCGATCGCGGCGGCGCGGGCCGACTTGCCGTCGACGCTCAAGGCTCAGCCGAGCTATCGCAAGATCAACCCCGCCGAAGCGCCGATCATGATTCTGGCGCTGACCAGCCGGTCGCGCAATCCCGACCAGATCTACGACGCCGTGTCGAATATCGTGCAGCAAAAGCTGTTGCAGGTAAACGGTGTCGGCAATGTCGAGTTGGGCGGCGCGGCGCTGCCTTCGGTACGGATCGAGATCAATCCGACGCTGCTCGCGCGCGACGGCATTGCGCTGGAAGACGTGCGCACCGCGCTGCAATCGGCCAGCACCGACCGCCCGCGCGGCGTGATCGAATCGATCGGCGTGGAGCAGGGTGCCAATGGCAGGCGGGGGCTGGCCTGGCAGGTCTACAGCAATGATCCCGCGCTGACTGCAAAGGACTTTGCCCCGACGATCATCGCCTGGCGCAATGGCGCGCCGGTGCGGCTGATGGACATCGGCAAAGTGATCGATGCGCCCGAAGACACGCGCACGATGGGTCTGTTCAACGGGAAAAAGGCGGTGCCGATCATCATCACCCGCCAGCCCGATGCAAATATCGTCCAGACGGTCGATGCGATCAAGGCGCAGGTCCCGGGTCTGCAGGCGCTCTTGCCCGATGACATCAAGCTTTCGGTGGTCACCGACCGCACGGTCACCATCCGCGCCTCGCTCGCCGAAGTCGAAGTCGCGCTGCTCGTTTCGACCTTGCTGGTCGTGCTCGTGGTCAGCCTGTTTCTGCAAAGCTGGCGCGCGACGCTGATCCCGGCGGCGGCGGTGGTCGTTTCGCTGCTGGGCACGCTGGCGGTGATGTACATGTCGGGCTTTCTGCTCGACAATCTGTCGCTGATGGCGCTGACCGTGGCGACCGGGTTCGTGGTCGACGATGCGATCGTGGTCGTCGAAAATATCGCCCGCCATGTCGAGGAAGGCGTCAAGCCGTTCCCGGCAGCCTTGCGCGGTGCCCGCGAAGTCGGGTTTACCGTGCTGTCGATTTCGATCAGCCTCGTTGCGGTGTTTATCCCGCTGGTGTTCATGGGCGGGATTCTCGGGCGGTTGTTGCGCGAATTCGCGCTGACCATGACCGCCGCCGTGGCGATCAGCCTGATCGCGTCGCTGACCGTGACGCCGATGCTCGCGTCGCGCCTGCTCGAACGCGAAGCGGATAGAGACGCCCATGTCGATCGTTTCAGCCGGGTCGTGTTCGACCGCTCGCGGCGGTTTTTCGACTGGCTGCATCGCGGCTATGCGCGGCAGCTCGATTGGGCGCTGGCGCATCGCGGCCCGGTCCTGCTGCTTCTGCTCGGCGCCGTCGTGCTCAATGTCTATTGCCTGATGATCGCGCCCAAGGGATTCCTGCCGCAACAGGATACCGGCAGCATGGCGGGCGGATTGCGCGTCGATCAGTCGCTCTCGTTCACCAGTCTTCGCGAAAAGATGACGCAGATCGAGCGGATCGTGCGCTCCGACCCGGCGGTGGCGAACGTGGTCGCCTTTGCCGGCGGCGGGCGTGCCGGGTCGGGCTTCATGTTCGTCAATCTGAAACCGCGCGACCAGCGGGTGGCGGTAACCGATGTGATCCAGCGGCTGCGTCCAAAACTGGGCCGGGTGCGCGGGGTCAGCCTGTTTCTCAATCCGGTGCAGGATCTGCAGGTCGGCGGTCGCCAGACCACCAGCATGTACCAATATGTGCTCCATGCCGAAACGCCCGACCAATTGGCTGATGCCGGCAATCGCCTGGTCAAGGCGCTGAAAGCGCAGCCCGGCAAGATCATCGATGTCGATATTGACCAGCAGGATGCGGGCGCGGCCTCGTATGTCGATGTCGATCGCGACCGCGCGAGCAGCCTTGGCATTTCGATGCTGACGGTCGACAACACGCTCTATGATGCGTTTGGCCAGCGCGAGGTTGCCAATATCTACAAGGGGCTCAACCAGTATCACGTGGTGATGGAGGCCGACCCGGCGTTCAACGGCAAACCCGAAGCGCTCAATGATCTCTACCTCCCGGTCGGCGGCGCCATCGCGCTGGCGCCGCAGGCCGCCTCGGCCAATGCCTCGCTCGGCAACAACCAGGCGCTGGGCAGCGCGGTCAGTACGTCCGCATCAAAGCTGGTCCAGCTCTCGACTTTGGCGCGCTGGCGCTCGGCCTCGACCAATGCGGCGGTCAGCCATTCGAGCGGCGAGCCTTCGGCCACGATTTCGTTCAATCTGCCGCCCTCGGTTTCGCTGGGGCAGGCGGGACAAGTGATCGCCGATGCACAGCGTCAGTTGCGGCTGCCCGCCACGGTTCATGGCGATTTCGGCGGAACCGCCAAAGTGTTTCAGCAATCGACCGCGACCATTCCCCTGCTGATCGTGGCGGCGATCGCGGCGATCTATATCGTGCTCGGGATACTCTATGAATCGGCCATCCATCCGCTGACCGTGCTCTCGACACTGCCTTCGGCGGGGCTGGGGGCGATCCTCGCGCTGATCGTGACGGGTGGCGAATTCGACATCATCGCGCTGATCGGCATTATCCTGCTGATCGGCATCGTGAAGAAAAACGCGATCCTGATCATCGACTTTGCCATCGAGAGCGAGCGGCGTTTCGCTATGCCCCCGCTTGAAGCGATCCGCGAAGCATGCCTCTTGCGCTTTCGCCCGATCCTGATGACAACGCTGGCAGCCGCGCTTGGCGCCTTGCCGCTGGCGATCGGGTTTGGCGACGGGGCCGAACTGCGCCGCCCGCTGGGGATCGCGATTGTCGGCGGGCTGCTGGTCAGCCAGGTGCTGACGCTGCTGACTACGCCGGTCGTCTATCTGGCGCTCGACAAATGGCGGCGGCGTTCGCCGTTTGAACACATGCTTGCGCGTCATGGCGACGAAGACAGCGCCCCCGAAGCGGTGAAGGCATGATGCCCCTCCGCGTTGCCGCGCCCGATACGAATGTGGATAGGCTCAATTCGATGACCAAACGCCTGTTGCCTCTTGTTGCCCTCTCGACTGCGATGTCGACTGCCTTGGCGGGCTGTTCGATGGCGCCGACGTATCGCGTTCCGACGAGCGTTGCGCCGACGGCGGCGTTCAAGGCCGATCCGGGCTGGGCCCAGGCCAATCCCTCGGACGCGGTGGCCAAGGGCGCATGGTGGACGCTGTTTGGCGATGAAACGCTCGATGCGCTTGAGGCAAAGGTGGCGATCACCAACCAGAACCTCGCGTACTACCGCGCGTCTTACGCTCAGGCGCTGGCGACGGCGCGGGTCGATCGCGCCGCCTTGCTGCCCACGGTCGGGGCTACCATCGGGGCAACGCGGCAGGGGGCCGTCTCGACCAGCGGCCCGGCAAGCAGCACGTTTACCGCAACCGGCACGGCAAGCTGGGCGCCCGATCTGTGGGGCAGCCTGACCAACACCGCGCGAGCGGCACGCGCCAATGCCCAGGCTTCGGCGGCGGAGCTCGCCAATGCCACGCTGTCGGCCCAAGGGACACTGGCGACCGACTATTTCGCGCTGCGCGGTATCGATGCGCAGGCGGCCATGCTCGATGCGACACTGGTGTCGTACCGCCGCTCGCTCGCCATCACGCGCAACAAATTTGCCGCCGGAACCGCCAGTTCCGCCGATGTCGATACCGCGCGCACCACTTTGGCCAATGCGGAGGCGAGCCGCCGCGATCTCGATCGTCAGCGCGTGGGCTATGAAACCGCGATTGCCGTGCTGGTCGGCGAAAACCCGAGCGCGTTTGCGATCAAGCCCATGCCTTGGCGCCCGGTTGTCCCGGCGGTGCCCGGCGTCGTGCCTTCGGCAGTGCTCGAACGCCGACCCGACATTGCCAATGCCGAGCGGCTGGTCGCCGCCGCCAATGCCAATATCGGCGTGCAGCGCGCGGCGTTCTTTCCGACGGTATCGCTGACCGCCGAGCTGGGTACGAGCGCCGCTTCGTTCAGCAGCCTGTTCGGCGCGGCGACATCGGCCTGGTCGCTGGGCGCGAGCGCTGCGCAGACCCTGCTCGACTGGGGCGCGCGTTCGGCCAAAGTGGCAGGCGCGCGCGCCGCCTATGATGCGGCGGTCGCGACCTATCGCCAGACCGTGCTGAGCGCGTTTCAGGAAGTCGAAACCGATCTTGCCGGGGTCGATGGCTATCGCGCGGAGGCCGTGCATTACCACGCGGCGTCTGAATCCGCCGATCGCGCCGAAGCGGTGACGCGCAACGAATATCAGGCGGGCACGGTCGATTTTACCACGGTCACCACCGCGCAGGCGACCGCCTATGCCGCGCGGGTCAATCTGATCGGCAATACGGTCAATCAGCAGAACGCCGCAGTCGCCCTGATCCAGGCGATCGGCGGTCAGTGGATCGGGCCGGTCGAACTGAATCCATCCCCCAAACCACCCACGAACTGACACGCATCACGGCATCGGCTGGTTGATCCCGCCGCCGAGCGCGACATAGAGCGCGACCGCGTCCTGCAAGTGCGTCGCGCGGGCGGACAGCGCGGAAATATGTGCGCTTTGCCAGGCTGCGCGGCTGACGGCGAGGTCGGCTTCGCTGATCAATCCGGCGCGACGATCGGCCTCAGCCAGATGGAACGCGGTCTGTGCGTCCGCGTCGGCGCGGGCTTCGGCTGCGTCGGCAGCAGCATCGCCGGCATTGGCAGTCAGTACGTCGGCGACCTGCCGAAAGGCCGCGATCACGGTTTGCCGCCAGTCTGCCATCGCCGCCTGATAATCGGCCTTGGCCGCGGCGCGCTTATTGATCAGCGATCCACCGGAAAACAGGGGTGTGGTGACGCCGGCGCCATAGTTCCATACCCCGGTGCCTGCGCCAAACAGTGCGCCCATCGTGTTGGTGCTCGATCCGGTTCCCGCGCTCAGCGTGACTTGCGGCAGCATTGCGGCGGTGGCGACACCGATCTGGGCGCTGGCGGCATGCGCGGTCGCTTCGGCGACAAGGATGTCGGGGCGACGCCGCACCAGATCGGACGGCAGGCTTAGCGGCAGGGGGCCGGGCACATGCAGCGCGGACAGCGCAAGGTCGGGCAGGCGGGCGCTCGCGGGCGGGTCGCCGACCAGCACGGCAAGCAGATCATCGGCTTGACCCGCCCGGACTTCGGCGGCCTTGAGCCCGGCGCGGGCGCTTTCCAGCGCCTGCGCCAGAGCGAGCTCGGCGGCATAGCCCTCGGTTCCGGCGCCGGTTCGTGCATGGGCGGATTCAAGCTGGGCCTCATCGGCAGCGACGATGTCGTGCCATGCGGTGACTTCATCGTGATACGCGGCGCGGATGATCGCAGTGCTGGCGATATTGCCGGCGAGCGTGAGCTGCGTTGCGCGCAAGGTTTGCGCCTGCTCCGTGGCGGTGGCGTGCAGCGCTTCGACCAGCCGCCGGTTGCTGCCGAACAGGTCCAGTACGAAATTGACCGCGACCGAAGGGTTGAACAGTGAAAACACTTCGGCTGCCCCGGCGGAGCCCACCCGCGACGGGCTGTAACGTTCGCGCGTTGCATCGAAGCTGCCATCGACTTGCGGAAAGAACGCGCCATAGCCCGCGCGCAACTGGGCCTGCGCAGAGCGCAGCCGCGCCTGTGCCCCAGCGACATCGGGGCTGTTGGCAAGACCATGCGTAACCAGCGCGTCAAGCTCGGGCGATCCGAGGACATGCCACCAGGCCTGGGCAATCGGGGTATCGCGATCGAGCGCCAGGCCGCCTGCTGCATCGTCCGTTGCGCGATAGCGATCGACCGCAGGCGGCGTCGGCCGATGGAAATCGGGCCCCACTGCGCAGCCGCACAGCAGCGCCGCCATCCCGAGCGGCGCGAGGCGCAGGACGCGGATCACGGCTTTTTCCCGCTGATATAGATGTCAACCATCTGCCCCGGATAGACGGCCATGTCGGCGGGCGGCGCAAAGGTGAAGATCACCGGCAGCACGCGCAGATCGACACGCTCCAGCCGCTGATCCGACAGGGCGATCTTGGGCGAGAGATAGGGTTCGACGCGTTCGTAATGCAGCGCGATGCGCCGATCCGATCCGCGCAGGCTCATCACGGCCTGCATCGCGCCCGAAGGCAGGCGCGGCACGAGGATTTCATCGACATAGGCGCGCACCTGCATGCGCGCTTGCGGCGTGCCGAAGGTGATCACCGGCAGCGTCGCCTGTGTGCGCGTATCATAGACGCCAGCGGGCGCAATCGAGCTGCCGACAGTGGCGTTGATCGCCAGCACCACGCCGTCGCGCGGCGCTCGCAGCACGAATTTGTCGAGCGTGGCATGCGCCGCTTCGGCGGCATGGGCGCTGGCCTCGGCCTGATGCTGCTGGTTTTCGATGTCAAAGCGCCAGGCGCCAGCGCGGGTCAGCTCTTCGTTGCGCCTGGCCACTTTGTACGCGGTTGCGGCGATCGCCTCGGTGTTGCGCGCGGTATCGAGCGTGTCGCGGCTGACCGAGCGCGGGTCGAGGGCAAAGGCGTGTTCCTGCTTGGCGCGCGTATCGGCCGCGTTTTTCAGCGTGGCGGCGGCGTTTTCGGCCTGGGCAATCGCTACGGCGAGCGTTTCGGGGCGCGGCTGTGCGTGAAGCTCGGCCAGTTGCGATACGGCGGCGGCGGCGGCGGCATCGAGCTGGCGCGCGGTGCCGCGCTGGATGCTGTCATCGAGCGCGAGCAGCGGTTGCCCGGCGTGGACGTGTTCGCCTTCGCGCACGAGGACTTGCGTCACTTTGCCGGTGACTTCGGGATCGAGCGCGATGTCGATCCCTTGCGACTGCGCGCTTTCGACCATGCCGTTGGCATAGATGCCGTTGGGATAGGGGTTGGTCGCCGGTTTGAACAAGGGCGCCTGCGCCGTCCGGTGTTCGGACAGGATGATTGCGCTGCCCACAGCGAGCGCGAAGCCTGCTGCGGCAAGCGCATAGACCGGGCGAATGGCGATCATGGCCGCATACCCTCTTTATACGCCTTCATGGGCAACATGGGATCCTCCGTCTTCGATACCGGTGACGCGACCGTCTTCCATGTTGAGAATGCGGTCGGCGAATTCGAAAATGCGCGAATCGTGCGTGATGATCAGGATGCAGCGCTTGTCGTTGAGCACCTGGCTGCGCACGAAGCTGATGATGTTGCGCCCGGTATCGCCGTCGAGCGAGGCGGTGGGCTCATCGAGCACGAGCAGATCGGGCTGCGCGATCAGCGCGCGGGCAATGGCCACGCGCTGCTGCTCGCCGCCCGACAGCTTGACCGGGGGCACATCGGCGCGATTGGCAAGGCCCACGATTTCGAGAAAACGGCGCGCCTCGGACATTGCTTCGTCCCAGGGGTGGCGCTTGATGATCAGCGGAATGGCGACGTTTTCTGCCGTGGTCAGGCGCGGAAACAAGTGAAAGTCCTGAAACACGAAACCGATCGTGTTCAGCCGGAAATGCGCGAGCTGATCGGTCGACAGCGACCAGATGTCCTGCCCCTCGATGCTCACGCTTCCGGCATCGGGGCGCAGGATGCCCGAAACCATCGACAGCATCGTGGTCTTGCCCGACCCCGAGGGGCCGACGACGAACAGGATTTCGCCGTGATAGGCCTCGAAGCTGACATCGCTGACCGCGCGGGTATAGGTTTCGCCTTCGCCAAAGCCTTTGGTCAGGCCTTCGGCCCGGATCGCGACAGTCTTTGCGCCAGTCTTTGTGAAGGCATTTCCGGGGGTGTCGGGCATGTTCATCAACCCCGGAAAATGTCGAACGGTTCGATGCGCAATACCCGGCGCACGCCGAACCAGCTCGATACCCCGGCGATCACCACGACCATGCCGAGCGCCAGCAACAGGTTGCCTGCCGTGATGATCGAGGCATAGTCGGGCAATCGCGCGCGCGCGAGCCAGATCATCGTCGCGCACAACCCGGTGCCGAGGCCATAGCCGGTCAGCGAGACGAACCCCGCCTGGAACAGGATCATCGTGATCAATTCGCGCGAGGTCATGCCGATCGCCTTGAGCGCGCCGAATTTTTCCAGGTTTTCTAGAATGAACGAATAGAACGTCTGCCCCGAAATAGACAGGCCGACGATGAAGGCGATTGCCGACATCATCAGCAGATTGGTACCGATCCCGGTCTTGAACGTATAGAAATGGGAAATCTGGCTGACGAATTCGTCGCGGGTCAGCGCGATATAGCCGATCCGGGCCACGCCGTCGCGGATTGCGGGAATATCCGCCGCGCTCTTGGGCTCGACGAGGATATAGCTCGTGGTGAAGCGGGTATTGGGCAGGTATTGCAGCGCGCGGCTATAGGTGGTGTAGAGCGAGGGCACGCCGAACAGGCCGTTGCTGGCAACGCGCGCAAGCCCGACGATGCGCGCGCGATTGTCGTTGATTTCGAATTCGTCGCCGACTTTGGGGCTGCCCAGTTTGGTGTATTCGGAATCGACCACGGCGATGAAGCCGCTTTCGCCATAGATGTCCTCGATTTGTCCCTTGAGCATCTGCGGACGGCCAAACAACGTGGTATCGTCCAGCCCCATGATCGTGACCGCCTGATACGTGCCGTCGGCCAGTTTCACGAGGCCGCCGCCGGAATAGAGCGGTACCGCGAATTTCACGCCGGGAAGCGAACGGACCTGATCCAGCACGGCATCGGGCATGGGGATCGAATTCGATACTGTCTGCACCGCCGGGTCCATCACCCAGATCGAGGCGCCGACGTTGTAAACGGTCGCCGATGACCGGCTGAGTACCCCGGCAAACATCGCGGTCATCTGCACCATCAGGAAAACGGCAAAAGTGATCCCCACGATCAGCGCGGTGAACTTGGTTCGATCGTTGGCGAGCAATTTGTATGCGATGCGCAATATGCCGAACATTGGGGATCCTTCCGGCCATGTATGGGCAACTATGGGCGTTCGCGGGCGCAAAAAATATGGCTTAAATCAAATGAGCTGTATCAAAGTGTCACAACAAGGCCGGACCGATGAAGCCAGCGCCACCGCTTTTGCAGGGCAGCATGGCGCGTGCCGACCGATCAGGCCCATTGCACGAGGTTGCACTGGACGCTTGCGGCGCGGATGGTCTACCCTTTAACTCAATTGAATGATTGATTAGGCTTGAGGCCAGAGAGCCGTCCCCGCTGCGGTTCGCGCGCTCGAAGCCGGTGGATCGATCCGTCCGATTTGGCAGGTCATCGTGGATTCGGGCTATCTCGACGCGCTTGTGGGCGAGGACATGATCGCCTGCCGCATTGCCGCACGAATGGCGCCTCGCCGACGGGGCCGAAGGCTATTGGTCGGGCCTGCACGGCAAGGCGCGGCTCGATTCTGCCGCGCCGACAGTCGACTGGGTCCGCGCCGAGGTGTATGGCTAAAGCGCAGCCCTAAAGCCCAGCCCCAAACCCAGCCATCGTGTCGAGCACCAATGCTGCGTGTTCCCGGCGGCAGATCAGCAGGTCGGGCATATAGGTGTCGCGCTGATTGTAGACCAGCGGCGAGCCGTCGGCACGGCTGGCGTGCAGGCCGTGGGCCAGCGCGACAGCGGCGGGGGCGCACGAATCCCATTCGTACTGGCCGCCGGTGTGGAGGTAGATGTCCGCCTCGCCCAGGATCACCGCCATGGCCTTGGCCCCGGCGCTGCCCATTGGGATCAGTTCTGCGTCCAGCGCCTCGGCCACGGCGACCGCTTCCTTTGCGGGCCGCGTCCGGCTGACCACCATCCGCAGCCGGTCGGGCGCAGGGGGCACGACGATCGGGGCGTCGCTGCGCAGCACAAGGCCTTTGCCGTCGTTCGCACCGGGCAGCGCAACCGCGCCGTGCGTCGCCGCGCCGTCGATCGCGAGCGCGACATGGACCGCCCAGTCGGCGCGGCGCTCGCCATATTCGCGCGTGCCGTCGACCGGGTCGACAATCCACACCCGGCTGTGGCCAAGCCGCTCTTCGCTGTCCTTTTCCTCTTCGGACAACAGCGCGTCGTCGGGCCGGTTTTCACGCAGCGCGTGACACAGGAACTGGTTGGCGGTGGCATCGCCCGCCTTGCCCAGCGCCTTCAGGCTCAGCACGTCGCTGTCGCGCACGGCGATCAGCAAGTGCCCCGCCACGTCGGCAAGATGGGCGGCAAGCGCCGTATCGGTCAAAGTCTGCATCAGATTACCGGCGTCCATTGGGCAAGGATATGGTTGACGATCCGCTCGGCCGCATCTTCAGCCTGTTCGCGGGTGGTATCGACATGGATTTCCGCGCTGTCGGGCGCTTCATAGGGGCTGTCGATGCCGGTGAAGTTCTTCAGCGCGCCCTGCCGCGCCTTTTTGTAAAGCCCCTTCACATCGCGGCGTTCGGCCTCTTCAAGCGGGGTGTCGATGAACACTTCGACGAATTCGCCCGGCTCCATCATCGCGCGTACCATGTCGCGTTCGGCACGGAACGGGCTGATGAAGGCGGTAATCACGATCAGCCCGGCGTCGGTCATCAACCGGGCGACTTCGCCGACGCGGCGAATGTTTTCGATGCGGTCTGCCTCGGTAAAGCCGAGATCCTTGTTGAGCCCATGGCGCACGTTGTCACCGTCGAGCAGGAAGGTGTGCTTGCCCAACGCATGCAGCTTTTTCTCGACGAGATTGGCGATGGTCGACTTGCCCGATCCCGACAGGCCGGTGAACCACAGTACGCGCGCCGTTTGCCCCTTCATGGCCGCGCGCGCCTCGCGCGTGATGTCGAGCGCTTGCCAATGGACATTCTGTGCTCGGCGCAAGGAAAAATGCAGCATGCCTGCGGCCACGGTCGCATTGGTGATCTTGTCGATCAGGATAAAGCCGCCGAGCGTGCGGTTATCGACATAAGGCTCGAACACGACCGGTTTGTCGGCGGTCACTTCGACCACGCCGATCGCATTGAGATCGAGCGTCTTGGCCGCCATGTGCTCCATCGTATTGATGTTCACGACGTACTTGGGATGCTGCACCGTCGCCGAAACGGTCTGCGTGCCGAGCTTGAGCCAATAGGCGCGCCCCGGAATCAGGGCTTCGTCGTTGAGCCAGACGAGCGTCGCTTCGAACTGGTCGGCGACTTGCGGCGGCGCATCGGCAAGCGCAATGACATCGCCGCGCGAACAGTCGATTTCATCGGCCAGGCACAGCGTGACCGACTGGCCGGCAACGGCCTGGTCGAGATCGCCGTCAAGCGTGACAATCCGCGTGACCGTGCTGGTCTTGCCCGAAGGCAGCACGCGGATCGTGTCGCCGGGGCGAACCGAGCCGGTCGCGATCAGCCCCGAAAACCCCCGGAAATCGAGATTGGGGCGATTGACCCATTGCACCGGCATGCGAAACGGCTTGTCCCCGTCGTGCGCGGCGTTGACTTCGACCTGTTCGAGATGATCGACGAGCGTCGGGCCCGCATACCACGGCGTTTTCGCCGAATGCGTGGTGATATTGTCGCCCGCAAAGCCCGAGATCGGCATCGCGGTAAAGGTTTCGATGCCGATCGAGCGCGCGAATTCGGCATAGTCGCGCACGATCGCGTCAAACGTGGCCTGATCGTAATCGACCAGATCCATCTTGTTGACCGCGAGCACCACATTGCGGATGCCGATCAGGTGGCACAAATACGAATGGCGCCGCGTCTGGACCAGCACGCCCTTGCGCGCATCGACGAGGATGACCGCGAGATCGGCGGTCGAGGCGCCGGTGACCATGTTGCGCGTATATTGTTCGTGTCCGGGGCAATCGGCGACGATGAACTTGCGCTTTTCGGTGTTGAAAAAGCGATAGGCGACATCGATGGTGATGCCCTGTTCGCGTTCGGCGGCAAGCCCGTCGACAAGCAGGGCGAAATCGATCGCTTGCCCTTGCGTGCCGACTTTCTTCGAATCCGCTTCCAGCGCGGCCAGCTGATCCTCGAAGATCATCTTGGAATCATAGAGCAATCGGCCGATCAGCGTCGATTTTCCGTCATCCACGCTGCCGCAGGTGATAAAGCGCAGCATGGTCTTGTGCTGATGCAGGTCGAGATAGGCATCGATGTCGCGCCCGATCAGGTCGTCGACGACATAAACGGGGCTATCCTGTGTGATCGGGTCGGTCATCAGAAATACCCCTGCTGTTTTTTGACTTCCATGCCCGCTCCGCCGGAGTCCTTGTCGATGGCGCGGCCCTGCCGCTCGCTGGTGGTGGTCAGGAGCGTTTCCTGGATCACTTCGGGAAGCGTTGCCGCCGTGCTTTCGACCGCGCCGGTCAAGGGGTAGCACCCCAAGGTGCGAAACCGGATCGAACGCATGACGGGCTCTTCGCCCGGAAGCAGCGGAAAGCGGTCGTCATCGACCATCAGCAACATGCCGTCGCGCTCTACCGTCGGGCGCTTTTCGGCAAAATAGAGCGGCACGATCGGGATCGCGTTGAGGTGAATATATTGCCAGACGTCGAGCTCGGTCCAGTTCGAGATCGGGAACACGCGGATGGATTCGCCCTTGTTCTTGCGCGCGTTGTAAAGGTTCCACAGTTCCGGGCGCTGGTTCTTGGGATCCCAGCCGTGGCTGGCGGTGCGGAAGGAGAAGATCCGTTCCTTGGCCCGGCTCTTTTCCTCATCGCGCCGCGCGCCGCCGAATGCCGCGTCAAAGCCCCATTTGTCGAGCGCCTGCTTCAGTCCTTCGGTCTTCCACATATCCGTGTGCAGCGCGCCATGGTCAAACGGATTGATGCCGCGCGCCGTTGCCTCGGGGTTTTGATAGACCAGCAGATCCATGCCGGATTCGCGCGCCATGCGGTCGCGCAAGTCGTACATCGCGCGGAATTTCCATGTCGTATCGACATGGAGCAGCGGAAAGGGCGGCGGCGAGGGATAGAACGCCTTGCGCGCAAGATGCAGCATGACCGCGCTGTCCTTGCCCACCGAATAGAGCATGACCGGGTTTTGCGCCTCGGCCACCACCTCGCGCATGATATGGATCGCCTCGGCCTCAAGCCGGGCAAGATGGGTCAGCGTCGTTCGGTCGGTAGAGGCGGGCATGGGGGCTTCTCTTTGCGTGCTCGGATGGCGCGAAACGCGGGGCTGACGTCAGATCGAGCCTGGCGCCTTGCCTCGAACCTCCCAAATGGGAGCAAAATTACCAAAGAGGCAGGCATTCGCCGGTCGCAAGCGCTTGACGGCGGTGTTCGGCTATGGAACCACGCCCGGTATGGCTTTGCTCTCCGCCGATCTTCGCGAGCTTTTCCTGCCGCTGGTCGAGGGCATTCATGAAAGCCCGCCCTGGGGCGCGTTTCTGCGCAATCTGGCCGCGCGGATGGTTGCGCGGCGGGCCTGTCTGGTGCTGACGCTGGCCAATGCCGCGCCCGATCAGGAGCCGTTGGTCATTCAGGTCGCGGCGCCGCGCGCGGTTCAGGACGATCCGCTCGACTTTCGCGATCTCGATGCCTTGCGCCTGCACCCTTATGGCGCCTTGCGTCCGGGGCGGGTCTATGCGCTCGACGAAATGCTCGATTACGGCGATCGGGCGCAATTGGCGCGTCAGCGCGCCGCGCTGGCGGCGATGGGCATTCGCTATGGCCGCTGGCTGCGCATTTCTGCAGGTGGAGCAGCCGACGCCTGGCTCGTTCTGGTGCGCGAGCGCGAGGATTTCAGCGGGTCGGCGGTCGCGCTGCTCGATGGCATCGCCGCGCTTATGGCTGCGGCCTTGCGCGCGCTGGCCGCCCTGATCGATCAGCGTCTGCAAACTGCGCTGGCGACGTCGGCGCTGGCCCGGCTCGGCGCGGGTCAGCTCGCCTTTGACGCGGGTGGGCGGGTGATGGCCGCCGACGGTCTTGCCGAAGCGGTGCTGCCGTTCGTTCCCGAGCCGGGGGGGAGACCGGGGCGCCGGCTGAATCTCAGGCCCGACGTCGCGCATCGGCTTGAGGCGGTTTGCGCGATGTTGTCGGGTGATCCGCAGGCGCCATCGGTGGTGCTGCGCGTCGATGAAGGACGGGCGACCGACCTCCTGTTGCGTCGATCCGACCTTGTGCTGGCGGAGCCTTGCGCCCGGCCCGCCGTCATCGGCACGATCCGGGCCCCGGTGCGCGAACCGGCGCGGCAGGCGATCCGGGCGATTGCCGCGCTGCATGGCCTGTCGGACAACGAGGCCGCGCTGGCGCACGCCGTGTCGATGGGCGAAACCCTGATCGAAGCGGGGCGCCGCCTGAGCCTGAGCGAAGAGACTGCGCGCAATTATTCGAAGCGGGTCTATGCCAAGACCGGCGCGCGCGGTCAGGCCGATCTCGTGCGCCTGATCCTCACCGGCCTTGCGCCGTTTGTCTGAAGCCTGGCTCAGTGCGGCCTTGCTCCGGAGCCGGTCAGCGGGACAAAGCAGGCCGGGCGCAACGGTGTCCAGGTGATGCCGCCATCGGCAGCCTTGGTCACCAAAACGAGGATTTCCCGATCGGGGGTCGCGCCGATCGGCATGACCAGTCGGCCTTCGCGCTTGAGCGCGGCGAGGAAGACGGGGGGAACTTGCGCCGCTCCGGCCGCAACCACGATCGCGTCATAGGTCTCCGGCGCGAAGCCGCGCATCGCGGCATCGCCGGCGGAGACCGCGACATTGTCAAATCCGCCACGCCTGAGCCGCCAGGCGCCGAGCCGGGCAATGATCTCGATCGAAGTGACCGAGCCTGCCATCCGCGACAGCACCGCAGCCTGATAGCCCGAGCCGGTGCCGACATCGAGGACATGGCCCCCGCGCGGGTCGGCGGCCGCGGCGAGAACCGCGACCAGCTCGGGGTGCGATATGATCTGATCGTGGCCGATGTCGATCGGGTCGGGCAAATAGGCGAGATCATCGACAAGCGGGCAGACAAAGCTTTCGCGCGGGACGAGCGCCATCGCGGCCAGCGCGCGCTCGATACTGTCCATGCCAAGCCGGTCGGACAAGCAGGCGAGCCTTTGGCGCAAGCCCGCGACCATCGCCTGCCGCTGAATCGCAAAATCGTCCGGCATGGCGATCAACCACGCATCGCGGTTATCCTCGCCCCATCGCGGCGACGCCACGGCGCGGCTGCGATCGGCGTGGCTCTGGCGCAACAAGGCGAGTGTATCGTGCAAATAACCCATCGGCCCCCCGGGTTTCGAGAATGCGCGCACCTTGGCACACTGCCGATCAACGAACGTTGATCGGCGGTGATCCGTATGATTGCATAGCAAGGGCGTGAGCCGGCGCCGGTGTCAGTTTGCGATTTTGGCGGGGGAGGGCCACCATGACAGCGTGTGCTGGTCATGCGCGGTCGTCCATAGTCCCGCAGCGGTATAGCGCAGCGCGCCGCTGCCCGAGGCTTTGCCGACCCGCGCGAGGATGGCCATGGACCGGGCATCGATGACGGCGAAGACCTGATCGTCGGTCGTGCGCAGCCACACTTTGCCGCCGCCCGCATCGATGTCGCCCCATTTCAGGTTTTCGCCGACCTTGATGCGGCCCGACACGTCGCCGGTTGCCGCGTCGATCCGGGCGAGCGTGCCGTCGCCTTGTTCCTGAACCCAGACCGCGCCTTCGCCTGCGACAAGAAATCCGGGCTCGCGGCCGAGCGCCGTTGTCTTGACCACGGCATTGGTTTCGGGATCGATCCGCTGCAACGACTGGCGCGGCCCGCTGACGGACCACAGCGAGCCCAGTCCGAAGGCGAGATAGGAGGTTTCTGCAGCGACGGGAATGGACGCGATGACTTTGTTGGTGGCGGGGTCGACGCGCGCGATCATGCCCTTTGCCTCGCTGGCGATCCAGATCGATCCTGCGCCCGCCACGACGTTGAGTTCGCCGGTGGGATTGGCGATCCCCGTCGTGATGGTGGCGGTTATCCTTGCCGTGCGCGTGTCGATGCGGTTGAGCGTGCCCTCCTTGCAATCGGCGACCCACAGTGCGCCGTCGAGGATCGCCATGGCGCCGCAAGGCTTGGTCATCGCGACTTCGGCGATCTTGCCCTTGCGCGACCACCGCTCGACCCGGCCCCGATTGGTCGCCCAGACGGTCTTGCCGTCAACGACCAGGAAATCCGCAAAGCCCGGCACGGTGATGACCTGGGCCTCCGGCGCCGATGCGGCAGCGGGGACGGCGGCAAACAGGGCGGCCCCGATCGCGAACTGGAGCGTCCCTCTCAATGTCCTCGGCCCTTGCATCGATTTTCCCCTTTGCGTTCCCGGCAGGTTTGCCCCCAACGGGCGCCATGGGCATACGGTACTTGGCGTATCTGTCGGGGTAACATTTCAAGGTAGCCTGCCGCGCAAGCGTGTGAGCCGGACGGGGAATGGTGTGAAGAAAATCGCGTTGGATCTGGTGCCGCCCGCGACCGTCGCGTTGATCGTGCTGTTCTGGTCTTTCGCCCCTGCGGCATGGACCGGCAACCCACGCTCGATCATCGTGGCAAGCATCGTCACAATCGCGTTTGTCCAGGCGCTGGAATGGGTGGGTGAGCGCCACGCCGGTTGGCGGCTGACCTGGCGCGAATTTTTCACCGACGTTTTCTATGTGATCCTGGGCTTTACCGTGATCGACCTGCTGTCGTCCAGGCTGGCCGAAGAGCCGTTGACGGCGGCCAAGCACGCGTTGGGCTTCAGCACGCCCTGGGTCATGCATTGGCCCTTTCTCGTGCAAGTCGCGCTGGTGATGTTCCTGATCGAATTCGGCCAGTACTGGATGCATCGCCTGATGCACAACAGCACGCCGTTCTGGCTGACTCACGCGCCGCATCACCATGTTACGCAATTGAACGCCATGAAGGGGTCTGTGGGCAATCCGATCGAATTGTTCCTGATCAGCCTGAGCGTCGTGGCCTTGTTCGACGTGCCGCTTGTGGCGGTATTTTGCGCGGCAAACGTGCTTTCTGCGGTGTCGATTTTCGCGCATGCCAATGTGCGCAGCGACCCGCCGGCCTGGTACGCGTTCTTTTTCACCACGATCCGGCATCACAGCCTGCATCATTCGGTGCCTTATGAAGATACGCGCTGCAACTATGCCAATTCGTTGATCCTGATCGATCGCGTGTTCGGCACCTTTCGCGACGGCGAAGCGGACGTGGTGGGGCAGGGGGACCGCAAGCGGTTGTCGATCCGCGAACAGTTCGTCTTTCCGTTCGTGCCGCTGATTGACGCGTTCAAGGCAAGGCGGGCCCATGGCAAGGCGTCGTCGGGCAGATCCGCGACTGTTTGAAAAGCGGGCCGGATGGTCTGGACGGGCGGGCGCAGGTGTGCTCATGGGCCGGTGAATCTACTAGGCGAATCTGGCAGGTGAATCTGGCAGGTGACTCAATCACAGGATCCCGTCCGACAATGTCCATCAAACTGACGCTGACCGAAGACGAAGCCGAGATCATCCTCGATGCGCTCGAAGCCGATATGGAAGGCTATATCGAATCCGCCAAGGAAGCGCGCGGCAACGCCAACCGCGCAGACGTCAAGACTTTCAGCGAAGCCGCCGAACGCATCCAGACGCTGATCGCGCGAATCCGCCCGCTGGTCGAATAAGCCGGATGACCGTTGCGTCGCGCCCATAGTGCGCTAGGCTGGGCCCATGATGCAAATCCCCTGGGACCAGCCCGCCACGCTGATCGACCTCGACGGCAAGACCCCGATCATCGGCACGATCCGCGATTGCGTGATGCATTTCGCCATATTCAAGCCGTTCGCCAAAGAGCAGGCGCGCATCCTGCTGACCCGCCCGGTCCACCGCGAAGGCCGCAAGACCCGCACCTGGGTGCTCAATCCCGACGAAATCGAAGGCCTCGTCCAGCGCATGAACGCCGAGAGCGAGAGCCTTCACTGAAGCGATCCGTTCCGGTTTTGGGCGGCACCGGTCGTGCTGTGTGGTGTAACCAAATATGGGTCAAAATTTGAATTGACCCATATTTGGTTACAAGCCACACTGTTTGTTATGGCTTCCAGTCCGATTCAAAGCCTCGCAGTTGTGATGGGCGATTTGGTGCAAAGCGAGCGATCGCCTGCGCCGGAACGCCTCCATGCGCAGTTCAATGATGTCGTCGACATGCTCAATATGCGGTATCGCGAAAGGCTGGTGTCACCGCTCACCATCACGCTCGGTGACGAATTTCAGGGGCTGGTCAAATCGCTTGCCGATGCGGCGCCCATCGTGCGCGATATGCGCCTGCACTTGATGGCAAAGGCGATCGACTGCCGTTTTGTTATCGGATCGGTTGAGATCAGGACCGAAATCAATCCGGATAAGGCCTGGAACATGATGGGGCCGGGGCTCAGCCGGGCGCGAGAGCGACTTAACGAGAAGCGGACTGGCTCGCTCTATCGGTTTTCCATCCTCGACGATCCCGTTGCCGAGACTTTGCTCGAAGCGGTCGGCGCCGGACTGACTGCGATCGAACGAGGCTGGACAGACCAGCAGCGCGAAGACATTTCCGCATTGATCAAGGGCCTTAGTGCCGCCGAACTGGCCAAACACAGGAATGTTTCGGTCCACAGCATTTACAAAGTCCGCAGTTCAGGCAACTTTGACGCCTATACGATGCAATGGCACGCCATCGGTGCGGCTTTGGCCGCACTCGATCGACGGCAGGAGCGGTCTTGATGCAGACGGTGCCCACTGCCATTCCGCCATGCGGCTATATGCACGCCGCCGTTTACACGATCTCGGCGCTGGTCTTGCTGACCGGAGCCGGGAACTGGGTGTGCCGCCAAGTCTTTTCCCTGACCGGTCTCAAGGATTCGGCGGTAACAGGGGGAACTGCGGCGCATCCCGCCGGGCGGATCATCGGTTGGCTTGAACGGTCGATCCTGGCGATCGGAATCCTCTCCCATCGTTGGGAAGTGCTCGCGGCTGTGATTGCGCTCAAATCCGTGGCCAGGTTCAAGGATCTCGATGACCAGAGATTTGCGGAATACTTTCTCGTCGGGTCATTGTTCAGTGTGCTGTGGGCGATCGTGATAACCAGCGGCTGGATGGCCTACGATTATCGTTACGGCATCGACATTCGCAGCAATGTCGCCAAAATGCTGGAAGCATCGGGCGGCCAGAGAAATGGGTGAGCAAAGCCTTCGTCTGACCACCTCGGCAGAACTCGCCATCCGCCTTGCGCGCGCCGCCTTCAACAAGGCTCTCGCCGATGGCGATCTGAACGCCATCGGCGCGATTTTGGCCCCCGACGTCATTCTGGTCGCCGGAACCGACAGCGCGCTGCTGTCCGGTCGCAAGGCGCAGCTGGCGGCCTGGAAGCGTGAATTCGCCGCTGCCGATCGGACGGTCTATGTCCGCAAGCCCGATACGATCACGCTATCGCCCGTAGAACCCATCGCGTTTGAGCATGGCCATTGGCAGGGGATCACGGCGTCTGACGGCGAGATTGCCGCGCGCGGCGACTATACGGCAAAGTGGCGAAACACCGGCGCGGCCTGGACAATCGAGGCCGAGCTTTATCTCACGCTCGGCTGACCGATCGGGCGGAATACCATGACCAGCATCAGATCCTCCACATCCTCCAGCGCGGGCGGGGCAAGCAGCGCAAAGGCATAGTCCGACTGGCAATGCCACAGCCCCGGCGCATATTCGACGATCCCGTCGAGCAACGGCGTCACCGGGGTTTCGCGCGGGGCGGCATTGATGCGGGTATGAAGGTAGGCGCTGGTCGGCACGGCCATGATCGTTTCGATTTCGACAAAGCGCGCCACCGCGCCGATCTGTACCGCGACGGGATAGCGGTCGGTCCCGAGCGGGATGCACAAGGCCAGAAACCCGTCGTGCGTCGGGCGCGCCGGGCAGACTTTCTGCACTTCGCCGCGCGGTTCGACGATGACCACCGGCACAGTGGTATCCCCGCTCAACACGTCCGCAAATGTCAGCGGCGAGGCAAAGCGCGTTCCGGCAAAGTTCGCCAGCCGCAAGGGCATGGCTTCGCCCGCGAGTTCGGCGGGCAGGAACATGCGCTGCGTTCCCTTTTGATAAAACAGGCCTTTTCGGCGCAATCCGTGCCGCGCGGCGACCGGGTCAAACAGGGGAACCATTTCGTCAGTGCCCAGATTGACGTCATGTTCGAATGCGGCAATCGTGGCCACTTCGTGCGGCAGCGGCAGGAACATCAGGCGCGCCATCCCGGCCGCACAGGCTTCGCGCCACAGCCGGTCCTTGTCCTCTGCATCGGCGCGTCGGATCGTTGCCCCGCCGACATGGCCGACAAAGGCCAGACAGCCCGCCTGGACCGCATCGCGCACTGCGCTCTGGCGCGTCTTGATGGAATTGGCGGCGCGGATCGGCGTGCCGTCGTCGGCATAGTCGATGACCGAGCCGATTGCCATCGTCGCCAATTGCTCCAGCACCGCGACATTGGCGGCCATCATGTCGAGCGCGGCGACGTCGAAATGGCGCGGATCGAAAAAGCCCCGCTTGTCGAACCCGGAAATTTCCATCTCGCGCAGCAGCAAATAGCGCCCGGCGACATGCACTCCAAGCGCTTCGCCCAGCAGCGGCGCGACGAAATTCTGGACCGATCCGTTATAGCCGAGATCGACCAGCATCAGCGTGTCGCCCGGCGCGGGGTCGACGGCGCGCCGGACATGGGCGGCGAGGCGCGTGGCCAGCGCGCGGGCGTCGGCGAGAATGCGTCGGCGATTGGCCGGTTGCTGACACCAGCGGCCCAGCGCCTGCCGCGCGGTAAGCGGATCGCGCCCGGCGCAAAGCTGATCGATGGTCGCGTCGTCAAGCCGAAGCAGCTTGCCCAAAGCCGGTGCCTGGATCGCGGCCTGTTCGGCCAGAAAGCGGCTCAAGGCAGCATCGCTCGTCAGGCTGGCAAAGGTCGCCGTCGCCCGGCTGATTTCGATGTCATGCGCGCTGTCTGCCGCGCCGACCGCACGATGGACACGCAGCGGCAGATGGCCGTCGCGCATCATGAACAGCCAGTGGACTTGCCCGCCGCGCAAGGCCAGCGCGGCGGCCTCTTCGCGCAGCCAGGCATCAAAGCCGAAGAACAAGGGGCCGAGCACTGCCTGGCCAAGTCGTCGCGCCGGGTCTGGCTCTTGCGGCAGGCCCAGCGCCAGCGCGGCGCGATGCGGCTGCGGCCTTGCCAAGCGCTCCTGCCCCTGACTTTGCCCGAACAGCATCCCCGCGACCGTGCTTTCCAGCCGCAATTGCCGCCCGATGTCTGGCTCGAATTGCCGCAGATGCAGCGTATGCACGCCAAACGGGCGCACGCCGATCACATCGGCTTCATGATTGTCGCCGATGTGCAGAATCTGGTCGGGTCGCGCTTTTACGCCGCGCAGGACATCGCGATAGAGCCCGTGCGATTTCGGCTTGCTCCAGCTCGACGAACAAAACACCCGGTCGATCAGCCCGGCAACATCGTCCCCGGCGGCGCCGGCAATCAGCTGCAGCAATTGGCTCTGGTCGAGATACGTGTCGGAGACCAGGATCACTTTCAGCCCCCGCCGCCGTGCGTCGCGCATCAGCGCGACAGTCGGGGCAAAGGCGTGGCAATGGCGCGCTTCGGCGGCCAGTTCGGCGGCAATCGCGCCAGCGCGCGTGCGCGCATCGGCGCGCGGCATGATCTCGGCATAGATCGCATCGATCGGCACATCGAGCGCGCCGCGCGTCGTCCGGGCAATCTGCCGCGCCCGGCCTTCGCCGACCATGCGCTGCGACGGCAAGACCCCCGGCAGCGCGACAAACAGATCCTGCGGCGCATGGCAATCGCGCCACAGCAGCGTATCGAAGCAATCGAGGCTGAGCACTTTGACCCCCGGATAGCGATCAAGCACGCCGGGCAATTCATGCGGCGCACACGAGGCCTCGCTCACCCCGACAAAGACCGATGCGGAAACCGGCGCCGTCATCGCGGCAATCCCGTCAGTGTCCCGGCTCGTTCGACATGCATCACCCGCTATCCCCCTCGGTACGGCCCGATTGTCCGGACCGTGGCGCAGGCGGGTCTAGCGTTACCATGGTTAAGCGATGCCGGGCACAGCCTTACGCAGATACCCTGAGGTGCGCGCTGGGCGTCAGGTGTCTGGTTTTCGTGATGCCTGACCCAAATTTCACAAGGCTGACTTGAGCAGGCGGATGTCGGGTTTTGGGACGAACCGGAATGTCGGGTTCTGAAGTTGGCAGGCATGAAGCTGCCACCCATTTGATCTTCCTGACTTACCTGCAATCCCGCGTTAACGCTTCACATTGCATCATATTCTACCGTCTCGTCGTCCCGGCCTTGAGCCGGGACCCCGCTAGTCCTTTGGCGTAATTGGGTATTGCGTCCCTGGAATTCGTTGCGTCCCTGGAATTCGGCGTCCCTGGAATTCGCGTCCGCGTCCCTGGAATTCGCGTCCCTGGAATTCTTGCGTCCCTGGAATTCCCGCCATCGGATGAGAGCAAGCCGCCGTCGAATCTGACATCCAACCGCTTGCCGGAAACAGGTGACAGACCGGGTAATGGCAGCGTAGGATTGTCCATGGCGGGTGTGGTCCTTCTGAAATGACGTTGATCGGTGTAAGCAACCAAATCATACATCAAATCAGAGATTTAAGCTACATCCGCCAACCCCCAGTGAATTTTCCGGGCTAGAGGGAAAGAATCCCATGAACTATAAAAACTTATTATTAAAATTATTGGCTACTCTGTCAGTTTCTATATTCATAAGCTCTGGCGCTTCTGCCGGCACAGTTTGGTTGGTATCGGCTGATACGGCAGCCACTAACCATGATACATCCGTATTGGTTTTACTAGGGCAAAGAGATATTCTGGTAGGCGACGATCAGGCTGTCGGTGGCTGGAGCAATGTTACATCAACACCTGGTGCGCAACTCGGAATTATTGGGGCGTTAATCAACTCTTCCAGAGAATCAAAGCAGGAAAAATTTCAGGAGTCGTTGGTTGCCCCGATACGTTCGGCACTTAGCGACATGAACGGCGATGATTTGGCGTTAAAAGCAACAAAAATTGCTCTCCAAAAAGTAAACTGGCTAAATTCTCAACCAGTTACGTCTGCCAAAGATGACTCTAGAAAGATCCAGAGCGATTTTCTTGATCAAATACACGGTGATCAGGCGGTATTCATACACTACGTTTACTTTTTTGATCCCGATTTTCAGGCTTTGCATGCGAAGATCCTGATAGAAATAGCAAAAAAATCCACCCCCATGGGAGGCAGACCAGAAGATCGTTTTAAGACGAGATATTTGGCTTGCCGTCAAACAATCGATATCTCCGTGCCACTGACCGATGTCAAAAAGAGTAATGATGTTTCCAACGCGAAGATTTGGGCTGCAAATAATGGTGATCTCGCTCGCAAGGCGCTGATAAGTGCTTTTGATTCGGCAGCAATATACATTCCCCGCATGATTAATATGAATGCATCTGAATTATCTTCGTTGTATGATAGGAAATTGCCCAAAATGAAATATGATGGGGACTGGGGACAAAAAATCGAAGACACTGATACTCGTACCGTCATGTGGGCCGAAAGATTTGTCATCATTCCCAAGATCGGAATTTAAAGGATGGTCAGTTGGTTCGTCGCAGCGAGCACGTAAATTCCTACTTGGGTGGCGGCCCAAGGGGGCCGACGGATTTTGGCGCCCCATTAAGCTCGTGGATGTGCGCCGCGATAGACCTTTAGCCCGCATAATTCATCCAGTTGAGTTTGGCGCTCCCAGTTTCGAGCATTTGGCGTCAGCGGTGCATACCTGATCGTCCCCGGCGGTGAGCCAGGGTTACGGTGGATGAAGGCTTGCGGGTTGACTGGTACGGGTTCGATTTGGCGTGCTTGCCGCGACGTTCAGGTGGCGAGGCACGGGATGCGCGCAAGGGCGATCCGGAAGATGTGTTGATCAGGACATGCCGTTGGCCACTGCACGCGAATGAGGGTCTTCAACTCGGTGACGCGGGCGGCGATCTTGATGAGGCGCAGGCGCAAGGTGTCTAACTGCGAGTTCGGGGGACGCAACTGCGAGTTCGGGGGACGCAATACCCGAGATTACCGTGACAGAGATTACCGTGACAGGTGCGAAAACCCCTAAATTGAACGGACGTCAGATACAACAGGACGAATTCGTGCCCGCAAGCGACCGCTATGAGGGCGGAATCTGTCGTCATTCCAGTCAGAACTTCGGTCCCGCGAATGGCGGGGCGGGACGCGCCGGAGCCCGCGGCGCTCACTGATAGCGTAGCGTGTTCTCGAACCCGGCATTGGCCTTGGTCATCCTGGACAGTTTTCTCAGGGTGGCGCGGACATGTCTTTCGGTGCGGCGGTCATCATGGATGCCCGTGATCCGATACTCGTCTTGCCCCAGCAATTCCTTGAGGCGCGCGGCGAAAGCGGCCTGATCGTCCCTGGATGCGGCGGCTTTCACGGCTCGGCACACCCATTCTTCGGCGGCGGCCTTGTCATAGTCGTCCTGGGCTTCATAGCCCCGGATGTCCGCCGCCACCTGATCAAGTCGCGCGGCTTCGATACGGGATTCGAGCCATTTGCGGACCAGTTCGCTATCCCACGCTTTTGGCGAAATGCTTGTCATGGTCTTAGTTGCCATCTGCGTCGACGACGAAAACCATAGGCTTGCCTCGCGACATCGGCTCCCACCCGGCGAGCAGGGCTGCGCGAATGCCCCGGGACACAAGGGCGTCGCTGATTTGCAGACGGCTCGGCGGCAAACCTTTCAGCAACCGTTTCGGCGGGGGAAATTCCAGCAAGGCTTCGCGCTGGGTGCCTTTCTGGAGCAAGGCAACGGCCGCACCCTTCCAGCCTTCGGACTCGCCCCATTTCGGCTCGCGGCGGAGTTCCCAATCATAGTGGAGCCCGTCAACGTCGACGGTGCCGGCAAGCCTGTGCATGTTTGACATGGCGACGCGACTAGCAGATTTCCGGCGGCAAGCCATGGCCATGTCGCCCGCAAGGTCGGCCGAGCGGCTGGAATTACGGCGCAACGGGCCCTTGGTGAGCCCGAAACGCGACAAAAGGCATGGGCCAAATGGGGGCATGGACAAAATGGGGGCATGGGCAAAATGGCGCGCCCTGCTGGATTCGAACCAGCGGCCACCGGCTTAGAAGGCCGGTGCTCTATCCAGCTGAGCTAAGGGCGCGCGCTGATCAGCGCCATAGTGCGGGAGCGCGGGGGTTGCAAAGGGGTCTTTCGGCACCTTTGTCGCGCGCCGATGCGATGATGGCTGTTTTCTCCCGGCGGGCGCGGTAGTCTGTCGCCCATATCGCACGGGGAGATGCATGATGCCGCCGCTTGTTCGGACGCTTGCCAGATGTCTGACACTGATCGGCACCGGCGCCGGGTTGGTGTTCACGGTGCCGGTACAGGCGCAGGACAGCGGCGATCCGGGGCATGATTCGTTTGACGCCTATCGCGGCGACCGCTCGACCGGGTGGCTGGGGCAGACCCGGTCGGAAGTCATGGCGCGCAACGGCATGGTCGCGACCAGTCAGCCGCTGGCGGCCGAAGCGGGGATCGAAGTGCTTCATGCCGGGGGCAATGCATTCGACGCGGCGGTGGCGACGGCGGCGGCGATCAATGTGGTCGAGCCCGAAGCGACCGGGATGGGCGGCGACATGTTCGTTATCGCCTGGCTCGCCAAAGAGCATCGCCTCGTCGCGCTCGATGCCTCGGGCCGGGCGCCTCAGGCGGCGACGGCGGAGCATTACCGCAAGGCCTTTGGCGCGAACATGCCGGAAGACGGCATTCAGTCGGCGGTTGTGCCCGGCGCGGTCGATGGCTGGGCGACGTTGCTGGGCAAATATGGGCGCCTCGGCTTTCGCGAGGTTCTGGCGCCGGCCATCCGGCTGGCCGATCAGGGCTTTCCGGTCAGCCAGCGGATCGGCACCGAATGGGCGATGAGCACCGATTTGCTCGCCAAGGATCCGGATACGGCGGCGATCTATCTCGATCATGGCAAAGCATGGGGCTGGGGCAGCATTTTCCGCAATCCCGATCTGGCCAAGGCCTTTCGCCTGCTCGGCGAAGGCGGGCGCGACGCGTTTTACAAGGGGCCGATCGCCCGGGCGATCGTCGCCAAGTCGCAAAAGAGCGGCGGTCTGTTTACCATGGCCGATTTCGACCGGATCCATGCGAGCTGGGTCGAACCGATCAGCACGACGTTCAACGGCTATACGATCCACGAAATGCCGCCGAGCACGCAAGGGTTCGCCGTGCTCGAACTGATGAACCTGATCGAACAATGCCCGGCGCGGCTGGGGCTCACGCCCGACCGCATCAATCCCAAATCGGCCGATTTCTGGCATTTGATGGTCGAGGCCAAGAAAGTCGCCTATACCGACTTGCGCAAATACAACGGCGATCCCGACTTTACCAAAGTTCCGGTCGCGATGCTGATTTCCAAGGAATACGCCGCGCAGCAATGCAGCCGGATCTCGATGGCCCATGCCGCCGCGCTCGATCCTTCGGAAGAACCGCTGGGCGGGACGGCCTATATCACCACCGCCGATGCCGAGGGCAATGTCGTCTCGTTCATCTACTCGGTCTACAATTTCTTCGGCTCTGGGGTGACGGCGCCGGGCTATGGCTTTGTGCTCAATGACCGCGCGGCGGCGTTTACGCTCAAACCCGGCAGCCCCAACACGATCGCGCCGGGCAAGCGGCCTTTCTACACCATCATCCCCGGCTTCGTGACGCGCGAGGGCAAGCCGTTTGCCTCGTTCGGCGTGATGTATGGCGATCAGCAGGCGCAAGGACAGGCGCAAGTGCTGGTCAACATGTTGCTGTTTGGCGCCAATGCGCAGGCGGCGGGCGATGCCGCGCGCTTTGCCCATGCGCAGCGCACCAACCGGCTGCAACTCGAAAGCCAGTTGTTCGATGCGATCGGCGCCGATCTCAAGGCGCGCGGCCACGATGTCCATTCCGCCAACGGTTTTGACATGGGCGGGTATCAGGCGATCATGATCGACCCGAAAACCGGCGCCTATCGCGGCGCGTCGGACCCGCGCAAGGATGGCGAAGCGATCGGGTTCTGATCGCGCGTTTCCCGGGCCAGCCACTCGATGAACCGCGCCACTGCCGGATTGCCCGCGCTGCGCGGCGGCACGACGACGTAATAGGCGCCGTCTTCGGGTTCGACCGGGGGCAGGCCGATCGGAACGAGCCGTCGCTCGGCAACCAGGTCGCCGGTGATCGAGCGCCAGCCGAGCATCACGCCCTGGCCGCCGAGCGCGGCTTGGGTTGCCTGCACATAATTGTTGAAGCGGATGTCGCCGCCGCGTCCGCGCGCCACCCCCGACGTTTGGCAATAGCCCGCCCAGCTGCGCCATGACGCCGCGTCGACATCGACATGGATCAGCGCAAGACCGTCGAGCGTCGGGCCGGGGAACGTGCGCCCGGCCATGAATTCGGGGCTGGCAACCGGGTCGATGCATTCCTGAAACAGGCGGATCACGTCGCCATCGCGCCAGCGGCCATGGCCATAGCGAAACCCGACATCGGCATGCGGCGCATCGGGCGCGGCATCGTGCGGCGTGGTCATCACGCTGACCGCAATGTCGGGCCATGCCGCGCTGAACGCCGACAGCCGCCGCATCAGCCAATAAGTCGCAAAGCCGATCGAGCATGACAGGCGCAAGGCTCCCTCGCGCGCGGCCTTGATTCGCCCGATTTCCGCCAAGGCATCGGCGATCAGGCCGAGACCTTCGCGCGTCGCGCCAAGCAGCACTTCGCCGCTTTCGGTGAGCGCGAGCGGGCGGCGGTTGCGGTCAAACAAGGTCGCCCCGATCCATTGTTCGAGATCGCGCAACGACTTGCTGATCGCGGGCTGCGTCACATTGAGCGTGCGCGCGGCCAGCGACAGGCTGCGATGGCGCGCCACCGCCTCAAACACAGACAGCAGGCGCAACGGGGGAAGGGGCGGGGTCGCGCTCATCTAATCGCGATACGAGCGATCCTCGGCGTCGAGAAGCGATTTCAGATGATCGAAATGGGCAAAGGCCATGCCGCGATAGGCGTCCCAGCCTTGCGCCGTGCGTTCGGCAATCGCGTCGGACATCACCGACAGGGGTTTGCCCGTGGCATAGGCGCGCAGCAAGGTTTCCGCCGCTTTTTCGACGAAATAGAGGTTTTCGAAGGCTTCGGCGACGGTTGCGGCAACGCAAGTGACGCCATGGTTGGCCATGATCAGCGTCGGCGCCCGGGTCAGCATTCCGGCGATGCGAATGCCTTCCTCGTCCTGATCGGCAATCCCGCCGCATTCGAGATCGACCGCGTGGCGCCCGAAAAAGCGCGCGGTGTTCTGATCGATCGGCAAGAGGCGCGGGTCGGCGAGCGTCGACAGCGTGGTCACCGCGATCGGGTGGCAATGCAGGATGACCTTTGCCTCGCGAACGCGGGCATGGGCATTGCCATGGATGCACCAGGCCGAGGCATCGGGGGCATCGGGCCGGGTCATCACGTCGGGATCGTCGGCATCGAGCGCCTGAAGATCGCCCGCACGGATCGAGGCAAAGGGACGCCACTTGCGGTTCATCAAAAAGCGGCGGCCATCGCTCGACAGCGCCGCGCTGAAATGATTGCCGACCGATTCATGCCAGCAAAACCGCGCGGCGAGGCGAAATGCAGCGGCCAGATCGATGCGCAGCGCGCCCTCGTCGAGAATGTCGCTCATGCCGAAAACCGCCCTTCGCCTGACAGCTTGCGCCAGCGGCTGCGCAATTCGCCGCGGTCGGTATAAGTCCCGCGCAAATGGCGCTCGCCGCTTTCGGCGACAAAGGCAGCGCGGGCATGAACGATGCGATGATTGTCGAACACGATGCATTCGCCCGCATTCAGGCGAAAGCGCATGACAAAGCGCGGATCCTGCAACAGGCGGCCAAAGCGGCAGAACGCCGGATAATAGGCATCGAGAAAGCGCTGATCGTGATCGAAAACATCGGCCATGTGCTGGCTGATCGTCACGCCGGAAATGTCGCCCCGATCGTCGAGTTCGATCACCCGCTGGCGCGCGCGCATGTCGTAGGCGTCATGCTCGTTGTAAAAGGGCACCGTGGTTTCGCACAGCAGGCGAAAATCCGCCGGATGCGCGCGTCGAAATTCGGCCGCGACGGCGGCGCCATCGACAAACAGGCTTTCGCCGCCTTCGACCGAATTGCGGCGGCAATGCAGGAATTGCACGCCGGGCGGTAGGTCTTCGGCCGGGACATCGGTGTGCAGTTCCAGGGCTTTGGCCGTATAGGCCACGTTGTCGGGATCGACATGGAGCCGAACGTCGAAATAGGCCCCGAAAAAGGTTGGCCGGGGAAAGCCGATCAGGTTGGCCGCCGTTTCGAGCGCCGCGTCGCTGTCGGGCATGCCGCCAAGAATGGCGACGCCCTCGGTCAGCAGCGCGTGGACCCAGCCCTTGAGCGCCTCGCGGTCGGTGCGGACCGCATCGAAGCCAAAGCGCGCCATCGCGGGATAATGATCGGCGAACCAATATCGGCGCGGCAGGATCGCCGGATCGGGGCGCGGCCTGGCTGTGGCATGCGCGGCCAGCCAGGCCAGCGGGTAGGTCGAGCGATGGGCGGCGTTCGGGGCTGTCTGCACCCAGTCGATGACCAGCGAGTCATTGTCGATCATCGCGGCGGCGGCGCGCGGCGGGGCAGGCTCGGCAAAGATGTCATAGAGGCGCTCGCGCGTTTCGGGATCAAACGATGTCGCGCAATTGTCCCGCAGCCAATAGTAATTGAAGTAATGGCACAGGCCGTCGTCAAGCGTGATGTCCAGCCCGGTGTCGTGCAGGACGGGCGGGGGCGATACTGTCAGGGTAGCCATGTTCAGGGATCTTTCGGCTGATTTTCACCTCCGATGGTAGCGCCCCGGTCGGCAAGCTCAAGCTGCGAAAAGATGATCGCACCATAACCTGATGGTTATGCTGAAGGGAGCTGTACTGCCCAAAAAGGGCGCTTTGCCGGTCGCGGGATTGCGGTTAACCTTGCGCGCATGACCGATCCCCACTTGTCGCGCATCGACGGCACCACCAGTGCCCGCCGCCATTTCCGCTATTTCGATTACATGATGGCGGCGTTTGTCGGCATCCTGTTGCTGTCGAATCTGATCGGCGCGGCCAAGCTGGCGCAAATGGGGGGATGGACGTTTGGCGCGGGCATCCTGTTTTTCCCGATTTCCTATGTGCTCGGCGATGTGCTGACCGAAGTCTATGGCTATGCCAATGCCCGGCGCTGCGTGTGGATGGGCTTTTTCGCGATGCTGTTCATGGCGGTGATGAGCTATGTCGTCGTCGCCATGCCGCCCTCGGCCGATTGGGGCTGCGCATCGAGCAGCGATCCGCGCTTTGCCGATTTCCTGGCGGCCCATTCCAAGGGTGCCTTGTGCCAGACCACGTATGAATCGGTGTTCGGCAGCACCTGGCGGATCGTCGCGGCGTCGGTGATCGCGTTTTGGGCCGGTGAATTCGTCAATTCGTTTGTGCTGGCGCGGATGAAAGTCATGACTCAGGGGCGCTGGCTGTTTACCCGGACCTGGGGCTCGACGATTTTTGGCCAGGCGGTCGACAGTGCGCTGTTCTATCCGATTGCGTTCCTCGGCACCTGGAGCCATGCCGCAGTGATCACCGTGATGATCACCAACTGGGCATTCAAGGTGCTGTGGGAAATCCTGTTGACCCCGTTCACCTATTGGATCGTCGCATTCCTCAAACGGCGCGAGGGGGTCGATGTCTATGACACCAACACCGATTTCTCCCCCTTTGCGCGTACCGACGCGGTTTGATCGTTCAATCGGCAATGAGGGCGATGGCGAGATAGATCAGGATCGCCGAGCCGAATCCGGCCAGTGTGCCGATGACAAAGGCGGCGCGGACCAGCATCGGATCCCAGCCGAACTGCGCGGCGATACCGGCGCAGACGCCCAGGAATTTGCCGTTGGCGCGGTCGAGGTGAAAGCGGGTACTCATGGGGGTGTGCTCCATCTACAGGGCCGCGATCAGGCGATGATCTGCGTGGCGCCGAGCGGCACGACGACAGTCGCGGCCATCAGCGAAAGCGAAAGGACGAGCGCGGCGCAGAGGCAATAAAGCGTTTTCATGGGTTCACTTTCCGTTTGTGCTGGAACGTTCGTAGTGGAACTGGCCGATGGTTTGCACAGCCCGTGCCAATTGGGGAAAAGCGCGCAATTGCGCGGGGCTGGCGGATAGGATGGCGTCGATGCACGGGAAATTGCGCCAATGGATCGCAAATCGCGCCGATGATTGGTCCTGTTCCAATTTGGTGAAGACGCCGCTTTGCTCTTGCCTTTCGCAAATTCCCCGCCTATCTCGCCGATCAATCCCGACATTGTGAAAGCAAGGTCAGGCTGGCGCCACACGGCACCGGCGCCGCACTGCTTTTGCATGGGTCGGGTTTTGCATGGGTTCGGGATTTTCCCTGTACAGGGACACGCTCAGGAGTACGAATGGCCGAGATTGCGCGGATTATCGAGATTGTTGAGCCGGAAGCGCGTGCGCTGGGCTATGATCTCGTGCGCGTCGCGCTGTTCGGCAAGAGCGAAGTCGGCGATGAGGAGCACACGCTCCAGATCATGGCCGAACGGCCCGAGACGGGGCAATTGCTGATCGAGGAATGTGCCGAGCTGTCGCGCCGCGTTTCCGACCGGCTCGATATTATGGAAGCTGCGGGCGACGTGCTGATTCACGGCGCCTATCGGCTGGAAGTCAGCTCGCCGGGGATCGACCGTCCGCTGACCCGGCCCAAGGATTTCGCCGCATGGATCGGACACGAAGTCCGGATCGAACTGTCCGAACTGATTGACAAGCGCAAGCGGTTCCGGGGCGATCTGGTCGGGTTCGATCCGGCGACAAACACGATTTCGGTCGAAGAGGATGCTGTGGTATATGAAGTGCCATTCGCTCTCGTCACCCGAGCCAAGCTTGTCCTGACCGACAAGCTGATAGCCGCTTCCCGCCCGATCGACATGACCGGAGCGGATGACATCGTCGAGGAACAGGAAGACTAATCCATGGCCAGTGCGATTTCTGCCAACCGCGCCGAGCTTCTGGCGATCGCCAACGCGGTCGCCAGCGAGAAGATGATCGACAAATCGATCGTCATCGAGGCGATGGAGGAAGCGATCCAGAAGTCGGCGCGCAACCGCTATGGCGCCGAAAACGACATCCGCGCGAAGCTTGATCCGCGTACCGGCGATCTGCGCCTGTGGCGCGTCGTCGAAGTGGTCGAGGACGTCGAGGACTATTTCAAGCAAGTCGACCTCAAGCAGGCCGAAAAGCTGCAGCCCGGCGCGGCCATCGGCGATTTCATCGTCGATCCGCTGCCCCCGGTCGATCTCGGTCGTATCGATGCGCAGTCGGCCAAGCAGGTGATCTTTCAGAAAGTCCGCGACGCCGAGCGTGATCGGCAGTTCGAGGAATTCAAGGACCGCGTCAGCGAAGTGATCACCGGGGTGATCAAGTCGGTGGAATTCGGCCATGTCATCGTCAACCTTGGCCGCGCCGAAGGCGTGATCCGCCGCGATCAGCAGATCCCGCGCGAAGTGCCCCGCGTTGGCGAGCGCGTCCGCGCGCTGATCATGAAGGTCGAACGCACCAATCGCGGCCCGCAGATTTTTCTCAGCCGCGCACACCCCGATTTCATGAAGCGCCTGTTTGCGCAGGAAGTGCCCGAAATCTACGATGGCATCATCGAGATCAAGGCCGCCGCACGCGATCCGGGCAGCCGCGCCAAGATCGGCGTGATCAGCCGCGACAGCTCGATCGATCCGGTCGGCGCCTGCGTCGGGATGAAGGGCAGCCGCGTTCAGGCGGTGGTTCAGGAGCTTCAGGGCGAAAAGATCGACATCATTCCCTGGAGCGAAGACACCGCGACATTCGTGGTCAATGCGCTGCAGCCCGCAACGGTCAGCCGCGTGGTGATCGACGAGGAAGAAAGCCGCATTGAAGTCGTCGTTCCCGATGACCAGCTCAGCCTGGCGATCGGTCGTCGCGGTCAGAACGTGCGCCTTGCCTCGGCGCTGACCGGGTCGGCGATCGACATCATGACCGAAGCCGAGGCCTCGGAAAAGCGTCAGAAGGAATTCACCGAGCGTTCGAAGACGTTCGAGGAAGAACTCGATGTCGATGAAACGCTGTCGCAGCTGCTGGTCGCCGAAGGGTTCACCGAGCTTGAAGAAGTCGCCTATATCGACATCAGCGAGCTGGCCAACATCGACGGTTTCGACGACGAACTCGCCGGCGAATTGCAGAATCGTGCGCTCGAAGCGCTTGAACGGCGCGAAGAAGGCCAGCGTGCGGAACGTCGCGCGCTGGGTGTCGAAGATGCGCTGGCCGAGATTCCGCACCTGACCGAGGCCATGCTGGTCACGCTGGGCAAGGCCGGGATCAAGACGCTCGACGATCTCGCCGACTTGTCGACCGACGAGCTTGTCACGCGCAAGAAAGTCACCGAGCAGCGCCGTCGCAGCAACAACACCGAACGTCCCGATCGCCGCGAACGCTCCGAACGGAGCGAAGATCGTGGCGGTGTGCTGGGCGAATATGGCCTGAACGACGAACAGGGCAACGAGATCATCATGGCCGCACGCGCGCACTGGTTCGAAGACGAACCGGCCGCCGATGCGCCCCTTTCCGGGGAGGCCGCCGATGCGGAATCCTCGCAATGACTCGCTGACGGCCAATCCGAGGGCCAAGACCCGCAGCCCGGCATCGCGCCGGGGCGGGGGTAGCGGAACTGTGCAAGCCGAACGCGGTGGTCTGGAAGGATCGGGCGCTTCGGCTGATACGGGCGAACCGATTCCGGCGCTTGGCCCGGCGCGCGGCCCTGCCGTGCCCGAGCGCAAATGCATTCTGACCGGGCGCCATGACGGGCGCGACGGGCTGATTCGCCTGGCATTGTCGCCCGATGGCGATGTCCTGCCCGATGTTCTGGCGCGTGCGCCGGGGCGGGGGGCGTGGATCGGGGTAACGCGCGACGAGCTTGATCAGGCGATTGCCAAGGGCAAGCTCAAAGGCGCGCTGGCGCGGGCATTCAAGGGCTCGCCGCTTTCCATTCCCACAAATCTTGGTGCGCGGATCGAATCCGCGTTGCGCAGGGCGCTGGCCGACCGGCTTGGCGTTGAACTGCGGTCCGGAATCATGGTTCTGGGCACTGAAAAGATCGCCAATGCCGCGCGCAGCGGGACAGTGAAATTCCTCGCCCACGCCAGCGATGCCGGCGATGACGGATCGGGGAAACTGGCCCAGGCCTGGCGCGTGGGCGAAATGGCAGAAGGCACCGGAATGAAAGGTGTCATCTTGCCGCTGGACCGGGCGGCGTTGTCTGTGGCATTGGGCCGCGACAACGTCGTTCACCTGGCGCTGACCGATGCCGCTGCCGCCGCGCGCGTGACAGGGCTGCTCGGGCGCCTCAAGCATTTTCTCGGGTGCGAACCTGCCGGTTATGCGTCTGCCGCTGACACAATCAGCGTGGCGGCAGCGAATGACGGAATTGATACGAAGGGCGAATGAGTTCGATGAGCGATAGCGACAAAAAGCCGACACTGGGCCGCAGGCCGCTGGGTCTGAAGACCTCGGTGGAGGCTGGAGAGGTCAAGCAGACCTTCAGCCACGGTCGCACCAACAAGGTGGTGGTCGAGGTGAAGCGACGCAAGATCATGCCGCGTCCGGGCGAAGCCGGGGCGCCCGAAGCGCCTGTCGCCGCGCCGCAGCCCGCCGCGCCGCCGCCGCCGGTGGCACGCCCGACGCCGCCGCCGCCGCCGCCGGTTTCTCCGACCGCCTCACGCGAGACGCGTCAGGAATTGCAGTCGCGCCTGCTGCGCGAAGCCGAAGAAGCGCGCCTGCATTCGCTCGAGGCCGCCAATCGCCGCGAACAGGAAGAGCGCCAGCGCGCTGCCGACGAAGCCCGTCGTCGCATCGAAGAACAGCGCCGTGCCGAAGAAGCCCCTGCGCAAGAGGCGCCGAGCCCCGTCGCCGAAGCCCCTTCCGCGCCCGAAGCGGCAGCCGTCGAAGCCGCGCCCGTTGTTGCAACGCCCGCGCCTGTGGCCGAGCAGCCCGTAGCGGAGGCGCCCGCCGAGGCCGCAGCGGCTCAGCCTGCACCGGCTGCGCCCACCCAGGCCGCAGCCGCGCCCGTAGCCCCCGCGCCGCGCCGGTTTACCCCGGTTGCGCCGGTCAAGCGCCCCGAGCCCGCCGCGAAGAAACCCGCGCACGCGCCGCGCGACAAGAATGCCAATGACCGTCGTCAGGCGGGCAAGCTGACCGTGACTCGCGCGCTCAACGAAGACGAAGGCGCCCGGGCGCGTTCGCTCGCCGCGCTCAAGCGGGCCCGTGAAAAGGAACGCCGCGCCCATTTCGCCGGGCAGCAGCATGTGCGTGAAAAGCAGGTCCGCGACGTGGTCGTGCCCGAAGCGATCACGGTCCAGGAACTGGCCAACCGCATGGCGGAAAAGGCAGCCGACCTGATCAAGGCACTGTTCAAGATGGGTGTGATGGTCACGATCAACCAGACCATCGATCAGGACACCGCCGAACTGCTCGTCACCGATTTCGGCCACAATATCGTCCGCGTCAGCGACAGCGATGTCGACATCGATTCGAGTGTCGACGTCGATACCGAGGAATCGTTGCAGCCGCGTCCGCCGGTGGTGACGATCATGGGCCATGTCGATCACGGCAAGACCAGCCTGCTCGACGCGTTGCGCGGCACCGATGTGGTGCGCGGCGAAGCCGGCGGCATCACGCAGCATATCGGCGCCTATCAGATCAAGACCAAGGGCGGTGACTATATCACCTTCCTCGATACGCCGGGCCACGAGGCCTTTGCCGAAATGCGCATGCGCGGTGCCAATGTTACCGACATTGTCGTGCTGGTGGTCGCCGCCGACGACGGAATCATGCCGCAGACGGTCGAAGCCATCAATCACACCAAGGCTGCGGGCGTGCCGATGATCGTAGCGATCACCAAGGCCGACAAGCCCGAAGCCAATCCGCAGAAGATCCGCGAACGCCTGCTCGAATACGAAATCCTCGTCGAGGAAATGTCGGGCGACGTGCAGGATGTCGAAGTCTCCGCCAAGACCGGCGCCGGGCTCGATACCCTGATCGAAAAGATCCTGCTGCAGGCCGAATTGCTCGAACTGCGCGCAAACCCCGATCGCCCGGCCGAAGCCACGGTGATCGAGGCCAAGCTCGACAAGGGCAAGGGCCCGCTGGCCACCGTGCTGGTGCGTCGCGGGACGTTGAAAGTCGGCGATATTCTCGTCGTCGGCACCCAGTCGGGCCGCGTGCGCGCGATGCTTGACGACAAGGGGCGTCAGCTCAAGGCCGCCGGCCCGTCGCTGCCGGTCGAAGTGCTCGGTATCGGCGGCGTGCCAATGGCCGGTGACACCCTGACCGTCGTCGAAAACGAGGCGCGCGCTCGCGAAGTGGCGACTTATCGCCAGGAAAAGGCCAACGACAAGCGCACAGCTTCGGCCCCGGCCAGCCTCGACACGATGTTCTCTGCCTTGAAGGCCAAGGAAGCCGTGATCGAGTATCCGGTGGTGATCCGCGCCGATGTGCAGGGCTCGACCGAAGCGATCGTCAACGCGCTCAACCGCCTCTCGACCGACGAGATCAAGGTGCGCGTGCTGCAATCGGGCGTCGGCGCGATTACCGAAGGCGATGTGACGCTGGCCCAGGCCACCGGCGCACCGATCATCGGTTTCAACGTCCGCCCCAATGCCAAGGCGCGCGAACTGATCGAGCGCAACAAGGTGCGGCTGAAGTATCACGAAGTGATCTATCAGCTGACCGACGAGATCGCCCGCGAAATGGCCGGCGAGCTGGGTCCGGAACGCATCGAAACGGTTGTCGGTCGCGCCGAGGTCAAGGAAGTCTTCCCCGCCGGCAAGCGGGACAAGGCCGCCGGTCTGCTCGTGCTCGAAGGCTATATCCGCAAGAACCTCAATGCGCGTCTTACCCGCAACGATGTCATCGTCTCGGCGACGATCATTGCCTCGCTGCGCCGGTTCAAGGACGACGTTGCCGAAGTTCGCGCCGGTCTCGAATGCGGCGTGGTCTTGCAGGATACCAACGACATCAAGCCGGGCGACATGCTCGAAGTCTTTGAAGTCGAGGAACGCGCGCGTACTTTGTAAGGCGCTCTTGCCTCCCTTGTCGGGGAAGGCGGATCGCTTCAGGGATATGGGCCCCGTCGGAAATCCCCGGCGGGGCCTGATCCCGTGGATCAACATACAGCAGGCATCCTATGGCCCGTACACCACAGACTCCCGAAACCCGCTCTGTCCGCCTGCTCAAGGTCGGCGAACAGGCGCGTCATATCCTGTCCGAACTGCTGCTGCGGCAGGAGGTTCATGACGAAGTGCTGTCCGCGCACACCGTTTCGGTGACCGAAGTGCGGATGTCGCCCGACTTGCGCCTCGCGACCGCGTTCGTGAAGCCGTTGCTGGGCACCGATGAAGCCGAAGTGTTGAAAGCGCTGCGCACGCACACCGCCTATTTCCAGAAGGAAGTCGCCGGGCGGCTCAAGCTGAAATACGCGCCAAAGATGCGGTTTCAGGCGGACGAGAGCTTTGACGAAGCGGGGCGGATCGACGCGCTGCTCAACGATCCGCGCGTGCGCCGCGATCTGGGCGCCGCCGAGCCGGGCGAAACCGACGCCTGATCGCTTGAGCGCCCGGTCATGGCCAAGCTCCATTTCTATTATGCCAGCATGAATGCGGGCAAATCGACCGCGCTGCTGCAGGCCGATTTCAACTATCGTGAGCGCGGCATGGCGACGATGCTGTGGACCGCCGCGATCGACAGCCGTTCGCCGGGCGCGTCGGGGTTCGACATTGTCAGCCGGATCGGTATCGGCGCGCCGGCGCATCGTTTTTCCGCCGAAACCGACCTCGGGCAGGCCATTGTCGGCGCTCATGCCGGTGCGCCGATTGCTGCCGTGCTGGTCGACGAGGCGCAGTTCCTGACCGCTGCGCAAGTCTGGCAATTGGCGCGGATCGCCGACGACACCGGCATTCCCGTGCTGTGCTATGGTTTGCGCACCGATTTTCAGGGCGCGTTGTTCGAAGGATCGGCGGCGCTGTTGGCGATTGCCGACAGGCTTGTTGAATTGCGGGCAGTCTGCCATTGCGGCGCCAAGGCGACGATGAACCTGCGCGTCGATGCGGTGGGCAAGCCCGTCCGGCATGGGGCGCAGACCGAAATCGGCGGCAACGATCGGTATCTGGCGCTGTGTCGGCGTCACTTTCGCGAAAGCCTGAATCAATGAGCGACGTCCATACCGCCGATGCGGGCTTGTACATTCCCCTGACGGACGGCGACCTCGCGCTCGTGCCGCTGACCGAGGCACATCGCGAGCCCTTGCGCGCGGTCTGCGCCGAGGACGACGCGATCTGGGACATCTATCCGGTGACCTATCAGGGCGCTGCTTTCGATGCGCAATTCGACGGGCTGTTGCAGGGCGGGGGCGGGTTGCGGGGCAGGGCAGGGCGCCGGGTCTATGCGATGACCCAGGCCGGTGCCGTGGTCGGCATGACCGCGTGGATCGAACAGGGGCAAGCCGGTTGGTCGATCGAGATCGGCAACACGTTCGTTGCGCCACGGTTGCGTGGCAGCGGGCTCAATGGCCGGGTAAAGCGGATGATGCTCGATCATGCCTTTGCCTGCGGGCTCGAACGGGTCGGTTTCAAGGTCGATGTGCGCAATACCCGCAGTCAGGCGGCGGTCGCCAAACTGGGCGCCACCCGCGAAGGTGTGCTGCGCCATGAACGCAAGACCTGGACCGGGCACGTGCGCGATACCGTGTCGTTCAGCGTGCTCCGGAATGAATGGCTCAATCGATGACCAATCCGCTTTATGATGCCGCGACGATCATTGTCCCGATGGTTTTCGCGATTGTCTTTCACGAAGTCGCCCATGGCCGTATGGCCCGCCTGCTGGGTGATCCGACAGCGTCGGAACGCGGGCGGCTGAGCCTCAATCCGCTGCGCCACATCGATCTGTTCGGCACGATCCTCCTGCCCGTCATGCTGCATCTCGCCGGGTTGCCGGTGTTTGGCTGGGCCAAGCCGGTGCCGGTCAATTATGACCGGCTGCGCAATCCCAAGCGCGATATGGCGCTGGTCGGGGCGGCGGGACCGGCGACCAATTTTGTGTTCGCGATCCTCAGCGCGGTGGCGATCGGGCTGTTTGCGCGCGTGCTCGGGCCGCATGGCTCGCCGGGGCCGGTGGCGACGTTCGTGCTGGACAATCTCAAGAATTTCATCCTGTTCAACGCATTTCTGGGCATGTTCAATCTCTTGCCGCTGCCGCCGTTTGACGGGTCGCGGATCTTGCGCGGGGTTTTGCCTTGGCCGGCGGCGCGGTTGCTTGACCGGATCGAGCCCTACGGGATCATTGTGTTCTTCGTGCTGTTTGTGATCCTGCCGCAAGTGGCGCCTTCGCTGCATCTGGTCGACCGGGTGATCCTGCCACCGGTGGACTGGCTGATCGACGGGCTGGGTCAGTTGGCCATGGTGGTGGCGGGGATTCCGGCATCGGGGCAGGTCGGCGTCTGATGGTCCATGGCTGGGTCATTCTCGACAAGCCGCTGGGGCTGGGTTCGACGCAGGCCGTTGCGGCCGTCAAGCGCACGCTGCGTCAGGCCGGCCATGGCAAAGTCAAGGTCGGCCATGGCGGCACGCTCGATCCGCTGGCGACCGGGGTCTTGCCGATCGCCATCGGCGAGGCGACCAAGCTTGCCGGGCGGATGCTCGATGCGACCAAGACGTATGCCTTTGGCGTCCGCTTCGGGCGCCAGACCGATACGCTTGATCTCGAAGGGCAAGTGATCGCCACCAGCCCGGTGCAGCCCGAGCCCGGCGCGGTCGCGCGCGTGGTGGCCGAGCGTTTTACCGGCCCGATCGAACAGATCCCTCCGGCTTATTCGGCGATCCTGATCGACGGGCGCCGCGCCTATGATCGCGCGCGCGATGGCGAAGAAGTCGAAATGCGGCCGCGGGCCGTGACGATCTATCGCTGGGATGCCATCACCGAGCGGGACGTCGATGGCGAGCGCGAAGCCACGCTGACCGTGACAGTGTCAAAGGGCACCTATATCCGCAGCCTCGCGCGCGATATTGCGCTGGCTTTGGGGACGGTCGGCCATGTCACGATGCTGCGCCGGATCAAGGCCGGGCCCTTCACGTTGGCGCAAGCGATTTCGCTGGACAATTTGCGCGATGCGGCTATGGGCGAAACCCTTGAGAACATAATCTTGCCGCTGGAGGCAGGGCTGGTCGACATCCCGGCTCTTGACCTCAATCCCGATCAGGCAAGGGCGGTCCGCCAGGGCCGCGTTCTGACGGGGTTGCCCCATACCGATGGGCCTTGGCTTGCGCGTTCCGGCACTGTGCCGGTCGCCCTCGTCGAACTTTCGGGCGGCGCCTTGCGCGTGGAACGGGGTTTCAACTTTCCTGATGTCGCGGAGTGATGAATTTTATGTCGGTTACCCCTGAGAAAAAGCAGGAAATCATCGTCGACAACGCCCGTATCGCGGGCGACACCGGTTCGCCGGAAGTGCAGGTCGCCATTTTGACGACGCGCATTGTCAACCTGACCGAACACTTCAAGATCCATCACAAAGACAACCATTCGCGTCGCGGCCTTCTCCAGATGGTCAACAAGCGTCGCAGCCTGCTCGACTATCTGAAGAAAAAAGATGTCGATCGCTATAATTCGCTGATCCAGAAACTGGGTCTGCGCAAGTAAGCACAGGCAGGAAGCGGCCCCTTTGCGGGCCGCTTTTTGCTTTTAGGGTTTGGGAAAAAAAGGGGCTCTTTCGCAATTCGGCGAAAGCTCCAAGGGGCGCGAAAACAGCCCCGCACCGGACCGGGACGGAACCACCCGGCAGCAAATCCCGCCCGGCAATAGGGCCGCGCGGGCTGAAGGAAACACGATGTTCGACGTCAAGACAGTATCCCTGGAGTGGGGCGGAAAGACCCTCACTCTGGAAACCGGCCGCATTGCCCGTCAGGCTGACGGCGCGGTCCTCGCCACGTATGGTGAAACCGTTGTGCTTTGCGCGGTGACCGCTGCCAAGTCGGTCAAGGAAGGGCAGGATTTCTTCCCCCTGACCGTGCACTATCAGGAAAAGTTTTCCGCCGCCGGGCGCATCCCGGGCGGCTTCTTCAAGCGGGAACGCGGCGCCACCGAAAAGGAAACGCTGGTTTCGCGCCTGATCGACCGCCCCGTGCGGCCGCTGTTCCCCGAAGGTTTCTACAACGAAATCAACGTCATTGCCCAGGTTCTGAGCTATGATGGCGAAACCGAACCCGATGTTGTGGCGATGATCGCGGCGTCGGCCGCGCTGACCATTTCGGGCGTTCCCTTCATGGGTCCGATCGGCGCCGCGCGCGTCGGTTTCAAGGATGGCGAATACCAGCTCAACCCGTCGCTCGCGCAAGTGAAGGAAGGCAGCCTCGATCTCGTCGTCGCCGCCACCGGCAACGCGGTGATGATGGTCGAATCCGAAGCAAAGGAATTGTCCGAAGACACCATGCTGGGCGGCGTGCTGTTTGCCCATGCCGAAATCAAGAAGGTGATCAATGCGATCATCGACTTGGCGGAAAAGGCAGCCAAGGACCCCTGGGAAGTCGATCTCAAGGACAACACCGCCGACATCAAGAAAAAGCTCAAGACGCTGGTCGGCAAGGATATTGCCGCAGCCTACAAGCTGACCAACAAGTCGGAACGGTCAAACGCGCTCAATGCTGCGCGTGACAAGGCCAAGGCCGCTTTTGCCGATCAGGGTCCGCAGACCCAGATGGTGGCGATCAAGACCTTGAAGAAGGTCGAAGCCGACATCGTGCGTACCGCGATCCTCAAGGATGGCCAGCGCATCGACGGCCGTGCCGTGAACCAGGTTCGCCCGATCGAAGCGATCGTCGGCTTCCTGCCGCGCACGCATGGTTCGGCGCTGTTCACGCGCGGTGAAACGCAGGCGATCTGCACCACCACGCTGGGCACGAAGGACGCCGAGCAGATGATCGACGGGCTCGACGGCCTGTCGTATCAGCGCTTCATGCTGCACTATAACTTCCCGCCCTATTCGGTCGGCGAAGTGGGCCGCTTCGGCGCCCCGGGTCGTCGTGAGATCGGCCATGGCAAGCTGGCATGGCGCGCGCTGAACCCGGTGCTGCCGTCGAAGGAAGACTTCCCCTATACCATCCGCGTGTTGTCGGACATCACCGAGTCCAACGGTTCGTCGTCGATGGCGACCGTGTGCGGCGGTTCGCTGTCGCTGATGGATGCGGGCGTTCCCCTGCTGCGCCCGGTGTCGGGCATTGCCATGGGCCTGATCATCGAAGGCGATGATTTCACCGTGTTGTCCGACATCCTGGGTGATGAAGATCACCTGGGCGACATGGACTTCAAGGTGGCCGGGACCAGCGAAGGCATCACCACGATGCAGATGGACATCAAGGTCGCCGGGATCACCGAGGAAATCTTCCGCAAGGCTTTGGCTCAGGCCAACGAAGGCCGCGCGCACATCCTCGGCGAAATGACCAAGGCGCTCGGCGAAGTCCGTGGCGAACTGTCGGCCCATGCTCCGCGCATCGAGACGTTGCAGATCGACAAGTCGAAGATCCGCGACATCATCGGCACCGGCGGCAAGGTGATCCGCGAGATCGTCGCCACCACCGGCGCGAAAGTCGACATCGACGACGAAGGCCTGATCAAGATCTCGTCGTCCGACCTGACCCAGATCGAAGCGGCGCGTCAGTGGATCCTCGGCATTGTCGAAGAAGCTGAAGTGGGCAAGATCTACAACGGCAAAGTCGTCAATATCGTCGACTTCGGTGCGTTCGTGAACTTCATGGGCGGCAAGGACGGGCTCGTGCACGTCTCGGAAATGCGCAACGAGCGCGTGGAAAAGCCGACCGATGTCGTCAAGGAAGGCCAGGACGTCAAAGTCAAGGTGCTCGAAATCGACCCGCGCGGCAAAGTGCGTCTGTCGATGCGCGTGGTTGACCAGGAAACCGGCGCCGAGCTCGAAGACACCCGCCCGGCACGTGAACCGCGCGAACCGCGTGGCGATCGTCCCGATCGTGGTGATCGCGGCGACCGTCGCGGGCCCAAGAGCGATCGTGGCGGCGACCGTGGCCCCCGTTCCGACCGTGGACCCCGTCCCGAACGCGGCCCACGCCGCGACCGCGACGAAGGCCCCGCGCCCGATCACATCCCGGCGTTCCTGAAGTCGGACGACTGATCAAACGCTGACGGTTTTCAACCGAATGCAAGAATAGGGGGCGGTGACTTGGTCACCGCCCCCCTTTTTTCATCCGGCTTTGCCTGGTGTGCCTCAGGCAACCTCGCGCAAGGGTTGCGGGAGGTTGCCGGCGATCAGGATGCGGTTGCGGCCGGAGTCCTTGGCGGCGAAGAGCGCGTCGTCGGCGGCCTTGAGCGCAGCGCTCGCATTGCGATAGGCGAGCGCGTCGGCGATTCCGCCGGAAAAGGTGATCCGGCCAAATGGTCGGTCGTTGGCGCGGTTGACCAGCCGCTTCTGCGCAATTTCCTCGCGCGCGGCATCGAGCCGGGCCCAGGCATCGCCAAGGTTTATGCCGCGCAGCAGGACGGCGAATTCCTCTCCGCCGTGGCGTGCGACATGGCACTTGGCATCGGCAATGCGGCCCAGCGTTTCGGCGACATAGCGGATCACGCGGTCGCCGGCGGGATGGCCGTGGGTATCGTTGATGCGCTTGAAATGATCGATGTCGCAAAACGCGACGCACAGCGTTTCGTCACCGAGCTTTGCCTCGCGCAGTTCGCGTTCGAACAATTCGTCAAAGGCACGGCGGTTGGGCAGCCCGGTCAGATGATCCTGATTGGCGAGGAGGCGGGCTTCGTCGAGCCCCGTCTGCAACGAACGGATTTGCGCCTCGCTGGCGACCAGTTCGCTTTCGACCGTGCGCGTGTGGTTAAGCATGTGCCGGGTCAGTCCGGTCAGGCGGTCGATCAGATCACCGCCGGTCAGGTTCATGTCCTGACCCGCGTTTTGCAGATCGGCCACATGGCCTTCGAGCGCGACACTATACGTGCCGTTGGCATCGCGCGCGCCCGCCATCGTGCGGCCGAAATCGGACAGGCTGTCTTCGAGTTGGCCAACCAGTTTCGCCATGGCTTCGGCAGTCGCATCGCGGGCTTGGGCCGAATGCGCTTCTTCAAGCCATTTCAGCGTGACCGGCAGGCCTTTTTCGGTGCGTTCGAGAATGCGCTGGGCAAGCTGCGGGCTGCCGCCGGTCACGCAGTCATAGGCAACCGATAACGTGAACGGCAGGATTTCAAGGCCATGGTCGATCAGAAAATCGGCCACTTGCGCCAATAACCTGCGCTTGGCCGGCAACCAGCTTTCCCGCGGTGTCAATTCGCCGTCCGCAGCGCCGAGCGGGGCGATCAGCGGCGCCGCCTCCGGCGTTTTGGCATGGGAGGGTAGGCTCAGCCATCTGCGCCAACCTCCCTTTTTGGGGGAATCGCCACTGTTTTGGGGGTCGTGTGCAGGCATGCTTACCAGAACGGCAGCATGCCTGCAGGATTTACTACGAAGTCTTGCGGATGAACCGGGGAAGGATCAACCGCTGCTTGTGATCAGCGAACGCGGGGGCCGCCAAACGGCATCGGCGGGGGAGGCCGGCGATGGCCGCGCGGCAATTGCGCCTGATATGCGCGACCGCAATGTTCGACGCAATAAGGGAAGCCAGGGTTCACCTTTTCGCCGCAGAAATGGAAATCCGGTTCGCCCGGATGCCCCATGGGCCAGCGGCATATGCGATCGTTGAGATCGAGCAGGCTGGTCTTGTCGGCGATTTCCGCGCTTGGCCGCGCGGGCACGAGGCGGCGCGGCGGGGCGGGCGGGATCGGCGCCTGCTGATCGCCGGGGCCCTGGCGCAAGAAGCCGCCGGGGCCGACCGAGACGATGCGCGGCTGCGGCGTAACGGGCGCGACAGGCGCATCCGACGGTGCGGCGGCTGCGGGCGCGGGCGAACTGACCGGCGCGGCGGGGCGCGGCGGGGCAACAGGGGCGGCAGCCGCAGGCGGCGGGGGCGCTACGGGGCGGGGCGCGGCAACGCGGGGCTCGACCGGCGCGGCGGCGCGCGGCGCGGGTTTGGCCGGGGCCTCGATGGTCGGCGTTTCGGCCTTTTCGCTGTGCTTGACGTCATTCGGCTTCACCGGGGAAGGGCGCGCCTTGAGCCCGAGGCGATGCGCCTTGCCGATCACGGCGTTGCGGCTGACCCCGCCCAGCTCATCGGCGATCTGGCTGGCGGTGGAGCCACCTTCCCACATCTTGGTCAGTTTTTCGATCCGCTCTTCGGTCCAACTCATTCCGTTTTCCTCAAGGAGCGCATCGAGCGCCCACACAAAATATCCGCCCGCTTGCCATCGCGGATCAGTCGCGATACCGCACTGGCCATGCCCGATCAACCGATCCCCGCGCCGGCCCGTCAATCTGCCGGGACAACGCCTTCAAGCTCTTTGGCCAGCCCGCCGCCCGTCGGGAATTTTCCCGCACCCGGGGAACGGGTGTTTCACGGCTTCAATGGCTTGGGCCTATGGACCCTCTATATGAAGGAGGTCCGTCGTTTCTTCAAGGTTCAGACCCAGACGATCTGGGCTCCTGCGGTCACGACTCTGCTCTATCTGGTCATTTTCACCCTCGCGTTAAGCGGCGGGGGCGGGAATGGCAGCGGGCGCGTGGTGCTGGGCGTGTCGTTTGCCAGCTTTGTCGCGCCGGGCCTGATCGCGATGGGCATGATCAACAATTCTTTCGCCAATTCCAGCTTTGGCCTGTTGGTCGGCAAGATTCAGGGGACGATCGTCGATTACCTGATGCCGCCGATTTCCGAGGCGGAGTTGCTGTTCGGGCTGGTTGCCGCGGCGGTGACGCGCGCAGCACTCGTGGGGCTGGCGATTTATGGTGCGATGGTGTTGTGGCCGGGAGTCGACGTGACCATTCGTCATCCCTGGGCCGTGGTGTGGTTTGGCCTGATGGGTTCGGTACTGCTGGCGTTGATCGGCGTGCTGACGTCGCTTTGGGCGGAAAAGTTCGATCACAACGCGGCCGTGACCAATTTCGTGATCACGCCGATGGCGATGCTGTCGGGCACGTTTTACGTCGTTACCCGCCTTTCGCCGGTGTTTCGCACGATCAGTGCGTTCAATCCGGTGTTCTATGTCATTTCCGGATTTCGCTTCGGCTTTCTGGGCCAGAGCGACATCGGCGCGACCAATGACGCCGTGATCGGCGCGGCGCTCGGGCTTGGCGTGCTCAATGTGGCGCTGGCGCTGTTTACTTATGGCGTGCTGCGTTCGGGGTGGAAGCTGCGCAGTTGAGTCTGCGGGCGGGGCCGACCCGCCCGTATGGCTCAGTGCGACAGTTTGCGGCGCAGGCGATAGCGCCCGTCGCGAAACGCCTCGAACATTTCCGTCACCGAGGGGTGATCCACCGGACCGGCTTCGGAGTCGGTTTCGAGATTTTGCTGGCTGACGTAGGCGACATAGCTGTTTTCGCCGTTTTCAGCGAGCAGGTGATAGAATGGCTGATCCTTGAGAGGTCGGATATTCTCGGGGATCGATTGATACCATTCATCGCTATTGGCAAAAACCGGATCGATGTCGAAGATTACTCCTCGAAAATCGAACAGTTTGTGGCGTACAACCTCACCGATTGAAAACTGCGCTACAGCGATCGGGGGGGCAACGATTTCGCGGCCCGATTGTGCCGAAAAGTAATTCCCGTGTTCCATGGCTCTCATATAGGGGCGGCCATGGCGGCAAACAAGCGATGCCTTGTCATTGACATCACCCTTGATGACACGTGCCGCCGATTTTCCTCTTGGCAAGCATGAAACCATGCGCTAACGGCGCGCTTCCCGACCGGGGCACCTCAGCGGCGCCCGATCACTTCGCGGAGAGGTGGCAGAGTGGTCGAATGCACCGCACTCGAAATGCGGCATGCTCGCAAGGGCATCCAGGGTTCGAATCCCTGCCTCTCCGCCACTTCCTTCTGACATTGTTGTCGGCCAATTCGGTTGCGCCAGGTGCGGTTCCGTCTACGCGGAGTGTGCCATTGCGGCGTCAGCGGCGCCCGGCGCGAGGCCGCGGTGCGTTTCGACGGCAATGCCCAGTTGGGTCAGCCATTCGCGGGGCAGGGTGCCGCCAGCGCAGATGATGATGGCGTCGTTGGGGATGGCATGCGTGCCGCTTGTATCCTCGATGACCGCGGCATCGGGGGTGATGGCGACGGGTCTTGCGCCCAGGTATTGTGTGATCCCGCTTGTCTGTCCCAGCGCGGCGCGGTTTTCGCGGCGCGCGCGATCGAAGGCTTTGCCGCGATGGACCAGCGTGATTCGCGTTTCGGGGAATTCGGCCAGCGCGATTGCGGCCTCGAGCGCGGAATCGCCGCCGCCCACGATCATGACGCGCAGGCCCGCATATTGACCGGGATCGCTCAGCCGATAGACCACTTTGGCAAGATCTTCGCCCGGCACGCCCAGCCGACGCGGCGTTCCCCCGCGGCCCATCGCCAGCAGAACGCGCCGCGCGCGATAGCGTGCCTTGTTCGAGACGACGACAAAGCCGCCGTCTTCGCGTTCGATATCGCGCACGCGCTCTTCATAGCGGGGGCTGAGGCCGGTACGATCGAGCACATCCTGCCAAAAGGCGAGCAGGCCTTCCTTGCTGATCGAGCCGAGGCGGACTTCGCCGATCAGCGGCAGGAGAGCGGGCGCGGTCATGACCAGCTTGCCGCGCGGATAATGCGCCACCGATCCGCCGAGCGTCGCCTGATCGAGCGCGACAAAGCGCAAGCCGTGCGCGATCGCGCCGAGCCCCGCCGCCATGCCCGCCGGGCCGCATCCGACGATGACCAGATCGAGCTGATCGGCAGCCGTCGCAGGGGAGCGCGCCAATGCAGCGGCGATCTGGTCGATGGCCTCGCGCCCCTGGTTGATGGCGTTGCGGATGAGGCCGAGCCCGCCCAGTTCGCCCGCGATGTGGAGCCCAGCGACGCTGGTCTCGCTGCCGGGGCCGAGCACGGGCAAATCGATCCCGCGCGTCGCAGTGCCGAACACGAGGCCGATGGCTCCGGTCGGGCAGGCATCACGGCATGTCCCATGGCCGACGCAGGCCCATGGCTCGATCAAGGTCGCCGTCCGCCCGACCAGCCCGAGCACGTCATGTTCGGGGCAGGCGCGCACGCAGGCGCCGCAGCCGATACAACGCGCAGGGTCGATCACGGGGTGCAGGCTGGGTGGCTCGGCAAGGCCCGTCGCGCGGTTGTGCGCCAGAAGCGCGCGGTTGCGCCGGGTGCGCAAGGCATGATGGCGTGCCCAGCCGCCGATCGCCAGAAGCAGCGGCAGGGCATAGACCGGAACAAGGGCAACAGTGACGATCATCGACCAGGAATCATGGTGTCGGTGCTTTCGGGCACGCTTTTGCAGTGCCCTTGTTGTGCAGATGATGACAAAAGACCGGCGAATGCCAGCAAAATCTGGCATCACAGGATTTACCGGAAACAAGGGCGGATTCGCATGATGGACGGCGCGGCGGCAACGATCGGGAAGGGCGGGGCAATTCATGCCGCGCGCGCCCCGCGTTTGCGCGCGCCGTGGGTCGATGGGGCGGTCGCTGCGCTGGTGCTGGGCGCGCTGGCATGGGGCTGGGCGACCCGGCGCGATGAAGCGCTCGATCCGCATGGCTGGCCGGGCTATCTCATCGGTCTGGCCGGTACGGTGATGATGCTGTTTGCAATCGGGTTTTCCTGGCGCAAGCGGGTGGCGCAGGGCCGCGTCACGGTGGCCTGGTGGTACAATGCGCATGTCCTGCTTGGCCTGTTCGGCCCGGTCGCGGTGCTGGTTCACGCGCGGTTTGCCTGGGGCTCGATCAACAGCAGCTTTGGGCTTGCCGCGATGGGGCTGGTGGTCGCCAGCGGGCTGGTTGCGCGCTATGCGCTTGGCCCGGCGCGACGCAAGGGGCGTCGTTGGGCCGAGGCGTGGCACTATCTGCACGCCCCGCTATGCATGGTTCTGGTCATGGCGGTGATCGTCCATATCTATATGGCGCACGCCTACTGATGCGGCGGCTGATCGGCCTTTTCGCGCTGATGGCGCTGATCGTTATCGCCGGGGGCTTGCGCGCCGAAACGGTGATCGAGCGGATGGTCAGTCCGGGGCCGTTGTCGCCCGCGCATGCCCGGCTCGAAACGCGGTGCAACGCCTGCCATATCTCGTTTCATCGCGCCGCCCAGAAAGAGCAATGCCTGTCTTGCCACACCGGGATCGCGCGCGACATCGCCACGCATACGCGCTGGCACGGGCTGGTGCCCGCAGCACGCGGCGAACGGTGCAGCAGTTGCCATGTCGAACATCGCGCAAGCACCCAGGCTCTCGCCCGGCTGGACCGCAAGGATTTCCATCATGGCACGCAGACCGCCTATCGCCTGACCGGGGGGCATGCCCGCACCGCCTGCGCCGCGTGCCACACGGGCATGACTCGCTTTCGCGAAACGCCGCAGGCCTGCGCCGGGTGCCATCTGCGCCAGGATGTGCATCGTGGCAGGCTAGGCCCGGCATGCCAGTCGTGCCACACCACCGGGCGCTGGCGCGACGTGCTGCCGTTTGACCATGATCGCACGCATTATCCGCTGACCGGGGCGCATCGCACGGTGGCGTGCCTGGGCTGTCATGTTCGGGAACAATGGCGCGGGGTTTCGACCGCGTGCGTCTCGTGCCATTTGCGCAAGGACGTTCATCGCGGGGCCGATGGGCCGCGCTGCGAATCCTGCCATCTGACGACCAATTGGCGCGGCATCGTGTTTGACCATGACCGCGTCGGCGCCTTTCCCTTGCGCGGGGCGCATCGCGCGGTTGCCTGTGCCGGCTGCCATGCGCGCACGGTGCGCCCCGACAAAGCGCCGGTGGCCTGCGTCGGGTGCCATCTGCGCGAGGATGTGCATCGCGGCAGCGACGGGCCCAAATGCGAAAGCTGCCACAGCCAGAGCACCTGGAAAGTCGCGACATTCGATCATGCCAAGACCAGCTTTCCGCTGATCGGGGCACATGTCCGCGTGACGTGCGTCGCCTGCCATCCGCAATCGGTCGACAAAGTCAAAGTCGGCAACCGGTGCATCGACTGCCATCGCAAGGACGATGTCCATATCGGCGCGCTCGGCCCGATGTGCGAACGATGCCACAAACAGACCAGCTTCATCATTCCCGGCCTGCCGCGCATCCTGACGCCAAGGCCTGGCACCGCAAAAGGGGATTTCCCGAGGTCAGGCCTGAAGCCCTGACCTCCTGAAGTATTGACCATTTCTCGATGCCCCCGCATCGTTGGCGACAGAGAGGATAAGACAATGGCCAAGCCAGGATTGTGGGACAAATACGTCGTGCCGCGCATGATCCGCTGCGCGTGCGGTCAGCCGGAGATCATGCATCTGCGGCGCGCAGTCGTGCCGCAGGCCGCAGGCGCGGTGTTTGAACTGGGGTGCGGCGGGGGGATCAATCAGCCGCTCTATGACGCTGCCGCCGTGACCAGCTTTGCCGGAATCGACCCTTCGCCCGAATTGCTGGCCTATGCGCGGGCTGCGGCGCAGCACCGGGGCTGGCCGGTCGTGCTCGATGAAGCAGCGGGCGAAGCGATCCCCTTTGCCGACGCCAGTTTCGATACGGTGGTGACGACCTATACGCTTTGTTCGGTCGCCGATCAGGGCAAAGTGCTGGGCGAACTCTATCGCGTGCTGCGCCCCGGCGGGCGGCTGTTATTCCTTGAGCATGGGCACGCGCCCGATCCCGGTGTCGCTGTGTGGCAACGCCGGATCGAACCGGTGTGGAAGCGGCTGATGGGCGGATGTCACCTGACCCGCCCGGTCGGCGATGCGATCGTGGCGGCGGGGTTTGACCTGACGCAGCGCGAAGGCCGGTATCTTCCCCGTGCGCCGCGCTTTGCCGGATGGATGGAATGGGGTGTCGCCATACGGCCAGGATGACCTTCGGCGTCTTGCGTCGCCAGTCGCAAAGGCATAGCGGGTGCGTCAGGCGCGTACCGTGCGCCTGGCCGATCGAGGAGCAAGCCGATGACCACCGATTATGCGCGCGCCCGCGCCCTGCTCAACGATCCGCTGACCAACCGGGGCACGGCCTTTACTGTTGCCGAGCGCGACCATTTCGGGCTGCACGGCCTTTTGCCGCCGCATGTCCTGACGCTGGACGAACAGATCGCGCGGCGGCGGCAGATGCTCGAAAGCATGGATACCGATTTCCATCGCTACGCTTTCCTGCGCGAATTGCAGGATACCAACGAGATTCTGTTTCACGCCGTCGTGCAAAGCGATCTGCCGCACATGCTGCCGCTCGTCTATACGCCGACCGTGGGCGAAGGCTGCGAACGGTTCAGCCAGATCTTTCGCCGCCCGCGCGGGCTGTTCCTGTCCTGGCCGAACCGGGATCGCATCCGCTCGATCCTCGCCGATCCGTCGCTGGATCGGGTCAAGGTCATCGTCGTTTCGGATGGCGAGCGCATTCTCGGGCTTGGTGATCAGGGCGCGGGCGGGATGGGCATCCCGATCGGCAAGCTGGCGCTCTATACGGCCTGCGCCGGGTTTCATCCCGCCGAAGTCCTGCCGATCCTGCTCGATGTCGGCACCGACAATGCCGAGCGGGTCAATGATCCGCTGTATATCGGTTGGCATGCGCCGCGCGTGCGCGGGGCCGATTATGACGCCTTTGTCGAAGAATTCGTCAGCGCGGTCGACGAACGCTTTCCCGATGTCCTGCTGCAATGGGAGGATTTCGCGGGCAAGAACGCCTATGATCTGCTCGGGCGCTATCGCCACCGCCTGCTGACCTTCAACGACGATATTCAGGGCACGGCCGCGACGGCGGTCGGCACTTTGCTGGCCGCGGTGCGCGTTACCGGCGTGCCGCTATCGGCGCAGCGCGTGGTGCAATACGGGCTCGGCGCCGCGGGCAGCGGGATCGCCGAAATGCTGGTTCAGGCGATCATGGCCGAAGGGGTCGACGAGGCGACGGCGCGGCGTACGATCTGGCCGATCGACCGCAATGGCCTGATCCTGTCCGACATGGCCGATCTGCCGCCGCAGCAAGTGCCGCTGGCCCGCGATCCCGCCGATGTCGCTGGCTGGGCACGGATTGGCAACGGGCGCATCGGGCTCGAACAGACGATCGCGCAAGTCCGCCCGACCGTGTTGATCGGCACGTCGGGTCAGCGCGACGCGTTCAACGAAGGCACCGTGCGGCTGATGGCCAGCCTGACCGAACGCCCGGTTATTTTCCCCCTGTCCAACCCGGTTTCGCGCGCCGAAGCGCACCCGGCGGATATTCTGCGCTGGAGCGAAGGGCGCGCGATCGTCGGTTCGGGCAGCCCGTTCGGCACGCCGGGCGTGACCCAAGTCAACAACGTCTATGTCTTCCCCGGCATCGGCCTCGGCGCGATCGTGGCGAAAGCCGGCGTTGTGACCGACGGGATGTTCATGGCGGCGGCGCGGCGGCTGGGTGAACTCAGCGAACCGGGCGAACTGGGCGGCGAAATCGGCGACGGCAGCGCCGAAGGCAATCCCGGCCTGTTGCCGCCGATCACTGCCTTGCGCGAGGTTGCGCTGCAGATCGCCTATGCCGTGGCGCAACAGGCGCTGGCCGAAGGCGTTGCGGGCGTCCCCGCCGAGACGATCACGCTCGATGCGATCGCCGCGCAAATGTGGGAGCCGGTTTACGATTGAGGCGCAAGTCCGGCGTCATCGAGCAGGCCGCGTGCCCGCAGGGCGCGGAACACGCGGTTGACCACCGGGTTTGACCAGCCGCAATTGGTGGCGAAATCGCGTTGCAGCGTGTCGTGGTGCAACTGGTGCGCGGCGGGTGTCATCAGCAGGCCCATGCGGCGCAGCGCGCGGACGGGGCGCGGCGCGGGGTTGCGGTGCAGGCTGCCGTGGAAATACTGCGCAAGCCCGCTGCCGGTGACGAGCGCTGTGCCAAACGCGATCAGCCAGCCGGGCGCATGGCCGAGGATCGCCACCGCATTGAGCGCGAGCGCGGCAGGCAGCGCGGCGATGATCAGCGTGGGGCCGATTTGAGTCCACAGCGAGCGACGGCCCAGCGCATCGGGGCGCGGGTGATGCGTCTTGAAATCATAGGCGATGCGCTGAAACGGGGTGAGCCGCGCCATGCAGGCGGCGCGCAAGGCGAGGTATTCCGCGCTTTCGCGGCTGCCTTCGTAAAAGAAGATGTCCGCGAGGCCGCGTCCGGGCGGGCAGGGGTGATAGTCGAGCGCAAGGTGAACCAGCCCCGAGGCAAGATCCGCCGCATACCATCCCGCCAACAGCGCGGGCATGCACAGCCAGTCGAAACGCGAGACCAACAGGCCGAGGCTGACCATGAGGCTGATCGCGAAAACGGCAAGGACAGTGCGGCGGTACAACACGATCGCGCTCCGGCTTGGGGAACCGGGGCGAGGCATAGCGCGCCTGATGCGATCAGGAACCCGAACGTAGCACCAAAGCGGCGATACCTGTCGCATGGTCGGTCATGAACAGATAGGCATCGGTGCCGGTCTGGCGGTCCTTGTTGATCGATTTCGCCGGGATCGCGCCGCTCGCCTTGTCCTGATGCGCGATCAGCCAGCGCTTGGCCTTGTCGAGCGGCCCTGTTGCCACAGGCAGCGTGGATTCGCGCAAGGCGAACGCGACAATCGCGGTGGCATAGCCGTCGCTCGCGGTGGGCAGCGGGGTCTTGTCGACGCGTTGCCAGGGGGCCAGCGCGGGCAGGCTCCAGCCGCCGTCGGCGCCTTGCGCGGCGGCAAGCTCGGCAACGATCGCGGCGCGCTGCGCAGGGTCGGCAATGCCGTGCAATTCGCTGTCGGCAATCAGGATCAGCGCGCGGCTATAGAGCGATTGTCCGGTCAGTCCGCCGCGCAAATAGCCGCGCAGCGCCTCGATCTGCGGCGCGATGGCGGGATCGGTGGCATAGCTTGCCGGTGCGCGCGCCACGGCAAGCGCGGCGAGCGTGGCGCCCCAATAGGTCGCGGAAGGCGATTCCCAGGGTTCGAGATGGAAATTGAGCCAGGGAAACCCGCCTTTGAGATCGCCCGACTGCATTTGCAGCGCCCACATCTGGGCAAAAGCCTGACGTGTGTCGGTGCCGAACAGGCCGCGTTCGTTATCGCGGGTAACCAGAAACAATGCGTTCAAAACGGATTCGACGCCGCGCGCTTCGCCCGATTTGGCCATGCCGTTTTTCTGGTCGGTGTAGAACGGATCGACCTCGTGCCACAGATAGACGCGTTTGGTCACATCGTCGAACATCGCCAGTTCGGCGGGGCTGCGGCTATGGTCGCCGAGCGTTGCGCGCAGTGTGGGGCGGGCGAGGACATGGGGCAGCGCGGTGTGGCACGAGATGCACACCGTCTCATGGTCGCGTTGCGATTTGGGCCAGTGCCGCCACCAGTCGAGCCGGGTGTCGAGATAGCGCGCCGCTGCGGCGGCATCCCATGTCGGCGCTTTGGGTGCGGCGGCCTCAGCCTGCGCAACCAGCGCGAAGAGAAACGCGGCGCCCGCGCCGATCAGCGGCGCGCGACGCACCATGGCAGAAAGCAAGTTCATGGCCGCGATGCTATCGCAAGGCGGCGGTTATCCGCACACCTTATTACGGCTCGCGATTACGGCTGGGCCACTGGCTCACGCATTGCGGTATCGGGATCGACGAGAGCGGTCCGGCTTTGCTTGCCCCAGCCGCCGCCGCCGGAAAGAAACGCGATCCAGCCCCAGCAGGCCCCGGCATGGCGCAAGAGCTGAAACGTGAACGGCTCAAAGAACGAGGCGATCAGCGCCGGGCCGAGCCCGAGCCCGTCGCCATGCCCGGTCCAGCGGCGATAGAGCGTGATCGACCAGAGATGAAAGCTCAGGTCGATCACCACTTTGGCCAGCATGACGCCGACGATCGCGCCTGCGACCGGCAGAGCCCCTCGCACCAGCAACGAAATCAGGATGAAGAACGCGACCATGCCATAGATCGGCTGCACGGTGTCGAACGCCTTGACCACCAGCATGCGCGTGCCCAGCTTGCCGAAAGCGGGGTTGCCGACCATGTCGCGATTCCAGTGCTGCGTTTGAAGAAATCCGCCGAACCAGCGGCGGCGCTGGCGCATGAACGCCATCGGACTGGCCGGGGCGTCAGTGCTGGCCGTCGCCCGACCGACCACGCGCACGCGCCAGTCGAGCCCGGATTCGTGAGCATGGCGGTGCATGCGGTGGATCAGTTCGTAATCCTCGACCATGCAATCGGGATCAAACCCGCCGACCCTTACCACCGCTGCCCGGCGAAAACCGGCAAAGGCCCCGGAAATGAGCAAGAGACCATCCTGTTGCATCCAGGCAAAGCGCGAGAGAAAATTGCGCACATATTCATAGCGCTGGAACCATTGGAACAGCCGTTCGACGGGCCGCTTGCCGCAAATCGGGATCAGCACGCCGGTCGCGGCGACGAGTTCCGGCTCGGCGGCAAAGGCGTCGCGCATCGCTTTCAACGCGCCGGGATCCAGCAGGGTATCGGCATCGACCGTCAGCATCAGTTCGGTATCGATCAGCGGGATCGCCGCGTTGAGCGCCCGCGCCTTGCCGCCATGAGGCAGGCGCAGCCAGCGCAGCGCGGGCAGGACCGGCGAGGGCGCGCTCATGTTCCCGACGGCGGGTGGTTCGAGGCCATAGAGGCGGCGCAGCACGTCGGCGCTGCCATCGGTCGATCCGTCATCGGCAAGCAGGATCAGTTCGGGCGGTTCTTCCTGCCCGGCGAGCGTGTCGATCGTGATGCGCAGCGATTGCGCTTCGTTGTGCGCGGCGATGATCGCGCCCATCGCGGGGCGCGGTCCCTGTCGCAGCGGCGGCGCGGCGCGCATCGTCCGGCGCAACGGCCAGAGCTGCACTGCCGTAAACCCGAGCAGGAACGTATCGTAGCCGATATAGACCAGACCGACGGACCAGCCGAGCAGGCTTTGACGGATCAGGCTTTGCCACAGCAGGACGACGAACAGCGCCGGTCCGGCCCAGCCCAGTGCCGTGCCCATCCAGGGGACCGGGCGCGGAGAAAGACGCGGCGAAAGCGCCCGAAATCCGGGATCAAGAATGCTCATTGCTGAAACCTGTGCGATCTGGGATGAATATGAGCTTGCAGGAAGGCCGCGCCATGGCAGGTTTTCCCGTATCGTGACACAGGTATTGCCGGAGAATCCCAAAAATGCCCGAAAGACCGCTTAACGGCCGCTACACCTCGATCGCCGTCGCACTGCATTGGCTCGTTGCCATCGGCATCATCTTCAACTTGTGGAAAGGCTTGGGCTTTGACGCGCTCGAAGCCGCGCATCCCGATCAGATCGGCGCCGCGGTCGGGCTGCACAAATCGATCGGGATTACCGTGATCGGCCTCGTCATCCTGCGCGTGTTGTGGAAAATCGGCCATCCCGGCCCGGCCCCGCTGCCCGCCCTCAAGCCGTGGGAGCGCAAGCTGTCGACCGGGGTGCATCACTTGCTCTATCTGCTGATGCTTGTGGTGCCGCTGGCCGGATGGCTGCATGATTCGGCGTGGAAAGCAGGCGCCGCGCATCCGCTGGTGCTGTTCCGGGTGATCCCCTGGTTCCGATTCCCGTTCTTTTCCGGGTTGAGCGATGCGGGCAAGGATTACTGGCATGACCTGTTTGGCGGCGTGCACACGATTACCGCCTATGTCCTGATCGGCGCTTTGGTCCTGCATGTTGCCGGCGCGCTCAAGCATCAGTTCCTTGACGGGCAAGCGCAATTTCGCCGGATGTGGTTCGGCAGATAATCGCCCGGCGCTGACGCGCGATGGATGAGGCGGTTCCCTTGCATCGGCCCCCCCGCGTCATGGGGGTGGCCGATCTTGCGCTGTTCTATATCGTCACCGGGATTTCGCTGCGCTGGATCGCCTCGGCGGCCATGCTCGGGCAGGCGGCGCTGTGGTATTGGGCGCTGGCTTTCCTTGGTTTCTATATCCCGCTGATCGCCGCGGTGATCGAGCTTTCGTCGCGCTATCCGCAAGAAGGCGGGCTCTACGTCTGGGTTCGCGAGACATTCGGGCCATTTGCCGGATTCATGGCGGGCTGGAGCTATTGGACGTCGAACCTGCCTTATTTCCCGTCGGTATTCTATTTCGATGCCGGCAATGCGCTCTATCTCGGCGGGCCCCGGCTGCAGGCGATGACCGGCAGCACGGTGTATTTCATGGTGTTTGCGCTGATCGGTCTGGCCGTGATCACCGCGATCAACATTGCCGGGCTGAAATGGGGCAAATGGCTGCACAATATCGGCGCACTCGGGATGTGGGTGCCGGCGGCGATCGTGGTCGTGCTGGCGGCGTTTTTTTGGGCCCGCTTTGGCAGTGTCACGCGGTTTGATGCGGCGGCATCGATGCCGAATTTCGACCTGGCCCATCTCGTCATCCTGTCCGGGCTCGCCTTTGCACTGTCGGGCCCGGAAGCGGCCAGTTTCATGAGCGGCGAAATCCGCGATCCGCGCCGGACCATCCCGCGCGCGCTGCCGCTGGCCGGGCTGGTCGTGCTGCCGGTCTATATTCTCGGGACGATTGCGGTGCTGGTGATCATGCCGGCGGGCGAGGTCAATCCCTTGCAGGGGCTGGTTCAGGCGGGATCGCTTGCCGCGCACAAGTTGGGGGTCGGCTGGATCGCCTGGCCGCTGGCGCTGTTGATCACGCTGGGCAATCTTGGCGCGGCGAGCGGGTATCTCGCCGGTTGTGCGCGGCTGCCTTTTGCCGTGGGCATCGATCGCATGTTGCCCCAGGCTTTTGCCCGCGTGCATCCGCGCTGGGGGACGCCGTGGGTGGCGCTGTTGGTGCAGGGCGGGCTGGGGGCCGTTTTCTGCGTGTTGGGGCAGGCGGGGACCGGGGTGCGCGGCGCTTATGAAGTGCTTGTCAGCATGGGCATCATCGCGACGTTCCTGCCGTTTGCCGGGGTGTTTCTGGCGGTCATCCGGGTCAATCGCGGTGTTGGCGATAAAGGGGTGACACGGCTGCCGGGCGGGCGGGTGACATCGATCGGGCTCGCGCTGATCGGGCTGATCACGACGCTGGTCGCGCTGGTGCTGGCGGCGCTGCCGGCGGGCGATGAAACGAACAAACCGCTGGCCTTGCTCAAGATCATCGGGCTGACCGTGGTCCTGCTCGGTACGGGGGCGGCGATCTATCGCGCCGGGCGGCGCAAGGCGGCCTGATCAGTCCTGCCCAGATAGTTCGGCGATCCGTGCGCAGGCCTGCTCGTCCATCGATTTCAGTTCGGCAATGGTCATTTCCAGCGCGGTTTGCTGGCGTTCCAATTGCTTCATCCGCACACGGATCTGCGCGACGAGATGCTGCATCTGTTCCCGCTGCGTCGGGGCGGCATCATAGAGATCGAGGAATTCCTTGATTTCGCGGATCGAGAAACCCAGGCGTTTTCCGCGCAGGATCAATTGCATGCGCGCGACATCGCGGCGCGAATAGATCCGCGTATTGCCCACGCGCGCCGGCTCGATCAGGCCTTTGTCCTCGTAAAAACGCAATGCGCGGTGGGTGATCCCCAGATGTTCGGCAACATCGTTGATACCTTGCAGCCCGGCCTGCGCCGCGCCCTCGTCACCGGCGACCGGCGCGATCTCCTCCGCGCCCGAGAGGGCGGTTTCACCGGGATTGTCGGCCTCGTCCGCCAGATCGTTCATTGCCAATGGCCTGTTGTTCCCCACATGTCGTGTGTCATAACGGACCAGAAAGCCCGGGCGAGATCAAGGTGTATTCGGGACGGCGCTGCGGGCCAGTTCTTCGGCGACGAGTTCCTTTTTCGACAGCTTGCCGATCATCGTGCGCGGCAGCGAAGCGCGGATCTCGATTTCCTTGGGCAGTTCGATCTTGCTCAGGTTTTCGGCGAGAAACGCGCGCAGTTCGGCAGGCGTGATGGCCGCGCCTTCGTGCAGTTTGACGAACAGCTTGGGGCTTTGCCCGCGATAGGGATCGGGAATGCCGATGGCGATCGCTTCCTCGATCGCGGGGTGAAGATAGGCGGCTTCCTCGATCACCCGGGGATAGACATTATAGCCGCCGCACAGGATCAGATCCTTGATCCGATCGACCAGGTAGAGATAGCCGTCTTCGTCGAAATAGCCGACATCGCCGGTGCGCAGCGCACCATCGATGAATGTTGCGGCGGTATCGGCGGGCTTGTTCCAGTACCCGGCCATGACTTGCGGCCCCCGCGCGCAGACTTCGCCGCGCTCACCTTGCGGCAGCACCCGTTCTGGATATTCGCGGTCGCGGATTTCGAGAATGGTTCCGGGAAAGGCAACGCCGCACGAATTGGCGCGCGCTTCGCCGAATACGGGATTGCAGGCGATCACCGGCGAGGCCTCGGTCAGGCCATAGCCTTCGCAAATGCGCACCCCGGTACGCTGTTCGAAAGTCGTGCGCACGTCGAACGGCAGCGGCGCGCCGCCCGAAATGCACGCGATCACGCGGCTCATGTCGGGCAGTTCGGCGTCGGCCAGCGCGTTCATGGCGATGAACAGCGTCGGCACGCCAAAGAACATCGTCGGCGGCTTGCGCCGCATCGCCGCGCACATCGCCTTCATTTCAAAGCGCGGCAAAAGCACGAGTTCGGCGCCGATCAGGACCGAGAAATCGAGCACGGCGGTCAAGGCAAAGACGTGGAAAAACGGCAGCACCGCCATGGTCCGCTGCGGCGCGGGCAGTTCTATGCCGATATGCCGATGCTGTTGCAGCGCATTGGCAGTCAGATTGCGATGGGTCAGCATCGCCGCCTTGGGCACGCCGGTCGTGCCGCCGGTATATTGCAGAACGGCCAGATCGCCGGGCGCAAGCTCGACCGGGTCGGGGGCCGCGCGATTGCGAGTCAGACCGCCGAAATCGATATGGGTGAGCGTCCCGGTGCCCTTGGGCGGGATGCGGGCATGGTCGCGCCGTTTGAACAGGCGCCAGCCCAAAGCCTGCGGCCAGGGCAGAATCCCGGCCATCGGGCAGATCACGACAGCGCGCAAGGCACTGTCGGGCGCGACTTCGAGCACTTTGTCATGAAATTCGGCGATGTCGGGCACGGCGATCGCCACCGCGCCCGAATCGTTCAGCAAGTGCCGCAATTCGCGTGGTGTGTAGAGCGGATTGCAATTGACCAGCACCACACCGATCCGCGCGGCGGCGTAATAGAGCGCGATATAATGCGGCGTGTTGGGCAGGCATAGCGCCAGCCGGTCGCCCTTTTTGAGACCGAGATCCTGCAATCCGCGGGCCGCGCGCGTGACAAGGTCACCGATCGCGGCCCAGGTCCAGGTCCGGCCCAGGAAATCGACCCCGGGCCGGTTGCCATGATCGCGCACTGTCCGTGTCAGCAGGTCACCGATCAGCATGACCGGTGGTTGCCAGAGGGAAGGGGTGCTGTCGGAAGCAGAAGCGATCATGGCGGCCTCGGTATCGGGGTATGACGGGATCAGAAGCGCAAGCGACCGCCCAGCGAAAGGATGACCACGCTGGGCGAGGTCACTTCGCCGCTGAGCAGCACCGGCGTAACGGCAGAAGACCCGACATAGGCTGCGGTCGGACGGTCGAGCGCCGCCGTCGCCAGAGTCAGGTAATTGACCGCTGCGTCAAGCGTCAGCCCCTTGATGATCTCATGACTTGCGCCCAGTGCAAAGGTCCAGCGACTGCTGTCGGGCACGCGCGCATCGCGCTGATCTTCGCGCACCGGGGTAAGATCGCGCTGGATCCCGCCGCGCACCGTCCAGGCGTGGCCAAGGTCAACATCGAGCCCGAGCGCATAGTTCCAGGTGTTGCGATAATTTTCGGGGATCGCGGTATTGAGCGGCGCGCCGAGGTTGATCTGGTTGAACTTGCTCCAGCCAAAGCGGGTCACTTCGGCATCGAGCGTGAAGCGCTTGGTCAATTGATAGCGCACGCCCGCGCCGAGCTGCCACGGCGTTGCAAACGACGCGCTGGTCGTAGTTGTGCCGTTGTACGCGGCAAGCTGATACAGCAGGCCGGTCACCGCGATCTGACCGTCGAGATGGTGGTTGATCGACGACTTGTAGCTGGCGCCAAAGCTCAGCGGACCGGCGGAAATCCGCGTGCCCAGCGTAAAGCCGGCATCCCAGCCATGGCCCGAAAGCTCTTGCAGCCCGTCGGGCAGTTCTGCGGACAGATTGGGCAGGGCATTGCCGAATGTCGCGGTGGTGCGTTCGATATTGACCGCCGCGCCAAAGTTCACGCCGACGCCGTGGGGCGCGTCGAAATGGACGGCAAGGCTCGGCTGAATGTCGAATGTGCGCAGCCGGGTCGTCAGCGCAGAATAACGCGCAAAGCTGTCCGATGCATAAGTCGTGGTGAAATTGTACGGCGCACTGATCGCAAGGCCGACGGCAAGTTGATTGGTCAGCGCGTGGGCAATGGCGCCCTGCGGCACGACGCCGTTGTCGATCGGGTTGCGCGTGGTCGGATTGCCGCCGACGGTTGCCGCGCTCTGGCCCGGGCGCACGATCAGGGTGCCGGTATCGGTTACCGTCGCACGCGGCAGGATTGCCGTGGCATTGAACGAGGCTTCGCCGCCGGTCATGCCGCCGATCGCGGCGGGATTCCACCACAGGCTGTCAGGCCCGGTATCGGCGATTTCGCCCGAATAGGCGCGGCCCGCGCCGCGTGCCGATTGTTCCTGGATGTAGAAACCGGCGGCAAAGACCGGCTGCGCCGTTGCGCAAAGCCCGGCGCCGGCAATCAGGGACGTGGCAAGAAGTCGTGCAACGCGCGATTTGTCTGTCATGCTTTTCTCAAATCCAGATTGGGTTGGGGGTAGATAAGGGCACCCGCAGCGCGCGGGCGCGCCGGTTGATCAACGAATGCGCTGCCAGGTCTGGCTTTTGCAAAGCGGCCAGACGATGCATCCCTTGAGATTCAGAGTGTCGGTGCCCGAAAGCGTGATCGTGGCGTGATAAGTGCCGCCGTCTTCGGGATTGTAGATCGTGCCGCCGTCCCAGCCGTTTTTCCCGCGATGAAATCCTTCGAGCAGCATCAGGCCCTTGAGCAGGCGGGTGCGCCGCGCGGAATCGCTGTTCTTGGCATCGCGCATGTCGGGGTTGGTCCGGATCGAATCGGATTCGATCAGGTGGCCGCAAACGCCCGAACCGCATGGGGCGATTTCGACGATTCCGTGTTTTGACGGTGTGGCCCAGCGGCCAATGGCATCTTCGGGCCGGGCAGAAGCCTCGGCGGCGCCGGTCAATGCCGCGATAGTCGCAGCCATACCGGTGATGACCTGGATAAGTCCCCTCATAGTCTTGCATCCTTGCGCCCAACGCGACCGGCGTCTTTCGCCGTGACGAATCAACCTATGCCGCAAATTTTGATTGACGTATAGGGAAAGTTGCGCACCCTTAGAGAAGTAAGCTGCGCTGTTCGCGTTGCGGGGCTATGGATTCGTCCCTCTTCCGTGAAAAAGCCTGGCCTGAAAAGATTGATCTGAAAAGGAATCGTGATGCCCAACGTCGTTATTGCGGGTTACGCCCGGTCACCGTTTCACCTTGCCGGCAAGGGCGCGCTGGCGCGTACCCGCCCCGACGATCTGGCCGCAGCGGTTGTCCGCGCGCTGGTCGAACGCACCGGAATCGATCCGGCGGCGATCGAGGATCTGGTCGTCGGCTGCGCCTTTCCCGAAGGGGAGCAGGGCTTCAACGTCGCACGGCTGATCGGCCTGTTGGCCGGGCTCCCGCTGGCCACCGGCGGCATGACGGTCAACCGGTTCTGCGGCTCGTCGATGAGCGCGGTACACTATGCCGCCGGACAGATCGCGCTCGGCGCGGGCGAAGTGTTCATCGCCGCAGGCGTCGAAGGCATGAGCCGCGTGCCGATGCTGGGCTTCAACCCGCTGCCCAATCCGGCGCTGGCCAAGACCAGCAGCGCCTATATCGGCATGGGTGATACCGCCGAAAACCTGGCCACGCGGTACGGCATCGACCGCGCCACGCAAGAGGCCTTTGCGCTCGCCAGCCAGCACAAGGCGGCTGCGGCCATCGCGGCGGGCAAACTGGTCGATGAAATCGTTCCGATCATGACCAGGGCCGGGCTCGTCGATGCCGATGGTTGCCCGCGCCCCGGCACCACGGCGGAAGGCCTGGCCGGGCTCAAGCCCGCGTTCAGCGCCACCGGCACGGTTACGGCGGGCACGGCCTCGCCCTTGACCGACGGGGCGAGCGCGGTGCTCGTGGCGAGCGAAGACTATGCCCGTGCGCGTGGCCTGCCCATTCTGGCGCGTATCCGCAGCACGGCGATTTCGGGCTGCAGCCCCGACATCATGGGCATCGGCCCGGTCGAATCGAGCCGCAAGGCGCTGGAACGCGCCGGGATTTCCGTTGCTGACCTCGATATCGTCGAACTGAACGAGGCCTTTGCCAGCCAGTCACTGGCCTGCATCGCCGATCTCGGGCTCGATCCGGCGAAGATCAACCTCGATGGCGGCGCGATCGCGCTCGGCCATCCGCTCGGCGCGACCGGCGCGCGCATCGTCGGCAAGGCGGCCTCGCTGTTGCAGCGCGAGGGCGGCCGGTTTGCGCTGGCCACGCAGTGCATCGGCGGCGGGCAGGGCATCGCCACCGTGCTGGAGGCGATCTGATGAGCACGTCGGACACCATCGGACCTGTCAAAAAGGTTTGCGTCATCGGCGCCGGGGTGATGGGCGCAGGCATCGCCGCGCAAGTCGCCAATGCCGGTATCCCGGTCCTGCTGCTCGACATCGTGCGTGACCCCGCCGATCGCAATGCGGTTGCCGCGGGCGCGCTCAAGCGGCTGGAAAAGGCCGAGCCCGCCGCCTTCATGTCGCGCAAGGCGGCCAAACTGGTCGAAGTCGGCAATATCGAGGATGACCTTGCCCGCGTCGCCGAATGCGACTGGGTGATCGAGGCGATCATCGAGCGGCTCGATCTCAAGCACGCGCTTTATGAAAAGCTCGAAGCGGTGCGCCGTCCGGGTACGGCGGTGACGTCCAACACGTCGACGATCCCGCTCGGGCACCTCGTCACCGGGCGCGGCGAGGCCTTTGCGCGCGATTTCTTCATCACGCATTTCTTCAATCCGCCGCGCTACATGAGGCTGCTTGAAGTTGTCGCCGGGCCGCAGAGCGATCCTGCGCTCGTGGCGCGGATTTCCGACTTTGCCGACCGCACTTTGGGCAAGACGATCGTCGCGTGCAAGGATACGCCGGGCTTTCTTGCCAACCGCGTGGGCACGTTCTGGCTGCAAAGCGCGGTCAATGCGGCGTTCGAACTCGGTCTGTCGGTCGAAGACGCCGATGCCTTGGCGGGCAAGCCGATGGGCGTGCCCCGCACCGGGATTTTCGGTCTGGTCGATCTGGTCGGCATCGATCTCATGCCGCATCTCAAGGCCAGCCTGACCAGCACTCTGCCCGCAGACGATCCCTATCAGGCGATTGCCGTCGATCACCCGCTGATCAATCGGATGATTGCCGACGGCTATACCGGACGAAAGGGCAAGGGCGGTTTCTATCGTGTCAACCGCGAGGCGGGCAAACGGCGCGAGGCGATCGACCTGATCTCCGGTGAATACCGTCCGCAAGGCAAGGCCGCGCCGATTCCGGGCGCAGCGCAAAGGGATCTGAAGGCGCTGCTCGCGCTGCCGGGCAAAGCCGGGGCCTATGCCTGGGCGATTCTCGGCGCAACGCTCAGCTATGCCGCCGCGCTCGTGCCGCAGGCATCGGATGATGTCGTGGCGATCGATGTCGCGATGAAGCTTGGCTATAACTGGAAATATGGCCCGTTCGAACTGATCGACCGGATCGGCGTGGCCGATTTCGTCGCCCGGCTCGAAGCCGAAGGGCGCCCCGTTCCCGACATTCTGCATGTCGCCGCCGGGCGTCCGTTCTATCGCATCGAAGCGGGCAAGCGGCAGGTACTCGGGCTTGATGGCGTCTATCGCGATGTGGTCCGCCCCGAAGGCGTGCTGCTGCTCGAGGACATCAAGCTGTCGGCCAAGCCGATCATCAGGAACGGTTCTGCCGCGCTGTGGGACATCGGCGATGGCGTTGCCGCGCTGGAATTCACCTCGAAGATGAACGCCATCGACGGCGAAATCCTCAAGCTCATCGGGCAGGCGGTGCCGCTCGTTGCCAAGAATTTCAAGGCGCTGGTGATCTATAACGAAGGCGGCAATTTCTCGGCGGGCGCCAATCTCGGCCTTGCCATGTTTGCCGTCAATATCGCGGCCTGGGGCGAGATCGAAAAGCTTGTCGGGGGCGGGCAGATGGCGCTCAAGGCGCTGAAATATGCGCCGTTCCCGGTCGTCGCCGCGCCTGCGGGCATGGCATTGGGCGGCGGGTGCGAGGTCGTGCTTCATGCCGACGCGGTCCAGGCCCATGCCGAAAGCTATATCGGCCTCGTCGAATGCGGGGTCGGGCTGGTCCCGGGCTGGGGCGGCTGCGGCGAAATGCTCGCGCGTTGGCAGGGTATTGGGGGGCAGGCCATGCCGGGGATGCCCAAAGGCCCGATGCCTGCGGTATCGAAAGTGTTCGAAACGATTTCGACCGCGACTGTGTCGAAATCGGCGGCACAGGCGGTCGAGCTTGGCTTCCTGCGTCCGAACGACGGCATTTCGATGAACCGCGATCGCCTGCTGGCCGATGCCAAGGCCCGCGCGCTGGCGCTGGTTCCGGGCTATCAGCCGCCCGCGTCGCCGACGTTCCGCTTGCCGGGCGCCGGGGGCAAGGCGGCGTTGACGCTCGCCGTCGAAGGGTTCCGCGCACAGGGCAAGGCAACGCCGCATGACGCGGTGGTCGCCGGGCATCTGGCCGACGTGTTGACCGGCGGCGAGGCCGATCTGGTCGACACCGTCACCGAGGGCGATCTTCTGGCGCTCGAACGCAAGGCGTTCCTCGCGCTTGTCCGCCATCCCGCAACGCAGGCCCGCGTCGAGCACATGCTCACCACCGGCAAGCCCCTGCGTAACTGATAGATAAAGGAAACCTGGATATGCAGGTCTATTCCCCGCCTTTGCGCGACATGCGCTTTGTGCTCAATGAACTTCACGCGGGCGACGGCTTTGGCGATCTGTCCGCCTTTGCCGAGATCACCCCCGACCTTGCCGATGCGGTGCTGACCGAAGCGGCCAGGATCTGCGATGGCGTGATCGCGCCGCTCAACCGCAGCGGCGATGAGGAAGGCTGTCACTTTGAAGACGGCGCGGTGCGCACGCCCGCCGGGTTCAAGGCTGCCTGGGACCAGTTCGTCGCCGCCGGGTGGAACGCGCTTGTCCTGCCGACTCAATGGGGCGGGCAGGGCTTGCCCGAAGCGCTGGGCAAGCTGGTCGATGAAATGGTCTGCGCCGCCAATGTCTCGTTCAGCCTCTATCCGGGGCTGACCAACGGGGCGATTGCGGCGATCGACGGCTATGCTTCGGACGCGCTCAAGGCGACTTATCTGCCGAAAATGGTCGGCGGCGAATGGTCGGGGACGATGTGTCTGACCGAGCCGCATTGCGGCACCGATCTCGGCCTGTTGCGTACCCGCGCCGACCCTGTCGAAGACGGCAGCTATCGCGTGTCGGGCGCCAAGATCTTCATTTCGGCCGGCGAACAGGATCTGACCGACAATATCGTCCATCTCGTGCTGGCGCGCCTGCCCGATGCGCCCAAGGGCGTAAAGGGGATCAGCCTGTTCCTCGTGCCCAAGTTCCTGCCCGATGCACAAGGCGCATGGACCGTGCGCAACGAGGCGCGGTGTACCGCGATCGAACACAAGATGGGCATCAAGGCTTCGGCCACGTGCCAGATGCTGTTTGAAGAGGCGACCGGCTGGCTGGTCGGCGAGCCGCATCGCGGGCTCGAAGCGATGTTCACGATGATGAATGCGGAGCGCGTCGGCGTCGGCATTCAGGGGCTGGGCATCGGCGAAGCGGCCTATCAGGCGGCCGTGTGGTACGCCAAGGACCGCGTGCAGGGCCGCTCGCTGGCGGGGACGAAGCATCCCGAAATGCCCGCCGACCCGATCATCGTGCATCCCGATGTGCGCCGCATGCTGTTGACCATGCGCGCCTGGAACGAAGGGTGCCGGGGCATCGCGGGCTGGGTCTCGCGCGCGCTCGATGCGGAAAAGCATGCCGAAGATGCGCCGACCCGCACTCGCGCCGCCGAATTCGTCGCGCTGATGACACCGGTCGTCAAGGCGCTGTTCACCGACCTTGGCCTCGAAAGCGCGAGCCTTGCGGTGCAGGTCTATGGTGGGCACGGCTTCATTCGTGAAAGCGGCGTCGAGCAATACATGCGCGATGCGCGCATCGCGATGCTGTATGAAGGCACCAACGGCATTCAGGCGCTCGATCTGGTCGGTCGCAAGCTGCCGGCGAACATGGGGCGCAATCTGCGCGGCCTGTTTCACCCGATTTCGGCCTTTATCGAGGACAATGGGGCCTATGCGGGGCTTGCGCCGTTTGTGACCGGGCTGAAGCGGGCGTTCGAAGCCTTGCAGGGCGCGACCGCGATGATTGCCGAGCGCGGCATGCGCGATCCCGAAGAAGCGGGCGCGGCGGCGACCGACTATTTGCGGCTGATGGGGCTGGTTGCGATGGCCTTTATCTTTGCCCGCGCGGTCAAGGTCTCGCAGGCGCGGCTGGCCGAAGGGACCGATGACGCGGCGTTCTACACCGCGAAGGTCCAGACTGCCCGCTTCTTCTACGACCGCCTGTTGCCGCAAGCGACGGCGGCGTTTCTGGCGATCAAGGCGGGCAAGGCCTCGACGATGGCGCTCGACGAAGCCGCGTTCTGATTTAGCCGGTTTCGGTAATCGTCACCCCCTGCCTGACCAGTGCGGCGCGCAATGCCGGGCTGGTCAGGCGGTCGGTGACGAGATGGTCGATCGCATCCGCCCCGGCGATGCGGATCGGCGCCGCGCGGCCAAACTTGCTGCTGTCGGCAACGAGAATGACTGTTTTCGCCTGCCGGATGATGCGCCGCGCGACGAGCACTTCGTCGGCATCGAAATCGACCAGGTCGCCCTCTTCGGTCAGCCCCGAGGCGCCGATCAGCGCCAGATCGACGCGAAAATTGTCGATGAACTGATCCGCCAGGGCGCCGATCACCGCGCGATCTCCGGCGCGCACTTGCCCGCCGACAGCGATGACCGCAATGCCTTCGCGCCCCAACAGGCAATCGACGACATTGAGATTGTTGGTCACCACCATCAGCCTTTGATGATCGACCAGATGGTGCGCGACGGCCTCGGTCGTCGTGCCGATATTGATGAACAGCGAGGCGCCTTCGGGCACCAGCGCGGCAGCGGCGGCGCCGATCCGCGCCTTGGCCTGGGCCGCCATGCCGCGCCGTTCGTCATAGCGGGCATTGGCAATGCCCGAGCCGAGCTCTGCCCCGCCATGGACCCGCGCGATCAACCCGCGATCGGCCAGATGATTGAGATCGCGGCGGATGGTCTGTGGCGTGACTGAAAATGCGGCGGCGAGTGCGGCGACATTGGCTTCGCCCGCACGGCGCACCGCCGCGAGGATCGCGGCACGGCGCGTCGGGCTCCCCGGCTGCTTAGCCATGACGCAGCCCGGCAAGGAAGGCATCGACCTGATCGGCGGTCTGCGGCAGGACATGCAGCCCCATCTTGCTGCGCCGCCACAGCACGTCTTGCGCGGTGACGGCCCACTCGTTGCGCGCGAGATAGACCAGCTCGGCCTCGGTCAGCCCGGCGCCGAAATCGCGTCCGAGATCGTCCATCGTCCGCGCCCCGGTCAGCACCTCTTCGGCGCGGGTGCCATAGGCGCGCGCGAGGCGGCGGAGCAGCGGGCGGGGAAGCGCGGGATGTTCGCCCCCCAATTCGGCGACAAAGGCATCGAAGTCGCCGCCGGGCAAGTCTCCGCCCGGCAAGACCGCGCCCGCCGTCCACGCCGGGCCGGCCATCGGGAAATGCGGCTCCAGCTTTTCCAGCGCATGTTCGGCCAGCTTGCGAAAGGTGGTGATCTTGCCTCCGAACACGCTGAGCATCGGGGCAGCGCCATCGACCGTATCGAGATCGAGCACATAGTCGCGCGTCACCGCTGCAGCTTTGGCGGCATGATCGTCATGGAGCGGGCGGATTCCCGAATAAGTCCAGCGGATGGCGTCCGGCCCGATGTTGACCGCGAAATAGCGGCGCACGGTGTCGAGCAGATAGTCGATTTCGCTCTGGTCAATCGTGGCGGGCCCCGGCGGGGCGGTCCATGCTTCGTCGGTCGTGCCGATCAGCGTGAATTCGCCTTCATAGGGAATGGCAAAGACCACGCGTCGGTCGGGGTTTTGCAAAAGGAACGCGTGATCGCCGGGATAGAGCCGGGGCAGCACGATATGGCTGCCCTTGATCAGGCGTACGCCGCGCGACCCTTGGTTAGCGGTGTGCGTGCGCTGAATGACATCTTCGACCCAGGGGCCTGCGGCATTGACCAGCGCACGGGCGCAAACGGTGCGCCGGCCCGCCGCATCGGCGATAGTCGCCACCCAGCCGCCGTTTTCGCGCCGGGCCGAGACGAGCCGCGTGCGCGTCAACACGGTGGCGCCGCGCGCGGCGGCATCCATGGCATTGAGCACGACCAGTCGGCTGTCTTCGACCCAGCAGTCGGAATAGACAAAGGCGCAGGCCACGCCCGGATTGAGCCCGGCGCCTTGCGGTGCGTGGCGCAGATCGATGGTTTCGGTCGCGGGCAGGCGCTTGCGACCGCCAAGGTGATCGTAAAGAAACAGGCCGAGCCGCACCATCCAGGTCGGGCGCGGCGAATGGAGTTGCGGCAGGACGAAGCGCAAGGGCCAGATGATATGCGGGGCCATGCCCCACAGCCGTTCGCGCTCGATCAGCGCCTCGCGCACGAGGCGGAATTCGCCGTATTCGAGATAGCGCAGCCCGCCATGGATCAGCTTGGTCGAAGCCGACGAGGTGTGTTGCGCCAGATCCTCGGCCTCGACCAGCATGACCGACAGCCCGCGCCCGGCGGCATCGCGCGCGATCCCCGCGCCGTTGATTCCGCCGCCCACGATCAGCAGATCGACTTGCTCTTCAACGGCCATGGTGAAATGCTCCGGGGGTGAAATGCTCCGGGCGGGCATCGCCCGCGCGCTATGCAAAAACGAATTTGAAACGAACAGAAACGCGCTATAACGAACATCAAACGAAAATGCGAGAGGGCATCGGCATGAGCAGCGCGCAGCACATTCTGGCGATAGACCAGGGCACCACTTCGACCCGGGCGATCGTGTTTGACGCGGACGCGCGCCCCGTCGCCACCGCGCAGGCGGAATTTGCCCAGCATTACCCCGCCGCCGGATGGGTAGAGCACGATCCGGAGGACATCTGGCGCGATGTCCTGGTCACGGCAAACGAGGCGATCGCGCGCGCCGGGCTGAGCGCAGCCGGGATTGCCGCGATCGGCATTACCAACCAGCGCGAAACGACCGTGATCTGGGATCGTGCAAGCGGAGAGCCGATCTATCGCGCAATCGTCTGGCAGGATCGGCGCACCGCCGAAACGTGCCACGCGTTGAAAGCAGACGGCGCCGAGCCGCTGGTCAGGGAACGCACCGGACTGGTGCTCGACCCCTATTTTTCAGGGACCAAGATCGCCTGGATTCTCGATCATGTTCCCGGCGCGCGGGCGCGCGCCGAACGCGGCGAACTGGCCTTTGGCACGATCGACTGTTTCCTGCTTTGGCGGCTGACCGGCGGCGCGGTTCATGCAACCGACGTCACCAATGCCGGGCGCACGCTGATCTATGACATCCATCGCCAGCAATGGGATGAAGACTTGTGCCGCCTGTTGCGCGTGCCGATGGCGATCCTGCCGCAAGTGCATGACAACAGCCGCCTGTTCGGCACGACCGCGCCGGGCCTGTTCGAAACGCCGATCCCGATTGCCGGGATGGCGGGCGACCAACAGGCGGCCCTGTTTGGCCAGGTGTGTTTTCAGCCGGGCGAGGCCAAATCGACGTATGGCACAGGCTGCTTCATGCTGCTCAACACCGGGGACAAGGCGCTGGCGTCCCGCGGCGGATTGCTGACCACACCCGCCTATCGGCTGAACGGGCAGATGACGTATGCGCTTGAAGGCTCGATCTTTGTTGCCGGGGCGGCGATCAAGTGGCTGCGCGACGGGCTTGGCGTGATTACCCACGCCAGCCAGACGCACGATATGGCGACCAGCGTCGAGGATTCGCACGGCGTGTATATGGTTCCCGCGTTTGCCGGGCTGGGCGCGCCGCATTGGGATCCGGACGCGCGCGGCGCGATCTTTGGGCTGACGCTGGGTTCGACCCAGGCGCATCTGGCGCGGGCGGCGCTGGAATCGGTCGGTTTTCAGACGCGCGATCTGGCCGCGACGATGGCGGCCGATGGCGCGACCTGGCCGGCGGCGTTGCGCGTCGACGGCGGCATGGCGGCCAACGACTGGTTGTGCCAGTTTCTCGCCGACTTGCTCGACACCCCGGTCGAGCGGCCGGACCATCTCGAAACCACGGCGCTGGGCGCGGCGTTTCATGCCGGGCTGGCCGTCGGGGTGTGGAGCGGGCTCGATGCGCTGGCGCACACCTGGCAGCGCGGTGCGCGGTTTGTCCCGGCAATGGATGCTGCGCGACGCGCAGGACTGGTCGCCGGGTGGCAGGATGCGGTATCGCGCACGCTTTCACGGCGATGACCGGTGATTCGCGCGGGGGCGAGAATGAAGAACGGATATGTCCGGGTGGCGCTGATTATTGCCGCGTTGGCGCTGGGACTGGCGGTTGTGGCGATGTTTGCGGGGTTTGACGGCGTGCGGATCGAGCAAACGGGATCGACGCACAAGGGGTGATGGCTCCGGCCTGTCAGGCACCTTGTGCGGCGCACAATTCTGTCGCAAGGGACGGGGGTCTTATGGCGTCGGGAACCCTCGGAATGACTTTGTCCGCTCGTTTTTCTTCGGCGCCGCGTCTGGCGCTGGTCTGTTGCGCCGCGGTTTTTGGCTTGGCGAGCTCTGGCGCGGCCCATGCCGCCGACGAGGAAATCCAGGTTTACATGAACGACATCAATCTCCCGCATCAGCCGGGGCTTGAGCTTCATGTCAACGATGTGGCTTCCGGCGACGCAAGCCCGGACTATCCAGGCGCACAATCGAGCCTGCATCGCCTTCGGCTCACACCTGAATGGTCCTATGCGCTGGACGATCATTTTGAACTCGGCGCCTATCTGCCGTTGACCACGCTTGACAGTGCCGGGCATTTTCGCGCCGACGGCTGGAAAGTGCGTGTCAAATGGCTGGGCCAACACAGTGAGCGCGGGTTTTTCTACGGGATCAATTATGAAGTCGGGCGAGTGGGCTATCGGCTTGACCAGAACCCCTGGAACAACGAAATCAAGCTGATCGGCGGCTGGGAAGGGAACAAGTGGATTGTCGGCGCCAACGCCAATTTCGACTTTGCGCTGTCGGGCCCGGCCAAGACCCCGGCGGACGTCCAGGTGGCGACCAAGCTCGGCTACAAGCTCACCGAAAACACCGTGCTCGGGGTCGAAAGCTACAACGGGGTCGGCAATTTGCGCAATCTCGGCAATTTTTCGGGCAGCGACCAGTCGACCTTTATCGCGCTCGATACGAAAGTCGGGCGCTGGGATTTCAACGCCGGGGTCGGCAAGGGCTATGGCACGAGCAAGGATGACGTCATCGTCAAGCTCATCATCGGGATTCCGGTCGGGTAACAGGCCGCATCACGTGCCTGGCGCCATGCGCTGCATGTCCTCGCCCAAATCCTGACCGCGCCCCTGAGCCCCGCGCGCGAAATGGGCGATGATCCAGTCGCGCAGCAGAAAGATCGCCGGGTCCGACAGGTCTTCGGCATGGGTTTTCAGGTAATAGCCATAGCCGTCGGCGCTGATGCAGGGAAACGGCATGACCAGCGTTCCGGCGGCGATCTCGTCGGCAAACATGTCGATGTCGGCCAGCACGACGCCCGTTGCGCCGATGGCATAGCGCACGGCCGAATAGGCGGTGTCGAACGCCAGCCCGCCGCCCGCGTCGATGTGTACGCGTTGCTGATCGGCATAGGTGCTCCACAACAGTCCGCGCGGTTCGTTGTCGAGCTTTACATGCAGCAATTCGGCGGCCTGCAAAAAGGCTTCGAGCGTCTTGCCCTGGTGTGCGGCCCAGGTCGCGGGCGAACAGAGCGGGGCGACGCGCACCATCCACAACAGATCGGTAACCCGGTCATCGACATTGGGCCGGTCGAACACGATCGCCATGTCGACATTGCCTTGCGGCGTACCCGTCACATTCGACGTGGTGACATCCAGGCGGATTTCGGGATGTTCGCGGCGAAATCCGTGCAGCAGCGGCAGCGCGGTCTGATAGAGCAGCGAGGGCGGGATATGCAGCCGCAGCGGGCGGCTTTCGCTGTCGCGGTTGCGCACCGTATTGATCGTTTCTTCGAGCCGATCGAGGCATTTGGCCACCACCGGCAGCAGGATTTCGCCCGCCGGTGTCAGGCGCAGGCCGCTGGCGGAGCGGTCGAACAGCGGCTTGCCGATCAGGTCTTCCAGACTGGAGACATGGCGGCTCATCGCGCTTTGCGACACGGTCAACGCTTGCGCCCCGGCAGTAAAGCTCAGGTGTCTGCCCACAGCCTCGAACGCGCGCAGCGCGTTGAGCGGAAGCCAGCGGCGATTGATCAGACGGTTGCTCGCGATCGTGTCGGCTCCGTTGCGTTTGGTCCGCGCCGATCCGGGGGCCCGGGCTTCGGCTTTGGCGTTGTCAATGATCTCGCTCAATAGCATGCTCCGAAAGCGATGACGCGTTCCACCCGTAAAAAAGGCTGCACGAAAAATCGAATATGGTCATGACTTAATGGGATTCGCTGCCTTGCGCTTCCTCATGTCATCAAAATGCCGTGAACGACACGGTTCGGGCAAGCCTCTTTGCGGGCGATGTCCCGCGCCCGGTGAGCGGGCCCGGTCAGGCGTCTGCAGCCATGAAAAAGGGGACATGACACGTGGATCTCGCTCAGATCAGCGCGGCGCTGGCCGCCCGGCGGCCGGGCTACACTTTGCCGCAGGCGCTTTACAACGATCCCGCCATGTTCGAATTCGACCTTCATGCGATCTATGCCCGGTCATGGTTGATGGCCGGGTTTACGTGCGAAGTCCCCGATCCGGGCAGCTATACCTCGATCAGGATCGGGCCATGGCCGGTGTTGATCGTGCGCGGGCGCGATGGGCAGATCCTGGCCTTTCACAATTCGTGTCGGCATCGCGGCGCGGTCTTGTGCAAGGAAGGGCTGGGCAAGAGCCCGCGCATCGTCTGCCCCTATCACCGCTGGACGTATAACCTCGATGGCTCGCTGTTGAGCGCGGCGCGCATGCCCGACGATTTCGACACCGGCGAACACGGGCTTCGTCCGGTGCGGCTCGAAGTGGTGGCGGGGGTGATCTATATCTGCCTGTCCGACAATCCGCCAGCCTTCGAACAGTTTCGCACCGACATGGAAACGGTGCTGGCACCGCACGACCTCGAAAACGCAAAAGTGGCGCGTGTCGAAACGCTGGTCGAATACGCGAACTGGAAGCTCGTGATGGAAAACGGGCGCGAATGCTATCACTGTCAGGGCTCGCACCCCGAACTGTCGCGCACCTTTCCTGTCGGGAGCAGCGCCTATTTCGATTATGGCGGGGCAGAGCATGCCCGGCAATTCGAAGAGCGCATGGCGGACGTCGGCCTGCCTTGCGGTCCGGTTGGCGAAGATTGGTGGCAGGCGCTGCGTTTCCCGCTCAATCCCGGCATGAAATCGATGACCGTGGACGGCGCGCCGGCTTCGAAAAAGTTGATGTGCAAACTTGGCGATGGCGACATCGGCTCGCTGCGCTGGGCGCTCGAACCGCATAGCTTTGCCCATGCCACGGGCGAGATCCTGTTCTTCTTCAGCGCCATGCCGACGGGGCCAAAGGAAACGCTGGTGACTGCGAAGTGGCTGGTGCACAAGGATGCGGTCGATGGCGTGGATTACGATGGCGAAGCGATTGCCGAGCCGTGGCACACCACCAACCTGCAGGACAAGGAACTGGCGGAAAACAACCAGGCCGGGGTCGACAGTCCGGGCTATGTGCCTGGTCCCTATTCGCCCGAGGCCGAAGTGCTCGTGCTGCGATTTGTCGACTGGTACTGCGCCCGCGCGGCGGAATATCTGGATGAGCAACTGGTGGATGGGAAACAGGGGGTAAAAGGGCAACTGCATGCCGCATGAACCGGGCGCGACGTTCCATCCCGAAACGCTGGCGATCATGGCGGGCTATGACCCGGCGAGCGCCAGCGGCGCGGCCAAGCCGCCGGTCTATCTGACATCCACGTTTGTCTATGAAAGCGCGGAACAGGCGCGCGCGATCCACGAAGCCTATTTTCGCGGCACCGGGCCGATGGCGGGCCAGCCTGCCTATATCTATGCCCGCCTGTCGCATCCCAATCTCGCCATGCTCGAAACGCGGCTGGCCGCAATCGACGGCGCACAAAGCGCGGCGGTGTTCGCCTCGGGCATGGCGGCGCACAGCGCGATCGCGCTGACCCATCTGCGCCCCGGCGACAGCGTGTTGCACAGCCGACCGATCTATGGCGGGACCGAGGCGCTCTATAATCAGATGATGCCGCATTTCGGCGTCCACGCCGTGCCGATTGGCGATGGCTGCGATGGCGATCATATCCGTGCACAGGCGGAACTGGCGCTGGCGCAGGGCCCGCTCGCGCTGATCGTGATCGAAACCCCGGCCAATCCCACCGCAGCGCTGACCGACATTGCGCTGGTCGTGGCGATTGCCGATGAAATCGGCGCGCGCATCGGGCGTCGGCCGCTGGTGGTCTGCGATAACACGTTTCTTGCGCCCTTTGCGCAACGCCCGGTCGAACTGGGTGTCGATCTGACGATGACGTCGCTCACCAAGTATTGCGGCGGGCACAGCGATCTGCTGGCCGGCGGGGTGAGCGGGCGCGCCGAAGTGATCGCGCCCTTGCTGCAATGGCGCACCATGCTGGGCAGCCATTGCGATCCGTTCACCTGCTGGCTGGTCTTGCGCTCGCTCGAAAGCGTGGCGGTGCGCTCGGAGCGCGCGATGTCGAATGCCGCGCTGGTCGCTGCGTTTTTGCGCGATCATGGCAAAGTCGCGGGCGTCACCTTCCTCGGCTTCCTGCCCGAAGGAACGCCGCAGCGCATGGTCTATGACCGCCAGTGCAAAGGCGCGGGATCGACCTTTTCGTTTCATCTCCATGGCGGCGAGGCGGAGGCATTTCGCCTGCTCGACGGGTTGCGACTGGTGAAACAGGCGGTCAGCCTCGGCGGCTCTGAAACGCTGGCCTGCCATTCGGCGACCACCACGCATTACAACGTTCCTGCCGAGGCGCGCGCCGCCGGGGGGATTACCGAGGGCACGATCCGCCTGTCGGTGGGGATCGAACATCCCGACGATCTGATTGCCGACTTTGCCCAGGCGCTGGAGCACGTATGACCCGGATTCACGATCCCTATGCAATTGATGGCAAGATCGCCGCGCCCGATGAACTGCATGACATCGTGATCGTCGGCGCGGGCCCCGCCGGACTTGGCGCCGCGCTCGAAGCTGCGCGCGCCGGGCGGCAGGTTCTGCTGATCGACGAACATCCGGTTCCTGCGGTGCTTGCGGGCCACGATGTGCCCTATTGGTTTGGTGCCCGCGCCACCGCCGCCTTGCAGGCGCCCGAACGGTTGATCGAAACGCTGGTCGAAAACGAACCGTTGATTGCGGACTGTTTCGAGGCGGGGGTCGATGTCCGGCTTGGCACGACGGCCTGGGGGCTGTGGCGCAATCGCGAGGCGTGCGGCGCCTTGCCGCGCGCCATGCTCGGACTGTCCGATGGGCAAAAGGCCTGGACGATCGGCTATGAACGGCTCGTTCTGGCGACCGGCGCGCGCGATTGTGCGCTGGCCTTTGCCGGGTGGGATCTGCACGGGGTGATGGGGGCGCTGGCGTTTGACACTTTGGTGCGGCGCTATGACGCCTTTGCCGGGCGGCGGGTGGTGATCCTGGGCTCCGGCGCGCTGGCGCTCGATACGGCGCATCTGGCGCTCGAGCACGGGATCGAGGTCGCTGCGCTGATCGAAGTGCGCGATGCGGCGCAGGGTGACGCCGGGGGGCTGTCGGTTTTGACCGGGCACAGCGTGCTCCGTGCCGAGGGCGGGATCGACGGGGTCGAGCGGGTGATCGTCGCTTCTGCGGATGGCGCCGAACATGGGATCGCGTGCGACACGGTGATCATGGCGGTCGATGCCGTCCCCGCGATCGAACTGGCCGAAGTCGCAGGGGCGAGCGTCGTGACCGAGCCGTTGCGCGGCGGGGCGGTCATTCCCGGCGGCGCGGGCGAAGTCCTGCCCGGGATCTGGCTGGCGGGCGCGGCGACCGGATTGACGGGATCGCGCGCGGCGGCCGAGGCGCAAGGGCGCGCGGTCATGGCGCTGGCGCTCGGGCAAGAGGCGATGCTGCCGCATATTTCCGACGATTTCGACCGCATGGCCTATCGCAGCGACTGGTTGCGCGCGCTGGTCGCGACGAGCCCCGACACGACGCTGGTCTGCCAGTGCGAAGAGGTCAGCCGCGCCGACCTGATCGGCGTGCAGCCGCCGCAATACCTGTCGCGCTCTGCGCACATGGCAGGCCGTTCGCTTTGCACGCTGCTCGAAGACGGACCGCCCGATGCCGAGCAAGTCAAGCGGCTGACCCGCGCGGGGATGGGGCCGTGCCAGGGGCGGCGCTGCCGCGAACAAGTCTCGCTCTTGCTCGCCATGGCTGCAAACCTGCCGCCCAAATCGGCGCCGCGCGGCAATTGGCGTGTGCCGGTGCGCCCGGTGCCGCTGGGCGTGATGGCCGACTGGCAGGAAAACGCCGCGATGCGCGCAGGTTGGGACGTGTGGTTCGGCATCGCGACGCAATGGATACCCTATCGCGACATCGGCACCGAAGAAGAAGCGCGCAAATTGGCCACCATCGGCGGGAGCGGACACCTGTGAGCGGGCATTACGATGTGATCGTCATCGGCGCCGGAGTTACCGGGCTGTCATCGGCCTGGTGGCTGGCGCGTGATGGATTGCGCGTGCTCGTGCTCGACAAGGGCACGGTCGGCGCCGAAGCGTCGAGCCGCAACGGCGGCGGGGCAAGCCATTACCAGAGCCCGCTGTTTGCCGAGGAACAGCGGCTCTGGCCGATGATGGACGATTTGCTCGGCTATCCCACCGAGCATCAGGCCGAGCGCGTGATCATCGCGACCGACCCGCACGATCTCGATCATTATCATTTCGTTGCCGATATGTGCGATGCGATGGGCTGGCGTGTCGACCGGATCGACGGACAGACCGCGCGCGCAATGGTGCCGATCGCGGGGGACAATTGCCTGGGCGGGATTCATTTCCGATTTGGCGGTCATGCCAATCCGCAGCGCACGGTGCAGGCCTTTGCCTGGGCGCTGCAGGACCTGGGCGGGCGGATCTTGCAGCATTGTCCGGTCTTGTCGATCGAACGCACGGGCGGGCAAGTCTGCGCTGTGACCACGCCGCAAGGGCGTTTTTCGTGCGGCGCGCTGGTCGTTGCGGCGGGGCCGCAGATCGCTGGCTTGCTGGCGCCGATCGGGATCGATGTGCCGCTGATGGCCGGGCGCGCGGAAATGATCGTGACCGAGCCGATGCCGCTGATGCAGCTGGGCGGAGTCGATGGCAACGGGCTCTACGGCCGCCAGACCTTGCGCGGCAATCTTGCCTTTGGCGGCGGGCCGCACGAATGGATCGAGACCCGACCCGAAGGCGTGCGCGCGCGTCCGACGACGCCCCTTTCGCGGGGCCTCGCGCGGCGTGTGGCCGAATTGTTCCCCAAGGCGGCGCATCTCCACGTGATCCGTTCGTGGGCGGGGATCATCGAAAACACCCCGGACGGGCGCCCGGTCATCGACCGGATCGACAATCTGGTCATCGCGACGATGTCGGGGGTCGGCTTTGGCCTGTCGCCTGCGACCGGCCATGCCGTGCGCGATCTCGTCGTCGACGGGCAATGCAGCTTTACCGACATTGCCAAGCTGTCGCTGGCGCGCTTTGCCGGCCTTGCGCCCGATTGGCGCGAGGCCTGCGGCTGGCTCTCGCTGAGCGCGGCCTGAGGTGGGGGCGGGGCGCTATTCGGCGCTTTCCCTGCTGCGCGGCGCGCTGGGCGGTCATCGCCATTGGGGGCGGGCCTGGCGCGCGGGCGAGCCGCGCGGCCCTTATGACGTCATCGTCATCGGCGGCGGCGGGCATGGGCTCGCCACCGCCTACTATCTGGCGAAAGATCATGGCATTCGCCGGGTCGCAGTGATCGAAAAGGGCTGGATCGGCGGCGGCAACACCGGGCGCAACACGACGATCGTGCGGTCGAACTATCGCCAGCCGCAGTTGCAGCGCCTGCTCGAATATTCGCTCAAGCTGTGGCACGGCCTGTCCGACGAGCTGAATTACAACGTCATGTTTTCGCCGCGCGGCGCCTTGTTTCTGGGGCACAGCGATGCCGACATGGCGCGGCTGGCCGAACGCGGCGACGCGCTGATCGCGATGGGGATCGATGCGGATCTGATCGACCGCGATGCCGTGGCGCGGCTGGTGCCGCTGTTCGACATGGGCCGCGATGCGCGCTGGCCGATCGAGGGCGGGCTGATCCAGCGGCGCGGCGGGACGGCGCGGCACGATGCGGTCGCCTGGGGCTTTGCGCGCGCCGCCGACAATCTGGGCGTCGACATCATCGAGAATTGCGAAGTCACCGGATTCCTGCGGGAAGGCAACCGCGTGACCGGCGTGCGCACCACGCGCGGCGACATCGCCGCCGGGCGTACCGGGATCTGCGTTGCGGGCAACAGCGGCCATGTCGCCGGGCTGGCCGGGCTGAAGCTGCCGATCGAAAGCCACACTTTGCAAGCCTGGGTGACCGAGCCGGTCAAGCCGATGATCGATACCGTGGTCATGTCGCAGACGCTGCACTGCTATTTCTCGCAAAGCGACAAGGGCGGCATCGTCGGTGGCGGCGATCCCGATTTCTTTCCCAGTTATGCGCAGCGGGGCGCGCCGATCCGGCTGGAAGATTCGATCGCGCAGGCGATTTCGCTGGTCCCCGCGCTGTCGCGGCTGCGCATGGTGCGGTCATGGGCGGGGGTGACGGACATGAGCTTTGACGGGTCGCCGATCATCGGCGAAACCCCGCTCGACGGGCTCTATCTCAATGGCGGCTGGTGCTATGGCGGGTTCAAGGCGACGCCGGGCTCGGGACGGCTTTACGCGCATTTGCTCGCCACCGGGCAAAGCCATCCGATCGCCGCCCCGTTTGATCTTGCGCGCTTTGCACAAGGGCGCACGATCGATGAAGCGGGCGCCGGCCCCATGCCGCAAAACCGTTGAGGGGGCCCAGATGCTGTTGATCCCTTGCCCGCATTGTGGCCCCCGCATTCAGGAAGAATTCGCCTATGAACGCAGCGCGGACAGCGTGGTGCGGCTTGACGATGCGCCCGACGTGGCGATGACCGCGCTGTTTTCGCGGGCCAATCTGCGCGGCGAAGAGGCCGAAATCTGGGTCCATGCCCAGGGCTGCGGGCAATGGCTGCGCCTGACGCGTGACCGGATGAGCCACGCCATTCGCTCGGTGGAGCCGCTGTGATGCGCGCGGGATCGGGCATCGATGGCGAAGCGATGCGCTTTACATTCGACGGCAAGGCCTATTGGGGTGTTGACGGTGACACGCTCGCCGCCGCGCTGATGGCCAATGGCGTCAGGCTTCTTGCGCGCAGTTTCAAATATCATCGCCCGCGCGGGATCATGGCGATGGGGGTTGAAGAGCCCTCGGCGCTGGTCACGCTCGGCGAAGGCGCGCGGGCCGAGCCCAATGTGCGGGCCAGCGATGTCTTTCTCTATCCCGGCCTCGTCGCCACGAGCCAGAACGCCTGGCCTTCGCTGCGCCATGACGTGGGCGCGGTCAATTCGCTGGTTTCGGCGCTGATCCCGGCGGGGTTTTATTACAAGACGTTCTTTGGCCCGCCGTCGCGCTGGATGATCTACGAACGGTTCATCCGCCGTGCTGCCGGATTGGGGCGCCCTCCGCAAGGCGCCGATCCAGACCGTTATGGCCATCGTGCGGCGTTTTGCGATGTGCTCGTGGTGGGGGCGGGGCCTGCGGGTCTTGCCGCCGCGCTGCGGGCGGTCGAGGCGGGGCGCCGCGTGATCCTGGTCGAACAGGATGCACTGCCGGGCGGGAGCCTGTTGCGCGAAAACGTGACGATCGACGGCGTTCCCGGTGCGAAATGGGCGGCCAGAGCAGTGGGACGGATTCGCGCGGCGGGCGGGCGCGTGCTGATGCGCACCACCGCGACCGGGCATTGGGACGACAATTTCGTGACTGCGGTCGAACGCCGGGTCGAGCCGGGGCAGACATCCCGCGGGCTTGCGCAAGTGTTGTGGAAACTGCGCTGCGGCGACGTGATCCTGGCTTCGGGGGCGCTCGAACGGCCGCTGGTCTTTGCGGACAACGACGTGCCCGGCATCATGCTGGCCGGTGCGGCGCGCGCGCTGGCGCTGCGTTATGGGGTTGCGCCGGGGCGCCGCGCGGTGATCGCGACCAGCCATGACGAGGCCTATCGCACCGCCTTTGCGCTGGCCGGACTGGGCGTGGAGATCGTTGCCATTCTCGACAGCCGCGTCGATCCGCAAGGGGCTCTGGTCAACGCGGCGCGCGCGCGTTTTCCGGTTCTTGTCGATGCGCGGCCCTTGCGCGGATTGCGGCGCGGCGTGGCTTTGGCAGGCATCGACGCCATGGTCGGCACAACCCGGCGGCGGTTTGTCGCCGATTGTCTGGCCATGTCGGGGGGGATGAGCCCGGTGCTGCACTTGCATCGCCAGGCCGGTGGCGCGCTCGATTATGATGCGGCGCGCGGCGCCTTTCTGCCCGGCGCGGCACGGCAGCGCCAGACGACGGTCGGCGCGGCGGCAGGCGAGCACGATCTTCGCGCGATCCTCGACCTTTCGAAGATCGATGATCCGCTCGGCCCCGTGGCGCCCGCAGAGCCGGGCCCGATCTGGCGCGGGGAAGCGCACGGCAAGGCGTTTGTCGATTTTCAGAACGACGTGACGACCGCCGATCTCGCGCTGGCGCAGCGCGAAGGCTATGTCTCCGTCGAACACACCAAGCGCTATACCACGCTGGGCATGGGCACCGATCAGGGCAAGCTGGGGGCCATGGTTGCGCTGGCGCAGATCGCCGATGAACGCGGCCTGCCGCTGCCCCAGGCCGGGCTGACCATGTTTCGCCCGCCCTATACGCCGGTCACGCTGGGCGCTTTTGCCGGACCGGCGCGCGGCGATCATGCTGCGCCGATCCGACGTCTGCCATTGGCCGAGGCGCATGATGACCTTGGCGCGCTGTGGGTTCCGGCGGGGGCCTGGATGCGCCCACGCGCCTATCTGCGTCCCGGCGAGAGCCTGGGCGAGGCCAGCTTGCGCGAGGCGCGCATGGTCCGCAGCCTTGCCGGGGTGGTTGACGTATCGAGCCTTGCCAAATTCGAGATTGCCGGACCCGACGCGCTTGCCGTGGTCGAGGCGGTCTGCGCGACGCCGGTGGCGCGGCTTGGCGTCGGGCGCGGGCGCTATACCGTGATGCTGCGCGAAGACGGCATGGTCATGGACGACGGCACGCTCTGGCGCCTTGCCGAAGATCGTTGGCTGCTGACGAGTTCGACCGGTGGCGCGGCGCGGATGGCGCGGCATTTGTCCTATGTTGCCGACATCCTGCTCGCTCGTCCGCGCGCTGCGGTGATCAATGTGAGCGAACATTGGGCCGGATTGGCGTTTGCCGGGCCGCGCGCGGCGGGCTTGCTGGCCGAATTGACCGGGCAGCCGGTGCCGGCGCACATGGGCCTGGCGCAGGCGACGATCGCGGGGGCGCCGGTGCGTGTGCTCGCCGCGAGCTATAGCGGGGAGCGCGCGTTCGAAGTGCACGTTCCGGCGTATCGGGCGGCGGGCGTGTTTGCGGCGCTGGTCGGGGCGGCGCAAGGCGTCGGCGGCGGAGTCTACGGCCTTGACGCGATGGATCATCTGCGCGTCGAAAAGGGCCATGTCGTGATCGGGGCCGAGGCGGACGGACGCGCCATTCCGGCTGATCTTGGCCTTGGCGGGATGGTGCGCAAGTCCGGCGGGTTTGTCGGGTGGCAGGCTTTGACCCGCCCCGCGCTGGCCGATTGCGCCGAACGGCGGCAGCTTGTGGGCGTGACCTCGATCGATGGCGCGCCGATCCCCGAAGGCGCGATGCTGGTCGTTCGCGAAGGCGAGGAACCTGTCGGCCATGTCACGACTTCGGCGCCGCGCGTTGCGGGTGAGGGGGCCATCGGGCTTGGCCTGCTGGTCGATGGCGGGGCTCGTCATGGGGAGGCGTTGCTGGCCTGGTCGCCGACGCGAAAGCAATGCGTGTCGGTGCAGGTCGGCGCACCGCTGTTCTACGATGCGGAAGGGGCGCGCTATCGTGACTGAATTTTTTGTCAGTCCTGCCAAGGCCTTGTTTGCGCTTGATCTGTGGGATGCGGCGGACATCGTGCCGCGTGACATCGTCTTGCCCGGGCCGGGGCGTGCCCTGCTCGGCGCGGGCGGGGCTGTCCTGCGGGTCGGCCCCAGGCGCTGGTGGCTTGATGGCGCGGGGCTGATTGCGGACGAAGCGTTGGCAGGGCGGGGGGGCTTGACCGAGATCGGCGGAGGCTGGGCCCGGGTGCGTCTCGTCGGCGATTGGCGCGATCTTGTCATGCAAAGCGGATTGTTCGACGCGGAGGCTCCGGCGTTCGATCCCGGTGCTGTGGCCGTGACGCCGCTGTGCCATGCGCCCTGCGTGCTGCATGTGCGGGCGCAGACGTGGTGCGAGGTCTTCGTTGCGGCAAGCCATCTCGCGCATTGCCTGGCGCATTGGCGTGAACTGGGTTGGCAACAAGGGGTGGGGACGTGACGGGGCGGCTGTCTGGTCAGACGGATGCCGCCACGATAGGCAGGATCGTGAAAAGCGACCTGAATTCGGATTAGGGGAACTGGCGGCTGTTTGGCAGTTGACCATGGGGAGAACGCATAATGGCGCATGAAAACGACTCCGTCGCAGCGGACGGGGCCCCTCTTGCCGGATGGTTCGCCGGTTCTGCCCTGGGCGAGGCAAGCGCGCGGCAATGGTATGTGCTGATTGTGCTCTCGCTGGTCTATGCGCTCAATATCGCGGATCGCTATGTCATTACCACGGTGATGGAATCGATCCGGCTCGATCTGCACCTGACCGACAGCGCGGTGGCGCTGTTGACCGGGGTGGCGCTGGCGCTGTTCTATGTCAGCGCGGGCATTCCGATTTCGGCGCTGGCGGATCGCACCAATCGCCGCAATATCATTGCCGCCGCGCTGGTGATCTGGTCTGCGCTGACCGTGTTTACCGGCCTGTCGCGCACATTTGGCCAGATGATGACCGCGCGGATCGGGGTCGGGATCGGCGAAAGCGGGGGAACGCCACCCTCGACGTCGATGCTGGCGGACTATTTCCGGCCAAGCCATCGCACCATGGCGTTGACCATCTGGGCACTGGGGGCCTCGCTCGGCGCCTGGCTCGGCGCCGATGTTGCCGGGCGGGTTGCCGATGTCTTTGGCTGGCGCGCGGCGTTTCTGGCGATGGGGGTGCCGGGGTTGGTGATGGGTATCCTGATCTTCACCACGATCCGCGAGCCGCTGCGCGGCACGATGGACGGCGGCGAGACGGTTTCGGCGAAACGCGCGGTCGAACGCGCCCGGACGAAAGTGCCGATGCTGGTCGCGCTGCGCACGATCGTGTCGCAACCGGCGACGGTACACCTGATGATGGGCGGCGCGGTGACCGCGCTGTGGGGCTGGGGCCTGATGTGGTGGACGCCGACTTATCTGCAGAGGGCCTATCACCTGACCGCGGGAGAGGCGGGCGCGATTCTCGGGCCGATGCATCTGATCGCGGGAAGCCTGGCCACGGTCGGCACCGGGCTGTTGATGGCGACACCGGCGATGGCCGATCCCAAACGCGTCTTGCGCCTGATGGCGGTCGTCGTTGCGGTAGTGACCGTGCCGTCGTTTTTCATCTTCTGGACTCACGATCTTGCGGTGACGCGCATCTGCCTGTGGATTCTGGTGCCGGCGATGTATTTCTACATCGGGCCTTCCTACGGCCTGCTCAACAATGTCGTGCCGCCGCAGATGCGCGCGATGACGGCTGCGGTCACGCTGCTGGTCGCCAATGTTGCCAATCTGGTCATCGCGCCGCAATTCGTCGGCTTTGTCTCCGACCATGTGGCGGGGCCGGGCGGGGCCGATGCCGCGTCGTTGCGCTTTGCGCTGCTGCTGCTGGCGCCGACCGGGTTTTGGGCCGCCTGGCATTTCTGGGCGGCGACAAAGAAGATCGACGAGGAGACCGCGCGCGTTCGCGATGCGCGGTTCTAGGGCGTAAACTCATAAACCACGCCATCGAGGCGGCAAAATGGCGAACATATCGGGCGGAAATGCGCGCCGCGAAGGCTGGTTGCCTTTGCAAGCGCATTTCTGTTCGAGATGGAAGCCATTTTGCCGTCCCTTCGGGATTTGACCCAAAAGGCCCATCGCAGCGTTGGATAGGTTTGAAATAGAACCACTATTCCTGCACCTATCCGCCTCGCGCTGGGCCTTTTGGCCTCAAACCTCGATGGTGTGGTTTATGAGTTTACGCCCTAGATATTTAGGTCTAGATGCGTCGGCGTGGTCCGGTCTGGCGCGGGGTATGGACACGGTGACGCGCGTTGACTGTCCAGCCGCTCTCTTCCTGCAGGCGGGCGGCCTCCCGCTGGAGTGCGGCGGCAATTTCGGCTGGGTCGACCGTGCCGGTCAATTCGACGCCGAACGCGGTTTCGCGCGTCCAGCGCACGATGCCGTCGACATCGGGCGATCCAGGAAGGCTGATCACCACCACTTCGCCCGGCGCCGGTGGGGCCGTGCGGCACGACACGCCAAGACCCCGTTCCGACAAATTGCGCACGACGATCGCGATTTCGGCCCCGTTGGCAAAGCGCAGCGTACCCCGCACCAGCCGCGCACGCCGCGTTTCGCGCAAGCATGCGCCGGAAAACAACTCGCGGTTGATGAACGACATGCGGTTGTCCTGCCGATTTGCGTTTGGCCCGATCGATGTCAGACCGCTTTCCCTGCCGGCTGTCATAGGCGGCAGGGGTAAAGAGAATCTTTCCGTCGGCCCCGTTCAGCCGGCAATAAGGATCAGCGCGGCGATCTGCGCGGGGGAAAAGCCCTGGCCCTCTAGGCGATGCGCCAGTTCGTCGACCGCCGGTCCATGGCGCGCGCTTTCGCACAGAAAATCGCGCAAGGGCTCCAGCTCGGGCGCGACATCATGCGCGCGCCACGTGCGCATTCCCGGCACCATGCGCCCGATCCGTGCGAGACCGCGATGGAATGGCCCGGGATGTTCGCCGCCGGGGCAGGCGCTGCCCTGAACGGCGCGCAAGGCGCGTTGGACATGGCGCCATTCACCCGCCGTCAAGTCGGGCATGGTTGCGGGAACGGGCGAGGGGTGGGCGTTGCGCTGGGGCATCGGGGGGGGGCTTTTCGCGGGGGGGGCGGATACGATGGTTGCCATGGACCTGTCGAGCCCACGGCAATAGCCCTATAAGATCCAACGGATCGTTTCATTTTCCTGAACAATGCCAGGCGGAGCACTGCGGACGGGAAGGGATGCGGTGGGTGGACTATGCCGTGCGGCACGATAGGAACGGCATCGACAGCTCGAAGGTTTGCAAAAGGCAGTGCACGCATGACCAGTCCCGGAACGCCGACTTTCGACCAGCTGCGCATTTTTCTGGCGATTGTCGATACCGGCAGCTTTGCGGCGGCGGGGCGGCGGCTGGGCCGCGCGGTTTCGGTCATCAGCTATGGCATCGCCAATCTCGAAGCGCAGCTCGGGCTGACATTGTTTGAGCGCGAGGGCACGCGCAAACCGCAATTGACCGTCGCCGGGCGCGCCTTGCTGGCCGAGGCGCGGGCGATTGCCGCAGGCGTCGACGGGCTGCGCGCAAAAGTCAAAGGACTGCTCGACGGGCTTGAGGCCGAAGTCGATCTGGCCGTCGATGTCATGCTTTCGGCCGAGCGGCTGGGGCAGGTTTTGCGCACGTTTGCCGAGACGTTTCCTACCGTGCAACTGCGCCTTCATGTCGAAGCGCTGGGCGCGATTACCGGGATGGTGCGCGACGGCACCGCGAGCATCGGCGTTTCGGGGCCTCTGGCATTGGGCATCGAAGGGCTTGATTCGGTCGCGGCCGGGTCAACGCTGATGGTCCCGGTTGCCGCGCCCGGGCACCCGCTGGCACAATTGGAGACGATCCCGCCCGGCGCTGTGCGCGATCATATCCAGCTCGTGCTGTCGGACCGTTCGCGCCTGACCGAAGGGCGCGATTTTGCGGTGATCAGCCGCAAGACCTGGCGCCTGGCCGATTTGTCCGCCAAGCATGCCTTGCTGCGCGAAGGGGTGGGCTGGGGCAATATGCCGCTGCCGATGGTAGCGGACGATCTCGCCTCGGGGGCGCTGGTCCAGCTCGATCTGCCCGATCATCCCGGCGGGCGCTATCGCCTTTCGGCGATCTGGCGCAGCGATTGCCCGCCGGGCCCCGCCGCCGCCTGGCTGCGCGATCAGTTCGTCGAACTGGGCCGCGACGACGGCGAACCGCTTGCCGGGATCTAGGATTCCGCTGTCGCTTCCATCACTTGCCGACCATCCCCGGCAAAGGCGCCGAGCGTCAGCGCCCCCGCATCTTCACGCAGGCCCAGATGCAAGGGCTCCCCGGTGATCGCGGGCGAGGTGCCGCGAAAACGAAATGACGTCAGGCGGTTGTCGCCGAGATGGCGTCGCGCGAGATCGAGCAGCAGACTGGCGGTCAGCGGGCCATGCACGACCAGCCCGCGATAGCCTTCCTCGCCGGTGGCATAAGGCAGGTCATAGTGGATGCGGTGGCTGTTGAACGTCAGCGCGGAATAGCGGAACAGCAGCGGCGGCGCGGGGGCGAGCGTGCGCACGCGTGTCCATGCGGCGGCATCAAACCGGCCCGGGCCCGGTGGCGGCAGAGCCGGGGGCGAACCGGCAGGCGCGGCGGCGCGATAGACCACGCTTTGAGTCTCGGATATCAGCAAGGTATCGCCATGGCGCGTCTCGTGCGCGATGTCGACGAACACCAGTGTTCCGCTGCCGCCCTGCTTTTCGGTGATCGCCGCCACGCGCGAGGTGCGCACGATCACCGCGCCGATCGGCAGCGGCGCATGAAAATCGAGCACACTCGACGCCCACATCCGCCGGGGCAGCGGAACCGGCGGCAGGAAGCTGTCGGGCGTAACATCGCGGCGCGGATGACCATCGGGGCCGAGCGCGGCAGTCGGCGCGTCGGGCAGGCCAAGGCACCAGTGCAACCCTTGCGGCGCGCTGCCGTCATCGCCCGGTTCACGATCGAACGTGGCGCACCACCGCGCGACAAGCCCCGGATCGACGCGATCCTCGCGCTGTTCGCTGCGCCCGATCCAGGCATCCCAGGCGCCCATCAGTTGCGCGCCGCCAACAGCCCGCGCGCGATCACTTGCGCCTGTATTTCCGCCGCGCCTTCAAAGATGTTGAGGATGCGCGCATCGCACAGCACGCGGCTGATCTCGTATTCCAGCGCATAGCCGTTGCCGCCGTGAATCTGCAGCGCGGCATCGGCATTGCTCCATGCGGTGCGCGCGGCGTGGAGCTTGGCCATGCCCGCCTCGATGTCGCAGCGCTTGCCCGTCACTTTGGCCCGCGCGGCGGCATAAGTCAGCTCGCGCGCCATCACGAAGTCCACGAGGCTCATTGCCAGCTTGTCGGCGACGCGCGGAAAATGGACGATCGCCTTGCCGAACTGCTTGCGCGTTGTCGCGTAACCTAGCCCGAGTTCGAGCGCGCGGCGGGCAACCCCGACGGCGCGCGCGGCGGTCTGGATCCGCGCGCCTTCGAACGTGCGCATCAAGTGCTTGAAGCCCTGGCCTTCCTCGCCGCCGAGCAAGGCGTCTGCGGGCGCAGTCATGCCATCAAATTGCAGCGCATATTCGCGCATCCCGCGATAGCCGAGCACGTCGATCTCGCTGCCGGTCATGCCGGGCGCGGGGAAAGGATCGTCCTCGGTGCCGCGCGGCTTGGGCACGAGCAGCATCGACAGACCGGCATAGCCCTTTTGATCAGGAAGCGTGCGCGCGAGCAAGGTCATCAGGTCCGACCGGGCGGCATGGGTGATCCATGTCTTGGCCCCGTCGATGACCCATTGCCCATCGCCCAGCCTTGCGCGGGTTTGCAGCGAGCCGAGATCCGACCCGGTGTCAGGCTCGGTAAAGACTGCCGTGGGCAGCACTTCGCCGCTGGCGATACGCGGCAGCCAAGCGGCCTTTTGCGCCTCGGTCCCGCCGAGCACGATCAATTCGCCCGCGATTTCCGACCGGGTGCCGAGCGAACCCGCGCCGATCCAGCCGCGCGACAATTCCTCGGTAATCACGCACATCACCAGCTTGTCGAGCCCGAGCCCGCCATGGCATTCCGGGATGCACACGCCAAACGTGCCGAGATCGGCCATCGCCCGGACCGTTTCATCGGGGATCAGCGCATTGGCGAGATGCCAGCGATGCGCATGGGGCACGATTTCTGCGTCGGTAAAGCGGCGAAACTGATCGCGGATCGCATCAAGCTCGGCATTGTGAAAGCTTTCGCTCGGCCACAATCCGTCGGCCAGATGCGCGGCAAGCTCCGCGCGCGTCTGGGCAAGGTCTGTATCGATCAGCTCCGCCACGGCATCGGCGAGGCGCCGCGCGGCAAGCCCAAGCCCGAGATCTGCGGGGCGCACCAGTTCGTTTTGCCCCATCGGCAGGCCGCCGACCAATTGCGCCAGCGTTTCGGCAAAGGCCAGCCGGGCCACCAGCGTATCGACCGGGTTGGCATCCCCGTTCAGCGCGTGCCATTCGGCAACGGCTTCCAGCGCGGCAACGCTCGTGGCGATCCAGGCAAAGCCGTGCGCGGCGCGCTGTTCCTGATCGATCGTGCGCGTGGTCAGCCGATCGGCGAGCGCGGCGCGGGCCTGGGCCAGATAGGCGCGCGCCGCAGCGAGCGCGGCCATCACGCGCGCTCGAACACGGCGGCGATTCCCTGACCACCGCCGATGCACATTGTTTCGAGCCCAAAGCGGCCGCCCCGGCGCACCAGTTCCCGAGTCAGATTGGCAAGGATGCGCCCGCCTGTGGCGCCGATCGGATGGCCCAGCGAAATGCCCGAGCCATTGACATTGAGAATGGCATTGCGGCTGTCGTCCTTGCTCCAGCCCCAGCCTTTGAGCACGGCGAGCACTTGCGGGGCGAAGGCTTCATTCAATTCGACAAGGTCGATCATGTCCCAGGTCATGCCGGTGCGCGCAAACAGCCGTTCGACCGCCGGGACCGGGCCGATCCCCATCCGCGCCGGATCGCAGCCCGCCGCCGCCCACGAATGGAACCAGGCAATCGGTTCGAGCCCGAGTTCGGCGAGCTTGTCCTCGGCGACGATCAGGCAGGCGGCGGCGGCATCGTTCTGCTGGCTGGCATTGCCGGCGGTGACGACGGCGCCGGGAATGGTCTTCGCCTCGATCGCGCGCAGCTTGCCCAGGCTTTCGAGCGTGGCATCGGGGCGATAGCCTTCGTCATGGTCAAACACCAGCGGATCGCCCTTTTTCCGGGGCACCGCCACGGGTACGAGTTCATCGGCAAAGCGCCCCTCGGCCCAGGCGGCCGTCGCGCGCTGATGCGATCCGACGGCGTAGGCATCGGCTTGTTCGCGGGTGATGCCATAGTCGCGGGCAAGGTTTTCGGCGGTTTCGATCATCCCGCTGATCACGCCGAAACGTTCGATCGGCTGCGACATCAGGCGCCCGCGCGTCAGCCGGTCATGGAGCACCAGATTGCCCATGCGCACGCCCTTGCGAATGTCGGTCGAGTAATGCTCGACGTTGGACATCGATTCCACCCCGCCCGCGACGACCACGTCGGCGGCTCCGGTCTGGACCATCATCGCGGCATTCACCACCGCCTGAAGCCCCGAGCCACAGCGGCGATCGACCTGATAGCCGGGCACCTTGAGCGGCAATCCGGCAGCCAGCCACGACCAGTGCCCGATTGCGGGGGCTTCGCCGCTGCCATAGCCCTGGGCGAAGATCACATCATCGACCCGGCTCGGATCGATGCCGCTGCGTTCGACCAGCGCCTTGAGGATGACGGCGCCGAGATCCCCGGCGGTCAGCGGGGCCAGCGCGCCGCCGAATTTGCCGACGGCGGTGCGAAGCGGGGAAACGATGGCGGCGCGGCGCAATTGGGTCATTTCGCGGTTCCTACTATGCCTGAATCGATAAGCCGGGCGATTTCGCCCGACGATAGCCCGAGCCGTTCGGACAGCACGCTTTCGCTGTGCTGGCCATTGCGCGGGGCGGGGCGGGGGGCTTCGCGCGGCGTGCCCGGCAGCGTGGCAAAGGCGCCTGCCGCCGGATAGGTCGCGCCGCTGGGATTGGGGCTGGTGCCGAAGATCGGGTTTTCGGCGACCAGCGCGGGGTCGTGTACGGCCTCGTGCATCGTGCGATAGGCGGAATGGACGATCCCTGCGGCATCGAACGCGGCGGCAAGCTCGGCATGCGCGCGCGCGCCGATTGCGGCTTCGAACAGCGGAAACAGCGCGTCGCGGTGGGTATAGCGCAATCCGTCGTCATGGGCGAAGCTGACGCCGCGTTCGGCTTCGATGCGGGCAATCGCTTCGCCCAGGCCCAGCACGGCGATCAGGTTGGCCCATTGCCGGTGGGTCACCACGACAATCATCGCGCGCACCCCGTCGCGGGTCAGAAAATCGCGCCCGAACAGGCCGAACACGGTGTTGCCCAGGCGCGGACGGTCGGCGCCGGTGGTGATCACTTCGGCCAGGCTGCCCAGATTGGCGACCGTGCCGATCGCCACGTCGGACAAGGGCAGGCGCACTTCGCCGCCTTCGCCGGTGGCATCGCGCCGACGCAGCGCGGCGAGCAGGGCAAACGCGGCATAGGCCCCGGTCAGCAAGTCCCACGCGGGCAGGACATGGTTGACCGGCTCCGGCCCGGCTCCGGTCAGCATGGGATAGCCGACCGCGTTGTTGACCGTGTAATCGAGCGCCGGGCTGCCGTCGGGCCAGCCCATCACGCGCACGGTGATCAGATCGGGGCGCCCGGCGGCGAGCGTGTCATGCGCGAGAAAGCCCCCGGCGGGGAAATTGGTGACGAATTGCCCGGTCGCGCGGACCAGCGCCTGAAGCAATTCGCGCCCTTCCGGTCGCCCGACGTCGAGCGCCACCGACCGCTTGGCGCGATTGAGATTTTCCCAATAGAGCGAATCGCCCGCGTCGGTCACCGGCCAGCGGTGGAAATCGGGGCCGCCGCCGATCGGATCGACACGGATCACCTCGGCGCCCATCTGCGCGAGATAGAGGCCGCATGTGGGCGAGGCGACGAACGACGACGCCTCGATCACGGTCAGCCCCTTGAGCAGCGGATACATGGCTCAGATCCCGCCTGCGGCAAAATCGCGCAGCATCTGCTTGGCGATGACCAGTTGCATGATCTGCGTCGTGCCTTCATAAATGCGATAGATCCGCGCATCGCGAAAGAACCGCTCGGCCTCGTATTCCGCCAGATAGCCTGCGCCGCCATGGATCTGGACGCAACGGTCGGCGACGCGGCCGCACATTTCCGATGCGAACATCTTGAATGCCGCGGCTTCCTTCAGGATCTTTGCCCCGGCATCGGCTTTGGCAATGGCGTCGCGCATCATGCATTGCGCGGCATAGATTTCGGCATAGCTGTCCGACAGCATCGCCTGGATCAGCTGAAAATTGGCGATCGGTTCGCCAAACGCCTTGCGCTCGTTGGCATAGCGGATCGCCGTGTCGAGCATGCGCCGGGCATAGCCGGTGCTCGCCGCGCCGACGGACAGGCGCCCGTTGTCGAGGCTTTGCATCGCAGTGGCAAAGCCTTTGCCTTCCTCAAGCCCGAGCAGCGCGTCGGCGGGCACGAACACGTCTTCGAAAATCAGGTCGCCGATATGGGTGCCGGGCTGGCCCATCTTCTTGTCCGACTTGCCGCGCGAGACGCCCGGCAGGTCGAGGGGCACGAGAAACGCCGAGACATGCGCGTTGCGGGGCAGGTTTTCCTTTGACGTGCGCGCCATGATCAGGCCGAGTTTGGCATAGGGCGCATTGGTGATGTAGCGCTTCGTGCCATTGAGCACATAGCCGTTGCCATGGCGCACGGCGCTGGTCTGAAGCCCCGCCGAATCCGATCCCGATCCCGGCTCGGTCAGTCCGAAAGCGGCGATGTCCCCTGCGGCAAGGCGCGGCAGCCAATGCGCTTTCTGCTCCGGCGTGCCCGCGTTCTTGAGCGCCGAACAGACCATGCCGATATTGATCGAAATGATCGAACGATAGACGGGCATGGCGTAGGACAGCGTGTGAATCGTCTCGATATATTGCGACACGTTCAGCCCTGCGCCGCCGTATTCTTCCGGCATGGTCAGCCCGAACAGGCCCATGTCGACCATTTCCTGCTTCAGCGCATCGGGAATGCCGTCATGCGCGATCACGTCGGCCTCCGCCGGGACCAGTCGTTCGCGGACATAGCGTTCGAGCTGTTCGTGAAACTGGGCAAAGATGTCGGGGTCCATGCCGGGCGGGTCCATGCTGGGATTGGCAGCGTTCATCGGATCGGTCCCTTCAGATCGGGTCATAGGGGAAGACATGCGCCGAGACTTCGTCGGCGCGGGCAAAGCTGGGGGCGAAGGCGGGGATCAGGTCGTCGGCAATGGTCTGCGCGGTCCAGCCTTCGCTGCGGGCCATCGAGCGCACCGGGCGCGGCTTGCCGAACAGCACGATCTCGTTGCGGCGGACGGCAAAGATCTGGTTGTTCACGTTGCCTGCGCGATCCGAGGCGAGAAAGGCCACCAGCGGCGCGATCTTGTCCGCGCTCATCTGTTGCATGCGTTCGACGCGCTTTTTCTGGTCGGGGGTTTCGGCCGGGATCGACGCGGTCATCCGGCTCCAGGCAAAGGGCGCAATGCAGTTCGAGCGCACGCCAAACCGCGCCATGTCGAGCGCGATCGATTGCGACAGCGCGACGAGGCCGAGCTTTGCGGCGGAATAGTTCGCCTGACCGATATTGCCGATCAGGCCGCTGGTCGAGGTGAAGTGGATAAAGCTGCCCGAGCCCTGTTCGCGGAAATAGGGTGTCGCCGCTTTCGACACGTTGAACGGCCCGGTCAGGTTGACGTCGATGACCGCTTGCCAGTCGGCATGGCTCATCTTGTGCCAGATCGTGTCGCGCAGGATGCCCGCATTGTTGACCACGGCGTCGATCCGGCCGAATTGCGCGACGGCATCCTCGATGATGCTTGCCGCGCCCAGCGGATCGGCAACGCTGGCGAGATTGGCGTAGGCGCGGCCTCCGGCGGCGCGGATGTCGGCCACGGTCGTATCGGCGGGCCCTGTATCGCCGCCGTCACCACCTTGCGCGACACCGGGGTCATTGACGACCACCGCAGCGCCCTCGCGCGCGCACAGCAGCGCGATTTCGCGCCCGATCCCGCGGCCTGCGCCGGTAATGGCGACGACTTTGCCTTCCAATATGCCCGCCATGCGATTCTCATCCCTTGTCTTGTTGCCCAGGCGGTAACCGGGATGTTTGCGCGCTTCAACAATTGGAATTGCATTTCATATATATGAAACTAGAGCGGGGCGATGTCCGGTCCCGTACGCTCTGTTTCACAAGCCTTTGCCATTTTGCGCCTGTTCGCCGCCGAAGGGCCGATGACGCTGACGCAAGTGTGTCGCGAAACCGGGCTCAGCCCGTCGAGCGGGCTCAATCTGCTGCGCACGCTTGTTGGCGAAGGTGCGCTCGAACGCGAGGGCGATGCGCGGCTCTATCGGCTTGCACCGGCATGGCAGGAGGCCGATCTGTTGACCGGGGCGCGCGTGGCGCGGCTGATCGCGCGGGTGCAGCCGCTGATCACGCGTTTTGCCAAGGCGCATGACTGCACGTGCGGGCTGTGGCAACAGGTCGGCGATCGCCTCGCGCTCGTGGCACTGGGCGAAAGCGAGGCGGCGACACGCATCCACATGGCGATCGGTCAGCGCCAGCCGGTAGGCGGCGGATCGGTCGGTCGCGCCCTGATTGCGGCCGAGAGCCTCGGACAGGCGGATATGGAGCGCCGCTTTGCCCGGCTGCGCTGGCGTCGCGCGCTGGCCTATGCCGCCTGGGTCGAACAAGTCGCGCGCGCGCGACAGACCGGCTTTGGCATCGACGAGGGGTTTACCCATCCCGGGATCGTTTCGATCGGGCTCGTCGTGCCGGAAACGCGCTCGCCCCGCCTGTGTCTGTCCGCATCGCTCTTTGCCGGGTCGCGAACCGAGGCCGAGATCGAGGCGCTTGGGGCTGCGCTTGTCGAACTGGCGCAAGCGAGCGGCTTTCAGGAAAGCTGAACGCGCGGGTAGGGGACTTTGCGGGGAGCGCCGGTGCCAGACTGTTGAGATCGCCTGTGTCATGCCTCTGTCTGAATTGGGCATCCGACGATCTATGTTGAAACGAATCCGCGCCGATCAGGTCGAACTGGGCATGTTCATCCACCGGCTGGAAGGGAACTGGTTTCGCCATCCCTTCTGGAAGGCACACTTTGTGCTCGATGATCCCGTACGCCTCGATTCCTTGCGCGCAAGCGGTGTCCGTGCCGTGCTGATCGATGTGACGCGCGGGCGCGATGTCGCCGAGCCAGAGGTCGTCGATCCTTCAAACCTTGCGCCGCTGCGCGCGCCTGTCGGCGGGGCTCAGGGTGGCGCCGCACCGCCAGGACGGCGAACCGCGACGCTGTCGCCCGAAATCGCGCGCGCCGAGCGGCTGGCCCGCGCGACGGGCAAGGCGGTCAACCGCATGTTCATCGAAGCGCAACTGGGCAAACATGTCGCGGCAAGCGACGTCGAGCCGGTGATCGAGGACATCTATGCCTCGATCCAGCGCAATATCTATGCGTTCAACGGCTTGCTGCAATGCCAGAGCGATCAGGTGCATCTCTATCGTCAGGCGCTGGCGGTTTCGGCCCTGATGGTTGCGCTGGGGCGGCGAATGGGCCTGCCGCCCGCGAAGATCCGCGAGGCAGGGATGGCCGGGCTGATGATGGACATGGGCCTTGCGCAAATGGCCACCGAGGCCGGAGCGGCCGATTATCGCGATCTTTGCGTCACGCATGCAAAAGGGCACGTCGTCGATGGGGTGATCCGGTTGCGCGCAGCCGGCGACATTCCCGATGGCGTGTTGCTGGCGTGTCAGCAGCATCACGAACGGCTGGACGGCAGCGGCTATCCGCAGGGCCTGTCCGGCGCGGACATCGGCATGCCGGCGCGCATGGCGGCGGTCTGTGACGACTATGTCAGGCTTGTCACCGGGGTCGATGCACCGGCGCTCGATCCGGCGAACGCGCTTGCCCATATCCGCGCGCAAGTCGGCATCTATGATGATGCCGTGACTGCGCGCTTGATCGAAACGGTCGGGGTCTATCCGATCGGCTCGTTCGTCCATTTGCGCAGCGGTCGGCTGGCCATGGTGGTCGATCAGGATGATGCCGACTTTGCATTGCCGATCGTGCGGATCTTTGCGGCAACGGAGCCGAGGGTGGGCGGGGTGATCCCGACACGCCCCACGACGCTGGCGCTGGGGCAGTGCTATGGCGAAGATGCGATCGCGGGCCTTGTCGATCCGGCCGGCTTGCGCCTGCCTCCGCTCGAATCGCTGCGCGGGGATCTGCTGGCCGGGGCGATCCGCAGCTCGGCACGCTGAGCGCACGCGGCAGGCTCGCGCGTGCAAAAAAATGGCCGGCCAGTTGCCCGGCCGGCCTGAAAAGTTTGGGAGAGGATGCCTGAAAGGCATGCTCCAAATGGGGTGCAGTCGGCATTTGTGCAAGTGCGAAATGGGGTTTGACGCTTGCAAAAAGGACAACTCAATGGGGAAATCGCGTCATGTCCGTGAAGTAACATACTGCCTTGATGCATTTTACCCAATGTCGCCGCCTTGCTGCTACCCCAAGAGGCAGGCTGCGGAGCTGCCCTTCTACATCGCCGCTGCTGCATGGGCGTCCGGGGTTCAGGCTTGGGGTTGCACCAGGTCGAGCGCCAGCGCCTCGGCCACCCGGATGCCGTCGACTGCCGCGGAAAGGATGCCGCCGGCATATCCCGCGCCTTCGCCCGCCGGGTACAGCCCGCGCGTGTTGACGCTTTGCAGGTCGGGCCCGCGCCTGATTCGCACGGGCGACGATGTACGCGTCTCAACGCCTGTCATGATCACGTCGGGATGATCGTAGCCGGGGATCTGACGCCCGAATATCGGCAGTGCCTCGCGGATCGAGGCGATCACGTAATCGGGCAGGCACTGGCCCAGATCGGTCAGCCGCACGCCGGGCTTGTACGAGGGCACCACGCTGCCGAAATCGCCTGACGACGGTCGCCCGGCAAGCAAGTCGCCGACTTTCTGGGCCGGCGCGCGATAATCGCCACCACCGGCGGTGAACGCCAGGCTTTCCCACTTGCGCTGAAACGCGATCCCGGCGAGCGGCCCTCCGGGGTAATCGCGCGCCGGGTCGATATCGACCACCAGCCCGGAATTGGCATTGAATTCCGCGCGCGAATACTGGCTCATCCCGTTGGTGACGACACGGCCCTCTTCGCTCGTCGCGGCGACCACCCGCCCGCCGGGGCACATGCAAAAGCTGTAGACCGTTCGCCCGGTCTTGCACGCGTGCGACGCGGCATAGGCCGCCGCGCCGAGCACCTTGTTGCCGGCAAATGCGCCATAGCGCGCGCGGTCGATCCAGCTTTGCGGATGTTCGATGCGCACGCCGATGGCAAAGGGCTTTGCCTCTATGTGCACGCCGCGATCGTGGAGGACATGGAATGTGTCGCGCGCCGAATGGCCGACGGCTAGGATGACGTGGCTCGCCGCCAGAGTGCTGCCATCCGACAGGCGAAGCCCCGTCAGGCGACGCGTGCCCGCATGGTCTTCGGCAATCTCGAAATCCTCGACGCGCGTTTCGAAGCGGTATTCCCCGCCCAGCGCCTCGATCGTTTCGCGCATGCTCATCACCATGGTGACGAGGCGAAAGGTGCCGATATGGGGATGCGCCTCGATCAGGATCTCTTCGGGGGCGCCCGCCTTGACGAATTCGACCAGAACCTTGCGCCCGAGATGGCGCGGATCCTTGATCCGGCTGTAGAGTTTGCCGTCGGAAAAGGTGCCCGCGCCGCCTTCGCCGAACTGCACGTTCGATTCCGGGTTCAGCACCGACCGGCGCCACAGGCCCCAGGTATCCTTGGTCCGTTCGCGCACCGCCTTGCCGCGTTCGATGATGATCGGCTTCAAACCCATCTGCGCGAGGATCAGCGCGGCCAGCAACCCGCACGGGCCGGCTCCGATCACCACCGGGCGCTGACCGTTCCAGCCGGACGGCGCCTTGACCGGAAAACGATAGGCCGTGTCGGGCGAGGGGCGCAGATCCTTGTCCCCGGCATGGCGCGCCAGCACTTCGGCCTCGTCACGCAAGGTGACGTCGACCGCATAGACCAGTTGGATCGCGCTTTTTCGGCGTGCATCGTTGCCGCGTTTGGCGAGGGCGAAACGGACGAGGTCTTCGCGCGCAATGCGCAGCCTGTCGCAGATCGCGGCTTCGAGATCGTCGGGCGAATGGTCGAGGGGAAGTTTGAGTTCTGTCAGGCGCAACATGCGCGCTTCCCTAAACCGGCCTGCGGCTCAGGGGAAGCGTATCCCGATCAGCCAGACACGATCCGGTCGAACACTGCCGGATGCAGCGCTTCGTCGAATTCACACCCGACATCGAAACGATCGACCCACTTTACCACCGCGCGGCGCGGAGGAAGCGTGGGCAGCGTGATCCACAAGACTTCGCCGATGCGCATCCGCTCTATCGCCGCCAGGCGTACCCCATGGCATGACAAATCGAGCGTCACCCCCGCCATACGCACGGTGGAGCGGCGATATTGCACTTTTGCACTGATGCCGAGCCGTTCCGAACGGCGCTGCTGCAGGGCGGGCGACAATGGTTTTTCGGATGCATGCATGACTTTGCCTCTAAAAAGGGCGTCGCACGATACTCCTGCAACCGTATGAGCAAAAATACTTAAGATCGCGTAATGGATGTTAAAATATCCCGCCAGGTGTACCCTGCCGCGTCGTGATAAGCGTTTGACAACGGGGCGTGACCACAAAAGGATGGTGGTTTACCGGGAATGCGCCCGGTCAGGAGCCATTGTCATGCGCGCACCGTCCCGACCCTTTGCTTCGGGCACATTGACCCGGCGTGCCCTCTTGCTGACCGGTCTCGCGCTGGGCCTGATCACCGGGCCGCTTGCCGCGCGACCGGCAAAGCATCCTGCTGCCAATGCTGCGCCGCTGGTTTCGGCAGAGGGGATGCGTGTGCATCGGTCGCTGCTGACGCTCGATACCCATCTCGATACGCCCGAATTTCTGGCCATACCCGGCTGGTCGATCATGGACCGCCACGATACCCGGCGCGATTTCAGCCAGGTCGACGTGCCGCGCATGAAGCAGGGCCATCTCGATGGCGGGTTCTGGGCGATCTATACGCCGCAAGGGCCCCTGACTCCGGCAGCGACACGCGGTGCGCGCGATGCGGCGATCATGCGCGGCGTGGCGATTCGCGAGATGGTCGCCGCGCATCCGGCAATCTTTGCGCTGGCCGACAAGGCCGCCGATGCGCCGAAAATCGCCGCAAGCGGGCGGATCGTGGTGTTCCTGTCGATCGAAAACGCCTGGCCGCTGGGCGATGACATGACTTTGCTCGACACCTTCTATCGGCTGGGCGTGCGCATTTCGGGCTTTGCCCATTTCCGCAACAACCAGTTTGCCGACAGCGCGACCGACAAGGAGCAGTGGGGTGGGCTGAGCCCGGCGGGCAAGGGGCTGTTGGCGCGGATGAACCGGCTCGGCGTGGTGCCCGATCTGTCGCACAGTTCGGACAAGGCGCTCGATGATGCGCTGGCGCTGTCCAGATCGCCGGTGATCCTTACGCATTCGGGGTGTCGCGCGGTGTTCGATCATCCGCGCAATATCGACGACGCGCATCTGCGCGCGCTTTCGGCGCAGGGCGGGGTCATCCAGATCAACACCGTCTATGTCAAAGCGGAAACGTCCGATCCGCAGCGGACGGCGGCCATGAAGGCACTGGAAGAAAAATATCCGGACAACGGCGCGCTCGATCCGGCTGCCCGCGCCGCCTGGCTGACCGAACGGCGCGCGATCGAGGCGCGTTATCCGGTGATCAACGGCCCGACGTTTGCCGACGTCATGGCCAACCTGCTGCACGCGATCAAAATCGCCGGTGTGGACCATGTCGGCATCGGCGCCGATTGGGACGGCGGCGGCGGTGTATCGGGCATGGAAGACGTCGCCGGCCTGCCCAGGATTACCGAGGCGCTGCTCAAGGCCGGGTATTCCCGCGAAGATATTGCCAGGATCTGGTCGGGCAATGTCTTGCGCGTGCTTGCCGCAGCCGAGGCCGAAGCCGCGCGCGAGGCGGCAAATCCGGGCGGTTGATCCCGGCCTGCTTGGTTAACGCACCTGGCTTTTCAGGCCAAGGTGCGCGGCCAGCACCTTGAGATCGCGTTCGACGCCTTCGTTGACCAGCGCGGCGAGCGCGGGCTGTACGCTCAGCACCAGCCGTTCGCCTTCGACGGTCAGGCTGCTTTCGGTCAGGCCATGCGGCGCGCACGTGCTGAACCGGCGGCACAGTCTGGTGGCAAGCCCCCATGCCTGGGCTTCGCGCAGCGAGGCGGGCGGGACAAGCGTGAGCAATTGCGGCGGCACGTCAAGACGCCCGGAATGGGCGAGCATGGCAACCGCCAGCATGACGCGCTCGGTCGTCCCGGCGCCGATCCAGCGTTTGCGCAAGGCCCAGTCGCGCGCAATGTCGCCGCGCAAATTGGGCTCGACAGTCGCAGCGGCAAGGCACAGCATGGTGGTCGCCAGCCGCAGCCGTTCGCGCCGTTCGATTCCCGCAGGCGGGCTTGCCGCCACGGTCCAGCCGGCGACCATCGCGCCGATCTGCGCCGGAATGCCCTGTTCCTGGACAAAGGCCGACATCCCCGCGACCAGCGGATCCTGCCCGCGAATGCCGACGGGCATGTCTTCGTAAAGGATCCCTTCGCGCAGGCCCCATGCCGAAAACACCAGCTTGCCCGGCGCCAGGCGCCGGATCAGCACGGCCAGCAGCGCCGCCGTATCGGGCAGGCTGTTCATGCGACTGGTGGAAATGCCGGGCAGCGGGCGCAGCGTTTCGGGCTTGCGCCGCACGAGCGTTTTGGCAATGCGCAAGGCATCGACGGGATTGAGTTCAAACCCGTGCGGATCGTCGATCGCCCAATCCAGTCGGCTCATCGCATAGCGGGCAAAGGCGCGCAGCGATCCGCCGACAAGATAGAGCGTAGATCCCGGCTCGGCGGCCCAATCGGCCTTTTTCAACGCCCGCCCGACCGACTGGCCAAAGCCGCGATCGCCCCCGGCGCGCAAGGCGGCAAGCCGCAGCGTGCCAAGCGGCATCGAGACGCCGTGGCGGCAACTGTCGCCATCGATGTCGACCAGTTCCAGGCTGCCCCCACCAAGATCGCCGACAATGCCGCGCGCGCCGGGAAAGGCGCCGAGCACGCCATGCGCGCTGGTCACCGCTTCCTGTTCGCCGCTCAACAGGCGGGGGGCAAAGCCAAGTCCTTCGACCTTTTCGAGAAAGGCCGGGCCATTGGCGGCATCGCGCACGGCCGCCGTTGCCACGACATCGACGCGATCGACCCCGCGCAGCGACAGCAACACGCGATAGCGGGCCAGCGCGGCCAGCGCCGTCGCACTGGCACGTCGGCCCAGCAGCCCGGATTCCGCGACGCTTTTGCCGAGCCGGGCGGTGACCTTTTCATTATGCAGCACTTCGGGCGCGCGCACCGGGCCGCCATAAATGACGAGGCGCACGGTGTTTGAGCCGATGTCGATAATCGCCCGCAACGGGATGCGGGGAGAGCGTCGATCGGATGTGGTCATGCCCCGTAGTCTTCTTCTCTGGCGTTCGGCCTCAAAATCACGAAATCGTCTCGGCCATCATCGTTTCAGGCCGTTGCCGCGCCACCGCGCCGAAGCGCGAGCTTGGGCACTTTGCGCCCTTTGGTCAGCGCTGCGCCGCGTCCGGAAAGCGAAGGGTTGGTCATGAAATACCGATGCACGTTGAAGGGTTGCGGTCCGGGATCGACGCGATGCGAATTGCCCTTTGCGTCAAGCTGCCAGCTTTGTTCGGTGTCAAGCAGATTGGCGAGCATGACCTGATCGAGCACCTGATCATGCACGGTGCTGTTGCGGATCGGCACCAGTACTTCGACGCGGCGGTCGAGGTTGCGGCTCATCCCGTCGGCCGATGAAATGTAGACCCGCGCCCGCTTGTTGGGCAATGCGCCGCCGTTGCCAAAGGCCCAGATGCGGCTGTGTTCGAGAAACCGGCCGATGACCGATTTGACCGTGATCGTTTCGGACAGGCCCTTGATGCCCGGTTTCAGGCAACAGATCCCGCGCACGACCAGACTGATCGAAACGCCCGCCTGGCTGGCAAGGTACAGCCGGTCGATCAGATCTGGATCGGTCAGCGCGTTGAGCTTGCACCAGATCGTCGCCGGCTTTCCGGCGCGGGCAAAGGCGATCTCGCGGTCGATGCATTCATAAAGCCGCGCGCGAACCCCGCCGGGCGAAATCGCCAGCATTTCGGTGCCGCGCGGCTCGATATAGCCGGTGATGAAATTGAACAGCAGCCCGGCATCGCGACCAAAGCGCGGATCGGCGGTAAAGAACGACAGATCGGTATAGATCCGCGCCGTGACGGGATGATAGTTGCCTGTGCCAAAGTGGCAATATGTGCGATAGCCATCGCCTTCGCGGCGCACCACCATCGACACTTTGGCGTGGGTCTTCCAGTCGACGAAGCCATAGATCACCTGCACCCCGGCGCGTTCGAGCTGGCTTGCCCAGTGCAGGTTCTGTTCTTCGTCAAAGCGGGCCTTGAGCTCGACCACGGCCGTTACCGACTTGCCCGCCTCGGCCGCCGCGATCAGCGCGGCGATCACCGCCGACTGCTTGCCCGCGCGATAGAGCGTCTGCTTGATCGCGACGACATCGGGGTCGGATGCCGCCTGATGAAGGAAATCGATCACCACATCGAAGCTTTCGAACGGGTGCTGGACGACGAGATCCTTTTCGCGGATCGCGGCAAAGCAATCGCCGTCGTGTTCGAGAATCCGTTCGGGATAGCGCGGGCTGTACGGTTCGAATTTCAGGTCGGGGCGTTCCTCTTCGACGACCGCCGAAAGCCCGGTCATCGACAGCGGCCCCTTTGTCTTGATCACTTGCGCATGGTCAAGCCGCAGCTTGTCGCGCAACATCGCCTCGGCGCCCGCGTCGAATTGGCTTTCCAGAGTCAGCAGGATGACGCGCCCGCGCCGACGGCGCTGAATGGCGGTGCGGAAATAGCGCACGAGATCCTCGGCATCTTCCTCGATTTCAATGTCGCTGTCGCGCAGGACGCGGAAGATACCGTTGCCGTGAATGCGAAAACCGGGGAACAGCCGCGACGCCTTGCGCCGGATCAGTTCCTCTATGCCGATCCAGGTCGCCGGTTGACCGGGCAGGCGGACATAGCGCGGCATGGCCGGCGGGATCAGCACCATCTCGTTGACCGGCGCCCCGTCGGCGATGCGGACCAGCGAAAACAGGATGCCGCTGCCCTGATTGGCAATGAAGGGAAAGGGGTGGGCCGGGTCGATCGCCTGCGGGGTCAGCGCGGGCAGGACATGGCGTTCGAAATAGTCGCTCAGGAATTCGGCTTCGGCCTTTTCGAGACGGCGACCGGTGATCAGGCGAACACCCTCGTTTTCCAGCGCGACGGTCAGTTCGGTGAAGATCCGGGCCTGCGCCTCGACCAGTTCGCCGAGCGCGACATGGATGTCCTGTAACTGCTGCGTGGCCGATAGTCCGTCGATCGACACTTCGTCGATCTGACGGCGGACTTGCGCAGCAAGCCCGGCGACGCGCACCATGATGAATTCGTCGAGATTGCTGCCCGATATCGACAGAAAGCGCAGCCGTTCGAGCAAGGGATAATTCGGATTTTGCGCTTCGGCGAGAACGCGGCGGTTGAACTGGAGCCAGCTCAATTCGCGATTGAAGAACCGGTCTGCCGGCAATGCCGCGTGGCCGGGCAAGCCGGACAAGGAATGATCACGGGCTTTTGCGGGCGCGGTCGGGTGAGGGGGGGCTGGCGGGGATGCGGCCATGATCGCGCCTTCGTGACTCCATGTGTTACAGTATATTGCGTCTTTGCACGCCGGGCCACCATGCTGGCAAGCGGCCAGCGTCAATTGTCACATCTCCTGGCATAAAGACCTGCTGCGGGGAATGCATGGCGCGCAGAACGATAGGCCGACTTTGCCGCACAAAAGAACTCCTTGCATGTCTACTTAAAATGTAGAGTATAGAGGCTCAGCCGAGTGTTCGAGGGTGACAAGGCTGTCCGGCAACCATGAGGGAGGCCGGTTCATGGTCACCGTCCGGACGATCAATGACCGCCCGTTCACGGCACAATGATGTATTCAGGGAAATTTACAGATGTCTTTGCGCCCCTTGCTGACTGCCGCTGCCCCCTTGGCGCTGATTGCCGCGACTCCCGCGCTGGCCGCGCCCGCCAGCGATGCGCCCGCCGCGCAATCGGCGGCAGATGAGGGCGACATTATCGTCGTCACCGCGCGGCACCGGGCGGAAACGTCGCAAGCCGTGCCGATCTCCCTGTCGGTGCTGGGTGGTGAACATATCGACCGGACCGGCGCGTTCAATATCGACCGCGTGCAGCAGTTGACTCCGACGTTACAGTTCTATTCGCAAAATCCGCGCAACACCTCGCTCAACATCCGCGGGCTCGGGGCGACTCTGGGTCTTACCAACGACGGCATCGAACAGGGCGTCGGCGTCTATGTCGACGATGTCTATTATGCGCGCCCGGCAGCGGCGACATTCGATTTCCTCGATGTCGATCGGGTCGAAGTGCTGCGCGGGCCGCAGGGTACGCTCTACGGCAAGAATACGACGGCGGGTGCCATCAACATCACCACGCGCCAGCCCAGCTTTGACTTCACCGTGCGCGCCGAGGTTTCGGTCGGCAATGAAGGTTTTCACCAGTTCAAGGGCGCGGTTTCCGGCCCGCTGAGCGATCGTGTCGCGGTGCGCCTTGCCGTGTCGTCGACCAACCGCGACGGCAATGTCTACAATGCGCATAACGGCGACGGGATCAACGGCCAGAACAATGTCGGGGGCCGCGCGCAAGTGCTGTGGAAAGCGACCGACACGTTGCGGATCACGCTGACGGGGGATTGGAACCGGCAGAATCCCGAATGCTGCGGCTTTGTCTATGCCCGCACAGGCACGACCCAGCGCGCACTGAACCGGCAATTCGCCGCGCTGGCCGCGACGGCTGGCTATACCCCGCCGAGCACCAATCCGTTTGCGCGCGTGGCCGACCTTGATACGCCGCTGCGCGCGCTCAACGAAGTTGGCGGCGCCTCGCTCAAGGCGGAGCTGGACACCGGCATCGGCAAGCTGACCTCGATCACCGCGTGGCGGTTCTGGCACTGGGATCCGTCGAACGATCGCGACTACACCGGTCTGCCGGTCACCAGCGTTTCGCAAAATCCCTCGCAACAGCATCAGATCACGCAGGAAATCCGCCTGAGCCACGAAGGGCACAAGATCGATTACACGGTCGGCCTGTTCGGTTTTGACCAGACCGTGCATACGCAAGGGCTGCAAGTGCAGGGCGCCGCGGCGAGCAAGTGGCTATTGAAGCCGACCACCAGCGCAAGCGACTGCTATAATACCAATTGCCTCAACGGGCTGACTTCGACCAATACCATCGGGCTCAAGAACGCCAGCGCCGCGCTCTATGGCCAGCTGACCTGGAAAGCGACCGATGCGCTGTCGATCCAGCCGGGCGTGCGGTTGAACTACGACTGGAAGAGCGGCACGTATAACGGCATCGTCACCGATGCCTCGGGCAACCTCGTTCAGTTTGCGACAAACAACACGGCGGCGCAGTTGTCGCAACTGTCGCAGTTGGCGCCGGAAAGCTTTGCCGCGACATACAGCGCCTGGAACGTGTCGTATGATGTGACCGCAAGCTATGCGCTGGCGCGCGATATCCACACTTATGCCTCTTATGCCCACACGTTCAAATCGGGCGGGATCAATCTCAACGGCTTGCCCGCGGATTCGACCGGGGCGCCCTTGCTGCAATATGCCACGGTCAAGCCCGAGAGTGTCGATCATTTCGAGGCGGGGCTGAAGACGCAGTGGTTGGGGCGTCGCGTCACGTTCAATCTCGATGCCTTCCGCACCGAAATTCACAATTATCAGGCGATCGTGAACAACGGGCAGCAAAGTGCGCTGCGCGGCTATGTCGACAGCGCGCCGCTGGTCCGGGTGCAAGGGGTCGAATGGGATCTGGCGCTGCGCCCGAACCAGCGCGTCAACGCCTATTTCAACGGCGCCTATAACGATGCGAAATACGTCCGCTTTGCCAATGCCCCGTGCCCGCCGGAACTGGCGGGCGGGACCACCGTTACCGGCTCGCAGACGCCTTCGCCTGCCGGCACGCCCGGCGGACTGAGCCCGGCGTCGTGCGACGTATCGGGCCAGCGCCTGCCCGGCGTATCAAAGCTGACTCTCTCTTATGGCGCCGAAGGCAATGTGCCGGTCACTTTGTGGGGTCATGGCGGAGAGCTCTATGCCGGGGTCGACGGCAGCTATCGCACGGCCTTTTCGTCAAACCCGTCGCCGTCCGCCTATACCTGGGTCAATGGCTATGCGCTGACCAATCTGCGCGCGGGTTTTCGCGCGGACAGCGGCTTTGACATCTATGGCTGGGTCCGCAACGCATTCGATGTTGGCTATTATCAGCAGCTCGCCGTGGCGCCCGGCAATACCGGGCTGATCGTCGGTCAGTTGGGTGATCCGCGCACGTATGGGGTGACTGCGCGCGTCGTGTTCTGAGCCGATCGGGGCGGCGGGCATTGCGTGCCGCCCCACCTGATTTCAGTCGTTCCCTACCATCGCACGCAGCCCGGCAAAGAAGAACCGGGTATAATCGGATGCCCAGCGTTCGATTTCGGCAGGTGACGAGGCGCCTTCGGTATAGGCGAGTTTGGCGTGCCCCATCAGCGCTTCGATCCACAGGCGTCCGGCACGATCAGGATCGACAACAGGCAGGTGCCCCTGATCTGTGCTTTCGCCGAGCACTCCACCCTCGGCCAGGGACTGCCCGACGGATTCAATGGCGTCGCGGAAGGCTGCGACGCGCATCCGGTGCCCTTCGCCGGTTTCCTGTTCGAGCCAATCGATCAGACGCTCGAGCAACACGTGATCGGGAGAAAACAGCATTTTGATCGTGTCTGCGGCACGCAGGCAGAATGCCTGTTCGAGTGGCAGATCAGAGCCGCGCTGCTTCAGGTGATCACTGCGCAAGGCGATGCGCCTTGCCAACAAGGCGCGCAGCAATTCGACTTTCCCCGGAAAGCGGGAATAGATTGTCGCTTTGCCGATATGGGCATGGCGAGCCACGCGATCAAAGGTAAAGCTTTCCAGCCCCCCCGCCAGCAGCACGTCCCAACTCGCATCGAGAATGCGCCCCGAAAGCGCTTCGGCTTCGGCGATCGACGGCCGACCGCGCCGCACGGGCGGCACGGCACAACTGCCCGGAAAATCCCGGTTGTTTGTCGCGATTTCATCTGTTGGGCCGTCCAAAACGTCGTTCGACATCATGGGCGCAGCGCATTCACAGCCTGACGGACCTGACGTCTCAATGCCTGACTGAGTTGAACGCTTGCGCCTGGAATGAACCGGCGACGTCGCGTCTGCGCGCTGCATGGAGATTATCCTGCAACTGATCGATCGCGGCGGGTGTCATGGCGCCCGTTTCGGCACCATCGTCCGCGCGATGCATCGGGCAGGTCATGACCAACCCTTCTGAATAGGCCAGCAAAAAGCGCCGACCCATTGTCGATACCCAGCTCATCCTTCCCACCTATCTGCCTTGTTGGCTTTATAGGTCGAAAGTCTGCCTGAAATTTTGGCATGGTCAAGCCACTATAAACGGAACGCAGACGGCTCATTCCTGCGGCGCCTCGCTTTCCCAACCCAGCCCCAACGCCTTTTCCACCGCGATGAAATCGGTGGTCAGTTGCGCCTTTGCGGACACGGTGCCGAGCTCTGCGCGCAGGGTCTGGCGCTCGGACGAGAGCGCGTCGGCGCGCGACAGCGTGCCGCCTTGTGCGCGGGTTTCCTGCAAGGCGGCGAGATGGGCTGCGGCATCGCGCTGTTCGACCGCTTTGGCGAGCGTGATCCGCCGGTTGCCAAACCGGGTCAGCGAAGCTTCGGCATCTTCGAGCGCTGCGAGCACGCGCGAACGATATTGGGCCTCGGCTTCGTCGCGCGCGCCATGGGCGGCGCGGACCTGTGCGGCGGCACGGCCACCGTCGAACAGGTTCCATTTGATCTGCGGCAGGATCAGCCCGATCAGCGTGCTCGGCGCAAAGGCCTCGCCGACGCGCGTCCCGCCCAGGCCCAGCACACCGGTAAAGCTGATCGTCGGAAAGCGATCGGCAATCCGCGCGCCAAGATCGGCATTGGCCGCCGCAAGCTGGCGCTCGGCGAGGCGAATATCGGGGCGGTGACGCAACAGGCGGGCCGGATCGCCCACCGCGACATGCGCGGGAACCAGCGGCACGGGCGCAGGCTTTGCCGCCAGGGCATCGAGCGCGCCGGGCTCGCGCCCGATCAGCACGGCAAGCTGATCGGCCAGAACCGTGATCTGCGCGCGCGATGCGGCCAGATCGCTTTCGCTTTGCGCGAGGGTCGAACGGGCGCTGTCGACACTTTGTTCGGGCGTGGTGCCGTGGGCAAAGCGGTCCTGCGCGTGGCCGACCAGGCGGCGATCGCAATCCACTTGCCGTTCGAGCAGCGCGGCACTCGCCTGTTCGGCACGCAGCGCGACATAGGCGCGCGCGACTTCGGCGGACAAGGCAACCGCGACATCGGCGGCCGAAGCGAGCGACGCATCGGCGCGATCGCGCGCGGCTTCGACCCGGCGACGATTGGCGCCGAACAGGTCGACTTCCCACGAAGCGTCGAAATCGTCGCCGTAGATCTGTTCCGACAGGCGTCCGTTGCGGCTGAGCAGTGCACCGGGCAACGAGGCTTCGCCGGCGACACCCCCGACGTTGACAGCGGGCAGCAGCGCGCCTTTCGCCGCCGACAACGTGGCGCGCGATTGCGCTATGCGCGCGCGTGCGGCGGCCAGATCGGGCGAGCCTGTCAAAGCCCGCGTGATCAGGTCATCGAGCACCGGATCGCCCAGCGCTTCCCACCAGCGCGCCGAAGGTGCGGTCGCATCGGTATTGGCCGGTGCGCGCAGGAATGCAGGGCGTGCCGCCGCATCGGGCGCGGCGACCGGCGCGCCGTGCCAGTTCGGCCCGACACTGGCGCATCCCGCCAGGAGACCCGCAAGGCACAGGCCGATGATGGGGCGGAGAGGGGGGGAATAGGCTGACATCAGTGCATTGCCATCTTGTGGTGGCCCTTGGGAAGCGGGCGCAGGAGCAGGACGAGCGGAACGACGATGGCGATGGCAATGGCCAGCGCGACGAATTCGTCGGTGAAACTCATCACCAGCGCTTCGCGCATCACCGCCTGGTTGACAGACTGGATCGCGCCGAGCGTGGCGTCATAGCCAAGTCCGTTGGTCTGGCTTTGCACCCAGGCCTGAACGCCGGTGTCGTTGGCCGGCACGGATTCGAACAGCGTCCAGTGATGAAATTCGAGCCGCCGGTCCTGCAGCGTTGCCAACAGCGCGAGCGCGATCGACCCGCCGAGGTTTCGCGCGGCATTGAACAGCCCGGAGGCATCGCCCGCCTCGCTGGGTTTGACACTGGCGATCGCTGCCTGATTGAGGAACAGCATCGACAGCGCCTGACCCAGCCCGCGCATCAATTGCGACACCACGAATTCCGATCCGTCCGATTGCGCGCTCAGCGCCGAATCGATCCAGCACGACCCCGCCATCAGCATGAGCCCGGACGCCACCGCCAGCCGCAAATCGAGCCGCGCGACAAGGATCGGGAACAGCGGCATCATCATCGCCGCCGGAATCCCCGACAGAAACACGATCTCGCCCGACTGCTGCGCGTTATATCCGGCGATCGCCGAGAGGAACTGCGGAATGACATAAGACGTGCCATAGAGCACCGCGCCGACCAGCAGGCCGAGCACGAAGACCGAGGCAAACGCCCGGTTTCGCAACAGGGCCAGCTTCACCACCGGGCGCCTGGCAAAGATCTGCCCCAGTCCGATCATCACGAAGCCGACCACGGTGACCGCTGTCAGCCGCCAGATCAGCGTCGAATCGAACCATTGTTCGCGATTGCCTTCTTCCAGCACGACGGTCAACCCGCCAAGCCCGGCGGCCATCCCGAAAATGCCCAGCCAGTCGGCCTGCTTCAATTCGTCGAGCTTCATCGGCTGATGCTTCAGCCCGACGATCAGAAACGTGATCAGCATGACGCAGATCGGGATGTTCACGAAAAAGGCATAGTGCCAGCTGTAGTGTTCGGTCAGCCAGCCGCCGACGAGCGGCCCCAGCACCGGCCCGAGGATCAACGTAGATCCGAACAGCGCGGTGCCCATCGGTTGCTGATGGCGCGGCAGGCGCGTGGCGATGATGGTCATCCCGGTCGGGATCATCGCCCCCCCGGTAAAGCCCTGGCCGACGCGCCCCATGATCATTTCGGGCAATGTGCTGGCAAGCCCGCAGGCCACCGAAAACAGCGTGAACAGCCCGGCCATGAACAGCAGGAAGCGCCGCAGCCCGAACACCCGTTCAAGCCAGGCGGTCAACGGGATGATGACGATTTCGGCGACGAGATACGATGTCGCAATCCAGGTGCCTTCGGTCGCCGAGGCGCCGATTTCGCCCTGAATCGTCGGCAGCGCGGAATTCACGATCGAAATGTCGAGCGTGGCCATCAACGCGCCGATCGCGCCGGCGATCACCGCCAGCCAGGCGGTCAGGTCGGCGTTCTTCGTCTGGTCCACCGTTCCAGGTGCGGGCGCGCTCATGAGTGCGACCGCTTTTCCTCGGCGCTGATCTGGTGAATCGCGCCGCGTGCCCCGCTGGTATCGACATCGACACGCAGCGACAGGCCGGGCACCAGCACGCGTCGTGCTTCAGGCCCGGCGTCGATGCGGATGCGCACGGGCACACGCTGCACGATCTTGGTGAAGTTGCCGGTCGCGTTCTGCGGCGGGATCAGCGAGAACGTTGCCCCGGTGCCCGGCGTGATGCTGTCGACGCTGCCGTGGAATTCCACACCGGGCAGCGCATCGACTTCGATCGTGACAGGCTGGCCCGGGCGCATGAGGCCGATCTGCGTTTCCTTGAAATTGGCCTCGATATAGATCGCCTGGACCGGGACGATCGTCATCAGCCGCTGCCCGGGCTGGACGAATTGGCCGACGCGCACCGACGTCGAGGCGACTTTGCCCGTGACCGGCGCGGTCAGGCGGGTGGTGGCAAGATCGGTGCGCGCGGCATCGGCTTGCGCGGCGGCGGCCTCGATCTGTGCGCCGGACTGGCCAAGCTGCGCGCGGGCGGCTTCGAGCTTGCCCTTGGCAGCGGCAAGCGCAGCCTCTTGCGCGGCGACGGTGGCGGCAGCCTTGTCGCGATTGGAGGACAGCTGGTCGAGCGTCTGCCTTGGCTCGGAGCCTGCCGCGACGAGCGGGCGGTAGCGCGCGACTTCGCCGGTATAAAAGGTCAGATCGCGCTGCGCCGTGGTCAGCGCGGCTTGCGCCTGCGCCACGCCGGCTTCGGCCTCGGTAATGCTGGCGCGGGTGGTTGCCTGGCCCGCGCGGGCGACATCTTCCTGCGCGCTCGCCTGGGCAAGGCGGATGCGATAGTCGGTCGGATCGACTTCGACGAGCAGATCGCCGGGCTTGACCGGCTGATTGTCGGCGACCTTGACCGTGCGCACATAGCCCGACAGCTTTGAACTGACCGTGATGCCGTCGGCTTTGACATACGCGTCATCGGTGGACTGCACAAACTGGCCGTGGTCGAGATAGCCGATATAGGCATAGATCCCGTAGGCGCCCGCCGCGACCAGCGCGATGATCCCCGCGCGGCCGAGCAGGCGTCGCCTGCCGGGGTTTTCGCGCGTGGGTGTCGAAATCGGAGAATGGTCGGTCTGGGCGCTCATCGGAGATCCTGGTGCGATTGGGGGCATTCGCTGGGTATGGGGCTTGGAGGCGGGAATTTAATGGAACGCCTTCGTTCTGTTTGTCGTCAACTGGGGGAGACGGCCCGGCCTTTCAAGTGCAAATTCCTGCGCCATGATTGCATATTTCGCAAGTGCCGCTGCGGTGACGGTTTTTCCGTCAACTCTCCGTCAAGCGTCTATCGCAAATTTATTGATCGAAAATGTAAATCAATATGGGCGGAATTGATCATTGGAAAAGCGCGCGCGGTGCGCCTACTTCTGCTCTCGACAGTTTCCAACCACGGCCCGTCAGGGCCAAAATGCAGGGAAGTTCAGCAACCATGTCGATCGTTGGCAGCCACATCAAACCCTTCGCGAACACCGCTTTTCACCAGGGCAAGTTCGTCGACCTGACCGAAGCCGACATTGCCGGCAAGTGGGCAGTGTTCTTCTTCTACCCGGCAGACTTCACGTTCGTGTGCCCGACCGAGCTGGAAGACCTTGCCGACAACTATGCCGAGCTGCAGTCGCTCGGTGTCGAAGTGTTCAGCGTGTCGACCGACACCCATTTCAGCCACAAGGCATGGCACGACAGCTCGCCGGCGATCGGCAAGATCAACTATTTCATGGTCGGCGACCAGAATCACACGCTGTCGAACAATTTCAACATCCTGCGCGAAGGCGTCGGCCTGGCTGACCGCGGTACGTTCGTGGTCGATCCCGACGGCACGATCCAGCTGGTCGAAATCACCCCCGAAGGCGTGGGCCGCAATGCCGCCGAACTGCTGCGCAAGATCAAGGCGGCAAAGTTCTGGCGCGAACACCCCGGTCAGGTCTGCCCGGCGAAGTGGGAAGAAGGTTCCGCAACGCTGGCACCGTCGATCGATCTGGTCGGCAAGATCTGATTGCAATACCGCCGGAGCGTTCGATCCCTCTTGTTCGAACGCTCCGGACCCGGTCGGGTGGCTTGCCATTTTTACCAGGCCGCCGCCCGCCCCCCTTTTTTTACGCACATGTCGGCGATGATTCGCGCGGGACTTTGCGCCCGACGCCCGACTTGCCGCGTCCGCCGCTCGCGATCCCAACCCCCTCCGCATGCCGGTGCCAGATGCGTATCGGCCACCCACGAGTGACCAGTCATGCCCATTCTCGATGCCGCCACCACCGCCCAGCTCAAGGCTTATCTCGCGAACTTGCGTCGGCCGATCGAGCTGGTCGCGAGCCTGGGTGATGACGCCAAGTCCGCCGACTTGCGCGCGCTGGTCGAAGAAATCGCCGTGCTGTCGGACAAGATCAGCGCGCGTTACGACGGCAGCGACGCACGCCGCCCGAGCTTTGCCATCTGCGCCGATGCCGACGATAGCGGAAAGCCACGGGCCGAAGTCGTGTTCGCCGGTCTGCCGCTGGGTCATGAATTCACGTCGCTGATTCTCGCGCTGCTCCATGTCGGGGGGCATCCGCCCAAGGAAGACGCCGAATTGCTCGATCAGGTCCGCGCGCTTCGCGGCCCGCTGCATTTCGAGACGTTTTTCTCGCTGTCGTGCCTCAACTGCCCTGACGTGGTACAGGCGCTCAACATCATTGCCGCGCTCAATCCGGAGGCGAGCCATGTCGCGATCGACGGCGGGCTGTACCAGGACGAAGTCGAACGGCGCAAGATCATGGCCGTGCCGACGGTGTTCCTCAATGGCGAACCGTTTGGCCAGGGCCGCATGGATCTGGCCGAGATCGTCGCAAAGCTCGACACCGGGGCGGTTGCCCGCGCGGCGGAAAAGATCGCCGCCAAGGAACCCTTCGACGTGCTGGTTGTCGGCGGGGGCCCGGCGGGCGCGGCGGCGGCAATCTATGCCGCGCGCAAGGGCATTCGCACCGGCGTCGTTGCCGAACGCTTTGGCGGGCAAGTGCTCGACACCATGGGGATCGAGAATTTCATTTCGGTGCCGCACACCGAGGGCCCGGCGCTCGCCGCGCATCTCGAAGAGCACGTCAAAAGCTATGACGTCGACGTGATGAACCTGCAAAAGGCGGTTGCGCTCACATCCGGCGACAGCGACGGTCTCACCACGATCGAACTGGAAAGCGGCGCCAGCCTGCGCGCGCGGACGGTGATCGTGTCGACCGGTGCGCGCTGGCGGCAGATGGGCGTCCCCGGCGAAGACGAATATCGCAACAAGGGCGTGGCCTATTGCCCCCACTGCGACGGGCCTCTTTTCAAAGGCAAGCGCGTTGCCGTGATCGGCGGCGGCAATTCCGGCGTCGAGGCGGCCATCGATCTCGCCGGAGTCGTCGCGCATGTCACGCTGATCGAATTCGACAGCCAGTTGCGCGCCGATGCGGTGTTGCAGGACAAATTGCGCAGCCTGCCCAATGTCACCATCATCGTTTCGGCCCTGACTCGCGAAGTGCTCGGCGATGGCGGCAAAGTGACCGGCCTCGTCTATCGCGACCGGACGACGGACGAGGATCATACCGTCACGCTTGAAGGCATTTTCGTGCAGATCGGTCTCGTGCCCAACACGGAATGGCTCAAAGGCTCGGTCGGCCTGAGCAATCGGGGCGAAATCGAGATCGACGCGCGCTGTGCAACCAATGTCCCCGGCGTCTTTGCCGCAGGCGATGCGACCACCGTGCCCTACAAGCAGATCATCATCGCCATGGGCGAAGGCAGCAAAGCCGCGCTCTCCGCCTTTGATTACCTTATCCGGCATTGATGGGATGAGAGGCGCGGCACCGGCGCGCTCTGCTTTAGTCGTGGATAGCCCGGGGCAGGGGGGTTGCCGCCCTGTCCCGGGGCATTAAAGCGCTGATCCGTGAGCGCAGCCATAGTCATCGGGGCCGACCGGGCCGGCGCCCCGATACGGATCGACATCGAGGAGCTTTTGGCGACCCGCCTGCTGGTGCAGGGCAATTCCGGGTCCGGCAAATCGCATCTGCTGCGCCGCCTGCTCGAACAAAGCGCGCAACTCGTCCAGCAAGTGGTGATCGATCCCGAAGGCGATTTCGTCACCCTGTCCGATCGCTTTGGCCATGTCGTGGTCGATGGCGCGGCTTATGATCAGGCGGAGATCGTCCGGCTCGCCGCGCGGATCCGCACGCATCGCGCCTCGGTCGTGCTCGCGCTCGACGGGCTCGATCTCGAAGCGCAGATGCGCTGCGCGGCGGTGTTTCTCAATACCTTGTTCGATGCCCCGCGCGACGAATGGTATCCCGCGCTGGTCGTGGTCGACGAAGCGCAGATGTTTGCCCCCGCCGCCGCCGGTGACGTCTCGGACGAAGTGCGCCGCCTGTCACTGGGCGCGATGACCAATCTGATGTGCCGGGGGCGCAAGCGCGGGCTGGCCGGGGTGATCGCGACGCAGCGGCTTGCCAAGCTGGCCAAGAACGTCGCTGCCGAAGCCTCGAACTTTTTGATGGGGCGCACCTTTCTCGACATCGACATGGCGCGCGCTGCCGATTTGCTCGGCATGGAGCGGCGGCAGGCGGAAACGATCCGCGATCTCGAACGCGGCCATTTCCTCGGGCTGGGCCCGGCCATCGCGCGCCGCCCGATCTCGGTACGCATCGCCGATGTCGAAACGCGCGCGCGCAATGTCATTCAGGGATTGATGCCTTTGCCCGACATGGCGGGCGGGGCGATGGACAACCTCCTGCACGACGAAGCCGCCGAACCGGCCTTGCGCGCGGTAATCGAAGAACCCGCAGCGCCCGACGCCGGGGATCTGATCGAACAGATCGCCGAAAGCCAGCCTCTGGCCGAAACGCACGAACCGCCGGTCGAACCCAGCCTGTTTGCCGCCGAGGAAGACGCGGCCACGATCGCCGCAATTCTCGCCGAGATGGCCGAGGAGCCCGATTGCACGTTTCAAGCTGCGGCGCAGCTCTATCAGGATTTCACCGTGCGGTGCCGGATGGCGCGGATTGCTCCGGGTTCGATCGACTTGCCCGCATTCCGCCGCCGCTTTGCCATGGCGATTGCGGGCATTCCCGACGATGCCGCGCCGCAATGGCGGCAGGTCGTGGCGCTGGGCCGCGATGTGCCCGACGATCTGCTGGCCCCGTTCATGGTGCTGGCCGTGGCCGCGAGCGAAGGCGCGCCGTGCCCCGACGACGACCGGCTCGCCACGGTCTATGGCACGCGCTCTTCGGGGCGTATCCGGCGCTTGCTCGATCATCTCGAACGCCAGGGGCTGATCGTGGTGCGCACCGATTACGGCGGGCGGCGCTCGGTCGGCATACCCGCGCTCGGCTTGCTAACCCAGCCTGTCTGAACGCCTGCCTGAACGCCTGTCTGAACTGGGCAGAAACCCGCCATTCAGGGCTGCGAAAGCCGGGGGGAGCTATCCCGGTTTCATCCAAGGGGAGTGCTGACCATGAAGATTTTTGCCGCTGTTTCCGGTGCCTGCGCGCTTGTCGCGCTTGCTGCTGTTGCGACCACAGCCAATGCTGCCGGGGGCGATACCGCACACGGCAAGACCGTGTTTGCGCGTTGCGCTGCGTGCCATGATCTCAATTCCGGCAGGACCGTGCTGGGGCCGACGCTCAAGGGCATTGTCGGTCGGCAATCCGGTTCGGTTGCCGGGTTTTCCTATTCGCCGGCCATGAAGGCCAAGGGGATTGCCTGGACGCCCGCCAATCTCGACCAGTTCATTGCCTCGCCGACCAAGTATATTCCGGGCACACGCATGCCGTTTGCCGGTCTGCCCGATGCCAAGGATCGCGCCGATCTCGTCGCCTATCTGCAACAGGCGGCGCACTGATCGATCATGCCGGTGGCACGGGCCGGGCCCGCGCCACCGGATGAGGAACGGGCACGCCGCGACCCTCTCGCCTACCGCCGATTGACATCGATGTCATAGATTGCCATCGATGGCGTCGGTCGAGGGCGATTCCCTCGGTCGTCATAACAAGCCGGACGGAAACGAATTCCGACCGACGCCCTGAGGATTCCGATGGCCCTGGCTCCCTCTGCTGCGAGCAGCACCGCACCCACTCCTGTCGCCCCCGATCCTGTCACCGCCGACGGCACGCACATCGATGCGCCGGGGCTGCGCTGGTTCGTCATGGCGCTGTTCTTCATCTTTGGCGGTATCACGTCGCTCAACGACGTGATCATTCCGAAACTCAAGGACTTGTTCACGCTCGACTACATGCAGGCGATGCTGGTCCAGACGGCGTTCTTTGCGGCTTATGCGATCGTCGGCATTCCCGGCGCGGCGCTCGTCAAGCGAGTCGGCTATATGCGCGGCGCGACGATCGGGCTGGCGATGATGATGGTCGGATGCATCCTGTTTGTCCCGGCATCAAACAGCGCGACATTCGGCCTGTTTCTCATGGCGCTGTTCGTGCTGGCCGGCGGGGTGACGATTGTCCAGGTGGTGACCAATCCGCTGATTGCGCTGCTTGGCCCGGCGCGCACCGCGCATAGTCGGCTGACGTTTGCGCAGGCGTTCAATTCGGTGGGAACGACGGTCTTTCCGATTGTCGGGTCGATCGTCATGCTGGGCTCGCTGGCGGGCAAGACGGCAAGCGGGCTGTCGGGTGCGGCGCTCGATGCCTATCGCGTCGCGGCAACGCAAGCGGTGGTCCATTCCTACCTTGGCCTTGCGCTGGCGCTGGCGCTGGTGGCGGGGGTGGTCTTTGCCAATCGCAACCGGTTGCAGGGCGAACATCACGAGCAGGGCTCGGTGCTCAAGAGCTTTGACCTTTTGGCCCGCCCGCGCTTCGGGTTTGGCGCCTTGTGCATCTTTCTCTACGTCGGCGCCGAAGTCGCGATCGGCTCGATGATCGTCAACTATGTGCGCCAGACGCATGTCCTCGGGCCCGAGGTGCGCAACACCGGGCTGCTGATCGCGCTCTACTGGGGCGGGGCGCTGGTCGGGCGGCTGATCGGGTCTTATGTCCTGCGGCTGATCGATCCTGCCAAAGTGCTGGCGTGCAATGCCGCCGGGGCGTTGATCCTGATCCTTTTGACGACGCAGACCGGCGGGTATCTCGCCACCGGGAGCCTGCTGGCGATCGGGTTGATGAATTCGATCATGTTCCCGACGATCTTTGCTCTTGCCAGCGAAGGTCTTGGCGCGCGTGCCGCCGACGGGTCGGGCGTGATCTGCGCGGCAATCGTCGGCGGGGCGGTGATTCCGCCCTTGACCGGCAGGCTGGCGGATGTGTCGGGCAGCCTCGAATGCGCGCTGGTCCTGCCGGCGCTATGCTATGCGATCATCGCGGCTTTCGGATTTTACACGCAACGGCGCGCGATTGTCGCATAATAGGGGCGTGCGCGCGTTGACAACCGCGCGCAACCGGCCACAGTAGGGCATGCTTTCGCAGAAAACGCGCTACACCATCCGCGCCCTGCAACATCTTGCCGACCATTTCGGACAGGGTCCGGTGCGGCTTGATGCCATTGCCGAGGCGCAGAACATCCCCCGCAAGTTCCTGACCGTTATTCTGTCGGAAATGGCGCGTGAAGGCGTGGTCGTTTCGCAGCGGGGCCGCGATGGCGGCTATGAACTGGCGCTGCCGCCGGTCGACATCCGCTATGGCGATATCATCCGCCTGTCGCGCGGCAGCCTTGCGCTGGTGCCTTGCGCCAGCCGCAATGCCCATGAAACCTGCGCCAATTGCCTGCCAGAAGCGGAATGCCGGCTGCGCGGGCTCATGCTCCAATTGCGCGACGAAACCGCCGCGATTCTCGACCGGATCACGCTGGCCGACGCCATTTCGGTCGAGCCTCCTTTCGATCAGCTTGACGAACACGCCCACGCCTGAGCGACCGGCGGGGCCGGTCCGCCCGGCTATGTCCGGAAATCGTGCGCGGTTTGGCTGTCAAGCGCGAACGGTGCTTGGCGGCGCGGGTCTCGGTGGCTATACGAGCCCCCTATGACGCTCGAAGCCCTTGGCCGCCATCCGCTGCGCCTTCCGATCCTTGCCCTTGTCACGTTGTCGATCGGCCTTGCCGGTTGCGGTGGCAGCTCCAAGCCCAAGAAGGACGTCGCCTATGTCGCGCGCGATGTCGACACGCTCTACATGGCCGCGAAAGAGCGGCTCGATCTGGGCGATGCCAAGCAGGCCGCCGCGCTGTTCGATGAAGTCGAGCGGCAGCATCCATATTCGCCCTGGGCCCGCCGCGCCGAATTGATGAGCGCGTTCAGCTATTACGTCGCGCGTGACTATGCGAAATCGGTTCAGGCGGCACAGCGTTTCCTGTCGGTACACCCCGGCAACAAGGATGCGCCTTATGCCTATTACCTCGTCTCGCTGTGCTATTACGAACAGATCAGCGACGTGCGCCGCGACCAAAAGGACACCAAGCAGGCGCTCGATGCGCTGACCGAAGTGATCCGTCGCTATCCGGCAACCGAATATGCGACCGATGCCAAGCTCAAGATCGACCTGGTGAACGATCACCTTGCCGGCAAGGAAATGGAAATCGGTCGATTCTACCAGCATAGCGGCAAGTGGCTGGCCGGTACGATCCGCTTTCGCAGCGTGATCGACAAGTATCAGGCGACCAGCCACACCCCCGAAGCGCTCTATCGCCTTGTCGAATGCTACCTCGCGCTCGGCATCCCGCAGGAAGCGCAAAAGGCCGCTGCGGTGCTCGGCAACAACTATCCGGGCAGCGAATGGTATGGTCGCGCTTTCCGGCTGATGAACGCCAAGGCGCCCAATACCAAAGCCAGTTGATCGGGCCGATCGCGGCCCGATCTGACGGGCCGTTCTATCAGGCCGCGATCAATTCCCTGATCTTGCGCCGTTCGAGCGCCTCGCTGATGGCGGCGACGAACTGGTCGGTCGCGCGATCCCACGAATAGCTGGCGCCATAGACCGCCGCGCCGATCCGATCGCAGCGCAGCGCGCGGCGAATGGCAAGGGCGAGATCCTCATCCAGCGCGCCGACCTGCATCGGCAGCAGCGAACCGGGGCCGCGCCCGTGCGGCCCGATGATGTCGATCGGTCCCGGCACCGGATAGGCCGCGACCGGAACACCGCAGGCCATGGCTTCGATCATCACCAGCCCGAACGTATCGGTGCGGCTGGGAAAGACGAACGCATCGGCGGCGCAATAAGCGCTGGCCAAGGCATCGCCGGTCAGTGCGCCAAGAAACACCACATGCGGATAGCGCGCGCGCATCGCCTCAAGATCGGGGCCGTTGCCCACGACGACTTTGGTCCCGGGCACATCGGCGTCGAGAAACGCGGTCAGGTTCTTTTCGACCGCGACGCGCCCGACATTGAGCGTGATCGGGCGGGGCAGGGCAGCCATGGCCGGGTGCGGCGCATGGTGCGGATGAAACAGCGCATCGTCGATCCCGCGCGACCACATCCGCGAATGGCCTATGCCATAGTCGGCAAGCTCTGCCGCCAGAGACGGGGTCGAAACCAGCACCGCCTCGCTCGGCGCATGGAACCGGCGCATCAAGGGCCAGAAATGCGCGGGGCTTAGCCCGGTGCGCACCGCCGCATAGTCGGGAAAGCGGGTGTGAAACGCGCTGGTAAACGGCACCCGGTTGCTTTTGCACCAGGCGCGCGCGCTCCAGCCGATCGGGCCTTCGGTGGCGATATGCACGATGTCGGGGGCAAAGGCGCGCAGCGTGCGGCGGGTGCCGAAACGCGGCGCCATGGCCAGCCGGATCTCGTTATAGCCGGGCAGGGCAAACGTGAAGAACTGCGACGGGGTGACCAGTTCGACCTCATGCCCGCGCCGGGTCAGGCGGTCGACGGTGGTCGACAGCGTGCGCACGACGCCATTGACTTGCGGGTGCCAGGCATCGGTGCAGATGGCGAGTCTCATGCCTGTTCCCTTTCGCGCGGGGCGTCTTGCGTTTCGGCAGGCATCGGCGCGGCGGCCTGCTTTGCGGTTTCCGCTGCCCAGTCGACAATGCTGATGGCCCCATGCGAGTCTTCGACCAGCGCGGTGCAGCTTTCGACCCAATCGCCGTCGTTGTAATACGTCACATCGCCGATCTGGCGGATTTCGGCGCAATGGATATGGCCGCAGACGACCCCGTCGACCCCCATGTCGCGCGCGGCATGCGCCACCGCTTCCTCGAAATCGCAGATGAACTGGACCGCGTTCTTGACTCGCTTTTTCATATAGGCCGACAGCGACCAGTACGGCAGGCGGAACTGGCGGCGGATCAGATTGACCCAATGGTTGGTCCGCAGCAGGAATTCGTAGGCCTTGTCGCCAAGGAACGCTAGCCAGCGGGCATAGAGCACCACCCCGTCAAACCCGTCGCCATGCGTGACATAGATCCGGCGGCCATCGGCGGTATGATGGATCGCATCGAGCGCCAGTTCGACGCCGCCAAACCCCATCCCGGCATAAGGCCGCAGCATTTCATCGTGATTGCCCGCAATCAGCACGACGCGTGTGCCGCGATGCGCCATCTTGAGCACGCGGCGGACCACTTCATTGTGTTCGTCGGGCCAGTACCAGCCTTTGGACAGCCGCCAGCCATCGACGATGTCGCCGACGAGATAGAGTGTTTCGCACTCGATCGAGGCCAGGAAATCGAGCAGCATCGTCGCGTTGCAGCCGCGTGTGCCGAGATGAAGATCGGAAATCCACACGGTGCGCACTTTGCGCTTGGGGCGGAACCCGCGCGGTTCGGGCAATTCGAGCCAGGCGGGAATCGATGTGGCGAGATCCCGGGCCGAAGGCAGCCCCCTCTTGCCGTCCTTCAACAGCGCATGCTGTGCCATCGGCTTGCCCCTTTATTGGTGGTTTGCGATTTGACTGAAATCCCGATCTCCTGCGACTCACTGTCACAATCACGTTTCGTTCGCATGGCACTGTGTCACGCGGTTGAAATATGGCGGATGCGGGCAACAATGGGGGAGAACAAAGGGTGACGGGGGGCGCCGTGATGGCTATGACCTGAGCGATGCTGACCGCTCTTGCCATCCGCAATGTCGTGCTGATCGAGGCGCTGGACCTGGTGTTTCGCGCCGGGTTGGGCGTGTTGACCGGCGAAACCGGCGCGGGCAAGTCGATCCTGCTCGATTCGCTCGGGCTGGTTCTGGGCGATCGCGCCGACACCGGCCTCGTGCGTGCCGGCACCGATCAGGCCAGCGTCACCGCGACATTCGAGTTCGATCGCCTGCCCGATGCGATCCGCGCCGCGCTGGCCGAGGCGGACATCGCCATCGAACCGGGCGAAGCGCTGATCATCAAGCGCCGCTTGCGCGCCGATGGCGGCAGCCGGGCCTTTATCAACGATCAACCGGTCGGCGTTGCGCTCTTGCGGGACTTGTCGCGCCATCTCGTCGAGCTTCATGGTCAGCATGATGATCGCGGGCTGGTCAACGCGCGCGGCCATCGCGCCCTGCTCGACCGCTATGCCCATGCCGATACCGCCTCCGTCGCGCAGGCCTGGCACCGCTGGAGCCGCGCCGAGGCAGACCTGGCCGCAGCGCGCGCAGCGGTCACGGCGGCCCGCGCGGACGAGGACTTGTTGACCGCGCATCTGGCCGAACTGGTCGCGCTCGATGCGCAAGTGGGCGAGGAAGCCGATCTCGCGCAACAGCGCGCCGCGATGCAGAAGGGCGAGCGCCTGTCGAGCGACCTCGCCGCGTTGCAGGTACTGTGGGAAGGATCGGATTCTGCGCTCGCCGGTTTGCGCAGCGCGGCCCGGCGGCTCGACCGTATTGCCGGCGAACATCCCTTGCTGGCCGAAGCGCTGGCCTCGCTCGACCGCGCGGTGATCGAGGCGGGCGAGGCCGAAGACCGCATTGCCGCCGCAATGGAAGCGCTGGCGCACGATCCCTTGTCGCTCGACCGTATCGAGACGCGATTGTTCGAACTGCGTGCCGCCGCGCGCAAGCACGGCTGCGCCGCCGATGAACTGGCGGCAAAGACGGCCGAAATGCGCGCCGCGCTCGACGCGATCGAAAGCGGCGACGCGCATATCCTGCAGCTCGAACGCGCAGCACACGATGCGGGGCTCGATTATCAGGCCAAGGCCGAGGCGCTGTCGGTGGTCAGGGCCGAAGCGGCGCGACGGCTCGACGCGGCGGTGGCGCAGGAACTTGCCCCGCTCAAGCTCGATGCGGCGCGATTCCGTACCGCTGTCGTGCGGCTGCCCGACGATCGCTGGGGACCGCAAGGCGTCGATGCGGTCGAATTCCTGATTTCGACCAATCCCGGCAGCGCCTTTGCCCCTTTGGGCAAGATTGCCTCGGGCGGCGAACTGTCGCGCTTCATTCTCGCGCTCAAAGTCGCCTTGGCCGAAGAGGGCGGCGCCGCGACGGTGATTTTCGACGAAATCGATCGCGGCGTCGGTGGCGCGGTGGCCAGCGCGATCGGCGAACGGCTCGCCCGGCTGGCGCACGCCGGGCAATTGCTCGCCGTTACGCACAGCCCGCAAGTCGCGGCGCGCGGGCGCAACCATTTCCTCATCGCCAAATCGAGCGAAGGCACGGTCACGCGCACGTCGGTCGCGCTGCTCGATTCCGCCGGGCGCAAGGAAGAGATCGCGCGCATGCTGTCGGGCGCGGAGATCACGCCCGAAGCGCGCGCGCAGGCGGACCGCTTGCTCGAACAGGCATGATCGGGCAAGCGCGCGGGCATGTCTTCTGTGTTCGATAGCTTTCTCGACCGACCGGCGTGGTCGGCTCTGACCGGGCCGCAGGCCGCGCTGGCGCAAGGGTCGCCGCAAGCCTGGCGGATCGATCCCGCGTATGGTCCCTTCGCCGCTGCTGCGCCGGGGCAGGACTTGGCGCTCGCCGCCTTGTTGCGCGATGCCGAGGATGAAATCTGGCTGATCGAGGATGACGGGATTGCGGCGCCCGGTACTGTGGTGCGCAAAGTCGCGCATCTGGTGCAGATGATCGCAAGCGGGCCGGTCGATGCCGCAGCATCGGACGATATTGTCGCGCTGGGCGAGGCCGACGTGCCCGCAATGACCGCGCTGGCGCTCGCCAATCGGCCGGGGCCATGGGGGCCATCGACCTGGCGCTATGGTCCGTTTTACGGGGTGCGACACGAAGGGCGCCTGATCGCCATGGCGGGCGAACGGTTGCGCCCGGCGCCGGGTATCGTCGAAGTCAGCGGCGTCTGCAGTGATCCGGCGTTTCGCGGGCAGGGGCTGGCCGGGCGCTTGATCCGCCATGTCATGGCCGGACATCGCGCGCGGGGACTGGCCTCGTTTCTGCACAGCTATGCCGACAATGCCGGGGCCATCGCGCTCTATCGCAGTCTGGGCTTCGATGTGCGCCGCGAGCGGGTGGTGACGATCTTGGGAAAGGCGGGACATGACTGAGGCCGAAGCCGCCAACGAACTGATGCGCCTGGCCCGTCAGATCGCGCATCATGACAGGCTATATCACACGCTCGATACGCCGGAGATTTCCGACGCCGAATACGATGCGCTGATCCGTCGCAATGCCGAGATCGAGGCGGCGTTTCCGCACCTGATTCGCGCTGACAGCCCGAGCCGCAAGGTCGGTCATGATGTCGCCGCCTCGCCTTTGTCGAAAGTCCGCCATGAGGTGCGGATGATGAGCCTCGACAACGCCTTTACCGACGAGGAAGTCGGCGAATTCGTTGCGCGCGTGCGCCGCTTTCTCGCGCTGCCGCCCGAAGCCGGGCTGGTCATGACCGCCGAAGACAAGATCGACGGCCTGTCGTGTTCGTTGCGCTATGAATCCGGCCGACTGGTGCGCGCTGCGACGCGCGGCGATGGGCAAGTGGGCGAGGATGTCACTGCCAATGTCGCCACGATCGGCGATATTCCGCAAGTTCTGGCCGGGGCTGTGCCCGACGTGTTCGAGATTCGCGGCGAAGTCTACATGACTCACGCCGATTTCGCCGCGCTCAATGCCGCGCAGGACGAAAAAGACGAAAAGCTGTTTGCCAATCCGCGCAACGCTGCCGCCGGATCGCTGCGGCAAAAGGATGCCGGCGTCACCGCCAATCGCCGGTTGCGCTTTCTGGCCCATGGCTGGGGGGCTACCAGCGCCTTGCCCGCCGAAACGCAGTTCGACGTGATGCAGGCGATTGCAAGCTGGGGCGTGCCTGTGTCGCCGCTGCTCGTGCGCTGCGCCTCGAGTGAAGACATGCTCGCCCATTACCGCGATATTCAGGCGCGCCGCCCCGGCCTGCCGCATGACATCGACGGTGTTGTCTATAAAGTCGACCGGCTCGACTGGCAGGAACGGCTCGGCTTTGTCGCCAGGTCGCCGCGCTGGGCCATGGCGCACAAGTTTCCTGCCGAACGCGCCGAAACGGTGATCGAGGCGATCGACGTGCAAGTCGGACGCACCGGCAAGCTGACTCCGGTGGGGCGGTTGCGCCCGGTGCTGGTCGGCGGGGTGACCGTCACCAATGTCACGCTGCACAACCGCGACGAGATCGCGCGATTGGGCGTGCGCGTCGGTGATCGCGTCGTCCTGCAACGCGCGGGCGATGTCATTCCCCAAGTGGTCGACAATCTGACTCGCGACGAACCGCGCGAGCCTTACCACTTTCCCGACCATTGCCCCGAATGCCGGTCCGAAGCCGTGGCCGAAGACGGCGAAGTCGACGTGCGCTGCACCGGCGGGCTGATCTGCCCGGCGCAACGCACCGAACGGCTGCGCCATTTCGTCAGCCGCGCCGCGCTCGACATCGAGGGACTGGGCGAAAAGACCATCGGCGAGTTTTTTGCGCTGGGCTGGCTCGAAAGCCCCGCCGACATTTTCCGCCTGAAAGCGCGCCGCAACGACATCGTCGGGCGCGACGGGTGGAAGGACAAATCGGTCGACAATCTGCTGTCGGCAATCGAGGCGCGCCGTGCGCCCGATGCGGCACGGCTGCTGTTTGCGCTCGGCATTCGCCATGTCGGGCAAGTCACGGCGCGCGATCTGATGAAGCGGTTCGTCACGTTGCCGCGCTTGCGCGCTGTCGCCGAGCGGGCCCATGCCGGGGATGAAGAGGCGCGCGCCGATCTGCTCGGGATCGATGGCGTCGGCCCGGTGGTGGTCGAGGCGCTGGGCGAATTTTTCCATGAGCCGCATAACCGCGCGGTGTGGGACGATTTGCTGGGCCAGCTCGCCCCGCCCGACTATATCGTCGAAACAAAGGCCAGCACCGTCGCCGGAAAGACCGTGGTATTTACCGGCAAGCTCGAAACGATGAGCCGCGACGAAGCCAAGGCCCAGGCCGAAGCGCTTGGCGCGCGCTCTGCCGGGTCGGTTTCGGCCAAGACCGATCTTGTCGTCGCCGGGCCCGGCGCGGGGTCAAAGCTGAAACAGGCCGCAGCGCTCGGTATCGAAGTGATCGACGAAGCCCAATGGGCCGACATCGTGCGAAACGCGGGATAACAGCAATGGCATTGCATACCTGGTGGATGTTCGTCGCCACGGTCTTTTTCATCTCGGCATCGCCCGGGCCGAACATGCTCCACGTCATGACGCGCAGCATCGAACATGGCCTGATGCCGTCGGTCATGGCGATGTTTGGCTGTTTTACCGCCGTGGTCAGCCTGCTTGCGGCTTCGGCGGCGGGGCTGACCGCGCTGCTGCTGGCGATCCCGGCGGCGTTTACCGTGCTCAAGCTGTCGGGCGCGGCCTATCTCGTCTGGCTTGGCTACAAGGCGTGGATTGCCCCGGTCGAGGATGAAATCGATCCCGCCGAGGCCGAACTGGCGCGTGCCGAGGCCGGGCCTTCGCGCTGGCGCCTGTTCCGCACCGGCTTTTCGATCGGCGTGAGCAATCCCAAGGCCTTGCTGTTTGCCGCCGCGTTCCTGCCGTTGTTTCTCGATCCGGCGCGGCCCAAAGGCGGGCAGTTCGCGATCATGGTGGCAACGTTCGGCGTCGTCGAATTCACCTGGTATTTCGTCTATGCGCTCGGCGGGCGCGGCCTTGCCGCCTGGCTCAAGCGACCGGCGCGACGGCGGCTGTTCAACCGGGTGACCGGCGGCGTGTTCGTTGCGTTTGGCCTCGCCATCGCGGGCACGCGCCCATGACTTTGGAGCAACTCGCAGGTGTCGGCGCGCGGGCAGGGGCCTTGCTGGTTGCGCGCGGAGAAACGCTGGCGGTTGTCGACGGGGCGACCAGCGGCCTGATTTCCGCCGGATTGCTGGCCATGCCCGGCGCCTCGGCATTCTATCGCGGCGGCGGGATCATCTATTCGCTCAAGGGGCGGCGAATCGTGCTCGGTCATGAGCCGGGGACATTGCGCGGGCTGACCTCGGCGACCGAGGCCTATGCGCTGGCGCAGGCAGAGCTGATCGCCAGACGCTATGACGCCGATTGGGGCATTGCCGAAACCGGCGCCGCCGGGCCGGGGCGCCACCCGCTCGGCGTCGCCTCGGGCACCAGTGCGATCGGCGTCGTCGGCCCCGGCGGCATCCGCGCCGCGATCACGGTTCACACCGGCAGCGAGGATCGGCTCGGCAACATGCACGCCTTTGCCATGGCCGCGCTGACTCTGCTGGCCGAGGCGCTGGAGCCCTGATCGCTCACCAGCGTTTCGCTCACCAGCGTTTCGACCATTCAGGCAGCACGCCGACCTGGCTCGGCCGGACCCCGCCAAACCGGCGACGGCGCAGCCACAGGATCGACCAGTCGCCGCGCGTCATCCGCGCGGCAAGGCGCAGCCCCGCGCGGGTATAGGCCGCGCGCACGGCGGGTTCCTGCGTGGTCAGCAATCCCGAAAGCAGGATATTGCCGCCCGGCACGACGGCGCCTGCGAAATCGGGTGCCAGTTCAACCAGCGGCCCGGCCAGGATATTGGCGATCAGCAAGTCATAAGGCGCGCTCGCACGCAGCAGCGGATGGGCCATCCCCGGCGCGATGACCATGGCCATGCGCCCGTTGCCATCGCCCATGCGGACCCCGTTGGCTTCGGCATTGTCCGCCACGACCGGGCCGCAGACCGGGTCGATGTCGCTCGCCATCGCACGCGCCATCGGCCACAGATGCATGGCCGCAAACGTCAGCAGGCCTGTGCCCGTGCCGATGTCGGCAATATTGCGCACGACCACGCCGCGCCGCTTCATCGTGGCCAGCATGGCAAGGCACCCGGCGGTGGTGGCATGTTGCCCCGTGCCGAAGGCCAAGCTCGCCGGAATCACGAAATTGCGCACACCGGGCTGGTTCAGCGGCGGATGATCGGCGGTATGGACGTAAAACGGCCCTTCGCGGATCGGCTCGACCCCGGCCTGGCTCAGCGTCACCCAGTCGGTCGGCGGCAGGTGTTCGACATGCGCCTCGGGTGCATAGTCGGCAAACAGCGCGCGCATCGCCGACAGGTCCTCCGCCGATGGCGCATGCGAGAGCCAGGCTTCCAGGCGCCAGTCGTCGGGAAAGTCTTCGGCAATCTCGCTGCCGGCAAGGACAATCTCCGGATCCCAGTCGAACGCATCCTCGTGCGCCACCAGCGCCGCCTGAATTTGCGCGCGCGGGCCGAAAAAGGTGACTTTCCAGGCGTCTTCGCCTGGCGTGGTTTCATCCGACATGATTGGCTCCATTCGCATCGCGCGCGCAGTACACGCCGATAGGCGCAATCTTTGCCGCTGTCGCGATCCGTCATGCCCTGCGCCTTAGATGGGTATGACGGGCGCCGCAACGGGGCAGCCGCCCGCCCGATCATGCCCTGATATAAGACCTATGCATGTTACACTGCGGCACAGGTTGCGCGTTGCGGCATTTCCACTAATACGAATCGCGCTTGACGTCTCGGCCATACACGCCTTTGGCCGGGACATACTGTTGGGCTATGGTCGATGGGCCGTGGCCGTTTGGCATTTGAGGAGTTTTGCATGGCGCAGGCAAGCAGCAACCGGCCGATCTCGCCGCACCTCCAGATCTGGCGCTGGGGCCCGGCAATGCTGGTTTCGATCCTGCACCGCGTCACCGGAAACGGGCTGACCTTCGCCGGTCTTGGCCTGTTGCTGTGGTGGGTCGGTGCAATCGCCGGTGGTGAACAGAGCTATCAGACGTTCATCGCCTATGTCTGGACCGGTACGGCCAGCCCGCTCAGCGGCCTGACCTCGATTCTGGGCAAAGTCGTGCTGATCGGCCTGACCTGGGCCTTTTTTCAGCATCTCGCGACGGGTGTGCGCCATCTCGTGCTCGACGTCGGCGCGGGCTATGAACTGCACACCAATGCGCGCTGGTCGGTGCTGACGATGGTGTTCTCGGTACTCGCCACCGCCCTGTTCTGGGCTTTCGTGCTCCTGCCGCGCTGACGCGTGGCCTTGCCGTAACGATCGAGGATTCAATGGGTAACGGTACTTCCATCGGCCGCGTGCGGGGGCTGGGCTCCAGCCACCATGGCGCGCATCACTGGCTTGCTACCCGCCTGACGGCGGTGGGCAATCTCGTCCTCATCCCCTATCTGCTGGTCAGCCTCGCGCTTCTGCCGGGCTATGACTATCAAGCGGTCCATTCGTGGCTGGCGCAGCCGGTCCCGGCGACCGCGCTGGTGCTGATCTTCATCAACACGTTCTATCACGCGCGCCTCGGCGTGCAGGTGATGCTGGAAGACTATGTCCACGAAGACGCCGGCAAGATCGCTGCCTGGCTGTTTGTGAACATCGTGCCTTTCGCGGGTGCCGCGTTCGGTATTGTCTCCGTCATCCGCATTGCCCTGGGAGGCGCCTGAGCCATGACTGCCGCATACAAGATCATCGACCATACCTATGACGTGGTGGTCGTCGGCGCCGGCGGTTCGGGCCTGCGCGCGACAATGGGCGCGGCGCAGGCCGGCCTGCGCACGGCTTGCATCACCAAGGTTTTCCCCACGCGTTCGCACACCGTTGCGGCGCAGGGCGGGATTGCCGCCTCGCTGTGCAACAACACGCCCGACCACTGGACCTGGCACATGTACGACACCGTCAAGGGGTCGGACTGGCTGGGCGATCAGGACGCGATCGAATACATGGTCCGCGAAGCTCCGGCTGCGGTCTATGAACTCGAACACGCCGGCGTTCCGTTCAGCCGCAACGCCGACGGCACGATCTATCAGCGTCCGTTTGGCGGCCACATGCAGAACATGGGCGAAGGCCCCCCGGTGCAGCGCACTTGTGCCGCCGCCGACCGTACCGGCCACGCCATGCTGCACGCGCTGTATCAACAGTCGCTGAAGTACGATGCCGATTTCTTCATCGAATATTTCGCCATCGACCTGATCATGGAAAACGGTGAATGCCGCGGCGTTATCGCGCTGTGCATGGATGACGGCTCGATCCACCGCTTCCGCTCGCACTCGGTCGTGCTGGCAACCGGCGGTTATGGCCGCAGCTATTTCACCGCGACTTCGGCCCATACCTGCACCGGCGACGGCGGCGGCATGGTGCTGCGCGCGGGCCTGCCGCTGCAGGACATGGAATTCGTGCAGTTCCACCCGACCGGCATCTATGGCGCGGGCGTGTTGATCACCGAGGGCGCACGCGGCGAAGGCGGCTATCTGACCAACTCCGAAGGCGAACGCTTCATGGAGCGTTATGCCCCTTCGGCCAAGGATCTGGCCAGCCGCGACGTCGTGTCGCGCTCGATGGCGCTGGAAATCCGTGAAGGGCGCGGCGTCGGTCCGCACAAGGACCATATCTACCTGCACCTCGATCACATCGATCCGAAGATTCTCGGCGAACGCCTGCCGGGCATCACCGAAAGCGGCAAGATCTTCGCCGGTGTCGACCTGACGCGCCAGCCGCTGCCCGTCGTGCCGACCGTCCACTACAACATGGGCGGCATTCCGACCAACTATCATGGCGAAGTCATGACGATCGGTGCCGACGGCAACCCTGAAACGGTTGTCCCCGGCCTGTTTGCAGTCGGCGAAGCGGCCTGCGTTTCGGTCCACGGCGCCAATCGCCTCGGTTCGAACTCGCTGATCGACCTCGTCGTGTTTGGCCGCGCAACCGGCCTGCGGCTCAAGGAACTGATCAAGCCGGGCACGAGCCACGACTCGCTGCCCAAGGACAGCGCGGACCTCGCGCTGTCGCGCCTCGATCACTTCCGCAATGCCAAGGGCAGCTCGCCCACGGCGGAAATCCGCGTCGAAATGCAGCGCACGATGAGCCAGCACGCCGCCGTGTTCCGCACCGACGAGCTGATGGCCGAAGGCAAGGTCAAGCTCGCCGCGACGTATGAACGGTTCCAGGATGTCGGCGTGACCGACCGCTCGCTGATCTGGAATTCGGATCTCGTCGAAACGATGGAGCTCGACAACCTGATCAGTCAGGCGTCGGTGACGATGCACGGCGCCTATAACCGCAAGGAAAGCCGCGGCGCTCACGCCCACGAAGATTTCCCCAGCCGCGATGACGCGAACTGGATGAAGCACACCGTGGCGTGGTTTGACGGTTGGGGCGGCCAGGGCGGCGGCGTCCGCCTCGATTACCGCCCGGTCCACGAATACACGCTGACCGACGATGCCACGTACATCAAGCCCAAGGCCCGCGTGTACTGATCGTCGCATCAAGCGCGCAAGCAAAAGGCCGGGGTGGCAACGCCCCGGCCTTTTTGCTTGGCAAGATGGGCAAAAGCGCGGATGCGCAATCCATTGGCAGCGTTCGCCCCTGCGGCGAGCTGCGGAAACAGGAGAATTTCCATGGCAGACGAAGACTATGTCTATGACGAGGAAAGCGGCGAATGGATGGCCGCATCCGAGCTTGCCGAGCGCAAGGCGGCGGCTGATCGCGTCGAAGTGCGCGATTCCGTCGGCAACCTCCTTGCCGATGGCGATCAGGTCACGCTGATCAAGGATCTCGAAGTCAAAGGCGCGGGGCAAACGCTCAAGCGCGGCACATTGATCAAGTCGATCCGCCTGACCGGCGATGCGCAAGAAATCGACTGCCGTTTCGACGGAATCAAGGGGCTCGTCCTGCGCGCCGAATTCGTTCGCAAACGCGCCTGATCAAGTCCTGCCCGTCTGGGGCATGCCTTACTTCTTGTCCGGAACCGGCGGGATGTAGTGCGCGATCCGGCAGGCCCGCGCCCTGGCATAGCCCTTGATAAAGGCGCGGCGGACGATGCCTGCGTAAAGATAGAGTTCGCGGTGATTTTCGGCGGCGTTCGCGCCGCTGATTTCGCGGACCACCCCGCCAAACGGGATCAGGCTGCCGACAACCGAGCGGGCGGTTCCGCCGATGGCGCGGTCGCGCTTTTGCTGGGCGCTGGGTGAAATGCTTTCGTCGATGTCGGGCCCGAGGGCTTCGTTGAGATCGGCAACTTCGCGGTTCAGATCGGCGCAGCGCCCCTTGCCGGGAATCCGGTAGGGGTTGGCCTGGGCCGCTTCGAGCACCGGGGCGATCTTTTCCTTGCGCAGATTGAGATCGTCGAGAGGCTTTCCCGCGACATCGCCGGCAGTAACCGATTGGGGTGCGGCGGCAGTCTGCGCCGAGGCTGGAATGGGGTTTGCCATTCCGATACCACACGCAAAAGACAACAGCGCGAACGCCGAAGTCATCGGCGCAGTTCGTGGCGAGGGGGGAGTCATGTCTTTCATGGCGAGCTTGTACCACGTCTGGCTGCATACAGCCTTACGGCAAATCATCGCTTTGGTTCGGGCGCGCGCGGTTCATGCGCAAGTCATGCAGCCCCGCGCAGAAATGCCGCTTCAGACGCAAAAGAGGACGTCATGCCCAAAGTGACCTATCGCATGCACGGCGACCGACCGTCGCCGCGCCCTGTCCGCATTACCGTGCCGGGCTGGGCCGGGGACAAGCAGCCGCGCGCCGACGGCAATCACGAGCAGCCCTGGCATTGCCTGCCCTTTTCGGAAAGCGCACGCTATGGCCTCGAACTGGTCTATCCGTTCGATGCGGAATTGCGCGTGACCACAGTCGACGGGCATGTGCACCTTGATGCCGATTGGGGCCCACCGCCGCCGGGCGAGCCCGCCTGGCCTCCGTTTCGGCCGTTTGGCGCGGACTATTATTCCTATCAGCTTTCGCTCGATATTGCCGTGCCGCCGGGCTTTGCCGTGCGCACCGAGCCGCATCCGCGCTATTTCACCGATCCGACGCATTCGACGCCGCTCGCTGTGCCCGCGCTGATCCGGTCGGAATGGTGGCCGATGGTGTTTTTTGCGATATTTCGCAGCCCGCCGCCGGGCGTTACCCATGTCTTTCGCAAGGACGAGCCGATGATGGCCTTTGTCGTCATTCCCGAAGACCCCGAAATCGAGCTTGCGCCGATGTCGGACGAGGACGCGGCGCAGCGCGAACTGCGTGCGCGCCGCCTTGCCGTCAGTCGCGATGACCTGGCCGCAGGAACCCGCTGGATTTCGGACACGCGGACGGTTTTCGACGGCACCTATCGCAATCTCTATCGCGCCGCGCGGGCGCGCAAGCCGGTCGATGACGATAATCCCGCGCTGAACGGCGCCTGAAAGCCGCGTTCAGGAGCGGCACGGCCCATGTCTGTTAGACAATGCAGAGGGACGGGGCCGATCAACGAAGCGAAAGGACACGACATGAAGCACAAGACGATCATGCTGGCGAGCGCGGCAGGCATTGCGCTTGTCGGGAGTGCGGCGCTCGCGCCGATGGCGATGGCAGACCCGATTCCGGCGGCGCGCAGCTATGCCGACCTGCTCGAACCCGTGCCCGATGCGATGGCGCGGCTCCATGCCGATGATGAAATGCAAAACGGGGAAATGCAAAGCGAGGCGCACATGATCCCCGCCGGGCTCAACATCGGCATCGGCGTCAACATGCACCATCATCACCATCATCACCACAGCGCGCGGTGGTTCCGCTCGCACGGGTATTTCTGGAACGGTCAGGTATGGGTCATGGGCCCGCCGCCGCCGCCGCCCTATTGGCACAACCATCATGCCGACTGGTATCGCGGGCATGGCTATCGCTGGGACGGTCGCGTGTGGATCGGGCCCCAACCGCACCACCACCACCATCACCATCACCACTGGCGCTGACGATCAGGCCGCGCCCCGGATTCGGCCCGGGGCGCGGACGCATCATTGGTCGGCGAACGTATCGCAGACTTCGGGATTGCCGCCGCTGTCGAGCCCGGCCTTCAGCCAGTGCATGCGCTGCGCCGCGCTGCCGTGGGTAAAGGCCGCCTCGACCGGCGTGCGTCCTGCTTCCTTCATCAGCGTGTCGTCGCCGATCTGATGCGCGGCTTTCAGGCCCGACTGGATGTCGCCGGGCTCGATCCGGTCGGCATTGAGCGCGGCCCAGACCCCGGCATAGCAATCCGCCTGCAATTCCAGTTCGACCGACAGGTGGTTCGCCGCCGAAGGACTGCGCACCTGCGCCGCACGGACTTTGTCCGAGGTGCCGAGCAGATTCTGGACATGGTGCCCGAATTCGTGCGCCATGACATAGACCCGTGCGAAATCGCCGTCAGCGCCCAGCTTTCCGGCCGTTTCGTCATAAAATGCGGTGTCGAGATAGATGCCCTGATCGCTGGGGCAATAGAACGGGCCCATGGCGCTTTGCGCCTCGCCGCAGCCGGATTCGCCCTCGCGCGCATAGAATACCAGCTTGGGCGCACGAAACGGCACGCCCATTCGCGTCAGCACCGGCTTCCACGTCTTGTCGAGCGAGGACAGCGCGTTGCAGCTTTCGTGGCTATAGGCGTTGACGTTGCAGCTTTGCGCGACGCTGTGCCCGCCGGGGGCGAACCCCGCCTGCTGCGTTCCGGCCTCGTGACCCACATTGCGCAACAGGCCAAACGCGGCGAACCCCGCGATCACCAGCGCCACGCCGCCGCAGCCGAACCACCCCCAGACCGTGAACAACAGCCAGAACGGCAAACCGCCGCCCCCAAACCCGCCGCCGAAACTTTGGCCGCGCTGATCCTCCACATTGATCGAATCGTCGAAATCGTCGAGCCGCACAGCCGCCTCATCGTTGCATCGCAAAACCGTGCCCGCGCCATACCACATCGGCTGCAAAAGGCATCCGCGATGGCGGCAATGATCGGAAGGGTGCCGCTTTGGTGAAATGCGCGCTTGCGCCGAAACGCACCATTTGTCAGGCAGGTGGAAACGGGCATGTGCAGGACAATCCGCCCGTTGTAACAGGCCACCGCTGTAACAGGCCGCCCTTTTTGAAACAGGATCGCGCAATGGGGTTTCGGCAACAGCGGTGGCAGGCGCAATCGGCACGACGGTCGCGGGCGCGTGCTGTTGCCGCTGTGCTGATCGCTTTCATGCTGATCGGCGCGCGCGCTGCGCCGCCGCCGGGCGGGTCGCAACCGGGCCCGCTCGAAACGGCGCTGCGCCACCATGTCGAAACTTTGGCCAGCGACGATTTCGGCGGTCGCGAGCCGGGCACCGAAGGCGAAACCAAGACGCTGCGCTATCTTGCCCGGCAATGGTTCGACATCGGGCTGGTCAGCGGCACCAATGATCCCGGCAATGCGTGGTTCGCCCCGGTCGAACTGGTCGAGCGAGTCCCGCAGGGGAGCCGCGCCGTGTTTCAGCGCGGACACCGCCATGTGCCGATCGAGGCCAACGGCGTCTTCGTGGTGACTTCGGGCTTGCGCAGTCTGATCGAGGACGCGCCGCTGGTGTTTGTCGGCAAGGACACCAATCCGGAAACCGCGCGCACCGAACTGGCCGGTCGGATCGCCCTGATTCTCGACAGTCAGTCGCCAAAAGGCACGCCCGATACCGTCGGCCCCGACGACCGCGCGGGGCGCCTGCTCGATGCGGGCGCGGCGGCGGTGATCACCGTGCTCGACGGCACCCGGCGGATCGAGGATGTCGCCGCGCGCCGCCGCCGCCCCGGTTATGCGCTCGCCGGCCAGAAACTGGGCGGCGACTTGCAGGCCTATGTGACGCCCGAAGTCGCTGAAACCTTGCTCGAAGCCGCAGGTGCCGGAAAACTGGCCGCCTTGCGCGTCATGGGCGCAGAGCCCGGCTTTGCCCCGCACCCGATCGCGCTGAGCGGCACGCTGGAGGCGACCGGGCGCGAAACGCGCATTCACACGCATAACCTGATCGGCAAGCTGGAGGGGCGCCGCCATGATCTGGGCGCCGTCGTGATCGTGGCGCACTGGGATCACTTCGGGCGTTGCGCCGACCCGCCGGCCGAACACCTGATCTGCAACGGCGCGGTTGACAATGCCAGCGGGCTTGCCGTGATCACCGAGGCGGCGCGGATGCTGTCGAACGGGCGTCCGCTCGATCGCGATGTCTATTTCCTGGCGACGACGGGCGAAGAGCTTGGGCTGCTTGGCGCGCAGGCCTTTGCCGAAAATCCGCCGTTGCCGCTTGATGCGATCATGGCGGTGCTCAATGTCGATTCGACCGGTCTTGTCGGGCCGGGGCTGCCGGTCAGCGTGATCGGCGCCGGGATGACCGATCTCGACGACAGCATTGCCAATGTTCTCAAAGGAATGCACCGCCGCCTGGTGACGGGCAACGGCGCCAATGCCTATGTCCGGCGGCAGGACGGCTGGGCTTTCATTCAGCACGATGTCCCCGCCGTCATGGTCAGCAGTGCCTATTCCGACCCCGCCCGGCTCGAAAAATTCATGGACGAGCGCTATCATCGACCGACCGACGTCGCCGCGCGCGTGGAATATGGCGGCATGGCCGAAGATGTCGTGCTGCAAGTCGAACTGGCGCGGTATTTCGCCGATGCGCATCGGTTTCCGGGCCCGCCGGTGCCGCGCCAGGACAGCGCCGCGCGCTGAATGCCCGGTTGAAACAGGGACGAAAAGAGCACTGGCCATATCCGCTTGGCTTGATTACATGGGCCGCCACGATTCCCCCCGGTTAGAAAGTGGCAGCCGTGATCGACATCCCCCTTGGCCTGACTTACGATGATGTTCTGCTGCGTCCGGGGGCCTCGGACCTCGTGCCAAGCCAGGCAGATACCCGCACACGTCTGACCCGCACGATCCCGCTCAGCATCCCGGTGCTGTCTTCGGCGATGGATACCGTGACCGAGGCGGACATGGCGATCGTCATGGCGCAGCTTGGCGGGATCGGCGTGCTTCACCGCAATCTGACGGTCGAGCAACAGTGCGCCGCAGTGCGCGCGGTCAAGCGTTTCGAAAGCGGCATGGTGGTCAATCCGATCACGATCACGCCGGAATCGACGCTCGGCGAAGCGCAGGCGCTGATGCGTCATCACAAGATCAGCGGCATTCCGGTGGTTGAAGGTTCGGGTCGACTGGTCGGCATCCTTACCAACCGCGACGTGCGATTTGCCGACAATCCGGCGCAGCCGGTGCGCGAGCTGATGACGCACGAAAACCTCGCCACCGTCCCGCTCGGCACGACAGGCGATGACGCGCGCCGCCTGCTGCACCAGCGCCGTATCGAAAAGTTGCTGGTCGTCGACGAAGCCTATCGCTGCATCGGCCTGATCACGGTCAAGGACATCGAAAAGGCGGTCAATTATCCCAGCGCAACCAAGGACGCCTCGGGGCGGCTGCGCGTTGCAGCGGCGACCACGGTCGGTGAAAAGGGGCTGGCCCGCACCCGCGCGCTGATCGAGGCGGAATGCGATGTGATCGTGATCGACACCGCGCACGGTCACAATGCCGATGTTGCCCGCGCGGTCGATGCGGTCAAAAAGCTGTCCAACGATGTGCAGGTGATCGCGGGCAATGTCGCCACCGCCGAAGCAACCCGCGCGCTGATCGATGCCGGGGCCGATGCGATCAAGGTCGGCATCGGGCCGGGCTCGATCTGCACCACGCGCATTGTCGCAGGCGTCGGCGTGCCGCAATTGACCGCCGTGATGGAATGCGCCGAAGAAGCCGAAATGTCGGGCGTTCCGGTGATTGCCGATGGCGGCTTGCGCACGTCGGGCGATGCGGCCAAGGCGCTGGCCGCAGGCGCGAGCACGATCATGATCGGCTCGCTGCTCGCCGGCACCGAGGAAGCGCCGGGCGAAACGTTCCTCTATCAGGGGCGCGCCTATAAATCCTATCGCGGCATGGGCTCGGTCGGTGCGATGGCGCGCGGCTCTGCCGATCGCTATTTTCAGCAGGACATCAAGGATCAGATGAAGCTCGTTCCCGAAGGGATCGAGGGTCAGGTGCCTTACAAGGGGACGGCCAAGGATGTCGTTCACCAGCTTGTGGGCGGGATCAAGGCCGCCATGGGCTATACCGGCAGCGCGACCATCGCCGAGCTGAAAGCCAAGGCGCGGTTTGTGCGGATCACCGGCGCGGGCCTGCGCGAAAGCCACGTTCATGACGTGACGATCACGCGTGAGGCGCCGAATTATCCGACGCGCTGAACCGCTGCCGCCGGGCCGGAGCAGGCAATCGTGAACCCGGCGGCGCGCGTTCAGGCGGCGATTGATGTGCTCGACGCAATCATCGCGGCGGCGCGGGGGCAGGGTGCCTCGGCCGATCGCATTGCCGCCGACTGGTTTCGCACGCGGCGTTTTGTCGGATCGAAGGACCGCCGTGCGATCCGCGATCTGGCGTGGGATGCGATCCGCGCCTGTGGCGACATTCCCGAAAACGGTCGTGCCGCGATGCTGCGGCTCGCGCTTGACGATCCGGCGCTGGCCGCGCTGTTCGACGGGTCCGGCTATGGCCCCGCGCCGATCGGGCCCGGCGAAGCGGCGGCGGCGCGGGGAATCGCGCCGGGCTGGCTGGTCGAGGCGTTGATTCAAAGCGGGCTTGATCGGACCGAACTGGCCGCGCTGTTGACTCGCGCACCGCTCGATTTGCGCGCCAATCGTCTGCTTACCACGCGTGAGGCATTGATGGCGCAGTTGCCGGTCGCCGCCGAGCCGGGCCCGGCGCCCGATTCCCTGCGGCTGCCGTCGGGAACCCGGGCGGAGGCCTGGCCCGCCTTTGCCGAAGGTCTGTTCGAAGTGCAGGATGCAGGTAGCCAGCTCGCCTGTGCTGCCATCGGTGTTTCGGGCGCAGAGACCGTGGTGGACTTGTGCGCCGGGGCGGGTGGCAAGACCTTGGCGCTGGCCGCCGCCATGCACAACCGGGGGCGGCTGATTGCCTGCGACATCGATCGCGCGCGGCTGTCGCGGCTGCCCGAGCGCGCCGCGCGGGCCGGTGCCACGGTCGAAACGCGCTTGCTCGATGCCGGGCGCGAAGCGCAAGGTTTGCTTGATCTGGCAGGGCAGGTCGATGTCGTGCTGGTCGATGCGCCGTGTTCGGGGACGGGCACCTGGCGCCGCAATCCCGAGGCACGCTGGCGCCTGACACCCGAGACGATCGCGCGTTATGCCCGCACGCAGGCGCATGTCCTCGATCTGGCGGCCACACTGGTCCGGCCGGGCGGACGGATCACTTTCATCACCTGCTCACTGCTCGATGCCGAAGGTACCGAAGGCATCGCCGCATTCCTTTCCCGCCATGCCGAATGGCGCGCCGGTCCTGTCGCGGCGCCGATCGGGCGTGCGCGCGGCGCCGGATGGCGCCTTGGGCCGGGATATGACGGAACCGACGGGTTTTTCTTCGCAAACCTGGTTCGGCCATGATAATCGACGGCGTCATGCACACAGGGCGCTCTGGACGGTCGGATTCACCCGGCGCCTTACCGGGTTCTGCACGATTTCGGGAGTTGTTGATGCGTTATTTCCCCGCTGCCCTGGCCCTTTCGCTCGTGCTCGCCGTGACCGGCAGCATGGGGCAGGCAAAGGTGACGGGCCCGGCCGATCCGCGCGCGGGCGATTTGTTGTCCATCGGGCGCACGGCATTGGCGCATGGCGATGTCGATGGCGCGACGGACGCGTTTGAATCCGCGCTGGCGGTCGATCCGGGCTATGCGGGTACGCTGGTCGCGCTGGGCGATGCCGCGCGCAAGGCCGGGATGCAGGGCAAGGCGATCCACTATTATCGCGTCGCGCTCGATCGCGATCCCAACGACCTCGACGCGATCAGCGGCGAAGGCGGGGCGATGGCGGAAAAAGGCGCGCTGGCCAAGGCACATGCCGACCTGGCCCGGCTCGAAGGGCTGTGTGGCAAGGGCTGCGCCGAAACGCGCGCGCTTGCCGAAGCGATCGCCCGGGGCCCCGCGCCCAAAGTGGTTTCGGCCGATGCGGTAAAGCCGCAGCCGGTGGCGCAGGCCAACTAGGTAATTTTCCCGATCGATTGCTTTGCCCGGCGCCAACCAGGCGCGGCGCATGGTTCATCTGCCCCGAATCGGGTGCCAGGAAACCTGCGGCAATGACCAGCATTTCGAGCGCAACGGGCGCGATGGCGGCCTATACCAGCTATTACGAGGCGCAAGCCAAGACCTCGTCGGCATCATCGACGGATAGCTCCGGCGCAAGCTCGACCGGCACTGCCGGAACCGGCAGCACGCTCGGCGGGGCGGTGACCGCGCTGGTTCAGGACAGCAGCGTCAGCAGTTCGCTGTCGGCCTTGCTCGGCACGGGAAGCAGCAGTTCGACCAGTACGCTGGCGACCCTGCTCAGTCTGGCGAACAGCGGCAGCAGCACGAGCAACACCGGCCTGATCGCGACAATTCTCGGCAGCAACAGCGCGAGCAATGCCGGAAGCCTGATCGCCGATTTGACTGGAAGCACAGGTTCCGCAAGCAGCGCGACGAGTTTGAGCAGCCTGTTGAGCGAAGTCGCCGGCCAGAGCAGCACCGGCACAAACAGCACCGGCACAAGCAGCACTTCAACATCAACCGACACATCGGCCACCGGCACGCAGCAGCAGACAATCCTCAGTGCGCTGGCCGGTGCCTATTCGCAAAGCCAGCAGAACCTGCTTTCGCTGCTCGTCTAGATCACAGCAACGGGCGGAATTCGTCGAGCACCTGGCGATAGACGCGCCGCTTGAACGGCACGATCAGATCGGGCAGCTCCTCGGGATCGACCCATTTCCATTCGGCGAATTCGGCCGGATTGTGGACATTCAGATCGACCTGGCTGTCTTCGCCGTTAAACCGCAGCAACAGCCATTTCTGCCGCTGACCGCGATAGCGCCCTTTCCACAACCGGCCGAGCAATTCGGGCGGCAGGTCATAGAAATATTCCTCACGCGATTCGGCGATGACCTGAACAAGATCTGCGGTCACGCCGGTTTCTTCGTGGAGTTCGCGCAAGCCCGCGGGGCGCACATCCTCGCCGTCATCGATCCCGCCTTGCGGCATTTGCCAGGCATCCCCTTCGCCGACAGCGGCCTCGCCGCGCGCGGCCCGGTCGCGGGTATCGATACGCTGGCCGACAAAGACGCGGCCCTGTGCATTGACCATCATCACGCCGACGCAAGGGCGATAGGGAAGCCCGGCAAATTGTTCAGTCATTTATATACGTTCCAGTTGCTGCCTGATGGCAGCGAAAATTGTGGCGATGTCGTCCTGTGCGCTCGGGATCGCCTTGCGCAGCTGGACGAAGCCATGGATGATCCCCTTGAATTCCAGAAACGTGACATTCGCTCCGGCACGGACCAGTTCGGCTCCATAGACCCGGCCGCTGTCGCGGATCGGATCGAGTCCGGCGGTTACTAGCACGGTCGGCGGCGTATTGGCATGGTCATTGTAGATCGGAAAGGCGCGGGGCTCGCCCGGCGTCGCCCCATAGCCGTCGGAAAACCACGCCATGGTATCCGCCGTCAGCAGAAAACCGTCGGCGAACTGCGCAAACGAGGCATGATCGGGCCGGTCGTCGGTCACCGGATAGATCGGCGCCTGCAGAATCACGGGAACCGCTGCGGGGGAGGCCGCCAGGGCCTGCGTCACCACGATCGCCAGATTTCCTCCCGCCGAATCGCCGGTCAGAATCAAGCCGGTAATCGTGCGGCCCAGCTCGGCCGGGCTGGACGCGACCCAGCGCGCAGCGACCTCGCAATCGTCGGGTGCTGCAGGGAAGGGGTGCTCTGGGGCAAGCCGGTAGTCGACCGCGATCACCGGCAGGTCGAGCGCGGCGGCGATTTCGGTGCAAAACGCATGGTGCGTGTCGAGATCGCCGATGACGAAGCCGCCGCCGTGAAAGAACACGACAGCCGGACCCGGCTCGCGCGTTTCGCGCGAATCATAGAGGCGCACCCGAATCGGCCCTGCGGGCCCGGGGGCGGTCAGGTCGCGGATCACGGGCAGGGGCAGGGGATCGCGCTCGCCGACGCTGGCCATGGCCAGATAGGTCTGGCGCGCCAGTTCGGGCGTCAGCGCGCTCATCGGCGGGGCTCCGGCGGCGTTCATGAAATCGAGAAATCCCTGCACGTCGGGCCGCACATAAGCGGTAGGGCGGGTCTGCGGTTCAGCCTCTGCCATGATAATCCGGATCCTCTCTCAAAGGTGGCTGCGGGTCGCGGGCGTGGAATCGCCTCTGCCATGCACGCAACCATGGGTAAGTGCGCTTTTGCAACTTGACTAGGTGTCTTGACCGTTATCAAGGATACCTGCGATCACTGACTTCATGGCGGGAGTCATCTTGCGGGTATGGAGCGCCGGAGAATTTCTTTTTTGCGCTCGGGCGCACCGGGCGTTAGGCGCATTGCCGACAACCGCAGGCATGGTTGAAGGAAAGGGCGATCGGCCCGCTGACCGATCCGCCAAGCGAGGAATACGATGGCTACAGCATTGATCGACGGGCCCGACGCGCTGACCGGTGGCAAGGATGCCGCAGCGGCGCCCGAAGCGGTTGTGGTCCGGTTTGCCGGAGACTCGGGCGACGGGATGCAGTTGACCGGGGGGCAATTCACCCTGTCGACCGCGCTGGCGGGCAACGACCTGGCCACGTTCCCCGACTTTCCGGCGGAAATTCGCGCGCCGCAGGGCACGCTGTTTGGCGTTTCGGCGTTTCAGATCAATTTCGGCTCGACCGAAATCGATACGGCGGGCGATCAGCCCGATGTGCTGATCGCGATGAACCCGGCTGCGCTGAAGACCAATGTCGGCGCGCTCAAGGCGGGCGGGCTGATCATCGCGGACAGCGGAGAATTCAACAAGCGCAACCTCGAAAAGGCGAAATACGAGGTCAATCCGCTTGAAGACGGCAGCCTGCACAAATGGCAATTGCTCGCTTTCGACATTTCCGCGCTGACCTTGCAGGCGGTAAAGCCGTTCGGGCTTGGCAACAAGGAAGCGCTGCGCTGCAAGAACATGTGGACGCTGGGCCTTGCGCTGTGGATGTTCGACCGTGACCGGCAGCCGC
>NZ_KQ954285.1:448677-645697 GCF_001519055.1 Novosphingobium sp. Fuku2-ISO-50 | reverse complement strand
AAACGCCGCCAGTATTTTACTGCCCGGCACCAAAGTTCGATCTATGAAAAAGCCCCTCTCGCCGTCTGTCAAGCGAACGGGTAACGCTCCGAGACTCGTCATCTATCGGCCTGATTTTGATCGGCGCAAGCGGTCCTTGGTACATGTTGTCACTGCTTGCTGCAGGCGTCCAGCTCTTGCCTGATTGTCTCGACCAAGCTCGCGGCCGGCATTGTGCGAGCCAGTGGGGCGCCTTGCCCTGCCCATTGCGCACCAAAACCATACTCACCAAAGCGCTTTGCGGCGGCATTGAGTGCTTTGCCCGCATCATAAGCGATTGGGTAAGCGGGCGGCTGAAGATGGCCTAGGCGCGTTTCCATTGCGCTGAAGCGGTTGGCCAGTGCCCGCGCAGGACGGCCTGAAATCAGCGTGGTGAGACGCGTGTGCGCCGCTGCTGGCCCCATGAGCGCGGCGCGATAGGCTTCATCGGCTGCTGATTCTGGGCAAGCGATGAAGGCTGTGCCCATTTGCCCTGCGACTGCGCCAAGCTTGAGTGCGGCAGCAAGGCCCGCGCCATCCATGATGCCACCCGCGGCGACGATTGGCCTCTGACATTGTCGCACCAACAATCGCGTCAGTACGAATGTGCTGAGCTCATCATCAGGCCTATCGGGATCAAACATCCCGCGATGCCCGCCTGCCTCGATCCCTTGCGCGATGATGATATCAATGCCGGCGCGTTCGATCATGCGCGCTTCTGCAAGATTTGTGGCGGTGGCCATCAGCAGGCACCCTGCCGCGCGCAAAGCGGCCAGAATATCCGCCGACGGCAGGCCGAAATGGAAGCTGACCACCGGCGGACGCGTTGCCAGCAGCATGGCCAGCATGTCAGGATCGTCGGCAAAGCTACGGTAGATGACTTGCAGGTGCTCCGGCGGCGTGGCGTCAAATTCAGCGAACACGGGCCTGAGCGCTTCCAGCCATGCGCGCTCGCGTGACGTATCAGGCTGCGGCGGGGTGTGGACGAACAGGTTGACGTTGAAGGCACGCGTCGTTTGCCCGCGTAAGTACTCGATCATGGCCCTAGCCCCTGCGACATCGGTGGCGCCCACCCCGATCGAACCAAGCGCGCCGGCATTGCAAACCGCCGCAGCCAGTTCAGGCGTGGAAACGCCAGCCATTGGCGCCTGAATGAGGGGAATCGTTAGTCTGAGCCGTTCTTGCAGGTTCATGCTCTATCTATGACTTGTGCGCGACACAGGGTAAAGCTGAACCCGCCGCCATTCCAGACATACAGCGGCCTTGGTTGCGGCGACGGAACCCGCCGTTGGTTCACCGCCATCGCGGCGTGCCGGATTGCCTGGGACTGGGACATTTGTGCCGTTCGGCACCGTACTTCGAACGTCTGATTTACGGCAACACTGGCCATTCGTGGAACCACCTACTCATCGGGAAACACTGACGACGACTTCAGGATGACGAAGTTGTGGGCGAGAGGGAATGGATAGTGCGGACCGGCGATACGGCCCAGTGCGACCATCAGCCTATGTTTTTATTTTGTTCCAGGCATAAAAGCTGATAGAATGGATTTATGAAGCCGACTGAACTTCGTCAGCGTGTTGAGCGCTACACCCGCGGGGACTGCCGCGTGGAGGATCTTGACCGGATCTTTCTGGGCCTTCGCGACCGCTGCCATGGCCTTACTTCGATACGGGAGATCGGCGACTTCGTCGCCCATCGCGACCAGCGCGACAAGGGGCCAGTCACCGAGACGGTACGGAATATCCACCTGAGCCTCGACTCTTGGCTGCATCAGGGTGAAGGCCGCTTTCCGGATCTTGCCAAGGCCAAGCGGATCTGCGCCGCCAACCTGCGCACGGCCACGGACGTGCAGCTCGATACGCGCCTCGGCCTTAGACGGGATGTCGTGAAGTCCGTCCTCGCTCAGGCAATCAGAAAGATGGAAGCTGACCGCTTCGAGAAGGTGACCAAGCGGGAGCAGGCCGTCTTCAACTATCTTGCAGGGGCATTCATCTGGAACCCAGCGTTCACCGACGACCGGGTCGAGGAGGATCTTGCTTCCGTTCTCACGAAGGCCGGTGCGCTTCTACCTCAAGAACGGGCGGCCTTCTACGCCAATCACGCCTTCCTTGCGCTATACGTCACGGCACTCATGCACGATTCCGCGGTCGTGATGGACGACGGGTCGCGCTTCGAGCTGTTCGCTGGGTTTGACAACGACCAGAAGCGGATCGAGGTGAAGGCCCACATAGACCTCGCCGGGTGGGGTAAGCGGATCACTGCCCCCGTATGCATCTTCTGGACGAAGCTCATCGGGATTGAACATTGCTCGGACGAGCTCGCCGCCACGCCGGGAAAGTGGAATGGTGCGATCGAAATCGATGCATCGGGGAGGCTCGCGGGGTTCGCATGACCGTCTCTGACCGGAAATTGATGCGAATCCTATCCTGTCGGATAATGGGGATGCGCAAGCCGCTCACTATACACCGTGAAAACTGGAATCGTTACGCTTGCAATTTGTGACTCTGGCATAATATTGACAAGAAAATAGTTTCAAGGAGAATTTCGTGGCTCGTCGTGTCTTCTTCAGCTTTCACTTCGATAACGATTACTGGCGGACGCAACAGGTCAGGAACATGGGGGCGCTCGAAGGTCAACCAGTGTGCACGCCGAATGTCTGGGAGGAAGTGAAGCGGAAAGGCAGGGCATCCATCGAGAAATGGATCGCCGACAATATGCACGGCAAAAGCTGCGTCGTCGTACTGGTCGGCTCTGAAACCGCGAGCCGCCCTTGGGTCATACATGAGATCATCAAGGCATGGGACGACCGGAGAGGGGTCCTCGGCATCCGGGTCGACAGGCTGCTCGATCGCCACAGCCAGACCTCCATCGCAGGCGCCAACCCGTTCGATAAGATCACCATCGGTGGGACGAACAGCAAGCTTTCGTCTGTCGCGCCGCTAATCACCCCGTCCGGAAGTGACAGCAAGTCTGTCTACGCCTCGATCTCCAACGGCATCGAGAAGTGGATAGAGGACGCGATCATGATCCGCGGCCGCAACTGACAAGTTGAAAGGCGGCGAGATGGCAGTTGCAGCGACGACCAAACGGTTTCTGAAGGATTATCCTGAGGCCCTGATCGGAGGTGGCGCCGCCGTGTTCGTCGGTGCCGGTGTCTCCATGGGCGCAGGCTATCCATCATGGGCGTCCCTTCTGACGGAGGTCGGCGAGGAGCTGGGCGTGAAGTCTGGCGAACTTCACGACCTGGCTGCGCTGGCTCAATGGAGCATCCAAGAGAATGGATCCGCGACGCGGGTCCGAAACGTCATCAAGGAGCAGATCGGCGTAGAGCATGCCGTTCCCGCGGCCCTGGAAATCATCGCCCGACTGCCGGTTAAGTTCATCTGGACCACCAATTACGATAGGCTGGTCGAGCGTGCATTCGGCCACGTCAACCGACCGATCGATACTGTCTCTGGCGCCGCTGACCTAACCCTTCGCGCGACACCAGGTGCGACACGCCTCTTCAAGATGCATGGGTCGATCGAACGGCTGGACGATGTCGTCATCTCGACCGACGACTACGAACTATACCGGTCCAAGCGCGGGGCCTTCCTTCCACTGTTGCAGGCCCACCTCTCCAGTATGTCGATGCTGTTCCTTGGCATCAGCTTCACGGATCCGAACATCCGCCATGTCTTGTCGCTCATTCGCGAGAGCTTCACGTCCGCGCCACCTGAGCACTTCGCCATAGTCCGACCCCCGCAGCGGGACGACTACAAGACGGACGCCGAGTTCGAGGCGCGCAGCACTCAGCATAAGCTGTGGAGCCGTGATCTGAAGCGTTATGGCCTCGTCGTGGTCGAGATTGACAACTATGGCGAAGTGCCCGAGCTTCTCTGGCAGATCGAAAGACGCGTGGCGGCGCGACGAGTGTGGGTGAGCGGCAGCTGGCCGCCGGAAGCCGGGCATGAAATCGCGAGGGTCTACAACGTGGCGCAGGCTGTCGGCCGGCTCGTGGGCGATCGTAACCGCGACCTCGTCAGCGGAGCTGGTCTCGTCGTGGGATCGGCCTCCATCGCTGGCTTCCTCGACGCGCTGCGATCGAGCGGAGGCTGGGATCTCGAGCGACGCCTCATTGCCCGCCCCTTCCCTCAACCGATTCTTGGCAAAGCGCCGGACGGCGCTCAATGGGCGGCCCTTCGCGCTGAATTGGCGAGGATCGCTGGCGTCGTCATCTTCATCGGCGGAATGAAGATCGAACCATCCACCGGCTCTACAGTGATCGCGGCCGGCGTCCTGGACGAGTTCGAAGCGGCCAAGACCGCCGACTGCTTCTTGATCCCCATCGGCTCAACCGGTGGAGCGGCGGCTCAGATTTCCGACAGCCTAATCGGGTCCGCCATAGAAGCGTCGGGGCACACCGCATTGCGTCCTATGGACGACGAGCTGAAGGAGCTCGCCCGCGTCGACATCACGGTCGAGGAAATCGTGAAGCTGGTGGCCGAGATACTTAAGCGCATCGACAGGCAGGTCTGAAACTACATGGCAGAATACATCACGCGCGAAGAGCTTCGTAGCTACGCGGCCGAAATGGGAACGGTCGAAATAGCAAGGGTCCGGAAGGCCGCTGCCTCAAGGTCGCTCGCAGGCTCCACATTCCTCTCCCACTCAAGTAAGGACGATGATCTGGTCGCCGGGGCGATCCGGGTTCTCGAAAGCCATGGTGCCGAGGTTTACGTCGATGAGATCGATCCGGAGATGCCTCCGTACACGAGCGAAAAGACTGCTGCGCTTTTGAAAACCCGAATTCGCGACACAAGCCGCTTCGTGCTTCTCGCCAGCAAAAACAGTAAGGAGAGCAAATGGGTGCCATGGGAGCTGGGCATCGCCGATGGCATGAAAGGCACTCCAAAGATCGCACTCTTTCCAGCTTCGGACTCCAGCTATGACAAAGCATGGGCGTCATGGGAGTACCTCGGTCTCTACGACCGGATCGTCTGGGGAAAGCTCGAAGGCTATCAGAATGAGGTATGGATGGTGATCGACGAAAATAATAATACCGGAACCGAACTGAGAAAGTGGCTTACCGGCTACTAAACCTCAGTTAGCCTAGACGTCGAGTAGACGCTTGGGACCCGCAACCTTCAGAGTCTCCGAACGAGGTCGAGCAACACTCTTAATCCGAGTTTGTTTAACTTGACTCCGATATCTCAATCGAGGATCTTGCATGTTTCGTGGTTTCGAACTCTCTGTGAAGGAAGATTTTTTAAGTGTATACAAGTCAATAGGCGCATCGCAGCATGAATATAACAAGCGGCGGGTCGACGAATGCCTAAATCGGTTCCGCGATGGATCAGGCGACCTGCTCGCTGCAAAGATGACTGCTGAATGGTTTCCCGAGATCGACGCGCAGGTCTTTATCTCGCATGCCCACAAGGACAGCGCATTGGCGCTTGGCCTAGCAGGCCATCTTCATAAAGGATTCGGGCTCAAGTCGTTCGTTGATTCTGCCGTATGGGGCTATTCGGACGATCTTCTGCGCATTCTCGATGACGCCTTCTGCTACAATGAGACCTCGGGGACCTATAGCTACGCGAAACGGAACCGTTCAACGTCGCACGTACACATGATGCTCTCGGTCGCGCTGTCCCGGATGATCGACCGATGCGAGTGCATCATCTTCATCAACACGCCGCAGTCGATAACCTCGCGCGACTATATCAAGGGTGATAAGACGGACTCGCCTTGGATCTATTCTGAAATCGCGATGACTCGCCTGATCAAGAAGCGGTCACGCGAGGACCATAGGGGCACCGAATCGCTCCTTGCAACTGAGAGTTTGGGCACCGACACGCGCCTGAGGGTGCGCTACGATGTTGATCTGGACCATCTGAGCAAGTTGGACGGGGCAACCTACGGTATGTGGACCATCCGGTCGCATGGCAGAGCGGGTGCCACCGCCCTCGATACGCTATACGATCTGGTGCCACCGTCACCGATAGAATGAATCTCGAAGAGTTCCTTGTGCTGGAATCTCACGGCCGTCCGCTTCGAAAGTACCCGGCAGCAGCTTCTGTCAGAAGAAGACTTCTGTGGTGGCTGAGCTGGACGACTGGGTTTGGTCGGCACTTGCCGGTGCCAGATCTCGGTCATTGCCGCCCCATTAGCTGACATTCTCGGTGCCGGATCGGAGTGCCGGAACCCGTCATATGTTCAGCAGATCGGAAAGTTTGACCGGGCAGGCCTCAAGCCTTTTCTGAAATCCGGTTTTTGACTGTTCGAAGCCAGCGGAGACGTAGAAATCGAGAACTTCCTGCTCTTTCCGTCCAGTCAACAACATCACCTTGTAACATCCGGCTTGCCATGCGGCTTGCGACGCTGTTCCCAACAAATGTTTTCCGATGCCTCGATTCCTAAACTCACTGTGGGTGACGACGTTTTCTATCAATGCGTAAGGCCTGCCCCCTCGGGTGAGATTGGGTATTACAACGAGGGTACAAGATCCCACGAGCCGCGCATTCATCTCACCGACGAAAATGGCGCTTCCTTCTAAGCGGTCGAAGCGATCCAATATGCTTATTGCTTCATCATCTGTCGGTCGTTCATCACCCGGGCTCAAATGCTGATAGAGCGCCATCAATTCGGGCACATCGCCATGCCCAGCGCGACGGATATGCAAATGATCGTTGTCCATTTGCAGATGTTGCCGCGATTGATGTCTGATCGCAATGGTGTGCGCCTGGCCTCGCCTCAATAGCGGCCGTTCAGGGAGCATTTGAAGCTTCCCCATAAGTGCCTTTCGTTCATCGGGATAAAACCACAGCCTCGCGCGCATTTACGGCCGAACAATGTGCAAAACCTGCTCTCGAACTTGTTGTTTTCGAGATTTTGTTAGTAGGTTCTCGCGACGACGGGAGACGTGTGGATATGCATTATCAGTGGGCGGACTGCTGCTATACCAGAGAAATGAAGTCGGGTTATGGAGATCGCGAGCTGCCCGAGGACATATCCCGCAGGCCGCGCATTCTCGATGATGTATTTTGTTTCCCGGATGTCGACAGCTGGCGGGACCGCGTCTGGGCTTTGCTCGGCGACATCCTAACCGATTCAGTGAAGCGCGCATTCAAACGTAATCCGCCCGATTATGTCGTCTCAGATGATCTGACCTGGCTCAACGAAATCGTCTTTGCTGTGGAGGGACGCGACCTGGAGATGAAATCGGTCACTGCCCAGCGCTTGTCGCAGGAATATCGCGCATTCCGTGCGGGCCATGCGACCCGCACCAATGATCTTGCTCAATTCTATGAGGGCGGCCTCAGGTGTCTACGTGCGGACGAGGCGGAAGATAGGGCCCGAGCGCTGTTCATGACGAGCGACTTTCCCTGGGTCACCGAAGAGAACCTCGAAGCGGCAGTCGCCGACATCAATGCCCGCAACTCCTCCGGTGGACGCGAAGGACGACTCTACCTATGCGCCGACGAGAGCAGTCTTATCACCCGGCTCGGCGGATCAGGACACTATCTTATCTATGGCGGTGAATACCTCTACTGCCTCGGGATGCGGCTGGTGGGCGCCTTCGAGGCGAAGAAAGTCCTAAAATCGGTGGGGCGGCCGACGATGTTCGTATGCGACATTCCGATCAAATTGATGCGCGAAAGCACGCTTGAGGAGTTTGCTGGCTCGATTCTCGAATTCCTCTTCTGCGAGTTTCTGGGCGAGCAATCATATGTGCTGGGGCCTGGCGCTGGATCCGCACTCAGCCTGACGGTTGATCTGCCGCCCGAGCACATTGTTGGCCATTATCACCCGGCCCGCATCTTCGATCCACTTTAGTCATGTGGAGGAAAAATCATCTGTGGCATGCCAACTTCACCGATGGCAACGTCTCGGTCTTGCCGCAGTCGCTGCTGCATAGCTCGGTGTTTCGTTTCACCGCTTTTCGATGGAACTTCTTTGGGCAACATAGCGGACAGCCAGATGACGATTGCGACTCCTATGCACGAACACCATCATCGAGTTACTTGGCATGCTTGATTTCACCAGCATTATAGCCGGCGTCGCGGGCCAGCGTGAGACCTTCGAAGAGCTGGTATGCCAAATTGCTCGGCGGGAGCCTCCGGACGACTCCATAGAATTTCGTCGTATCCACGGCGCGGGGGGAGACGGTGGGGTTGAAGCCGTTTGGCTACTCAAGACCGGAGAAGAGATCGGGTATCAGGCGAAATATTACACAACATCTGCTGGCGTAGATTGGAGGGCGATCGATTGCTCGGTAGATACGGCATTGGCGACGCATCCATCGCTTACCGTCATGTACATCGCGGTCGCCTGTGCTCTGACCGGTCCGACTAGGCGGACAAAACAAACTGGCCTCCCGACAGCCAATGGCTGGAGTGAATGGGAAAAGCGCAAAGCGCAATGGATCGACCGAGCGAAAGCGCGGGGTAGGTCAGTCGATTTCATCCCCTGGACTGCACCCGATCTGGAAGCGTTGCTGAACCGTCCCGCTATGGTTGGGCTCACCGAGTATTGGTTCGGTGCGATCGAGCTAACGTCGGATCAACTCAAGGCCGCGTGCCAGCGAACCGTCGATGCTCTTGAAGAGCGCTACCACCCCGAAGATCACGTCGACGTTTCAACCCGGGCTGTGTTCGACGGGCTGTTGCACAACGACGCGCTGCGCCAATCGGTAATGGCGGCACGATCGACGCTAATCGAAGCACGACTGGTCGGATGCCGACCGGGTCAGCTCGACAGTGCCGACGTCGAGCGGCTCGACGCAATCGATGTAGAAAGCAAAAGGCTGACCGAGCACATGGCAAATCTGCCGGGTCCAGGCGACCTATCAGTTTACGATGCTTGGGAAGCAATTGCTCTGAAGCTTCGCACATCTCTCTTCGAATCGATCGAGGTGGCCCGCGATTTGTCTTGGCGGAGTAAAGATACCCCGCCTGATCCACCTAAACCGCTGTCCGCTGAGGAAAGAGACGACTCCACAACCGTGGACTACCATCTCCATTCGCTGAGCAAATTGCAGGATGCGGTGGGCGGCGTGCTTGAGATGCTCGCCACCAGCGCCTGTCGCTCTGACGCGTCTCGCTTTGCTCTACTCGATGGGCGTGCCGGGTCAGGCAAGTCGCATCTGATGGCGTCTGAGATCGAACGCGCGCTCGCAGCTGGCGCGCCAGCTTTGTTTCTGATCGGAACGAACTTCACCGTCCATGGTACACCCGAAAATCAGATACTTGCCCATTGCGAATGGGGCCCCACCAGCTTTGACAAATTGCTCGGCGCGTTATCTGCGCGTGCTGAAGTGGCAGGAATGCGGGGGCTCGTTGCCATCGATGCGCTCAACGAGGGCGCTGGCGCGGCGCTGTGGCGGGAAAAACTGCAAGGGTTCGCGCGGCGGGTTCTGGACTTTCCCAACCTATCGCTCTGCGTTTCGTGTCGGCGCGAATATCTAGACCATCTGATCACACCTGCAGTTGGCCAAATCGCCACCAAGGTCGAGGTCACCGGTTTCGAGACACCAGCGGACGTCGAGCGCGCCGCGCGGGTTTATATGGACAAGCGTGGTATCGTCCGCCCCGCCACACCTTGGCTCAATCCCGAATTTTCCAATCCACTGTTTCTGCGCACCACCTGCCTTGCTTTGCAAGCTGAAGGCCGCACCGACTTTCCTCGGGGGATGCGTGGCACGAGCGAAGTGCTGAATTTTTACCTTGTATCGACCGGCCGTCATCTCGGTACGACCTATGATGGCAGCGAGACCCTAGTCGACCCGCTGCGTAGCGCGGTTCTAGCGCTAGCCGCGTTTATGGCCTGCAGGTGTCGTGATAGCGTCACGCGCACCGACGCGCATCGTTTGGTCGAACATGCGTTCGAAGGATTTGCACCGCCGCCTGGAAAAACTTGGCTAGAGACACTGCGATTTCGTGGTCTTCTGCGCTACGATCCAGATCCGGACGTTGACCGTGCCGATCCTCTGACGCCTCCCTCCGATGTGATCCGCTTCTCATTCCAGCGCTTCGGCGATCATCTGATCGCCCGTGCGTTGCTACAGGGTGTGACCACGCCCAATGGCCTGTTTGAACCTGGTGGTCGGCTCGCGTTCCTGCTCGGCTCTTACGGTGTCGCCTATGAATGGAGAGGGCTTTTCTACGCGCTCTTTCTCCAATTCGCTGATCGTTATGGCGTTGAGCTAGTCGATCATTTGCCTGGCGGGTTCGATATTTGGTGGGATAACTGGCCTGTCGAGGATGCCTTTGTTGATAGCATCCGCTGGCGTGCGCCATCGGCCTTTTCTGAGCGGACTCGCGAGTTGCTAAATCGGCTAAGGCGTGACCGTGAGGATGTTCTTGCGGTCCTCATTGAACTGGCGGTGGTGGAGGACCATCCTTGGAACATTGAATTTCTTCATCGAAACCTCACGAAACGTTGCCTTGCTGAGCGTGACTCGTTCTGGACCGTCGCGATCAATGCAGCACATCATGATCCCGGCCATGCGCTTATTCGCCTGACCGATTGGAGCCTCAGCGCCGGCGTCACTCGTGCGGGTGACGGAACACTCGGCTTAGCGCTCATAACCTTGGCTTGGACTTGCACATCTACCAGCGCCCGTGTCCGAGACACTGCCTCGAAGGCAATGATCTCAATCTTTGCGAGCCGGCCCTCGCTCATCGCACCATTATTCGCACGTTTCGCAGGCTGCGACGACCCATACGTTGTCGAGCGACTGTTTGCAGCCCTTTATGGCGCGGCGCTCCGAACACTCGATCCGGTCAAGCTAGCAAGGTTGGCAATGGTCGCGTGGACGTATTGTTTCGAGGGAGTGCCTCCCGTTCATCTGCTTGCACGCGACTATGCGCGCGGCACAGTTGAACTCGCTGAAGCAGCTGGTGCGCTAGATCCCGTCATCGATCTTGCGCGCTGCCGTCCACCCTATGGCGCATCACCACCCTACTCCAACGTGTCAAAAGCGCGGGTTGATGCGCGCGGCAAACAGCTCGGCGCTCGTCAAATCCTGGGGTCCTGCTATTACGGCATCGCCGATTTTGGACGCTACGTCCTGGAAGGTCGCGTCAAGAATTTTGCCGATGCTCGCTTGAGCGGGCCTCGCCCAATTACATCAGATGAAAGCGGGCAAGCCTTTTTCGATGAAGTGACGCTTGGTCGCAGCGATTTGCAAGCAGTCTTTACCGAAGTTCGTGCCGCCCACGCCGAGAAGCGCGTCACTTGGGACGTCAATACGTTCAAAGTGAAAATTTCGGCCGCCGACCGCCGCCGCATAAATATTGCCGAGGCAGCATTGATGAGGCTTCTCACACCAGCCCAGCGCAAGCGGTTCGATGTGGAGGCGAGCTACTGGGTATCTGGAAGTGGCGGGAATGAATGGTCCATACCTGGCAAGGGCAAGGGCAAGGAGTTCGATGCCCAGAAGTGCAAGATTTGGGTTGCCAACCGTGCCCTGTCGTTCGGCTGGACAGACAAGCGCTTTCCCGGCGACAACCACTCCACAGGGCGTAGCGAAAATCGAGGGCGAATTGAGCGTATCGGGAAGAAATATCAGCGGATCGCGCTCATGGAACTACTCGCTCGTTTAGCCGACAATTTCTGGCTGAAGCCCGAATGGGGAGATGGTGCTAAGATCTACAACACCCCACTCGATATTTCATTCACGCGCGATCTTGAACCGTCCATTATTCCGGCCGACCAAGAGGGAGCGGTACGTTTTGACATACCGCGCGTTCCACCGCTGGTGTGCGAACCCCTCCCGGTCGAGCGGCGGCGCGATTGGGTCATGGACCCCGACTTGCCGGCTAGCCGGTTAGGACTTGCCACGTGCCGCGATTTTGATACGCCCGAATGGCTCACTCTCTATCGTTATGCAGCACACGATATAGATGCCGAGCGTGAGAACCGGTATTTCGGCGTGCCGTGGCTCCAGAGCGACTTTCACTTTCTCGCCGCGCTGCTCGTCACCCCTGGTGTTCGCAAGCGCCTAGTCGACGACGCGGTAGCCAATGCCTATGATTTTCACGATTGGCTGCCCAGTCAGATCGTTGATGAGGCTTACCTTGGGGAGCTAGCTCGACGTGACACGTGGCGCGATGATTTGTGGACGACACTGGAGGCACGCAAGCCTGATCAGCCCAAAACCTATCCGGCGATCCGCCCGACAATCAGTTATGGGTGGGAAAGTCATCTCGACGGTAGCCTGCCTGAAGGGTTCTCTCGTCATGTGCCAATCCCATGGCTCATCAACGAGCTTTCGCTATCGGCTGACGTCAACAATGCCGGTACATTTCTTGACGCTGCCGGCATACCGGTCGTGGTGAGTGGGCGAGGCGACGACCGCGAAAGCCACGTTCTAGTTCGACGTGATCCTTTCCTGGCGCTCGCCCGTAACAATGGCCTTGAACCGCTCTGGACGGTGATCGGCGAACGTAGCGCGACAACTGTTGTTAAAGAGCAATACCCCGACATCCGTACGCGCTATAATGGGTTGATGTGGTTCGAAGGCGATGAGACTAGGCAGGCGTTTTGGTCGAAGAACGATTAACCGACCGGTAGTTTTGGCAGATGGAGGTCAGTATTTTGACTCGGCGCCAATAGCGGTTTTAGCGTGGTGAACGAAAGTCGGCTCAGGCCAATTTTGCCATTCCAAGCCGACTTACCGGTCAGTCCCTCCTCATTATCGTTCGTTGTTGTCGCGTTCGATATACTCCGCCCGCCCGTCGCGATGGACTACCCAGCGCCCAAACCTCTTTTCGGCCTGATCAACTATCCATACTGGCAGCAAAAGAGAGGCAAAGAGGGTTGCGGTGGTTTTGACCTCGAAGAGACCTTTGAAAAGGGCGAGGGCCAAGGCGATAAGGGCCAGGTTTGCTGCCCCAAGTGCGATGGCTTTGACGATGCCAATGTACCGTGGGATCAGGTAATGGCGGACGCGTTCTAGTTCATCCTTTGTCTGCCTCATTTCCTGCCGCAGCGCGAGGCGGTCAGCCATCAGCTTTTCTACCGGAGGGTTAACGGCCTTCATAGCGGCCAGAAGGCGTTCGTCTGCAATTGGCGGTAACTGGTTGTCGTTCATGTCAGGCGCTCAGGGCAAAAATCTTCTCGCTCATGGCGGGGCTGATCTCGCCATGCTCCAGCAGGTATTGAAACAGCGCGCCCCCGAGTTTTATCAGGGCGTCCTGTTCCACATCGTCGCCTCCGCGGCTCAGGAAGGTCCAAGCGGTCGCGATTGAACGGGCATAGATGCTGCCCAGGCTCTCAGCATCAGGTCGGCCTTCGCCGGTCAGAAGCCAATTTGCGCTGACGCCATAGACTTGGCTGAACGCGATGATCGCCGAGGCCGGAGGCTCACGCCCCTTCTCATAATTGACCAAGGCGCCGTGTGAGATGCCGATCGCTTCCGCGACATCGGTCTGCTTCAGCCCCTTGGCCTTACGGATCTCCAGAAAACGCGCGCCGATGCTCATGCAGCACCAGCACACGATTCCGCCTTGACGGAACTCACAAACATGAGTTACTCCAATAATTGTGAGTTTCTGCCAAACTCCAAACACAAACTACTACAGAGGTGCTAGTCATGCAATTGCTGACACTGCCAAAGCTGGCCGCGCGCAGCGGTTGGCCGGAGTCTCGCGTCCGTCGCATGGTTGCGCGGGGACTGCTCTCCCATATTCGCGTCAACGGTCGGCTTCTTCTGCCGGAAACCGCCATCGAAGATTATGTGGCAAACCACTTTGTGGCCGCCGCCGGTCGATCAACCCCGATGGGGCGGCTCACCCTGGCTAGTCCTGCGCAAGACCCTGATCCCAGAAACTAATCAACGAGGAGCTCATGGAATGGCTGTCCTCTCATCCATTCTCGATTCCGGGAGGCCGCCCAGCGAATGGGTTGAGTTGCTGTCCACCCGGGGCCTTGTCATTTCCGAACGAGCATTGCGCGAGAAGGCCAACCGCATCGGTGCCTTCCACCGGCTCGGGCGGAACATGATCATTACCGCCGATCAGATCGACCAAATTCTGGAATATCGCAAACCATGCCCCTCGAACCGTTCCGCAGAGGCCCAACGTGGTGGGCGCGCGGGCGCGTCGAATATCTCGGCGCCCCCATCACCGACTACTATCGATGCAGCACTGGCGCATCTGAAGAAGCAGGCGCGTGGGACTGGTGCCGTGCCGAGGAGGAGAGGCAAATACGCCGCCACGTCCTAGGCGAGGATGCTGAGGCGCAGCCGCCAGCCAAGTTCACATTCGCTGATGCTGTGCTTCTCTACAAGCCGAGCGAGGCGGATGCTGGGTATCTCGTTCCAATCCTGACCAAGCTTGGCTCGATGGCTGTCGCAGACATTACGCCCAAGCTCGTGCGTGAACTGGGCGAGGAGCTCTATCCAGAGGCATCAACAGACACGTGGGTCCGTCATGTCGTGACGCCCGTTCGATCTGTCATCAACAATGCGCATGACCTTGGCCATTGCGCCCCGATACGCATCAAGGGCTACTCCAAAGAGGAGCGGGTCGCGCAGGATCTCAAGCGCGGTCGGAAAAGCCGGGTCAAGAAGACGCCCGGAAGCTGGGAGTGGCTGCTCAAATTCCGCCAGCACGCGCCGCGGCGTCATGCTGCTTTGGCCATGTTCATGTTCATGACGGGCGCGCGGATCAGCCAGGCCGTGGCGATGCATCCCGACCGTCATTTGAAGCTGGATCAGAACATGGTCTGCATCCCGGCGGCGAAGGGGCATGATGATCGATGGATCACGGTTCCACAGGAATTGGTCAGGGAGCTGGCTTCGCTGCCTCGACTTTATCCGCGCGGGTTCGACCGCACGCAGGACAATCTGCGTGTTTTCGGTTTCGCTGATCGATCAAGCCCTCGAAAGGGATGGGCCAAGGCCTGCAAACTGGCTGGCATCGATCTGCTGCCATTTCATGCCGCCGGGCGCCATGGCTTCGGCCAGGAAATGAACGTGCGGCAGGGCATCGACGAGAAGGCTGCGGGTGAATTCGGCGGGTGGTCTGACACCAGTCTGATGCGCAGAACTTATACCCATGCCGAGCAGACGGCCGAGAAAATTCACCAGGCGCAATTGCGTGGTCTGCGTGCTGCCGAGGAGCGGACCAAGCTGTCTCTGTTCAGCGCCGGAGCCAGCAAAAAGAAGGAGAGAGCGTGATGGCCGTGTACGCGATTTGTACGGGCTCGACCCGAAATAAGGCGTTTGTTCCCGTTATTTTCCGCTTTGAAAATTTTTCCGGGAAAATCCGTTTCCATAAAATCCCCTTATTTCAGAGGGTTTTATGGTGGGCGCGGCAGGGATTGAACCTGCGACCCCACCCGTGTGAAGGGTGTGCTCTACCACTGAGCTACGCGCCCGCCAGATTGCTGTCTGGCAGATTGCTGTCTGGACAGGGCCGCGCCTCTATCGCCTTGGCTGATGATTGACAAGTAGGGGCGGAAAGATAATTGCGCTGAACCATGACCGAGCCTGAAAACACCTCGCCCGAAACCGCAACCCCGACGACCGGCGATCTTCCGCCCGATCGTCTGGCCATCAGCCCGCGCAGCCCGTTTTTCGATGCCGACAAACTGGGGCGCGGCATCGGCATCCGCTTCAAGGGCGTGGTGCGCCACAATGTCGAGGAATATTGCGTGTCCGAAAGCTGGGTGCGCGTGCAGGCCGGGCGCACGTTCGATCGCAAGGGCAATCCCTTGACCATCAAGCTGACCGGCGCAGTCGAAGCCTGGTACGAAGACCTGGGCGAAGACGCGCCCGTCCTGAAGCTCTAAGAGCCTGATCCGAAAGTCTGCGGGTCAGGCCTGGCGGGTCTTTCCCGCGCCAGTTTCGTCGTGATTTTGCCGCGATGAAACCGCATCGCGGCGGCAATCACTCCTCGTTGGCACGAAAAATCCCTCGCCAGTCCTCCGTCGCCGACTTTCGGATCAGGCTCCAACGCGCCAAAACGCTTTACCGCGGAAGCAGCTTGGGGCGTTCGCGCGCGGTCAGGGCGGCCAGCCAGTCCTTGAACGCGCGCACCCGCGCCAGACTGTGCGTGTCCTTGTGCGTGACCAGCCAGAAGCTGCGGATGATCCGCCGTTCGGGCAGCACCGGGACGAGCCACTTGTCGGCATCGCCCATGAAGCACGGCAGCACCCCGATCCCGGCGCCGGCGGCGATCATCCGCGCCTGCGCCATGATCGAGGGGGAGCGCACGACCGCGCTGAGCCCGGGTTCGAATTCGGCAAGATAGCGCAGTTCGGGCGCGTAAAGCAGATCGGGGACATAGCCGATCAACCGGTGTCCGCGCGCAAGGTCCGCCCCATGGGCCGGGGTGCCGTTCTGCGCGAGGTAGCCGCGCGTGGCATAGAGCCGCAAGGCATAGTCGGACAGCTTTCCCGCGATCACCGGGCCCGCGCGCGGGCGCGACAGCGTGACGGCGAGATCCGCTTCGCGCTTTGACGGGCTGAGCAGGCCCGACGAGGCAACCAGATCGACAGTCAGCCGGGGGTGCGCCTCGATAAAGCTCTTGAGCGCGGGGGCGACGATCGCACCGGCAAACCCTTCGGTCAGGCTGACGCGCAACAGGCCCGAAGGGCCGCCGCCGCCCGCCTGTTCGGCAATGCGGCTGGCCGCCTGCGCCATGGCCTCGACTTCGGCAAGCAGCGCTTCGCCCGCTTCGGTCAGCACTTGCCCTTCGCGCGTCTGCTCGAACAACGTTGCGCCCAGCCGCGTTTCAAGCCGACGCAAACGGCGACCGATGGTCGTGGCATCGACGCCCATCGCGGCGGCGGCGCGCGCCATCTGCCCGCCGCGCGCAACGGCCAGGAAAGCCTGATAGTCGTTCCAGTCGGGTGCCTGCATAATTGCAGGTGTGGATCGCATTTTCCGGCATTGCATGCAACGCTTCATGGGTGCAGGCCCGCTCTCGAACGAAAATTCGGGCAGAGGAGCCAACCCCATGCGCATCATCGATCATTTCATTGCGGGCGGCACCGCCGGGCTCGATCAGGCGCGGCGCAGCGCGATCTACGATCCCAACACCGGCGCGGTACAGGCCGAAGTCGTGCTGGGCGGGGCAGCCGCGCTTGAGCGTGCGGTTGCTGCTGCCGAGGCGGCGCAGCCTGCCTGGGCGGCGACCAATCCGCAACGGCGGGCGCGCGTGCTGTTCCGTTTCAAGGAACTGGTTGAGGCGCACATGACCGAGCTGGCGCACCTTTTGTCGAGCGAACACGGCAAAGTGATCGCGGATTCGCGCGGCGACATTCAGCGCGGGCTCGAAGTGGTCGAATTCGCCTGCGGCATTCCGCATGCGCAAAAGGGCGAATATACCGACGGCGCCGGGCCGGGGATCGATGTCTATTCGATGCGTCAGCCGGTCGGCATCGGCGCGGGGATCACCCCGTTCAACTTTCCGGCGATGATCCCCTTGTGGATGGGCGCGGTGGCCGTCGCGACGGGCAACGCCTTTATCTGCAAGCCGTCGGAACGCGATCCGTCGGTGCCGCTGCGGCTGGCCGAGCTGTTTCTCGAAGCGGGCCTGCCTGCCGGGATCTTTCAGGTCGTGCATGGCGACAAGGAAATGGTCGATGCGATTCTCGACCATCCGGCGATCGGCGCGGTCAGCTTCGTCGGATCGTCGGACATCGCCAACTATGTCTATCAGCGCGGCGCGGCAGCCGGAAAGCGGGTCCAGGCGATGGGCGGGGCCAAGAATCACGGCATCGTCCTGCCCGATGCCGATCTCGATCAGGTGGTGAACGATCTGCTTGGCGCCGCTTTCGGTTCGGCGGGCGAGCGCTGCATGGCCTTGCCCGTGGTGGTGCCGGTCGGTGACGAGACTGCCGAACGCCTGAAGGCCAAGCTGATCCCGGCGATCGAGGCGCTGAAAGTCGGCATTTCGACCGATCCCGAGGCGCATTACGGCCCGGTCGTGACCGCGCAGGCCAAAGCGAAGATCGAGGCATGGATCGCGCGCGCCGCCGAGGAAGGCGCCGAACTGGTGATCGACGGACGCGGCTTTGCCTTGCAGGGGTACGAGCAGGGCTTTTTCGTCGGCCCGACGCTGATCGACCATGTCACCGACACGATGGACAGCTATCACAACGAGATATTCGGCCCCGTGCTACAGATCGTGCGCGCCAAGACCTTTGACGAAGCTGTCGCGCTGCCCAGCAAGCATCAATACGGCAACGGCGTCGCGCTGTTTACCCGCAACGGCCATGCCGCGCGCGAATTCGCCAGGCGAGTCAATGTCGGCATGGTCGGGATCAACGTGCCGATCCCGGTGCCCGTCGCCTATCACAGCTTTGGCGGGTGGAAACGCTCGGCCTTTGGCGACACCAACCAGCACGGCATGGAAGGCGTGAAATTCTGGACCAAGGTCAAGACGATCACCCAGCGCTGGCCCGACGGCTCGGTCGACGGCGGCAATGCCTTCGTCATTCCGACAATGGGCTGACCCCGATGGTGGTGGCCTGTTCGCGAGGCCGGGTCGCCACCGCTTCGAAACGGTCATGATAACGGGGATGTTCCGTACCCATCCAGCGGTCCCACCAGGTGAAATAGAGGCCGTAGTTATAGCGGCCTTCGCTGTGGTGCAGGTCATGGTGCGTCGTGGTGGTCAGCCATGCGGTCAAAAGGCTGCGCGTAAAGCCGCTCCACGCCAGTTCATGGCCCGAATGGCCGATCGCGTTACGCGCGATCTGGTGGCCGAGAAAAATGAACGCGGCGAGCGGTTCGACCGGCGCGATCCGTGCCACGATCAGGAACATCGCCGGGATCACCAGCGCCTCGCACACGGCTTCGCCGGTGGCAAAGCTGTAGGCGGCCCAACTGGTCGGCGTGCGGCTGCGATGGTGGGCAAGGTGCGTTGCGCGGAACAGCGCGCGGGAATGGAGCGCGCGGTGCATCCAGTAAAACCAGGCATCGTGCAGCACGATCAGCGCGACGATCTGCCAGCCGATCGTTATCGCGCTGGCGGGCCCGTGCGCCATCGCGATCACCCCGGCCATGATCAACGCCACGGTCAGCAGGTCGACCACTGCAAAGACCATGATTGTCCACAGCGACTGGCGCACTTCGCGCAGCACGTCGCTTGTGCTGGCGCGGCGCGTCTGGATCTTGCGATGCGCCAGCCGCCGTCCGCCCAGCCAGACCAGCGCCGCGACACCGCCTGCGCCGGCCAGGTAACGGAGCAGTTCCTCGGTAATGCCGCCCTGCAAGTGGCGGGCGAAATGGGACAGCAGCGACAGCATATCGGGCATGGGGGACTCCATCGGGAAACGGTCTGCGCTGCCCTGACAGAGGCGCGGCGCACGGTCCTCCCGATGCCGGAAAATGCCGGTTCATTTCGAAATCGATCAGGTTTTTCGATCGACGGCGAACGCAGCCCGGCGAAAATCGGTCGGCGTCTGCCCGGTCTCTTCGCGAAAGGCGCGGTTGAAGGGGGCCAGCGAGCCATAGCCGAGGTCCATCGCGATCGTCAGCACGGGCAAGGCGACATCGTCGGGGTCGGACAGGCGCGCCCGCGCCTCGGCAATGCGATGCAGGTTGAGGAATGCGGAAAAATTGCGATGCCCCAGCCGCCGGTTGATCAGCGCGCGCAGGCGATGTTCGGGCACGCCGAGCTGCCCGGCAAGGTCGCCGATGGTCAGTCCCGGCTGACGCCAGGCCCCCGCCGCCATCGCCGCGTTCAGCCGGTCGCACAGCACGCGCTCGGCAGGCGGCATGACATCCCCGGCGATGGGCTCGTCCGGGGCCGGTGGCGCCCTGCCGATCAGATCGAGATCCGCTTCGAGCAAGGCGCCGCCGACGATCAGACCGGCCGCGACGACGAGCATGGCTTCGATCAGGCGAAAGGCCACGGGTTCCCGGGCATAGCCGAACCAGGCCTCGCCCAGGACGACGACCAGCGCTTCGCCTGCGACGATCGCGACGAAGGCCAGCGCAAAGCGGCGGCGTTTTTCGCTGAGATCGTCGGAGCGGCTGCGCAAGGCGACGATCAGCGCATGGATCACCAGCAGCGCCATCACCAGATGACACAGCCGATCGAGCCAGGGCCAGACATAACGGCACCAGCCGCCGCTCGCCGGAATCACCACGCCCGCCACAAGGATCGCCGCCGCCGCGCCGCCGATGCGCCGGTCGGGCGGACGTTCGAACAGGGCGTGGGTAAAAAACCACAGCGCGAGCGGCGTTGCCGTTGCACCGACCGTCGCGACCAAGCCCGCTATCGCGACAAAGCCCGGCGGCGTGGCCATGATCGCGGGGCCATCGGACGATTGCACCAGGTATCCGATGACCCCCGCCAGCAGCAGCACCGTCCCGCGCCGGATCGCGCGCGTCGCCCCGCTGCGCGCGACCACCAGCGCGACCATCAGCATCTCGCCGATCGCGACCAGTCGCAACGCGCGGTCCCATGTATCGAAATCGATCGCCGTCATGCCCCGCTTATGGCCAAACCGGCGCGGGGCGTCCATCACACTGCGCGCGGCCATTGCCGCGTCGACACGTCAGCAGCATAGGCCCCATCATGACCCAGTTGTTCAGCCTGACCGAAGACCAGCTCGCCATCCAGGACATGGCGCGCCGCTTCGCCGCCGATGCGATCGTGCCCCACGCCGCCGGATGGGATGACCGCCACGAATTTCCGCGCGACACCATCCGCGCCGCCGCCGAGCTGGGCTTTGCCGCGATCTATGTCAGTGAAGAGGCGGGCGGGATCGGGCTTGGCCGGCTCGAAGCGGCGCTGATTTTCGAAGCGCTCGCTTATGGGTGCCCGGCGACATCGGCCTTTCTGTCGATTCACAACATGGCCTCGTGGATGATCGACCGGTTTGGCAGTGCCGATCTCAAGGCGCGCTATCTGCCGCGCCTGATCCCGATGGACCTGATGGCGAGCTATTGCCTGACCGAGCCGGGATCGGGCTCTGACGCGGCGGCCTTGCGCACCACGGCGCGGCGCGAAGGTGATCATTATGTCGTTTCGGGCACGAAGCAGTTCATTTCCGGCAGCGGGGTCAACGACATCTATGTCACCATGGTCCGCACCGGCGAGCCGGGGCCCAAGGGCATTTCCTGTCTGGTGATCGACCGCGACATGCCCGGCGTCTCGTTTGGCGCGCCCGAGCGCAAGCTGGGCTGGAACGCTTCGCCCACCGCGCAAGTGATGTTTGACGCCGTGCGCGTGCCCGTGGCCAACCGGATCGGCGAAGAGGGCGAAGGCTTTCGCTTTGCCATGGCCGGGCTCGACGGCGGGCGGCTGAATATTGGCGCCTGTTCGCTGGGCGGGGCGCAGCGCTGTCTTGACGAGGCGATCGCCTATGTCAAAACCCGCTCGCAATTCGGCCGCACGATCGCCGAGTTTCAGAACACGCAATTCCAACTGGCCGACATGGCCACCGATCTGGAGGCGGCGCGTGCGCTGCTCTATCTCGCCGCAGCCAAAGTCGGCGCCGATGCGCCCGACAAGACTCGTTTTTCGGCGATGGCCAAGAAATTGGCGACCGACAACGGATCATCGATCGTCGATCGTGCGCTGCAGATGTTTGGCGGCTATGGCTATCTGAAAGACTATCCGATCGAGCGGTTCTGGCGCGATTTGCGCGTTCACCGCATTCTCGAAGGAACCAATGAAGTCATGCGCATGATCGTGGGAAGGGACTTGTTGAAATGAGCGCAGAAGCCGAAATCGCCGATCCGGTGCTGGCGCGCGTCGAAGGCCGCGTCGGGCATCTGTCGCTCAACCGTCCGCGCGCGCTTCATGCGCTGACGCTGCCGATGGTGCGGGCGATGATCGCGGCGCTGTTGTCGTGGCGCGACGATCCGGCGGTCGGCGCGGTGATCATCGATCATGCCGAAGGGCGCGGCTTTTGCGCAGGCGGCGACATCGCATTCCTGCGCGATTCGGCGCTCAACGACGGCGGCGCTTCGGGGCGGCGATTCTTCCATGAGGAATATCAGCTCAACCATCTGATCCTGACTTATCCCAAGCCGGTGATCGCGTTCATGGACGGGATCACGATGGGCGGCGGTGTCGGCATCGCGGGGCCCGCGACATATCGCGTCGCGACCGAAGCGACTCGCCTGGCGATGCCCGAAACCGGGATCGGCCTGTTTCCCGATGTCGGCGGCGGCTGGTATCTGTCGCGCCTTGCCGGGCGGCTGGGGCAATATATGGCGTTGACCGGGGCGCGGCTCGACGGGGCGGATTGCCTTTGGGCAGGTCTTGCCACGCATTTTCTGCCGCAATCCGCGCTGGCCGAAGCCAAAGCCGCGCTGGCCGCCGACCCCGATCAGGCGGCGGCGATCCTGCATCGGCTGTCGACAGTGCCGCCCGTGGCGAAGATTGCCGCGCAGGCCGATACGATCGACCGCCTGTTTGCCTCTGATCGTTACGAGGACATCCTGGCCGCGCTCGCAGCCGATGGCGGCGAATGGGCGACCGCCACGCTCGCCACGCTGGCGACCAAGAGCCCGCAGACCTGCAAAGTGGCGCTGCGCCAATTGCGCGACAGCCTGCATTGCGAAGACTTCGCCGCGAACATGGCGATGGAATACCGCATCGGCAGCCGCGTGCTGCTGCGCCCCGACTTTGCCGAAGGGGTGCGCGCGGTGATCATCGACAAGGATCATGCGCCGAAATGGAATCCGCCCAGCCCCGAAGCGGTCACCGACGATCTGATCGATGCGATCTTTGCGCCGCTGCCGCACGATGAAGAATGGAAACCGCTATGAGCTATGAAACGATCCTGGTTGAAACCCGTGGGCCCGTCACGCTGATCACGCTCAACCGGCCAAAGGCGCTGAACGCGCTCAATTCGCTTGTTCTCGAAGACCTGATCGCCGCGTTCGCCGCGTTCGAGGCCGATGCAGGGCAGCGCTGCGCGGTTCTGACCGGATCGGGCGAAAAGGCCTTTGCCGCCGGTGCCGACATCAAGGAAATGGCCGAAAAGTCGGCAGCGGACTTCTTTGCGCAGGATTTCTTCGCGCGCTGGACCAGCCATGTCGTCAAGGCCACGCGCAAGCCGTGGATCGCGGCGGTCAACGGTTTTGCGCTGGGCGGCGGGTGCGAACTGGCGATGATGGCCGATTTCATCATCGCGTCGGAAAACGCGAAATTCGGCCAGCCCGAAGTGAAGCTTGGCGTGGCCCCCGGCATGGGCGGCTCGCAGCGCCTGACGCGCGCGATCGGCAAGGCCAAGGCGATGGAAATGTGCCTGACCGGGCGCATGATGGACGCGCACGAAGCGGAACGCGCCGGGCTCGTCGCGCGGGTCGTGCCGCTTGCCGACTTGCTGGCCGAAGCGATCAAGACCGCCGAGGCGATCGCCGCGATGCCCCCGCTTGCCGCTGTCGCCAACAAGGAGTTGGTCAACGCCGCGTTCGAAACCACGCTCGATCAGGGCATTTTGTTCGAGCGCCGCGTGTTTCAGGTGCTGACCGCGACGGACGACAAGGCCGAAGGCATGGCTGCGTTCATCGAAAAGCGTGCAGGGGTGTTTACGGGCCGCTGAGTTTCACGTTTTGATCAACGCCGGCCAGACCGGCACACACGGAAAGGATCGTCTTATGGCCAAGCGCATTGCCTTCATCGGACTGGGCAACATGGGCGGCGGCATGGCTGCCAATCTCGTCGCCAAGGGATACAAGGTCGAAGCCTTCGATCTCGATGCGGCCGCGCTTGGCCGGGCAAAGCTGGCGGGTTGTGCCACGCATACCAGCATCAACGCCGCGCTTGACGGCGTCGATGCGGTGGTGACCATGCTGCCCGACGGCAAGATCGTGCGCAGCGTCTATCAGAACGACGTGTTCAAATGGGCGCCGAGGGGCGCGGTGCTGATCGATTGTTCGACGATCGACGTCGCCACCGCGCGCGACGTCATCGCCCTTGCCGCAGAAAAAGGCCACCCGATGGTCGATGCCCCCGTCTCGGGCGGGATTGCCGCAGCCAAAGGTGCCACGCTGACATTCATGGCCGGCGGCACCGATGCCGCTTATGCCGCTGCGCAGCCGATTCTGGCGGCAATGGGCACGTCGGTCATCCACGCGGGCGCTGCGGGCGCGGGGCAGGCGGCCAAGATCTGCAACAACATGCTGCTTGGCGCCTCGATGGTCGCCACGTGCGAAACCTTTGCCATGGCCGAAAAGCTTGGGCTCGACCTGCAGACGTTCTACGACATCGCCTCAAAGGCCTCGGGCCAGTGCTGGTCGATGACGAGCTATTGCCCCGTCCCCGGCGTCGGCCCGAAAACGCCCGCCGACGCCGATTATCAGGGCGGCTTTACCACCGCGCTGATGCTGAAGGACTTGCGGCTCGCCATGGCCGCCGCCGCCGAAACCGGCGCCGATGTCCCGATGGGGCACCGCGCCGCCGATCTGTACGAAGCCTTTGCCGCAGCGGGGAATGCGGGGCTCGATTTTTCGGCGATCATCAAGACCTTGCGGAAATAGACCGGGCTGCGAAAAATGGCCGTTGTCGTTCCGCCGCGGCCAACGCAAATTATCCGAAATGCGCGATTTCCCCCCTTTGCATCAGCAAGCCGTAGATTATTTGTAGCTGCATGAAAATGCTTGCGTTGCGAATAAAGTGCAGTTACAAATAATTGATGGATGTCGAGTTCGATCCGGTGAAAGACGCCGTCAACGTGGCCAAGCATGGCATTTCGTTGGCGCGGGCGAGCGAACTCGATGTCCTGGCCTATGTCGACGATGGACGGTTCGATGAACCGCGCTTCCGCCTTTACGGAATGATCGACGGCTTGGCCTTTTGCCTGGCGGGTACGGATCGCGGCGGCGTGATTCGGGTGATCAGTTTGCGCCGCGCTCATGCAAAGGAGGTGAAGCGCCATGTCGGATAAACCGCAGCCGGTCGTTTTTGATGACGACAATCCCGAATGGACCGAAGCGGATTTCGCCCGCGCGCTGCACGGCGAACAAATCCCGGCGCATATCCGTTCTGCCTTTGGCAAAGGCAAACGTGGACGACCGGTGGGGACGACCAAGCCCGATGCCAAGAAGTCGATCACGCTGCGGCTCGATCCCGATGTGATTGCGGCATGGCGCGCCACAGGTCCGGGATGGCAGGCACGTATGAATGATGCCTTGCGCGCGGCTGTGGCGGGGTGATGCGGGGTCTTTTTTGAGATCCGTTTCGATGATGGATGTCGTGGCGATCCCTTGTTTCGTTGACCCTTGACCCGCGCCCGGTTCGCCGTGATCCTGCCTGCAAACGAGGGTGGGGTGGATCATGGCGGTGGCGGGCGCGCGCAAGCAGGGGGTGTCCGCATGGCTGGTGCTGCTTCTGGCGCTGGCGATGTTCATCAATTATGCCGACCGGGGCAGTCTGGCGGTGGCCGCGCCCGTCCTGAGCCATGATCTGGCGATCGATCCCCGCGCGCTGGGGGTGCTGCTGTCATCGTTTTTCTGGAGCTATGCGCTGGTGCAGCCGCTTTCGGGCGCGGTGGTGCAGCGCTGGCCCGTGCGCTGGGTGCTGCCCGCCGGGTTGCTGGCCTGGTCGGCGGCGACGATGGCGTGCGGGATGGCCACGGGGTTTGGCAGCCTGCTGATGCTGCGGCTGGCGATCGGTATCGGGGAAAGCGTGATCTTTCCGGCCAATGCGCGCCTGCTGGCGGAACACGCGGCAGAGCATCAGCGCGGACGGGCCAATGCGGCGATTTCGATCGGGCTGTTTCTGGGGCCGGTGGCGGGGACGCTGGTCGGCGGGCTGGTGCTGGCGCGCTATGGCTGGCGCCCGGTGTTCTGGGTGATCGGGGCGGCGTCGTTGCTGTGGCTGCCCTTGTGGTTTGCGACGCGTTTGCCGACGGGCGAGGGGCGCGGTCGGACAGAGCCGCTGCGCGTGCCCGGCTGGGGCGAAATCCTGTCGCAGCGCGGGCTGTGGGGGATTGCGATCGGGCAGTTCTGCTATGCCTATCCGACGTATCTGTTGCTGACCTGGCTGCCGACGTTTCTGGTTTCGTCAGAGCATTATTCGTTGCAGCGCATGGCGGTAGTCGGCGCGGCGATCCCGGTCGGGCAAGCCCTGGGCAGCGCGTTCAGCGGCGTGATGTCCGACCGCCTGATTGCGGGCGGGCGCGACGGCGCCGTGGTGCGCAAGGCGTTTTTGATGGGCGGCATGGCCGGTTGCGGGGCGATGTTTGTGGGGGCGACGCTCGCTTCGCACGATACCGTGGTGATCTGGCTGGCGGCGACGGCGGTCTTTTGCGGCGTGATCAGCCCCTTGAACTTTGGCGCCGGTCAGACTTTGGCGGGCCCGGCGGCGGCGGGGCGCTGGATGGGGACGCAGAATCTGATCGGCAACATGTCGGGCGTTGCCGCGCCGATGATCACCGGGCTGGTCGTCGCGCAAACGGGCTCGTTTCGCCTCGCGTTCCTGATTCCGGCGCTGCTGTCGCTGATCGGGCTGGTCGCCTACGGCCCGTTGACCGGCCCGATCCGCGAGGTCGCCTGGCGCAAGACGGCGTGATAGAGCGCCCCAACGGAGGATCACGTGGCGCGTCTGGTGTTGTTCAACAAGCCCTATGGGGTGCTGTCGCAGTTTACCGATGACGGGGCGCGGGCGACATTGGCCGATTTTGTCGCGGTGCCGGGGGTCTATCCGGCGGGGCGCCTCGATCGCGACAGCGAGGGGCTCTTGCTGCTGACCGATGACGGGCGGTTGCAGGCGCGGATCGCCGACCCCCGGTTCAAGCTGCCCAAGACCTATCTGGCGCAAGTCGAAGGCGAGGCGGACGAGGCGCAGCTCGAACAGTTGCGGCGCGGTGTCATGCTCAAGGACGGGATGACGTTGCCCGCGCAAGCGGAGCGGATTGCGCCGCCCGACCTGTGGCCGCGCGATCCGCCGGTACGCTATCGCAAAAGCGTGCCCGATTGCTGGATTCGCCTGACTTTGCGCGAAGGGCGCAATCGGCAAGTGCGGCGGATGACGGCGGCGGTGGGCCTGCCGACGCTGCGGCTGGTGCGCTGGCAGATCGGCGAGTGGACGCTTGACGACCTGCCCGTGGGCGCATGGCGCGAGGAAGCGGTTACGTCCTGATCCCCGATCAGTTTTCGGCGGTTTTCATCCGGGCGGCGATGATTCGGCCGATCGGATCGTCGCGCAGCGCCGGGGTGAGCCTTGTCGGGGTGAGCTTTGTCGGGGCCGATGACGGTGCTGCGTGGGCAAACAGGTAGTTGCGCACAGGGCGCGGCGCGGCGGTGGCGTTCGGCCTGGCCGTGTGCGGGACGGCAGCTCCGGTTTCGGGCCGGATGCCATCGAGGAAGTCGCTGTCGATCCGGCTGGAAGGCGCAGGCATCGCCGAAAGGCGCGTTACGCGCGGCGTGTCGGCCTGGGCCAGCGTGGTTCGGGCCGACAGCAGCGGCGGCTCGCCCTTGCGCGGGGCATGTTTGTAGATGAAACCGTTGACCGGCCAATGCGTCGTGCCCAGATCGCCGATCGGGGCGTACCACACACGCACTTCGCTCCAGTCGTTGGCCGGAGAGACGTCGACTGCGCGCACGTCGATCTCGGCCTGGCCGCGTCTGCCGCCGATCGGCGACCAATTGGCATGGCGCAAGAGCACGGTGCGCGAATCGATCACTTTGCTGACCATCGCGACATGGCCCAGCGACATCGCGCGATAGGGGCGAAAGCTCATCACCGCGCCTGCTTGCGGGACATGGCCGCGGGCGTAGAGCCCGTCGGCCTGATCCCACCAGGTCAGCGCGTCGCCGCGAAGCTGAATGCCCGAAGCCTGCCGCGCGAACGGCACGCATTGCATATAAGGCAGCGCATCATCGTCGCTGCTGTCATCGCCGGCATCGACGCTGGGCGCGATGCCGGCGGGGCGTGCCGTGGCCGCACTGGGGACGAACGGAACGGCAAGGGCCAACACTGCGGCGAGCCCCCATCCGGTTCCGGCCCCCCGACCGATTCTGCGTTCAATCCATCCCGTCATGCCATGGAACATGGACCGGGTGTCGTTAAGGCACGCCAACCCTGTAAGGTTAATGGCGCGTAAGGTCTCCACTGATGCCGGGGCACTTATCGCAATTGCTTGCCTTTCTGCCGACAAAGCGGCACGGCAGTCTGCATGTCCGCCCCCAATTTACCGCATGTTGTGATCATCGGCCGCCCCAATGTCGGCAAGTCCACTCTGTTCAATCGATTGGTGGGCAAGAAGCTTGCGCTTGTCGACGATCAGCCGGGGGTGACCCGCGACCGTCGTCTGGGCGAAGCAAACCTGTTGGGCCTGGCCTTCACGATCGTCGATACTGCGGGCTGGGAAGACGATAATCCCGCCAGCCTGCCCGGACGCATGCGCGCGCAGACCGAAGCGGCGCTGCAGGGTGCGAGCGTGGCGCTGTTCGTGATCGACGCGCGATCCGGACTGACCCCGCTGGACGAGGAAATCGGGCGGCACTTGCACGAATTGAACGTGCCGGTGGTCCTGCTTGCCAACAAGGCCGAAGGCAGCGCCGGCGATCACGGACTGTTTGAATCCTATGCCCTGGGCTTTGGCGATCCGATCGCGTTTTCCGCCGAACATGGTCAGGGGCTGGGCGATCTGTTCCAGGCGCTGCTCCCGCTGGTCGGAGAGCCGGAAGAGAGCGCGGACGATGACGCCGAGGAAGAGTATGAATACGATCCCAAAAGCGTGCTCAAGTTCGCTGTCGTGGGTCGCCCCAATGCCGGCAAATCGACGCTGATCAACCGCATTCTGGGCGAAGACCGCCTGCTGACCGGGCCGGAGGCCGGGATCACGCGTGATTCGATCGCGGTCGATTTTACCTGGACCGATCCGGCCAACGGCGAAGCGCGCCCGGTGCGGCTGATCGACACGGCGGGCATGCGCAAAAAGGCGCTGGTGGTCGAAAAGCTGGAAAAGCTGTCGGTTGCCGATGCGCGCCACGCGGTCGATTTTGCCGAAGTCGTCGTGCTGTTGCTCGATGCGACGCGCGGGCTTGAGCATCAGGATCTCAAGATCGCCTCGATGGTGCTCGAAGAAGGTCGCGCGTTGATGATCGCGATCAACAAGTGGGATGTCGCCGAAGACCCGAGCGGGCTGTTCAACGGCGTGCGCGCCGCGCTCGACGAGGGGCTTGCGCAAGTGCGCGGGGTGCCGCTGATCGCGGTTTCGGCGCGGACGGGCAAAGGGCTCGACCAGATGCTGAGTGTGGCCTTTACCTTGCGCGATGCATGGAGCCAGCGCGTGCCGACCGCTGCGCTCAACCGCTGGTTCGATACCGCGCTCGAAGCCAATCCGCCGCCCGCGCCGGGGGGCAGGCGGATCAAGCTGCGCTATATCACGCAGGCCAAGACGCGCCCGCCGGGCTTTGTCCTGTTCGGCACGCGGCTCGACCAGTTGCCCGAAAGCTATCGCCGCTATCTGGTCAACGGCATCCGCCGCGAACTGGGCTTTGACGCAGTGCCGATTCGTCTGACGCTGCGCAGTCCGAAAAATCCGTTCGCCAACAAATGACCCCGTTTCTGCCCGATCTGCCGCATTCGTTGTCTGCGGCGATGCGTCGGGGGCTGCTGGGCAAATGCCCGCGTTGCGGCGGGGTGCATCTGTTTGCGCGCTTTTTGAAGCCGGTCGATCGCTGCCCCTTGTGTGGGCAGGACTGGACGCTGCATGCGGCGGACGATTTCCCGCCTTATGTCGCGATCCTGATCACCGGGCACATTCTGGCGCCGGTCATGATCGTTCTGGGCAGCGCGACGGCGATCCCGATGTGGGTGACGGTGGCGATTGCGCTGATCCTCGCGGTGGTGCTGCTGCTGAGCCTGCTGCAACCGGCCAAAGGGGCGATCATTGCGCTGCAATGGTGGATGGGGATGCAGGGCTTTGCCGAAAGGCCGGGCAAGCAGGAAGCGGGAATCGCCTAGGCTCTCGTCAATTGCAATTGAGAATGACTTGCAAAATATGATCGGCAATGCAAGAAGCGCGCATCCCGCCTTGCTGCCGAGAACGCCCCATGCTGATTGTCATCCCCGATGTCCTGCCGCGCGATGAAGCGCTTGCACTGGGGCGCACGCTCGCCGACGCGGACTGGGTCGATGGCAATGTCACCAGCGGCCCCGGCGCCGCACTGGCCAAGCGCAACCGCCAATTGCCCGAAACCGGCGCCGTCGCCATGGCTGCGCGCGCGCGGGTCGAGGCGGCGCTGGCGCGCAATCCGCTGTTTCTGTCCGCCGCTTTGCCGCGCACGATCTATCCGCCGCTGTTCAACCGCTATGGGCCGGGCGAAGGCTTTGGCGCGCATGTCGACAACGCCATCCGCCGCGATGCCGGGACGGGCGCGCTGATCCGCACCGACCTGTCGGCGACGCTTTTCCTGTCCGAAGGATATGAAGGGGGCGAACTGACCATCGACGGCGCGTTCGGCACGGTCTCGCATGTCCTGCCCGCCGGGGCCATGGTGCTCTACCCGTCGACCAGTCTGCACCGGGTGACGCCCGTCACGGCAGGGGAACGGCTGGCGTGTTTTTTCTGGCTGCAATCGCTGGTGCGCGACCATGACGCGCGCGAGACGCTGTTCGATCTCGATCAGTCGATTCAGGGGCTGGCCGCCCGGCATGGTGCCGATGATCGCGAAGTGCTGCGCCTGACCCGCGTCTATCACCGCCTGATCAGCAGCTGGGCGGAAACCTGAAACGAACGGGGCGCGGATCACCGCACCCCGATCACCTTGAAATCAGAAGATTTCGAACAGGCCGGCCGCGCCCATGCCGCCGCCGACGCACATCGTCACGACCGCATATTTGGCGCCGCGACGCTTGCCTTCGAGCAGCGCGTGAAGCGAACAGCGCGCGCCGGTCATGCCATAAGGGTGGCCGATCGAGATCGAGCCGCCGCTGACATTGAGCAAGTCGTTGGGAATGCCGAGGCGATCGCGGCAATAGAGCACTTGCACGGCAAAGGCTTCGTTCAATTCCCACAGCCCGATGTCATCGATGGTCAGATCGAAACGGCTGAGCAGCTTGGGGATGGCAAAGACCGGGCCGATGCCCATTTCGTCGGGCTCGGTGCCGGCGACCGCCATGCCGATATAGCGGCCCAGCGGGGTCAGGCCCTTTTTCGCAGCGAGCGCACCTTCCATCACGATCACGGCGGCCGACCCGTCGGACAGCTGGCTGGCGTTGCCGGCGGTCACGATCCCGTCGGGCAACACCGTCTTGAGCGAATTCAGCCCTTCGAGCGTGGTTTCCGGACGGTTGCCCTCGTCCTTGGTCAGCAGGACTTCGCGATGGCTGACTTCGCCCGAAACTTTGTCGGCGACGGCCATGAGCGCGCTGGCAGGCACGATTTCCTCGGCGAAGACGCCTGCGGCCTGGGCGGCGGCGGTGCGCTGCTGCGACTGAAAGGCATAGGCGTCGCACACATCGCGGCCGATGCCATAGCGCTGGCCGACCACTTCGGCGGTCTGCAGCATCGGCATGTAGATCGCGTTGTGCATGGCATAGAGCTGCGGATCGGGCTCGACGCGCATGTCCTTGGTCTGCACCATGCTGATCGATTCCTGACCACCGGCGGCGACGACGTCCATGCGGTCAAAGATCACCTGCTTTGACGCAGTGGCGATCGCCATCAGCCCCGAAGAGCACTGGCGATCCATCGACTGACCCGACACGGTGACCGGAAGCCCGGCGCGCAAGGCGACCTGACGCGCGATATTGCCGGCCTGGGCGCCCTGTTGCAGCGCCGCGCCCCAGATCACATCGTCGATTTCGCCGCCTTCGATCCCGGCCCGTTCGACCGCCGCGCGCAGCGACAGCGAGCCGAGCGTGGCGCCGGGCGTGGCGTTGAAGGCGCCCTTGTAGGCACGCCCGATCGGGGTCCGCGCGCCCGCTACGATGACTGCATCACGCATATTTCATGTTCCTCTCATGCAAGTGTCTGGGAAAAGGCCTGGGTAATCGGATTGCCGCCAAAGCGATCGCGCAATTCGCGCTTGAGCACTTTGCCGATCGGGCTGCGCGGCAGTTCGTCGACCAGTGCGATGCCGCTGATCCGCTGCGTCTTGCCCAGATGGGCGTTGGCCTCGGCAAGGATCGCCTGCGGATCGGCCCCGCGATCGACCGGCACGACGACGGCAAACGGGGTTTCGCCCCATTTGTCCGAAGGCACGCCGATCACCGCCGCTTCGCGCACGGCGGCCTGGCGGTGGAGCACGGCTTCGAGATCGGTGGGGTAGATGTTGAACCCGCCGGAAATGATCATGTCCTTTGATCGGTCCATGAGGATCAGGAAGCCGTCTTCGTCGAAGCGGCCGACATCGCCATGGCGGATATAGCGGCGCCCTTCGGCGTCGAACCATTCGACTTCGCGAGTCTGGTCGTCCTTGCCGTGATAGCCGTTCATCATGATCGGCGAATGGCCGACGATTTCGCCCGTTTCGCCCGGCGGCAATTCGCGGCCTTCGTCGTCGATGATCTTCATCACATGGCCGGGGGTGACGCGCCCGACGGTGTGCAGCTTGTCGGGGAATTCGTGCGCGAGGAGGATTGTCGTCGCCCCGCCTTCGGTCATGCCATAGCCCTCGATCAGCCCGCCGGGCCAGCGTGCGAGCACGTCGGCCTTGAGCCAGGCGGGAAACGGCGCGGACGTGCAGGATTTGAGCACATAGGACGACAAGTCGAACCGGTCGAAATCGGGCAATTCCATGATCCGCCGGTATTGCACCGGCACCAGCATGGCGTGCGTCACGCGCTCGGCTTGCGACAATTCGAGAAAGCGATGCGCGTCGAATCGCGCCATCAGCACGACTTTGCCCCCGCCTGCCAGCGCGGGAAAAAAGCTGACCAGCGTGGTGTTCGAATAGAGCGGCGTCGAACAGATCACGCAAGTCGCATCGCCATAGCCGCCAGCCAGCGTGCGCCGGGCATATTCGTGGCGCATCTGGTGGCTTTGCACGATGCCCTTGGGGCTGCCCGTGGTGCCCGAGGAATAGATGATGTTGAACGGGTCTTGCGGCGCGATGGTCACCGGCGCGGCGCGGGTGCCGACCGGGGGCAGCCATGCGGACAGCGGAACCCCGGCATCGCTGTCGTCCACCGCGATGCGGGTCACGCCTGCCGGAAAGGGAAACTCGGCAATCTTGTCTGCCATCGCCTTGTCGAGAAACAGCACATGCGCGGTGCTGTCTTTCAGCATGGCCATGACCGTTTCGCCCGATGCGGTCGATGTCAGCAGGGCCGCCGCCGCGCCGGCACGCAGGATGCCGAGGAACACCAGCGCCGCCTCGACCGAATTGGTCGCGGCGATCGCCACCGGTTCGCGCGGGGCCACGCCCGCCGCCTGCAATCCGGCGGCGATCCGTTCGACCGTCGCGTCAAGCTCGGCCCAGCTCACCCGGCGGCGTTCGTCGGCAAGCGCGATCGCCCCGTCCTGCCCCGCCGCGCCCCGCCGCGCGGCGTGGGCGGCAAGAATGTCGGGCAACGGAATGAATTCCGCCGCCATGATGTCCTCGACGCCGAGAGGCTGAGCCGCCATGGCCTGCGTTCCCCTAGTTGAAGGTTTCGCCCGCCGCCGCTTTGGCCGCGAGCAAGGGGGCAACCGGCTGGCCATGGCGCGTCAGGCCGTCGACCACGGTCTTGAGCCCGATCGCATCGGCCCAGAACATCGGGCCGCCGGTCCATGCGGGCCAGCCATAGCCATTGAGCCAGACGGTATCGATGTCGCCCGCGCGCTGCGAAATGCCCTCGGCCAGGATCAGCGCGCCTTCGCTGATCATCGGATAGAGCAGGCGTTCGCGGATCTCGTCCTTGCCGATTTCGCGCTGGGCTTTGCCTTCTTTGGCGGCGAATTCGGCAATGATCGCCTTCACTTCGTCCGAAGGGGTGCGCTGGCGGTTGTCGTCGTAGTCGTAGAAGCCCTTCCTGGTCTTCTGGCCCCAGCGGCCCACTGCGCAAAGCGCATCGCGCAAGCTTTCGATGCGATGGGGATCACGGTGCCAGCCGATGTCGATCCCGGCGAGGTCGGCCATCTGCCAGGGGCCCATCGGAAAGCCGAATTCGAGCAGCGCTTCGTCGACTTCCCAGTATTTCGCGCCTTCCATGATCAGCGCATGCGCGGCCTGCTGACGCGGGGACAGCATGCGATTGCCGATAAACCCGTGGCACACGCCCGAGACGACCGCGATCTTGCCGATTTTCGTCGACAGTGCCATCGCCGTTGCCAGCTCCGCCTTGCCGGTTTCACGCCCGCGCACCACTTCGAGCAGCTTCATCACATTGGCGGGCGAAAAGAAATGCATGCCGAGCACCGATGACGGGCGGCTGGTGCTCGCGGCGATTTCGTCGATGTCCAGATAGCTGGTGTTGCTGGCGAGGATCGCGCCGGGCTTGGCCGTCGCGTCGAGTCGGGCAAACACCTCTTTCTTGACGTCCATGTTTTCATAGATCGCCTCGATGATGAGGTCGGCAGTGGCCAGCGCGGCGAAATCGAGCGTCGGGGTCAACAGGCCGATCGCGCGCTCGGCATGGGCGGCGTCCATCTTGCCCTTCTTGACGGTGGTTTCGTAATTGCGGCGGATTGTCGCGACGCCCCGATCGAGCGCTTCCTGGGTCGTCTCGACGATCGTCACCGGAATGCCGGCGGTCAGGAAATTCATGGTGATCCCGCCGCCCATCGTCCCGGCGCCGATCACGCCGACCTGGGTGACCGGAATCAAGGCGGTATCGGCGGGAATGTCGTCGATCACTGCGGCGGCCTTGCGTGCGGCCTCGATGTGCTCGCGCGCGCCGGTGATGGGGTCGGACATGGCTAATTCCTTTCGGTTGTTCAGGCGCGGCTGTCGGTCAGCGCGGCGTAGATCAGGGTCTTGAGCTGTTCGCGGATCGGGAAGACGACCGATGGGTAGACCTGGGTCATGAATACCATCGACAGCCCTTCGGTCGGATCGACGAAGAACTTGGTCGAATAGATCCCGCTCCAGAAGAATTCGCCCGCATTGCCCGGAGTCAGCGTTTGCACCGGGTCGATCGTCACGGCAAAGCCGAGGCCAAAGCCGGTTCCGGCTTGTCGGGCATCGCTGAACAGCGCGCGCGCGATGTGCGGCAGGTCGGTGCTTCGGCCATCGCGATCGCGCAAATGGTTCGCCGTCATCAGGCGCAGCGTGGCCGGGCTGATCAGCCTTGTGCCGTCTGCCGCTCCGCCGCCGACCAGCATGGCGCAGAAACGATGATAATCGGCCACGGTCGAAACCAGCCCGCCGCCCCCGCTTTCAAAGCGGGGCGCGCGCAAGGTGCTCGATTTTTCCGCCGCGTCGAACATCTTCGGCTTGCCGCCCGGGACATGCATCCAGGCGTCGGTCAGCCGGTCGGCCTTGTCGGCGGGGCAGGAAAACCCGGTGTCGACCATGCCCAGCGGCTCGAAAATCCGCTCCTGAAGAAAGGCGCCGAGGCTCTGCCCGGAAAGACGGCTGACGATCACGCCCAGGACGTCGATCGCGACCGAATATTGCCAGGCCTCGCCGGGGTTGAATTCGAGCGGCAGCTTGGCCAGCTCGGCAATGAAAGTGTCGTTGTCGGCCAGGCTGGGGTGCCCGTCGAGCCGACCCTTGCGATAGGCGGCGTCGATGTTGTTGCGGTTCTGAATGCCGTAGCTGAGGCCCGACCGGTGCGTCAGCAGGTCGACCATGCGCATCGGCGTGGCCAGCGGCCCGGGGGTAAACGGCACATCGCCCCCACCGCCGGCATAGACGCGCAAGTCGGCAAATTCGGGGACGACTTTGGTCACCGGATCGTCGAGCGCGATCAGCCCTTGTTCGACCAGCATCATGAATGCGATCGACACGATCGGCTTGCTCATCGAGGCGATGCGGCAGATCGCGTCCGGGCGCCAGGCGCCACCATCGGCGCGCATCTGACCCATCGTTGCGCGCCATACCGGCACGCCGTCGCGGGCGATCAGGATGTCGGCGCCGGGAAACCGTCCGGGGCCGACGTAATCGCGTTCGAGAAAGGTCGCGATTCGCGCCAGGCGCGCTGGCTCAAAGCCATGATCTGCGGGATTCGCCAGTTGCATTATCGTCCTCTCCTGACAGGACCATACCATTGCGTATGGCGGTCTGCACCTCTTATCCGAATATCGCCACCGATTGCAGGCCGCGCATCACTTCGACCCCGTCGGCATTCCACATCCGCAGAGTCTCGCTCGAAAAACCGTCGGCCATGTGGTTCGATGCGGTTTCGAGCAGCCACCAGCCGTCGCGCGTGGCAATGTCGGTGCCGAGCAGCGTCAGCGACCAGTTGATCGAACTGATCGGGCCGGGCCGCTCCATCGCGCGGATCGATCCGGGCGGCAGCGTATCGCCGATCGCGACGAGTTCGGCATAAGGATCAAGCCCGTCGCGTTCCTTGAGCCGTACCCAGCGGCGAAGCGCGATGCGCGTATCGCTGCCCCGGGGCGCGGCGCGGCGCATGTCCATGCGATGAATGAAGGCGGGCGCACTCGCTGCGGGGGAAACCGCTTCGCCATCTTCGGGCGCGGTGAAATCGATCAGTCGCTCGGCGCTTTTGGATCCGTTGCCCGGGCGCGCCAGCCCGAACAGCCAGGTGGCGCGATGGACCAGTGCGCCTTCGCACCACAGCGAGGTCTCGACATGGCTGACGCTTCGTCCGGTGCGCAACATGGCGACGCGCGCCTCGACGTCCTCGCCCACCGGGGCGATGAAGCCGATCTGTGCCGCGCGCAGCGGCGGCAGATCGGGAAAGGCGCGGCGCGCGGCGACATAGCCGATGAACGAGGATGCGCCGCCATACATCGTGCGCCCCTGCATCCAGCCCGCCGCGCCATGCAGCAGGAAACGATCGCCGTGCGGCTTCAGCCGATCGGCCAATTGTGCCAGCGGCAGCGCGCGAGCGCCGTCCTCAAGCCGGCCTTCATCCATTCCCATGCATCTTCCCGACTCTGTTCAAGCGATTGGGTTTAAGGGATTGGTTAGGGGATGGAAACGGCAACGAAAAGGGGCTTTGCGCGGGGCCTGACTCATGCAAATCCCTTGCGGCAGGCGGTGCGCGGCGCTTTCCCTTACGGCATGCGGTCGCCTCTCCCGGCCAACCTCGCCGGACATTTTTTGTGCATGATGGAGAAAAGGGCCCGGGACGGGGCAGCCCCGGCCCGACGTACGGCTCAACCGGGCGCGGGCGCGATCAGTTCGGCGCTGTCCCTGCCCATTCGGTCGTGCCCGTCCAGTCGTGCGCGCCGACCATGCGCCATACTTCGCGCCCTTGGGCATCATACAGCACGCTCGTCGGCAATTCGCCGCTGTTGTAGAAAAAGCCGAGTGTGTTGTCGGGGTCGAGCCAGGGGTGAAGATGGCTGTAATGCAGCGTGGCAGCCACTTTTTCGGGCTGGGCCATGTCCTGCGAAACGGTCACGATGGCAAGCTTGCCCGCCTCGCGCGCGGCCAGCGCGTCGAGCGTGGGCAGTTCCTTGACGCAAGGCGCGCACCATGTCGCCCACAGGTTGATCAGCACCGGCTTGCCCTTGAGGCTTTCGATGGCAAGCTTTGCCCCGGACGGATCGGTGACCGTCGCCTGCGGCAGCGCGGCGCCCTTGTGGCTGCGGTCGATCCGCCCGGCAAATGCTTCGCCTGAAGCGCCTGCAGCGGCGGCGGAAGTGCTCTGCGGTTGCGCCGGGGCGCGCGGCTCTCTATCGCACCCGGCGAGACTAAACCCGGCGAGCATAACGGCAAGAGGCAGGCGCAGCGAGATGAGTGGCACTTCGGGCTCCGATCAGATGTGGGCCAATAAAATGTGGGGAGGCCGGTTTGCCGCCGGCCCGTCGGCGATCATGCGTGAGATAAATGCCTCGATCCCCTTCGACAAGGCACTGTGGGGGCAGGACATCGCCGCGTCAAAGGCGCATGTTGCCATGCTCGCCGCGCAAGGCATCGTTTCGTCCGAGGATGCCGCGGCGATTGCCGGTGGGCTCGACAGGATCGCGGCGGAATATGCAGCCAATGGGGTTCCCGAAAACTGGGATCTCGAAGACATTCACATGACCACCGAAAGCCGGCTGGCCGAACTGATCGGCCCCGCCGCCGGGCGGCTGCACACTGCGCGCAGCCGCAACGACCAGGTGGCGACCGATTTCCGCCTGTGGGTGCGCGATGCGATCGACGAGGCCGATGCCGGGCTGCGCGCGCTGCAAGTCGCGCTGGTGACTCGCGCGGGCGAACACGCCGGGTCGATCATGCCCGGCTTTACCCATCTCCAGACCGCGCAGCCGGTCACGCTCGGCCACCATCTGATGGCCTATTACGAAATGATCCGACGCGATCGTTCGCGGCTGGCCGATGCGCGCGTGCGGATGAACGAATGTCCGCTGGGCGCGGCGGCGCTGGCCGGGACCGGCTTTCCGATCGATCGCACGGCGACGGCGGCGGCGCTGGGATTTGACCGCCCGACCGCCAACAGCCTCGATTCGGTATCGGATCGCGATTTCGCGCTCGATTTCCTGATGACGGCGGCGCAGATTTCGCTGCACCTGTCGCGGCTGGCCGAAGAATTCATCATCTGGGCTAGCCAGCCGTTCGGTTTCGTCGTCTTGCCCGACAGCCTGTCGACCGGCAGCTCGATCATGCCGCAGAAGAAAAATCCCGATGCTGCCGAACTGGTGCGCGGCCATTCCGGGCGGATCGTCGGCAGCCTGACGTCGCTGATGATCACCATGAAGGGCCTGCCGCTGGCTTATTCAAAGGACATGCAGGACGACAAGCCGCCGGTGTTCGAGGCGGCCTCGCTGCTCGCGCTGTCGGTCGCGGCGATGACCGGGATGGTCGCCGAGGCGCGGTTTCGCACCGATCGCATGCGCGCGGCGGCGGAGCTTGGCTATGCCACCGCGACCGATCTGGCCGATTGGCTGGTCCGCCAGGCCGACATCCCGTTTCGCCAGGCGCATCATATCACCGGTACGGCGGTGCGGCTGGCCGAAAGCCGGGGCATCGCGCTCGATCAGGTGCCGCTCGACGATCTGCGCGCGATCGATGCGCGAATCGATGATCGGGTCTATGCCGCGCTCAGCGTCGAAGCCTCGGTCGCGGCGCGCGCCAGCCATGGCGGAACCGCCCCGACGCAAGTCGCCTTGCGCGTCGCGGAGGCGCGCAGCGCGCTCGGACTGGAGAATTGATCATGACCCGCCGGATCTTGCCCCGCCCGATTCTGCCCCGCCCGACTGTGTTGCTCGTTGCGCTGTCTGCGCTGGCGCTGGCAGGCTGCGGCAATCGCCGGGTGCTGAAACCCGAGCCCGGTCATGACTTGCCCCGCGCGCCCTATGGCAGCACCTACAAACCCAACGCCGATCAGTTGCTCAAACCGCCGGTCGAATCCAAGCCCGAACGCAATGTCGATGCGCGCGTGCGGTCCGAGGAACGTGGCGACGATCCTTTCAATCTGCCCCCCGAAAACTGATTTTGCGGAACCGATTTTTCAGATGGACCATTTTCATTACCAGGACGGCGTGCTCCATGCCGAAGCCGTGCCCTTGCCGCGCATTGCCGATGCCGTCGGCACGCCGGTCTATGTCTATTCGCGCGCGACGCTGACTCGCCATGCGCGGGTGTTTCGCGATGCGTTGTCGATCGTGCCGTCGGCGCGGATCGCCTTTGCGGTCAAGTCGAACCCCAATCTTGCCGTGCTCAAAGTGCTCGCCGCCGAAGGCTATGGCGCCGATGTCGTTTCGGGCGGAGAGCTGGAACGGGCGCTCGCCGCCGGGATGGCGCCGGATGGCGTGGTCTTTTCGGGCGTCGGCAAGACCGATGCCGAAATGACCCGCGCGCTCGAGGCCGGGATCGGTCAGTTCAATCTCGAAAGCCTTGAAGAAGGGCTCGAACTGGCGGAGATCGCGCGCGGTCTGGGCCGCACGGCCGCATGCGCGCTGCGCGTCAATCCCGATGTCGATGCCGGAACGCACGGCAAGATTTCGACCGGCAAGGCGGAAAACAAGTTTGGCGTGCCGTTCGACCGCGCGGCGGCGATCTATGCCCGGCTTTGCGCAGAGCCGGGTCTCGCCATGCGCGGCCTCGCCCTGCACATCGGCAGCCAGTTGTCGCGGCTCGACCCGCTTGAGGCGGCGTTCACCAAAGTCGGCGGGCTGATGCGCGAAATCCGCAAGAGCGGCTACGCGGTGACGCACATGGACCTCGGCGGCGGGGTTGGCGTGCCGTACAAGGCAGGCGAAGTCTTTCCCCAGCCCGCAGATTATGCCGCGATGGTCGCGCGCGTCACCGCCGATTGGGGCGTAACGCTGATGTTCGAGCCGGGCCGGGTGATCACCGGCAACACCGGCGTACTGGTCACGCGGGTGATCCGCGTCAAGGAAGGCGCGGTCCATCCCTGGGTCGTGATCGATGCGGCGATGAACGATCTGGCGCGTCCGGCCTTGTATGACGCCTGGCACGATTTTGCCGCCGTGGCGCCCAACGGACAGCGGATCACGGCGAATATCGTCGGGCCGATCTGCGAATCGAGCGACACTTTTGCCATGGCGCGCGACATCGACGATGTCACGCGGGGCGATCTGGCCGTGTTCCGCACCGCCGGGGCCTATGGCGCGACAATGGCCAACACCTATAATTCGCGCGCCATGGTGCCCGAAGTGATGGTCGATGGCGATCGCTGGGCGGTGGTTGCCGATCGTATCGCCCCGGCGACGATCCTGGCTGCCGAGCGCGTGCCGGATTTCCTCGTCTGATGTTGCCCGCGCTCCCGCTGTTTCACCGCATCAAGGATCAGCCGGTGATCGTGCTGGGCGGCGGCGAAGCGGCGGCGGCAAAGCGGCGGCTGGTGATGCGCGCGGGGGGGCTGGTCATCGACGATCTCGCGCAAGGGATCGATCGTGGCGCACGGCTGGCGTTCATTGCGCATGATGATGAAACCGCCGCTCGTGCCGATGCGTTGCGCGCGCGCTGCGCCGGGTTGCTGGTCAATGTCGTAGATCGGCCCGATTTGTGCGATTTCACCACCCCCTCGCTGGTCGATCGCGCGCCGGTCCTGATCGCGGTGGGCACCGGCGGGGCGAGTGCGGGACTGGCCAAGGCGCTGCGGCTGCGGCTCGATGTCCTGTTGCCCCACAGTCTGGGCGCTCTGGCCGGGGCGCTGTGTGCAGCGCGCGAAGCCCTGCGCGCGCGCTGGCCCGATGGCGCGACGCGGCGCCGCGCGCTCGATGCCGCGCTGGGCGCCGGGGGGGCGCTCGATCCGTTTCGCGAACACGACGGCGCCGCGGTGACGCGCTGGATCGATGATGCCGTGCCCGCAAAGCCGGGGCGCCATGTCATGCATCTGACCAGCACCGATCCCGACGATCTGACTTTGCGTCAGGCCCGCCTGCTCGGTCACGCCGATGCGCTGATCGCCGGGCCGGACGTGCCGCCTGCGATCCTGGCCCGCGCCCGCGCTGATGCCTGGCGCCTCGCCCCCGGCGATCCCGAGCCCGAAGGGGTGGTTGTCGAGTTGCGGCTTTAGGTTTTTTTGGGCGAAAGCTGGAAATTCATCCAGCAACTGGCGACCGGGCGCTCGCGGTCGGATTGCCACGCGTCGATCCGCACATTGGCGACGCGGCGTCCGGCGCGGACGACTTCGCCGCGCGCGTAAATCCGCTCGGGCAGTCCGCCGCGCAGATATTCGACGCTGATATTGATCGGCTTGATCCGCACATCGGCGCCTTGTCGCTCCAGCTCGGCCTCAAGCGCGGTAAAGCCGGCCATTTCCAGCAAGCCGCCGATCGCCCCGCCATGCAGGAATCCGGGGCGGCCCATGGCGCGTTCGGCAAAATCCATCGCGATCAGCGGGCTGCCGTTGTCGGTTCCGGCAAATTCCATGCCCATCGCCTGCGCATAAGGGGGAAGCTCGGTGCTTTTCATCATCACTTTGCCCACTCCTGCCCTTCGACCAGCATGAAAATCCCGGCGGCATGCGCGACCGGGTCGGCCGGATCGCCATCATGGGCAATGCCGCGCACAAAGGCCATCGACCGGCGCAACTGATAACATTCGGCGCGTGCGACGATCGGCTTTCGCGGGGCTGCGGCGCGGGTGTAATCGATCCGCAGGTCCAGCGTGACTTGCGGACGGAATTGGCCGGTACGCGTCCACACCGACATCGAGGTGGCGTTGTCGAGCAAGCTGATGATCGGGCCCGAGGCCAGCACCCCGGTTTCGGGATCGCCGACCAGATCGTCGCGCCAATCGAAGCCGAGCTCGATCCAGTTGTCACCGTGCTGATGATAGCGCATGCCGATAAAACCGCTGTGCCCGCCGAAATTCATCCGCTCGCTCCATGCGGAGGGATCGAACGAGTTGTCGCGGGAAAAGCGCTCGAACGCGTTTTCATTGGCTTCTGATTGGTCCATGTCCTTCGTCCTGCATGGGTCAGTGGCGGATTGCAACCCGCTTCTCAGAACAGCGCGCCGGTCAGCGCGTCGATCGCACCTTGCAGGATCAGCGCGGCGGCATGGGCATCGATGCGTTCGGCGCGGCGCGCGCGGCTCATGTCCTGATCGATCATCGCGCGCTCGGCGGCGCGGGTGGACCAGCGTTCGTCCCACATCAAGGTCGGCAGCGCGAGATCGGCCAGATTGCGCGCCATGGCGCGTGCCGCCTGCGCGCGCGGGCTGTCGCTGCCGTCCATATTGAGCGGCAGGCCGATGACCAGCCCGACCACCTGCCGTGCAGCGATCAGAGCTGCGATCTCGGCCTTGTCGTCGCGAAATTTGCGCCGCATGATCGTCTTGGCCGGCGAGGCAAAGCGCCAGCCGGCATCGCAAAATGCCAGGCCGATCGTCTTCGTGCCCGGATCGAGCCCGAGCAGGACGCCGCCTCCGGGAAGCGACTCGCGGAATTCGGGCGCGCGGGTCGTGATCATGAGGTCGGCTGTTCGTGCAGCCAAACGCCTTCGCGGCGGGCGATGTCGCCGCGCAAGTTGCGCCAGAACAGCGCAAAGTCATAAGCGGTGTAATTGTTGCCGGGCATGATTTCATCACCAAGGTGGGGCGGGGCCATGATCAGCAGCAGCCCGCTGTCGCGGTCGCATTGCGCCCCGGTCGAGGGCCGCACCAGAGCCTGACCGCGCACTTCATCGCCCAGAGCGATGCTGCCGAGATTGGCCGAGACGGGGGCGTCTGGCGTTTCGCCGCCGGTCAGCGGATTGGTACAGAGCGGACGATCGCCCCCGGCACTCGGCCCGGCACTCGGCAATACGCCGTCGAGCGTCGGGTAATGCATGGCCATGGCCAGCGCCTCGCGCGGATCGGCCGGTTTGGCAAAACTCATCCAGGCCATGACGCAGCCCGCCTGATCGGCGCGTGTGCAGGCGGACATTCCCATCACCGGCAGATCATGCTGCGGCGAAACCGGCCAGCCCGCCAGATAGACCGCGATGACCCGCGCGGAGAGCGGCGTGCCGCGTACCATGTCGCGGATCAGGCGCATGAGGATCAGCGCGCCCTGACCGTGCCCGACCAGCACGATCGGCGCCGCTGCGGGAATGGTGTGCAGGAATGCTGTCAGCGCCATGCGCGCATCGCCTTCGGCCAAAGCCAGCGCGCGCTGCGATTCGGGGCGATCGGCCAGGAACGTGCCCAGCGCGGCCTGGCGATAGCGGGGCGCATAGACACCCGCTTCGTCGTTGAACACACTCGCCGTCGAACGCACGGAAAGCTCTGCCCGCATCCGCGAATTGGCATGGTCGATCGGCGCGTTCCAGTGATTGCGCCCCATGAAGGTCGTCGGGTGGAGAACAAAGACAAAGGCGCGCCCATGGCGTTCATGGCCGATGCCGGGCGGCAGGTATTGCGCCGGATCGCGCGGCAAGTCGGGACGGGCGATCCAGCGCGACGGCCATTCGTAGGCATCGCCGGGCAGCGCGGGCAGCGCCTCGAACGCCACGCGCGGCGCCATGCGCCAGGATTCGAGCTCAAGCCAACCCCAGCGCAGCGCCATGGCTTCGATCCCGATCAGCCCCACCATCAGCAGCGCAAATCCGGCCAGCATGCGCTTCACGCAGCGGGGCTCCCTTCGGCCAATCCGGGCGCGTCATCCTCGCGCCCCTGTTCATTGCGCTCGGCCTGCCGTTGCAGCGCGATCTTGAGCATGGCGACCAGGGGATCGGCGAGCATGAGCCCGAGCAGGCCAAACAGCACGCCAAAGATCAACTGCGCGCCGAGCACCAGCGCAGGGGCCAGATTGGCGGTCTTTTTCGCAACCATCGGCACGACGATATTGCCGTCGACGATCTGCACCAGCGCATAGACCGCAATGCAATAAAGCCCGGTATGAAAGCCGGCGGAAAAGCCGACCAGGATCATCAGCCCGCCCGAAATCGGCGCGCCGATATTGGGAAGAAAGGCCAGCGATCCGGTCAAAAGGCCGAGCAGGGCCGCCATCGGCACGCCCCAGACGGTCAGCAAGAGCCAGGTCGCAAACCCTTCGGATGCCATGCCGATCAGCCGCCCGAACAACAATCGGCGCAGCGCGCGTCCCATTTTATGGGCCGTGCCGTGCCATTGATCGCGGGTCGATGCGGGCAACAGCCAGGCCACGCCGCCCTGATAGAGGTCTGGTTCCAGCACGAAATAGATGCCCAGGATCACGATCAGGAACGCGGTGGCAAATCCGCCGAACAGACCGCCCAGAGCGCGGGTCACCGGGCCCACTCCGCCCGCGAGTTGCTCGGCAATACGCTCCCACAGCGCGGGCACGTCGACCCGCTGTGCGAGCAGGCCGTGGCTGCGCGCGAGATCGCTCAGCCGTTGCGCCTCGGCGGCGACGATGCTGGGCATGGCGACGGCCTCCGCGGCGATCTGGCTACCGGCAAACAGCGCCAGCCAGACGAGAAACAGCACCGCCGCGACCAGCACGAGCGCAATCCGCGCGCCGCGCGGCACGGGCAGGATGCGTCCCAGCAGGCGCTGCCCGCCATCGATCATCGCGGCAAACACGATCCCGCCAAAAATGACCATCAGGGGTTGCGCAAGATAGACGGCCAGCCCGATCAGCGCGGCCACGCCGCCCCAGACGGCAGCGCGTTTGGCTTCCTGACGGATCAGCCCGTCGCGGATGTCGGTCGGTCCGCTGGGATGCTGATCCCCGGTTGCCTGAATCATGGCCTGAACAGGGCCGGGGTTGTCCTGCCCATCCATCATTTCGCCCGCGCTGCGATCATCGGGCGCAGTCTGGTCCACGATCGTCCGGCCCGCAAGGCCTTCCACCAGCTCGCCGGGTTCCACCCCTGGCTGCCGTCGAGCGAAAAGGTCAGGAATTCGGCGCGACCGCCGACGCTCGATAAGGGCACCGGGCCCCCGAGGCCGTTGCTTTCGACCGGTGCGCGGCTGTCGGCGGAATGATCGCGGTTATCCCCCATCAGGAAGACATAGCCGTCGGGCACGCGGATTTCGGGATAGTGGTCGAGCGGTTGGTCGCGGTGATCGATAATGCGATAGGTCGCCCCGTTGGGCAGGGTTTCGCGATAGATCGGCAATTCGCAATAGCGCCGCCCGTCCGCTCCGCGAAAGCGCAAGCCCGGAAAATCGTCGGGATCGCACGGCTGATTGGGATCGACCGGCAGGATCAGCGAGGGTTCGACGACCTGGGGCACCGGCTTGCCGTTGAGAATGATCTGTCCGCCTTTGACCGCGATGCGATCGCCCGGCAAGGCGACCACGCGTTTGATATAGTCCTCGTCGCGATCGGGCGGTACGACAATGACGATGTCGCCATATTCCGGCGTGCGCGGAAACAGGCGCAGCCGCGAACGTGGCAGGACGTGGAACGAGGCGGAAACCCACGACCAGCCATACGGGTATTTCGACACCACCAGCCGGTCGCCGACAAGCAGGTTGGGCATCATCGAGATCGACGGGATGTAGAACGGCTTGGCCACCAGGCTGTGAAACGTCACCACCGCCGCGAGCATCATCACCAGCCCGCGCAGTTCGATCAGCCAGCCCGGCGTGGCGGGGGTATCGGGCGCCAGTTCGGGCCGGGGTTCGGGCCGGGATTCGGGCTGGCGTTCGTCGTGCGTCATGCGCCAATCCCGCCAATGCCAGTCAGCCCAAGCGGGCGCGCCTCGATCACCACGAAGGCCTGCGCCCAGGGATGATCGTCGGTCAGCGTCAGATGGATCACCGCTTCGTGCCCCGGCGGGGTGATGGCGCTGAGCCGCGCCGCCGCGCCGCCGCTCAGCGCCAGTGTCGGCGCGCCCGATGGGGCATTGATCACGCCAATGTCTTTCATGAACACGCCCGCACGAAATCCGGTGCCGACCGCTTTGGAAAAGGCTTCCTTGGCCGCAAACCGCTTGGCCAGCGTGCCCGCTTTGGAAAAAGGCCGGCGTGCGGCCTTGGCTTGTTCGGCTGCGGTAAACACGCGCTCTTCAAAGCGCGCGCCAAAGCGGTCGAGCGAAGCCTGGATCCGCTCGATATTGCACAAGTCGGACCCCAGCCCGATGATCAACGCGCTTCGTCCATCAACGCGCGCATGCGGCGCACCGCGTCGGCGAGCCCGGTAAAGATCGCCTCACCGATCAGATAGTGCCCGATGTTGAGCTCGGCCAGTTGCGGGATCGCGGCGATCGGCTGAACATTGTCATACGTCAGGCCATGGCCGGCATGCGGCTCGATGCCGTTGCGCGCGGCGAGCGCGGCCATGTCGGCGATCCGTTTCAGCTCGATCGCGCGCGCTTCGCCGGTGGCATGGGCATATTCGCCGGTGTGCAGTTCGACCACCGGCGCGCCAAGCCGGATCGCGGCTTCGATCTGGCGCGGCTCGGGCGCGATGAACAGGCTGACCCGAATGCCCGCGTCGACAAGGCGCGCGATCGCCGGGGCCAGCCGGTTGTGCTGCCCGGCGGCATCGAGCCCGCCCTCGGTGGTGCGCTCCTCGCGCCGCTCGGGCACGATGCAGGCGGCATGGGGGCGATGGCGCAGCGCGATCGCGACCATTTCGTCGGTCGCGGCCATTTCAAAGTTCAGCGGCAGGTTCGTCGCGGCCTGAATGCGGGCGATGTCTTCGTCGCGGATATGACGGCGGTCTTCGCGCAAATGCGCGGTGATCCCGTCGCCGCCGACTTCGGCCACGATCTGCGCCGCGCGCACCGGATCGGGATGATCGCCGCCGCGCGCGTTGCGCACGGTGGCGACATGATCGATGTTGACCCCCAGGCGCAGCCGTTGCGGGCCGTTCACGCCGCCGCCCCGGTTTTGCTTTCGCCGTCGGCGCTTTCGGCCCGGCTGCCCGGCTTGATCGCGGGTATCGCGGCCAGTTCTGCGGGAACTTCGTCGGGGGCATACGTCGGAAAGCTGAGCGCGATCAGCGAATGAAACGGCACGCCGAAATCGGCCGCCCCGGCAGATCGGTCGACCAGTGCGGCAGCGGCGATGACGACGCCGCCGGCGGCCTCGATGGCGCGAATCGCCTCGCGGCTCGACAGTCCGGTGGTCACCACGTCTTCGACCATCAGCACGCGTTCGCCCGGCTGCAGCGCAAACCCCCGGCGCAGCTCGAAAGTGCCGGTCGGGCGTTCGACGAACATGGCTTCGACGCCGAGCGCGCGGCCCATTTCATGGCCGATGATCACGCCGCCCATGGCCGGTGAGACCACTTTCTGGATCTGCTGGCGCAATTCGCGCGGCAATTTTGCCGCAAGGGCTGAGGCCAGCCGCGTTGCGCGCATCGGGTCCATCAAGACGCGCGCACATTGCAGGTAATGCGCGCTGTGTCGGCCCGACGAGAGCAGGAAATGTCCTTCGAGCAGGGCCCCGCTCGCGCGGAATTCGGAAAGGATTTCGTTGTCTTGCATGGTCGGTCCGAGAACTTTGCATGGGGGCGAGCAGGTGGCGCAAGCCCGGGGGGTGAATGAACCGGCAAATGGCGCGCCAAAGCGCTTGGGGCAAGCCTTTTTGCGCCGATTCGGCACGGCGAGCCCCGCGCGCCGCATAAGGGTGAAAAAATGACCGCAACGGTGCTTGAGCGCCTTCTCAATCGCACGTATAGCAAGCGATAACACAGAATAATGTTTGGGATGTGCCGCGATGTCATTGATCGCGCGCAAAGAGGGAACGGATAGTTCGACGATGACCATTGCCGAAAATTCCCGTGCCGTGGCAAAAACGTTCGCGAGGCTGGGGTTGGCCGCCGTGATCGTGATGAGCCCGGCGATCGTGCTGGCGCAATCAGCACCACCTGCGGCGCCGCTGGCTGCGGCGTCATCCGCCGCGGTCGAGACTGCCGTCCCCGCCGTTTCGGCCGCCCCTGCCAAGGCTTCGGCAGATGCTTATGTCCCGGCGCGCCCGGTGGCAGGCAAGGGGCAGCCGATCGCAGGCGCGATCGGGTTTCAGGACCAGTATTCGCCGACCGGCAAGGAAGCGCAGCGCATGCACGACGCGCTGTTGATGCCGATCATCACGGCGGTTACGCTGCTGGTGCTGTTGCTGCTGCTCGTGGTCATGGCCCGGTTCAACCGCCGTGCCAATCCGGTGCCGTCGAAAGTCAGCCACAATACGGCGATCGAGGTGGTCTGGACTTTGGCGCCGGTGCTGATCCTGGTGCTCGTCGCCGTGCCCTCGATCCGCCTGATCGCGCATCAATACCGCGCGCCCGCCAAAGGCGCGGTGACGGTCAAGGTTACCGGCTATCAGTGGTATTGGGGCTATGGTTATCCCGACAACGGCGGGTTCGAAGTGATTTCGAACATTCTCTCGCCCGAAGACGCGATCAAGCGGGGCGAACAGCCGCAGCTTGGCGCCGACAATCGCATGGTCGTGCCGGTGGGCGAAGACATCCGCATCCAGACCACCGGGTCGGACGTGATTCACTCGTTCTCGGTGCCTTCGCTGTGGTTCAAGCTTGACGCGATCCCGGGCCGGATCAACGAACGCGTGATGCATATCAACGAGCCGGGCGTCTATTACGGCCAGTGCTCCGAACTGTGCGGCGTGCGCCACGGCTATATGCCGATCGTCGTCGAAGCCGTTCCCCGGCCCAAGTTCGAGGCCTGGGTCAAGGCACAGGGCGGCACTGTCGGTGCGCCCGCTGCCAAGGCGGCCTCAGCCGATACCCCTGCCGTTTCCGGTGCCGCTTCCGCCACTGCCAAGCCCGGCGCCTGATTCCATCTCCGATTTTCGAAGGTCGCATTTCAATGGCCAGCATTCCAGCAGACCACGAAGGTTTCGATGCGCATCACGATGAAGCGCACGACCACAAGCCGAGCTTTTTTGCGCGGTGGTTCATGTCCACCAATCACAAGGACATCGGCACACTCTACTTGTTGTTCGCAATTTTCGCCGGCGTTATCGGCGGTGCGGTTTCGGGGATCATGCGCGCCGAACTGATGCATCCCGGCATTCAGTACCTCGGCGCGGTCGCCTCGTTTCTGGGCGAAAAGAACCCCAGCTTTGACCAGCAGCTTCACTTGTGGAACGTACTGATCACCGCGCACGGGCTGATCATGGTGTTCTTCATGGTCATGCCGGCGATGATCGGCGGCTTTGGCAACTGGTTCGTGCCGATCATGATCGGTGCGCCCGACATGGCCTTTCCGCGCATGAACAACATCTCGTTCTGGCTCACTTTTGCCGGGTTCTGCTCGCTGATGTTGTCGGCCTTCGTGCCGGGCGGGGTGGGCAACGGCGCGGGCACGGGCTGGACGGTCTATGCCCCGCTGTCGACGTCGGGTTCGCCCGGGCCTGCGGTCGATTTCGCGATCTTTTCGCTGCACCTTGCGGGCGCCGGATCGATCCTCGGCGCGATCAATTTCATCACCACCATTTTCAACATGCGTGCGCCGGGCATGACCTTGCACAAGATGCCGTTGTTCGTGTGGTCGGTGCTGGTCACCGCGTTCCTGTTGCTGCTGTCGCTGCCGGTGCTGGCGGCGGCGATCACCATGCTGCTGACCGATCGCAATTTCGGCACGACGTTCTTTGATCCGGCGGGCGGCGGCGATCCGGTGCTCTATCAGCACTTGTTCTGGTTCTTCGGTCACCCCGAAGTCTACATCATGATCCTGCCCGGTTTCGGGATCATCAGCCAGATCATCTCGACTTTCTCGAAAAAGCCGGTGTTCGGCTATCTCGGGATGGCCTACGCCATGATCGCGATCGGGGTTGTGGGCTTCATCGTCTGGGCCCACCACATGTACACCACCGGGCTCGACGTCGACACGAAGATGTATTTCACCGCCGCGACGATGGTCATTGCGGTGCCGACCGGCATCAAGATCTTTTCGTGGATCGCGACGATGTGGGGCGGTTCGATCGAGTTCAAATCGCCGATGGTCTGGGCGATCGGCTTCATTTTCCTGTTCACTGTCGGCGGTGTGACCGGCGTGGTGCTGTCGAATGGCGGCATCGATGACAATCTTCAGGACACTTACTACGTCGTGGCGCATTTCCACTACGTGCTGTCGCTGGGCGCGGTCACTTCGCTGTTTGCCGGGTTCTTTTACTGGTTCCCCAAAATGAGCGGCCGCTGGCACAGCGAATTCCTGGCGCACCTGCAATTCTGGGTGTTCTTCGTCGGGGTGAACCTGATCTTCTTCCCGATGCATTTCCTTGGCACGCAGGGCATGCCGCGCCGCTATCCGGACTATGCTCCGGCGTTCGAACATTGGAACGAAGTGGCGACCAACGGCTATATGATCATGTCGGTCTCGATGATGATCTTTTTCATCAACATGGCCTATGCCTTCACCTTCGGGCGCAAGGCCGAAGGCAATTACTGGGGTGAAGGGGCAACGACGCTGGAATGGACGCTGTCCTCGCCGCCGCCGTTCCACCAGTTCGAAACGCTGCCGGTGATCGATACCGCCGCAGCCCATTGATCGAGCCGCAACTCCGATCGTGAAAACCAGGACACCCCGGCCCGCAAGGCCGGGGTGTTTTGCGTTCGGGCCTCTTTGCTCCGGGTGCAAGGCCTGTTAAACGATCACTTAAATCAAGGTGGGAGAGACTCGGATGCCGGAATTTCGGCGAATCGATTGCGGCGAAGCGACCTTTCGCGTCGCGCTCGAAGGAACCGGGCCGCTGGTGATCATGGTCCACGGCTTTCCCGAAAGCTGGTATTCCTGGCGTCACCAGATCGGGCCGGTGGCAGCGGCGGGCTATCAGGTCGCGGCCATCGATGTGCGTGGCTATGGCGGGTCGGACAAGCCCGAGGCCGTTTCGGCCTATGCGATGGAACACCTCGTGGGCGACCTGGTGGGGCTCAAGCAGGCGCTGTCGGGCGAGGCCCCTGCGATTCTGGTGGGGCACGACTGGGGCGCGCCGATCGTGTGGAATTCGGCCTTTGTCCGGCCCGATCAGTTTCGCGCGGTGGCGGGTCTGTCGGTGCCCTTTGCCGGTGCGCCAAGCCGCCCGTTTACCGAAGTGTTCCGCGAAAAGTTCACCGCGCAGGGCCTGTTCTTCTATCAGGAATATTTCCAGAAGCCCGGTCGCGCCGAGGCCGAGCTGGAACCCGATCTGCGCCGGTTTCTCACGCTTTTCCTCTGTTCGATTTCGGGCGAGGCGCCGAGCGATGCCTGGCCGGTCAAGCCGGTCGATGCGCTGTTGCTCGACGGTCTGAAAGCGCCGACGACTTTGCCGCCATGGCTGACCGAGGCCGATCTCGATTTCTACGTCGGTGAATTTGCCGCATCGGGGCTGCGCGGCCCGCTTAACCGCTATCGCAATCACGAGGCGGACTTTGCCTGGCTGTCACCGCTGGCGGGGCGCACGCTCGATCAACCGGCGCTCTATATCGGCGGGACGCGCGATCCGGCCAGCACGCTGTTCGGCCAGGTCGCCGATCCGGTGGCGATGATGCGCCGCTTTGCGCCCCACGTCGAAGGCCACATGCTCGAAGGATGTGGCCACTGGACGCAGCAGGAACGCCCGGAAGCGGTCAACCGCCTGTTGCTCGATTGGCTTGCGCGGCTCGACTGATGGGGATCGGCGCAATCAGAGCCAGCTTGCCAGCCAGTCGGCAAGCGCTTGCGGCGACATGTTGCGCGCGTCGGCCAGCGCCGTGACATGGCCCTTGTCGATCAGGCGATTGTCGTGCGGGTCGATGACCAGCAAGGCAGGCACGCCGTCGAGCCGCCGGGTGATGCCATAACGCGCGGGGATCTGGAGATTTTTATCAAACCGGCCAATATCGACCATGACCAGTTCGTAATGCTCTTCGACAAAGGCCTTGAGCCTGGGGTTTTCGAGCGTTCCGGCCAGAATGCGGCAATCGGGGCACCAGTTGCCGCCAAGATCGACCAGCAGCAGCTTGTGCCGCGCGATCGCGCGCTGGCGCGCCTCGGCCACCGCGCGGTCGGCATCGGCCGTGGTGTTGTAGGGCAACGGCAATGGCTGCGCGAGCTGATCGAAGCTGGCGATGTCGAGATGCGGGGCATGGACTGCGGCCATGGCCGGCGCCGCGGCCAGCGCCGATGCAAGAAGCGCGATCCGGCAAAGCGAGCGGGCGGGCAGGCGCATCAATAATACTCCATCAATCCAGTAGAGATGTCGATCGAGCTTTACCCGGATTTTCGCATTTATCCAGTCCCCGATGGCCCGTCGCTTTCGCTTTCCCTGTGCGACAGGCACCTTTATAGCTTCAGGTACAATGACAATCGCCCCAACTCAAACCAGCTTCACCCCGCTTGACGCCGACTGGCGTGATTTCTTTGCCCTGACCAAGCCCAGGGTGATGACTCTGGTCATTTTTACCGGGCTGTGCGGCTTGCTCGCCGCGCCGGGGCATCTCGACCCGGTGCTGGCGTTTACCGCGATCTTGTGCATCGCGGTCGGCGCCGGCGGCGCGGCGGCGCTCAACCAGTGGTGGGAAGCCGACATCGATGCGGGCATGAAGCGCACGCGTCATCGCCCGCTGCCCGCCGGAAAGATGGAGCGGACTTCGGCGCGCGATTTCGGCTTTGCCCTGTCGGGTGGCGCGGTCATGGTCATGGGGCTGGCGATCGGCTGGCTCGCTGCGGCGATTCTGGCGCTGTCGATCTTTTATTACGCGTGGATCTATACCGTCTGGCTGAAACCGCGCACGCCGCAGAACATCGTGATCGGCGGCGGCGCCGGGGCCTTTCCGCCGATGATCGGCTGGATCGCGGTAACCGGGCATATCACGCTGATGCCGGTGCTGCTGTTCCTGATCATCTTCATGTGGACGCCGCCGCACTTTTGGGCGCTCGCGCTGTTCGTGCAGACCGATTATGCCAAAGTCGGTATCCCGATGATGCCGGTTGTCGCCGGAGAGCGCGCCACCCGGCATCAGATTCTGGGCTATGCCGCGCTGCTTTTGCCGCTGACGCTGGTGCCTTGGTGGCTGGGGTTTGCGGGCAAGGTCTATGGCTTTTCGGCGCTCGCGCTGGGGCTCGTGTTCCTTGCGCTGTCGGCGTGGGTGGGGCTGCGCCGGTCGTCCGGGACGGGCGATACGATGAAGCCGGAAAAGCGCCTGTTTGCCTATTCGATTCTCTATCTTTTCGTTCTTTTTGCCATGCTGGTGGTTGACCGGGTTGTGGCCAGCTATGGAGCCTGACGCATGACGGATTCCCGATCGCAGCCGCTTTCGCCTGCCGAACTGGCGGCATTTCGTGCGCGCCAGAAATCGCGTTCGCGCGCGCTGGCCGTGGTCCTGCTCGCGCTGGTCGTGCTGTTCTTTGCGATCACCATCGTCAAGATCAGGAACCAATCGGCCATGCGCGCGGCGGCCGCTTCGCATCCGGCGGCCTCCACATCGCCCTCGCCCGACGGGAAATGACCATGGCGACCCGTTCAGGCGGCCGTTTCACGGCCAATCACAAAGTCGGGCTGCTGGCCGCTGGAATGGGTTTGGGCATGCTCGGCCTCGGCTATGCGGCGGTTCCGTTCTATCGCCTGTTTTGCCAGGCGACCGGGTTCAACGGCACAACGCAGCGCGCGACGGTCGCGCAGGCGGCCTCGATCCGCGTCACCGGGCGCCCGATCACCATCCGCTTTGACGCCAATGTTGCGCCAGGGATGAAGTGGATCTTTCGCCCGTTGCAGGTCACGCAAGAGGGGCGTGTGGGCGAGCGCAAGATGGCGTATTTCTATGCAAAGAACATCAGCGATCACGCCATCGTCGGTCGCGCGGTATACAATGTCACGCCCGAACAGACCGGCGCCTATTTTCACAAGATCCAGTGCTTTTGCTTCAGCAATCAGCGGCTTGAGGCCGGGCAGGAAGTGCGCATGCCGGTGATCTATTACGTCGATCCCGCCATGCTGAAGGACGATGATGCCAGCGACGTCCAGGAAATCACGCTGTCCTATACGTTCTTGCCCGCCGCCGGCGGCTGAAAGGGCCAGTGGTTGAAAGGCTTTCCTGGCGGTCATAACGGCACTTGTCCGCCGGTTCCTGAATCGCTAGACATTCTGATGAAATCGGACAGGGGTCTGTTCCCCATGTCCGCAAAACAAGATCTGCTAGACAGAATTCTGGGGGAATAGGACGATCATGGCCGGCGCCAAGAACCACGATTATCACATCCTGCCGCCCGACATCTGGCCGTTTGCCGGCGCGATGTCCGCGCTGACGATGACCAGCGGGCTGGTGTTGTTCATGCACAAGACGCCCGGCGGCGTCAGCGTTGCGCTGGCGGGCCTGTTTGGCGTGGCGCTCACCATGTTCTCGTGGTGGGGCAAAGTGATCAAGGAAGCGCACGAGGGGCATCACACCCCGGTCGTGCAGTTGCATCAGCGGTATGGGATGATCCTGTTCATCGCCTCCGAAGTGATGTTCTTTGTCGGCTGGTTCTGGGCCTTTTTCGACTTTTCGCTGTTTCCGTCGAAGATCGCGGTCGACGTGATCGGCGGGCAATGGCCGCCCAAGGCGATCACTGCGGTGATGAACGCCTTTGACCTGCCGCTGCTCAACACGCTGATCCTGTTGTGTTCGGGTACGACGCTGACCTGGGCGCACCATGCGCTGATTCACGGCAATCGCACCGATCTCAAGCGCGGGCTGTGGGCGACGATCCTGCTGGGCATGATGTTCAGCTCGATTCAGGCCTATGAATATGCCCATGCGCCGTTTGCCTTTGGCAAGAACACGTATGGCTCGGCGTTTTACATGGCGACCGGGTTTCACGGGTTCCACGTCATTGTCGGCACGATCTTCCTGATCGTCTGTCTGGTCCGTGCCTATCGCAACGATTTCACGCCGCGCCAGCATTTCGGTCTGGAAGCGGCGGCCTGGTATTGGCACTTTGTCGACGTCGTCTGGCTGTTCCTGTTCGTGACGATCTACGTCTGGGGCAACTGGGGCGCGGCGATCGAATGATCCGCAATTGCGAGTGACCCAAATCCCGGTGATTCCGGTCACGGGTGATTCCGGTCACGATGGCGAAAGCATGCAGATGATCCCTGGAGGCGATTTTTCCTCCGCGAAGGGGCAGCCCGGTCTGGTTCGGGCTGCCCTTTTCGCTTTGTGCCCGCGTTGCGGCGCGCCGCGTCGGGGTTTGCAGCCTTGCGCGGGGTGCGGGCTCGATTTTGCCGCCGAGGCGCCGTCGGGGCGCGGGCTCTATCTTGTCGTCCTGCCGCTGGTCGTGGTGCTGGTTCTGGCCGCGTTGAAGCTCGATGATGCCTGTCGCCCGCCGCTGTGGGTCCATGCGCTGATCTGGCCGCCGGTGGTTGCGGCGGTGATCGTGGGTGCGCTGCGGCTGGTTCAGGTTGCGCATTGGCGCGCCGTCGCGCCTTTGCAGATCGGGGGCGGGGCGCGGGCTGGTGGAGGGGAGACACCTTCTTCCGCCGCCGTTGCCGCGCCATCCGGCCAAACCCCTCCACCACCCTTCGGGCGGTCCCCCTCCCCGAAACCGGGAGGAGAAGCATAGTGCGTCGTCCTCCGCTGATCGCGACGCTGGTCGTGCTGCTTGCCGTGGGCATGATGATCGCGCTGGGCATGTGGCAATTGCAGCGCCGCGCCTGGAAAGAAGCCTTGCTGGCGCGCTTTGCCGCTGCCGAACAGATTGCCGCGCCGCTGGTGGTGACAGGCGCGGACCTGCCGCATGACGCCGCCTATCGCCATGTCGTATGGGCTTGCCCCGAAACCGGCGCGGACCAGGTCGTTGCCGGGCGCAATGCCGAAGGCCGCTCGGGCTGGGCGCATGTCGTGCTGTGCATCCATCGTTCGGGCGCCGACGCGACCATGGTGCCGGTGGTGCTCGGCTGGTCGTTTGGCCTGGCGCCGGTGCGATGGGCCGGGGGCGCGCTGGCCGGAGTCGCCGTGCCCGGGCCCAAGGCGGGGGTGGTCCTGCCGCCCGGGTCTGCGGGGCCGCGAAAGGCCGATTGGCACATCGTCGCCGAGCCGCCGCTGGCCGGGCTCATCGCCAATGCCCGGCCCGATCCGCGCGATATACCCAACAACCATTGGTCTTATGCGATCCAGTGGTTTGCTTTCGCAGCGACCGCGCTGATCATCTACATCCTGGCGCTGCGTCGGCGTTGACCCCTATTTCGCCGACCTCTGGCTGGTTGCCATCCGGGCTCATGACGGCTAGTCGCCCGGCGACCACATGGGGTTTGTCATGAAGTATGTCAGCACACGCGGGCTTGCGCCCGCGCTCGATTTCGAAGGGGTGACTCTGGCGGGGCTCGCCAGCGATGGCGGGCTTTATGTCCCCGAAGCCTGGCCGCGCTTTTCACCCGACGAAATCGCCGCGCTCGCCGGACTGCCTTATGCCGAACTGGCGCTGCGGGTGATGCAGCCGTTTGTCGGCGACAGCCTGACGCCGGAACGGCTGCTCGAGCTGACGACAAAGGCCTATGGCCGGTTTGCCCATGCCGCCGTCACGCCGCTTCGCCAGTTTGACGAGCGCCACTGGCTGCTCGAACTGTTTCACGGCCCGACGCTGGCGTTCAAGGATGTCGCGCTGCAGTTGCTCGGCCTGCTGTTCGAGGAATTTCTGGGCCGTCGCGACGATCATCTGACGATTGTCGGGGCGACGTCGGGCGATACCGGCTCGGCGGCGATCGACGCGGTCGCGGGCCGGGCCAAAGTCGACATTTTCATGCTGCATCCCCATGGCCGGGTCAGCGATGTGCAGCGGCGCCAGATGACCAGCGTGCTCGCGCCCAATGTCTTCAACATCGCCATCGACGGCAGCTTTGACGACGCGCAGGCGACCGTGAAGCGGATGTTCAACGACACCGAAGTCACCGCCCGTTTCGGCATTGCGGCAGTCAATTCGATCAACTGGGCGCGCCTGATGGCGCAAGTGGTCTATTATTTCGCCGCCGCGCTGCAGCTTGGCGCGCCGCATCGCAAGGTTGCCTTTGCGGTCCCGACGGGCAATTTCGGCGATGTCTTTGCCGGCTATGTCGCGGCGCAGATGGGCCTGCCGATCGAGCGGCTGATCGTTGCGACCAATATCAACGACATCCTCCATCGTGCGCTGTCGACAGGCGACTATTCCGCGGGGTCCGTCACGCCGACTGCCGCGCCTTCGATGGACATTCAGGTCTCGTCGAATTTCGAACGCCTGCTGTTCGATGCCGCCGGGCGCGACGGCGCGCTGATCGCGCAGCAGATGAAGACGTTTGACGCGACCAAAGTGCTGCACCTGACCAATGCGCAGCGCGCGGCGGCGGCAGGCCTGTTTACCAGCGCACGCGCCGATGCCGACCAGATGATCGCGGCGCAGCGCTGGGCCTATGAAGCATGCGGCGAAGTGATCGATCCGCATACCGCGATCGGGCTTCACGCTGCGCGCGCGGCGCAGGCTCTGCCCGCCGATGTTCCGGTGGTCACGCTGGCGACGGCGCATCCGGCCAAGTTTGGCGACGCGGTGGAAAGCGCGATCGGCGTGCGCCCGGCCTTGCCTGCGCGAGTGGGCGACTTGTTCGACCGTGAAGAACGCTACGATCGTCTGGCGGGCACGTATGACGCGGTGAAGGACTATGTCACCGCGCGCGCAACGCCGCGTCACGGCTGATGGCCCAGCTCGTTCTTTCGCCCCGGCTGATGATCGGCGAAGGCTGGGACGACTTTGCGCTGATCGATTCGGGCCACGGGCGAAAGCTTGAAGCCTATGGCCCCTATCGGTTCATCCGCCCCGAGCCGCAGGCGCTGTGGAGCCCGCGTCAGGCCGATTGGGCAGCGGACGGCGAATTCATTCCGGGGTCCGACGAGGACGGCGGCGGGCGTTGGCATTTCGATCGGCCCGTCCCGCGCGACGGCTGGCCGCTGGCGCGCGGCGATGTGCGCTTTACCGCCAGTTGCACGCCGTTTCGCCATCTCGGCTTTTTCCCCGACATGGCCCCGGTGTGGGACTGGATGGGCACCCGGCTGGCGGGCGCCACAGAGGCATCGACGCTCAATCTGTTTGGCTATACCGGGGTCGGCACGCTGTCCTTGTCGCAGTTTGGCCCGGTGACCCATCTCGACGCCTCGAAGAAGTCGGTGGCGCAGGCGCGGGCCAATGCCGCGCTGTCGGGGATGGAATCGCGGCCCATTCGCTGGATCGTCGATGACGCGGTGAAATTTGCCGCACGCGAAGTGCGGCGCGGTCGGCGTTATGACGGGATCATTCTCGATCCGCCCAAATTCGGACGCGGACCCGAAGGCGAAGTCTGGCGGCTCGAAGAAGGTCTGCCGGGGCTGATCGGCGAATGCGCGCGGCTGCTCGATGTGCAAAGCCGGTTTCTGTTCCTGACGGTCTATGCGGTGCGCATGTCTTCGCTGGCGCTGGCGGGTCTGCTCGATGAAGCGCTGCGGCACTTGCCCGGCACGATCGAACATGGTGATCTCGCGCTGGTCGAAACCGGCGAGGGCGGGCGTGTCTTGCCCACGGCAATTTTCGCACGCTGGTCGATGAATTGAATGGCCGGGGATTGAACAGGTCGGCGATAAGAGGAGGTAATGATGGGCGGAATCGCGGTTTTGCGTGCGTCGGAAGCTGGACAAGCTGCACCCCTGCTGTCAGAGGCCCGCGCCGTGTCAGACAGCCTTATCCTTGAAGTCGCCAATATCGAGACCGACGTGCTCACCGGGGTTTACTCGGAAGAGACCGGCCGTCCGCAACCCCTGCGCATTTCGATCGCCGTCGCGCTGGCGCCCGAGCCGCAGTTTGCGCCCGATACGCCGCTGTCGGCCAGCAAGAATTACATGGATCTGAAATTCGCGGCGACGCGCGGATTGCCGCAGGGGGTCCATTTCACGCTGATCGAATCGATCGGCGATCACATCGCCGAAACGCTGTTCCTGCAAGACGCGCGGGTCCAGCGGGTCACCGTCAAGATCGTCAAGCTGGCGATCAGCGAGGCGGGCGAAGAAATCGGCATGACGCTGACCCGGCATCGGCGGGGATGACCCCCGTCGATCGGCCACTCGCGGTGATTACCGGCGGGTGGCGCCGGATCGGTGCGGCGATTGCCGAACGGCTGGCAGGAGCGGGGTACGACCTTGCGCTCCATGCGCACGATCCGAAAAGCTTTGATGCGGCATTCGTCGCCCGGCTTGGCGCATTGGGGGCGACGGTTCATCCGCTGGCGGCCGATCTGTCGGACCTGGCGGCGGTCGAAGCGCTGATCCCGGCGGCGATCGCGGCGGCTGCCCGCGCGCCGGTGCTGCTGGTCAATTGTGCCTCGCTGTTTCACGATGACAACGCGGGCACGTTCGACGGCGCGACGCTCGAAGCGCATTTCCGGGTCAATTGCCATGCCCCGCTGATCCTGACGCGCGCGCTGGCCGCAGCCCTGGCGCAGAGCAACGGCGAAGGCGCGGTGGTGCAGATCATCGACCAGCGGGTCAGAAACCCGGTGCCCGATCAGATCAGCTATACCCTGTCGAAACAGGCGCTTCATGCCTCGGTCCGGACGATGGCGCGGGCGCTGGCGCCGCGCGTGCGGGTCAATGCGGTGGCGCCGGGGCTGACTTTGCCGACCGATGACTATGACCCGGCGCAGTGGGAGCGGCTGGGCCGGCTGATGCCGCTCGATCGGCTGTCGCGGCCCGAAGACATTGCCGATGCCGTGCTGCATCTGGCCACTGCGCGCGCGACCACCGGCGAAACGCTGTTCGTCGACGGCGGGGCAAACCTGGAATCGTATCCGCGCGACTTTCTATATCTGGCGCGTTGATTATATCAGGTCGCATGAACGCGTCGGCGCCTTTCGGCTCTCCGGGCCCGCTGATCGATCGCTTTGCGCGGTCGATCACCTATTTGCGCCTGTCGCTGACCGACCGTTGCGATTTGCGATGCACCTATTGCATGCCCGAGCGCATGCAGTTCCTGCCCCGCGCGGACGTGCTGACGCTCGAAGAGATCTATCTCGCCGCGCGCGCGTTCATGGCGCGCGGCGTGCGCAAGATCCGCCTGACCGGCGGCGAGCCGCTGGTGCGGCGCGACATGATCGACCTCGTGCGTGCGCTGGGCCGCCATATCGGCGATGATCTCGACGAGCTGACGCTGACGACCAATGGCACGCGGCTGGCCGAATTTGCGGGCGATCTGGCCGATGCCGGGGTGCGCCGCATCAATGTCTCGCTCGACACGCGCGATCCGGAGCGGTTTGCCGCGCTGGCCCGGCGCGACATGCTGGGCAACGTGCTGGCGGGAATCGCGGCTGCGCGCGAGGCGGGGCTGGCGGTCAAGATCAACACCGTCGCGCTCAAGGGCATAAACGAGCACGAAATCGCCGACCTTGTCGCCTGGGCGCATGGCGAAGGCTACGCGATCACGCTGATCGAGGTCATGCCGCTGGGCGAGGTCGAAGGCGACCGCTTCGATCATTATCTGCCGCTCGATGCTGTACGCCATGCGCTCGAACAGCGCTGGACCCTGGTGCCCAGTGCGGCACGCAGCGGCGGTCCGGCGCGCTATGTCGATGTTGTCGAAACCGGCGGGCGGCTGGGCTTCATCACGCCGCTGACGGGCAATTTCTGCGAAGGGTGCAATCGCGTGCGGCTGACCGCAACGGGGCAACTGTTCATGTGTCTGGGCGGTGAAGGGCAGGTCGATCTGCGCGCGGCGCTGCGCAGTGACGATCGCGAAGCGGCGCTGAACGACGCCTTTGCCCGCGCCATGGGCGAAAAGCAGGAACGGCACGATTTCGCGATTTCGGGGCCGGGCGGGCGGCCCAGGCTGGCGCGGCACATGTCGGTCACGGGCGGATAGAGGCGGCGATGGATCGTGGTGCGCGGCTGGTATTCCTTGGCCGACTCGAAGATCTGGCCGGCATGGCCGAACTGGCAGTGCCGACCGGCCCGCTGGAGCAAGTGCTTGCCGGGCTTGACCGCGAGCTGGCCGTGGCGCTGCTCGATGATCGCGTAAGGCTTGCGCTCAATGGCCGGCTGTTGGCGGAAAGCGGCGGAATCATGCTCGGGGCGGGCGACGAACTGGCGTTTCTGCCCCCGGTCAGCGGTGGCTGAGATGATCCTCGATGTCCGCCTTGTGCCCGGCGCGTTTGATCCCGCGGGCGAACTCGCGGCCTTTGCCGCGCGCGTTCCGGCGGCGGGCGGCGTGGTCAGCTTTCTGGGCAAAGTGCGCGCCGACAGTGGGGTCGAAGCGCTTGAGATCCGCCATTACGAGCCGATGACGTTGCCCGGATTCGCGGCGCTGGCGCAGACCGCCGCGCGGCGCTGGGCGCTGGAGGGCTTGCTCTTGCTGCACCGTGTCGGCGAAATGGGGCCCGATGCGCCGATCGTGCTGGTTGCCGCCGCCGCGCGCCATCGCCGCGACGCCTTTGCCGCGACCGATTTCGTGATGGACCACCTCAAGAGCGAATCGTGGCTGTGGAAGCGCGAGCGCACGGCGCAAGGCTGGCGCTGGATCGAACCGCGCGCGCAAGATCACGCCGACCGCGCGCGCTGGACCTAATTTTCTGCAGCGCGTTGGAGCGCGGCGATTCGCGCGTCTTCATCGGCGAGCATGGCGGCGACATCGCTGTCGGCGCGCGCAATCACCGCATACGTCGCAGCGCCCCGCGCACCGCCGCTTTGGGCTGCGGAGACGGCGGTGCCGACCATCAGCGCGTCGAGATCGGCCAGCGGCAAGGCGGTATCGCTGCGTGCCGAATCGAGCGCGGCCATGGCCGTGGTCGCCGCTGCCCAGGCTTCGCTGCCGACGCCGGTGCCTCGTGCCGCTTTGCTCAGATCATCGGCTTCTTGCGCGCGATGGGCAAATTCCTGCGCCGCGCGGGCCGCATCGGCGCGCAGCGATTCGACGTGCCCGACGGTTGCCGAATCGGGTGAGGCGGAGGCTTGCGGCGTGATCGGCGCAGTCGCGGCGGCTTCCTCGATAAACGCCCGCTCTGCCGGGCGTTGCGCCAGCGACGGGTATGTGGTCGCGCCGCCGCAGCCGGCCAGCATGAATGCGAGCATAAGGGCGGATCGGGTGAAGGGGGCTGATGACACCTTGGGCATGGCCGTGCCATAGCATGACGCGCGGTGACCGCCAGTGGCGATGCATGTCGGCTGATCGTGAATCGTTGACAGCTTCGCCGCATTCGATTATCGGCGCCCCTCTTTCCGGAGCTTCGCAATTTCGCGGGGTTCCGCTCAATTGCCCGCTGTCCACGATTCGCCGCTGCCTTTGGGTGCCGGATGATCGGGGTGCTTGGTGGGTCAGGCATTGAAACGGATAGCAGGAACCATGTTCGCAATCGTGCGCACGGGCGGCAAACAGTATCGGGTCGCCGCCGGAGACAAGATCGCCGTCGAAAAGCTGGCTGGTGAAGCCGGTGAAACGATCACCCTCGGCGATATCCTTCTCGCTGGTGAAGAGGGCGCGTTGGCGGACCCCGCCAAAGTGACGGTTTCGGCCGAAATCATCGCTCAGGCGAAGTCGGAAAAGGTCGTGGTGTTCAAGAAGCGCCGCCGCCATAACTACCGTCGCAAGAACGGCCATCGCCAGCAGCTTACCCTGCTGCGCATCCTGTCCGTCGCCTGATCCGACCAGTTCGAGGAGTAACCAACCATGGCACACAAGAAAGCAGGCGGTTCGTCGCGCAACGGTCGCGACTCGCAATCGAAGCGCCTTGGCGTGAAGAAGTTCGGCGGCCAGGACGTGATCGGTGGCAACATCATCATTCGTCAGCGCGGAACCCGCGTCTATCCGGGCGTGAATGTCGGTCTCGGCAAGGATCACACCCTGTTTGCGCTCGCGGAAGGTCGCGTGCGTTTTCATTCGGGCAAGCTCGGCCGCAAATATGTGTCGGTCGACAAGATGGCCGAAGCCGCAGAATAAGCGGATGGTCTTGCCAAAGGGCCATCCTGACGGGGTGGCCCTGCCGGTCTTGCTGATGCAGATCGGCTGAACGAGGGAGAGGGCCCCGCCCGTCTCCCTCTTTTCGTATCTCCCTCATCCTCCATGCACCAATGCATCCGTTTTGCGGCGCTGTTTGCCGCAAATTGGATGCATCCCGTGCTTGTCGAAATAGTCTTGTCACCTCAGGCGATTACTGGCGCGTCGAGAGCGATCCGAATTCAACGGGACGTTCCGACGGGAAAGCGTGATCGCCTGTTTGGGAATGGCGGGGCGGATGAAGGAGAACGCACGTGTTCATTCGCAGCGAACGGCTGTTTTTGCGGCCTGCCTGGCCCGAAGATCGGGCCGAGCTTCACGATTTGACTCATGACGAGGCGATTGCGCATGACTGGACTGTCATGCCGCAGGCGCTGCGCCATCCCCGTTTCGTGATTACGCGACCCGATCTGCACGGGGCCGAAGGCGGTGCGCCGATGATCGGCACGGTCGGCTTTACCGATTGTGATCGGGCCGATTGCGGAGGGCCTGATTCCCAAGGAGACGCCGAGCTGGGCATCTGGATCGCGTCCGGGCATCGAAGCCGGGGCTATGCCACCGAAGCGGCGCGCGCCGCGCTCACGCTGGCGCGCACGCTTGGCCATTGCCGCGTCCTTGCCAGCCAGTTCGTCGACAGCCCGGCAAGCGCCCGGGTCTTGTCGAGGCTCGGGTTCATTCCGGCAGGCCCGGCGCGTCTGCGCCATAGCGCGGCACAGGGACGGTTTGGCATGGTCGTGCCTCACGCACTGGTCTTGTGCCCCCCGGTGAGCGGCCCGGCAGACCCCGCCGATCCGGCCATGCTCAGGCGCGCGGCCTGATCGTTCGCAGCTTTCTTGCCATTCTTGCGACGCGGCCCTAGGGCAGAAGCGGTCGGTGGGCCGTTTCTGCTCGCCGCGCCATGGGGTCATACCAAGGGTCGAATGGCAACACGACGACGTCTCAGTCCGGAAGAAAGCCGTATCGCCGCGCTCGAAGCGGCGCGCCTGTTGCTGATCGAGGCCGGGCCGCAGGCTGTCACGCTGAAAGCCGTGGCGGCGATGATCGGGCGCACTCATGCCAATCTGTTGCATCATTTCGGCTCGGCGGCGGGGTTGCAGGGCGATCTTGCGCGCTATCTGACAGGCATGATCTGCGCCAAGATCCGCGAGGCGGTGCTGGCCCATCGTTCGGGAATCGGCACGCCGCGCGATGTCGTCGATCTGACGTTCGATGCCTTCGACCGCGAAGGCGCGGGCGCGCTGGCGTCATGGATGCTGGTGACCGGCAACAAGGACGCGCTCGATCCGATTGTCGAGACGATTCACGATCTTGTGGTCGAACTTGATGAATTCGGCGGGGAAAAGCGCCGCGACAATACGCTGGCGCTGACGCTCATGGCGCTGGGCGATGCCTTGCTGGGCGGTCCGCTGAGCCTGGCGCTCGAATTGCCGCGCACGGCCGCGCGCGATCGCGCCGAACGCATGCTGCGCGAAGAACTCGAAGGTAACAGTTGCGGCTGAGCGGTTGCGCGGCTGTAGTTGAGGGGCTGTAGTTGAGGGGCTGTAGTTGAGGAGCTGGGGTTCAGGCGAGTTCCATCCAGCCGGGCGCATCGACAATCTCTTCGACGCGGCGATGATCGACGGCCAGACCCAGCGCGGGATAGGCGGCGCGCTGACGTTCCGGGCGTGACTGCGCGATCGGCACGACCACCAGCCGCCGATTGACCTTTTGCCGCCAATTCATCCGCGCGGTGTTTTCCTGCCCCACATAACAGCCCTTGGTAAAGCTGACGCCGTGAAGATCGGCGGCATTGGTTTCGAGCCAGAGCGTGGCATCGCTGCCAAGTTCGGCCTGCCCCTCGGTCACCCCGAGCGCAAGGCGATGGGCGAGCCAGGCCTCGTCCGCCGCGTGATCGCCCTGGCCTTTCGGGGCAATCCAGCGCCAGCCGAGTTCGGCCAGGCGCGGGTCGGGCGCTGCGCCTGCGGGCAGATCGCCGCCGTCGGCCTGCCAGAACACGCCGAGGGTATCGTCGCGCGCAATGGCGATGCGGCGACGCAGGCGATAGAGCGTCAATCGCTTCGCCAAGGCATCGGCCACGGCTGCCTCGCAATCGAGCAACAGCGTATCGCCGTCGCGCCAGACCAGAAAATCGAACAAGGCCTTGCCCTGCGCGGTCAGCAGACCGGCCCAGACCGGCAAGGCGCCGGTGACATCGTTGGTGACCAGACCTTGCAGGAAGGCGGCGACATCCTCGCCCGGATCGAGCGGCGACAGGCGCACGATGGCGCGCGAATCGAGGCGGGGGGCATGATCGTGACAGGGCATGGGTGACAGATAGGGGGCGAGATGCTTATGGGGAAGGCCATGACCACGACTCTCACCCTTCGCCGCCCCGATGACTGGCATGTGCATTTGCGCGATGGCGCGATTCTGCAAGGCGTCGTGCCGCATACCGCGCGCCAGTTTGCCCGCGCCATCGTCATGCCCAATCTCAATCCGCCGATGACCGATGCGGCCGGGGTCTCGGCCTATCGCGCGCGGATCATGGCGGCGCTTGATCAGGGCGCGTCCAATCCGGCGTTTACCCCGCTGATGACGCTGTACCTGACCGATGCGACCGCCCCCGACGAGGTGGCGCGGGGCTACGCGGACGGCGTGTTCGTTGCGGCCAAGCTCTATCCCGCCCATGCCACCACCGGATCGGCGCATGGGGTGACCGATATTGCGCGGATCTATCCGGTGCTCGAACGCATGGCGGCGATCGGCATGCCGTTGCTCGTCCATGGCGAAGTGACCGATTCGCATGTCGACATCTTTGACCGCGAGGCGGTGTTCATCGACCGCACGATGACCCGGTTGATTGCCGACTTGCCCGAGCTTCGCGTGGTGTTCGAACATATCACCACGGCCGAGGCGGCCGCCTTTGTCGAAAATGCCGGGCCCAATGTTGCCGCGACGATCACCCCGCAGCACTTGCATATCAATCGCAATGCCATGCTCGTCGGCGGGATTCGTCCGCATGCCTATTGCCTGCCGGTGGCCAAGCGCGAACATCATCGGCTGGCGCTGCGCAAGCTGGCAACATCGGGCTTTTCGCGCGTGTTCCTCGGCACCGATACCGCGCCCCATGCCCGGCATCTGAAAGAAGCGGCCTGCGGCTGCGCGGGGATTTTCAACGCGCCGTTTGCGCTTGAAAGCTATGCCACGGTGTTCGACGAAGAAGGCGCTCTCGATCGGTTCGAAGCCTTTGCCTCGCTCAACGGCCCGGCGTTCTATCGCCTGCCGGTCAACGAGGGCACGGTAACGCTTGTGCGTGAGCCGGTGACCGTGCCCGACGCGATCGATTGCAACGGCACCATGATCGTGCCGTTCCATGCGGGCGAAACACTGGGCTGGCGTTTGATTCAATGATTTAAGGGCGGCACCGGCCCGCTCCCCCACCCGACGATGGTATCCTGTGGGAGGTCGGGTGGGGGAGCGGGCCGGTGCCGCCCCATCAAAGATAGCGTGTGCGCCGCCAGGTATCCCAGATAAACAGCGCGACCGCGATCCAGATCAGCACGAAGCAGGCCAGCCGCAGGGGATCGAGCGGTTCGCCGATGACGAACACGCCGATCAGAAACACGATCGTCGGCGCGGCAAACTGCATGAACCCCAGCATGGAAAGTGCAAGATTGCGCGCCGCAAACGCGAACAGTATCAGCGGAATGGCGGTTATCAGCCCGGATGAGGCAAGCAGCGCGCCCGTCAGTCCGCCTTGGGCCATGCTCGATCCGTGGGGGCCTTGGGCGACGATCCACGCCCAGACGGCGGCAACCGGAAACAGCAGCAGCGTTTCGACCGTCAGCCCGGTGATCGCGGTGACCGGGGTCGTCTTGCGCATCAGGCCATAGAGCGCAAAGCTTGCCGCCAGTTCGAGCGCGATGCCCAGCATCTGAATCGCCCCGGCCAGCAAAAGCGCGATGCCGACCCCGGCGATCACCACCGCGCTCCATTGCCGCCAGCTCAGCCGCTCGCCCAGGAACGCGGTGCCGATCAGGACATTGAGCAGCGGGTTGATGTAATAGCCAAGGCTCGTCGCCAGGACGTGGCCGTGGATCACCGCGTTGACATAGAGGATCCAGTTGGTGCCGATGAACAGCGCGCTGAGCACCAGCCGCAGGGCCAGATCGGGCCGGCGCAGCGTTGCGGCAAGATCGCCCCAGCCCCGGCTTGCCGTAACGAAGACGAGACAGACCGGCAGAGTGAACACCACCCGCCAGGCGACCAGTTCCAGCGGCGGCACATCGCGCAGCGCGTGAAACAGCAGCGGCAGAAACCCCCACAGGACATAAGCCGTCAATCCCGCAGCAAAGGCGGCGCGCGCATGATGCGCGGGGCTGGCGGGGGAGGGGTGGTTCATGCGCGATGCTGTGGCAGGGGGAAAGGTCGGCAGGCAAGCCGGATAATTTCACCCGATCGGCAATTCTGACACGCTCATTCCAAATCCGTTCAGCTTTCAAGGCTTAAACATGAACCATCGAACGACCCCAGGGTGGAGCCGCTCGAACGAAGCAGGATAACGTGTCATGATGACCAGGTCGAAATCGTTCGTTGCCAAATTGCTTCTTGGCGCGGTGGCGCTGGCCGGTGTGGCCGCTGCCGTTCCGGCCTCGGCGCATTCTTATGACGGTCGCGCCTACGAAGGGCGCTCCCATGAAGGGAGAGGCGATTGGGGCCGCGATCGCGGCTGGGCCTCGCGCGGCTATGGCCCGGCCTATTACGAAGGCTATCACCACGAATGGCGCCCGGCCCATGTCATGGTTCGCTACGATCACGAACGGCGCTGGTAACGGCAAACTTCGATGATCGTGCCGTCCTTGCTCACCGCGTGTTAACCGCGCAGGTGCGACAAGGGCGGCATGACCGCGCGTTGGATGCCTTTGGGGATAGTGCTGGCTTTGGCCGGATGCCACGCCGGCGATCCACCCGCTGCGCCCGCCGCGCACGATCCGGCGATGAGCGCCGCGTTGCAGGCGCCCTTGCTGGTCGATCCCGATCTGTCGCAGCAGAATGCGCGCAATCTGGCGATTGTGCCGCCCGGGCCGGTGACTGCGCCGCATCCGGTCGCCAGCGAGGCTTTCCCGTAAACCGCGCCGCTCAGGCGTCCTTCAGCCCCACGCCGATGCCGGCCCGCGGTTGATCGAGTTCGGCCGAGGCAACCGGATAGGCGCACGAATCCGCTGCGTAGAACGCCGCCGGGCGGTGATTGCCCGACAGCCCGACCCCGCCCAGCGGCGCACCGTTCGAATGCGCGTGAGTCGGTCGGTTCCAGTTGATCACTCCGGCGCGGACTTGCGCCCAGAACCGGTTGTATTCCTGCGGCCCGCCGCCGACCAGCGCGGCGCACAGGCCAAACCGCGTGGCATTGGCCTCGGCAATCGCCGCCTCGAAGTCATCGACCACCACGACTTGCAGCAGCGGGCCGAACAGTTCGACATCGGGCCGATCCTTCATCCGCGTCACATCGATGATGGCGGGGCTCAGGAACGGGTTCGCCTCGTCAAGCCGGACCAGATGCTTGATCGGTCGTCCGCCGTTGGACAGCAGATAGACAAAACTTTCGGTCAGGCCGTCGGCTGTGCGATTGTCGATCACCGGGCCCATGAACGGCGCGGGATCATCGAACGGCGCGCCGACGATCAGCCTGTCGGCCAACATGCGCACTTCATCGAGCAGCGCATCGGCCATCGAGGCCTTGACGATCAGCCGCCGCGCCGCCGTGCAGCGCTGCCCGGCACCGGCAAAGGCCGATTGCACCACCAGCACCGCCGCATCGGTGATCTTGGGCGTATCCCATACCACGATCGGATTGTTGCCGCCCATTTCCAGCGCGACCAGTTTGCCCGGATTGGCCGCCAGGCGGCGGTTGATGGCAATGCCGACATGGGCCGAACCGGTAAACAGCACGCCGTCGACGCCATCGCTGGTCACCAGTTCCTGGCCTTGTTCGGCGCCGCCGGTCAGCATTTGCAGGACCGTTGCCGAAACGCCGGCGCGATGAAAGCATTGGACCAGCAGCTCGCCACTGGCCGGGCAACGCTCCGACGGCTTGAATATCACGGTGTTGCCCGCGATCAGCGCCGGGACGATATGCCCCGCCGGGACCGAGGCCGGGCCGCTGGCCGGGGTGATCACCGCCATGACCCCGTGCGGCTTGTGACGCAGCGCCGCGCTTCCTTGCAGCGCGCTGTCGAGACGGCGTTGCGAGGTGCGTTCGGCATAGCCGCGCACCGCGATTTCGACCCGGTTGATCACGTCATCGACTTCGCTGCGCGTTTCCCACAGCGGCCTGCCGGTTTCGCGCGCGATAAGAGTCGCCAGACTTTCCTGCACGCGGCGCACTTCGTTGGCAAAACGGCGGACCAGCTCGATGCGGTTGGAATGGGGCTGCGCTGCCCAGGCCGGCCAGGCCCGCCGCGCGCGCGCGACCGCGTCTTCGACATCGCCGATGCGGCCTTGCCACACTTGCGCGCCGGTTGCCGGTTCGTGGGAAATGATTTCGCGGGTTGCCACGCTTGCCTGATCCGTCCTTGTCCTGTGTGCCTGCCATAACCCATAGGTAAAGGCTAGCCGGGCGAAACATGCCCGGCAGGAGGCAAAACGGGGCCAAGGGCTTCGCCCATGCGCCTTACCGCCGCAATCTTGGCATGAAACGCGCCCCAGTCGTCATCATCGGCGATCCGCGCCCAGATTGCCTCGACATCATCGATCGTCATGGTTTCGGGCGCGTTGTCGTCCCAATAAGGATGATTGTCCGATACGGGGCGATAAGGCGCCAGCGCCTCGGCCAGAGCGCCTGTCGCACCGCGCCCGCCGCGCCGCGCATGGAAAAAGGCATCGGGGCCCTGCCCGGTTTCGACCATGGCCTTTTCGCATTGCGCGATCAGCGCGCTGTCGGCGTCGACGCCGCGAGGCGCGATCCCCAGCCGCCAGCACCACCGCCGCGCCATCGCCGCGCGATAAAGCTCCGGAAACCGGGCAAGCGCGGCGATCAGCGGCGGCGCGTCTTCGACCAGGCGCAAGGCCACGGCCAATTGCCCGCAGTTCCAGTGCAGCGTTTGCGGCTGACGGCCAAAGGCATAGAGCCGCTGATGATCGAAATAGGCGGCGGTGAATTGCGGGTCCCAGCGCGGCAGCCAGCGCCACGGGCCATAATCGAAACTTTCGCCGGTCACGTTCATGTTGTCGGTATTGAGCACGCCATGGACGAACCCTGCGACCATCCATTGCGCGGCGAGGTCTGCCAGGCGTTCGACGACCTGGTTCAGCAACCGGGTGGCCGGGCTTGCATCGGCAGGCCCTTGCGAACCGGGAAAGGTTTCGAGGCAATAGGCGATCAGCGCGTGCATTTCGTCCGTCGCCTCAAGCGCGAGCAGGCGCTGGAACGTGCCGATGCGGATATGGCCGTGGCTCAGCCGGACGAGCACCGCCGAACGGGTCGGCGAAGGCTCGTCGCCGCGCCACAGCGCCTCGCCGGTTTCGATCACGCTGAACGTGCGGCTGGTGGCAACGCCCAGCGCTTCGAGCATTTCGGTCGCCAGCGCCTCGCGCACTGCGCCTTTGAGCGTCAATCGGCCATCGCCGCGTCGGCTCCACGGCGTCTGCCCCGATCCCTTGGTGCCCAGATCGAGCAGGCGCCCGGCCCGGTCGCGCATTTGCGCATGGAGAAACCCGCGCCCGTCGCCCAGTTCGGGATTGTAGACCTGAAACTGATGGCCGTGATAGCGCAGCGCGAGCGGTTGCGGCAGATTGCCGGGCAGCGGGGCAAAGCGGCCGAAATGCGCGACCCATTGCGCATCGCTCAGCCGGTCGAGGCCGACCTCGGCAGCGGCGCGATCGTTGCGCAGGCGCAGCCGCGTTTCGGGGAAATCCGCCGGGCGGACCGCATCGCCCAGCCAGTCCGCCAGCGTCGCGATACGCGGATCGGGATGATAGCTGTCCGGCATGTCCAGCGTCGGAGGGGGGGCGACGGGGTGATCCATGCGCGTCCTTGTGCGAGCTTGGCCCCCCATGCGCAAGCACTTCGCGACGCATGAAGCGACTTGCGAAGTCACTTGCGAAGTCACTTGCGAATCGGGCGCTTTGCCCGCAACCGATCAGGATCATGGCTCCATTCGACACGCACACCTGGCAAAGCGCCGACGGATTGACCCTGTCGGCGCGCATCTATCCCGGCGATCCGTCGCGCGCGCCCGTGCTGTGCCTGCCGGGCCTCACGCGCAACGCACGCGATTTCGAGGATCTGGCGGGGGCGATCGCGCCGGGGCGGCGGGTGATCTGCCCCGATCTGCGCGGGCGCGGGCAAAGCCAATATGCCGCCGATCCGACGACGTATGCCCCGGCGCACTATCTTGGCGACTGCCTTCTCCTGCTCGCAGACCTTGGCGTCGAGCGGTTTGTCGCGGTGGGCACCTCGCTTGGCGGGCTGTTGACGATGATGCTGGCAGGCGTCGATGCGACGCGGATCGTCGGCGCGGTGCTCAATGACATCGGGCCGGAAATCGATCCGGCAGGGCTCGAACGCATTCGCGGCTATGTCGGCGTACCGGCGCGCTTTGCCGATTGGGGCGCGGCTGCGGCGGCGCTCGCTGCGGCGCAAGGCGATACCTATCCCGGGCTTGGCGCTGCGGACTGGTTGCGTCTGGCGCGCCGGGTCATGCGCGAGCGCGACGGCGCGATTGTCTTTGACTATGACATGGCGATTGCCCGTCCTTTTGCCGACGACGAGGGCGCGAGCCCCGCGCCGGACTTGTGGCCCCTGTTCGAGGCGTTGGTGTCCGGCGCAGGGGTTGGGCGGCCGGTGCTGGTGGTGCGCGGGGGAGCTTCGGACATCCTGTCGGCGCAAACGGCGGCGGCGATGGCGGCGCGCGCCGGGGTGGAGCTGATCACGCTGCCGGGCATCGGCCATGCGCCGACGCTTGACGAGCCGCCGGTGCGCGCGGCTATTCAGCGGCTGCTCGGCGGGTTGGCATGAGCGCGCAAGCCCCGCGTCGGCGCCCGCATATCCTGCATCTTCATTCGACGTTCGCTGCCGGGGGCAAGGAGCGCCGCGCGGTCGCGCTGATCAACCGTTTCGGCCAAGGGGTCAGCCATTCGATCGTTTCGGCCCTGCCCGATGCCATGGGCGCGCGCGATCTGATCGAGCCGGGGCTTTCGGTGCATTTCCCGTTTGGCTTTCCGCCGCTCGCCGGGCGCTTTGGCGTGCGCCGGTTGCAGACGCTGGCGCGTGCGATGCGCGGGTTTGACCTGATCCTGACTTACAATTGGGGCGCGATGGATGCGGTCATGGCGCATGCGCTGTTTGGCCCGATGCAGGGGCTTGCCCCGTTGATCCATCACGAAGACGGCTTCAACGCCGACGAGGCCGACGGGCTGAAGTGGCAGCGCAACTGGTATCGGCGCATGGCGCTGGCGCGCGCGCGGGCGCTGGTGGTGCCCTCGCAGCGCTTGGAAACGATCGCGCTGGGCGCCTGGGCGCAACCGCCGGGGCGGGTACACCGCATCGCCAACGGTATCCCGACCGCGCATTATGCCGTCGATCCGGGCAAAGTGCGGCGCGATGCGCTGCCCCGGGTGATCAAGCGCCCCGGCGAAAAATGGCTCGGCACGCTCGCCGGGCTGCGCGCGGTCAAGAATCTGCCCCGCCTGGTGCGCGCCTTTGCCGCGATGGGGCCGGAATGGAATCTCGTCATTCTGGGCGAAGGTCCCGAGCGCGCGGCGATCGTCGATCAGGCGTTGCGGCTCGATTGTGCCGACCGGGTCCACTTGCCCGGCCATGTCGCCGATCCGGCAGCGGCGATCGGCCTGTTCGACCTGTTTGCGCTATCCTCGGACAGCGAACAGGCGCCCCTGTCGGTGATCGAGGCGATGGCCGCGGGGCTCGCGGTGGCAAGCCCCGCCGTGGGCGATGTCGCGCAGATGGTTGCCCCCGAAAACGCCGCGCTGATCACGCCGATCGGCGATGAAGCGGCGCTGGCCGCGACGCTGGTCCGGCTGGCGGGCGATCAGGCGCTGCGCGTGCGGATCGGCGCGGCCAATCGCGAACGCGCGCGTGCCGAATTTGACGAGGCGGTGATGGTGGAACGCTATGCGGCGCTTTATGGCGCGGCACTCGGACTTGATGAATTCCCCTGTCTTAATCTTCCCGATCATCCGGTTTGACCCGCGTCCGGCGTCATTCTGGTTGAATTGGCGCCGGGCTTCGCTAAACCGCGCGATCATTGCTTGTTTCCTGTCGAACAGACCCTGATCCGAAAGCGTCAGCCTTGGCCCTGATTCCGAAGAACCCGACGACCCTTGCCGAACGCAATGCCGAACGCCGCGCGGCGCAGGAAAATGTGTTTCTGCGCGAAGTCGACGATGCCCTGCGCGGCGATGACACGCTTCGCCTGTTCCGGCGCTATGGCATGCCGGTCGGCGCCGCGATCGTGCTGGCGCTCGCCGGGCTCGCCGGATGGATGGCCTGGACCAACCATGTCGCCGATGTCGCGGGCAAAAAGGGCGAGGCGTTTGCCATCGCGCTCGATCAGGTCGAAGCGGGCCGCTGGGATCCGGCCAAGTCCAGCCTCGATCAGATCGCCACGACCGGCGGGCCGGGCTATGCCGCTGCGGCCAGGCTGGTCGAAGGCGGCGTCGCGCTCGATCAGAAAAAGCCCGCGGATGCGTCAAGGATCTTTGCCGCCGTCGCCGCCGATCCCAAAGTGCCGCAGCCCTATCGCGATCTCGCCACCGTGCGCGACGTGGCGATCCGCTTTGACCAGATGCCGCCGCAGCAGGTGATCGACCGGCTGAAGCCGCTGGCCGTTCCGGGCAATGCCTGGTTTGGCAGCGCGGGCGAGCTTGTCGGGATTGCCGAGATGAAGGCGGGTCGCAAGGCCGAGGCCGGGGCGCTGTTTGCGCAGATGGCCAAGGATACCGGTGTGCCCGAAACGCTGCGCCGTCGGGCACGCCAGCTTGCCACCGAGCTCGGAGTCGATCCGGGCGAAGAACCGTCTGTCGCCGCCGCGCAAGCGCTTGCACAATAAGGGATCCGGACAATGATTCGGGAACCCGTGATTTCAGGAACGCGCATGCCGCATGATACGATGAACGCTACACCCATCCGGCATTCGGCGCCCCGCCGCGCTTTGGCGATCACCGCCATGGCTGCGCTGGCGCTGGCGCTCGGCGCATGCGGCGGACAAAAGCACAAGATCAAGACCACGCCGACAGTGGGCAATCGCGTGCCGATCCTGTCGCGGATCGAGACCGGGACCAAAGTCGATGACGCCTTGTCGAGCGTTGCGGTCGTGCTGCCCCCGCCCGAGGTCAATACCGAATGGGCCCAGGGCGGCGGTTCGGGCTCGAAATCCTATGGCCATCTTGCGCTGGGCGACCATCCGCGCAAGCTGTGGAGCGCGCAGATCTCCGGTTCGTCGGAGCTGCGCCGTCTGGCCGCAGCGCCGGTGGTCGGCGGCGGCAGGCTCTATGCGATGGACACGCTGGGCGTGCTGCGCGCTTTCAATGCGGATACCGGCAAGCCGGTGTGGACGCAGAGCTTCGACATTCCGGCCGATACGTCGGCGGTGTTTGGCGGCGGTGCGGCGTTTGACGACGGCATGGTCTATGTGACGACCGGGCTGGGCGAAGTCGCGGCGCTCGATGCCGAAAAGGGCACGATCAAATGGCGGGTCAAGCCGCTCGGGCCGCTGCGCGGATCGCCGACGGTCGGCTATGGCTCGGTCTTCATCATGACGCAGGACAACCAGATCGCGGCGCTCAATGCCGCCGACGGGGCCTTGCAGTGGAACGAATCCGGTTCGCTGGCGCAGACCGGCGTGTTTGGCGTGGCCGCCCCGGCGGTGGGCCAGGGGACGATCGTTGCGGGCTATTCCTCGGGCGAACTGATCGCCTATCGCTATGAAAACGGGCGCCAGTTGTGGACCGACGCGCTGGCGCGCACGTCGATCGCGACGTCCGTTTCGACGATCACCGACATCGACGCCGACCCGATCATCGACAATGGCCGGGTCTATGCGCTGGGTCAGGGCGGGCGCATGGCCGCTTATGAACTCGTCACCGGGCAGCGCATCTGGGAATTGAATCTTGCGGGGATTTCCACGCCGTCGGTCGCCGGCGAATGGATCTTTACGCTGACCGATGAAGACAAGCTGCTGTGCATCACCAAGAGCACCGGCAAAGTGCGCTGGCTGAGCCAATTGCCGCGCTATCATGTCGAAAAGAAGAAAAAGGGCCCGATCCTGTGGACCGGCCCGGTGCTCGCGGGCGGTCGCCTGTGGGTGGCGAGCTCTGAAGGCGACATCGCCACCGTTTCGGTCGACGACGGCAAGATGACCAAGGCGTTCCACCTCGACGCCGGGTTCACACTCGCGCCGGTGGTGGCCAACAACACGCTCTATGTGCTCGACAACAGCGGACGGATTACCGCCTATCGTTGAGCGGATGGCGGCTCCGGACGAAGTTTCACCATTTCTTCGGGGACGGCGGTTATGGGTGGTGCGTCATGACTCACCCTTCCTCTGCCGCCCCCGATCGTCCGCCGCGTCCCGATAGCGATGTTTCCGCAGGCGTCGGGCTGGCGGGGCTGGTCGGGCTGATCGGCTGGCTGCTGATCTGCCGCAATTGGGGCGCCATCGCCGATGCCATGGCTCTGCCGGGGCCGCATGCGCCGCTGGGCGGGCCTTATGCCGCGCTCGCCGCGTTGATTGCGTCGGGCGTGCCGATGGTCGGCTGGTCGCTTTTGGTCGACAAAGTCCATTTGCGGGCCTCGACCGGGATCGACTGGGCCAAGCCGCGTCGTTTGCGCGATTGTGTCGATATCTCGATCACCAAGATCGCCGGGCTGTGGGCGACGTGGGCGCTGATCGCCTTCGTCTATTGCCTGGGCCGCTGGTACTGGCGCGGCAATTATCTGTTTGCGATGGATCTGATGCGCGATGCGGCGCCGGTGCTGTTTCTCGGCGCGATCCCTTATGTGCTGTGGCTCGACCGTGTGCTGGTCAATCCGCGCGACGGGGCCTGGCATTTCGGCGCGATGCTGATCGGGCGCGAAGCCTATGATCCCGCCGAAGTGCGCCACCATTTGCGCGCCTGGGCGGTGAAAGGCTTTTTCATCGCTTTCATGCTGTCGATCGTTGCGCTTGGCTTCATGGAAGAGGTGAAGGCCGATTTCGTGCATGTCGCCAGTGACCCGGTCACGATCGGCAATGTCACGATCGCGTTCATGTTCATGGTCGACGTGCAGATCGCGATGGTCGGCTATCTGCTGACGATGAAGCCGCTCGATGCGCATATCCGCACGGCCAATCCCCTGCTTGGCGGGTGGGTCGCGGCGCTGATGTGCTATCCCCCGTTTATCCAGATGGGCAGCGGCGCGGTGCTCGATTATCATCAGAATACCGCCGAATGGTCATGGTGGCTCGCGGGGCATCCGGCGCTGTTGTGGCTATGGGCGGGGCTGCTGGTCGGGCTGACAGGGATCTATGCCTGGGCGACGGTGGCCTTTGGCATCAGGTTCTCGAATCTGACTTATCGCGGGGTGCTGACCAACGGGCCCTATGCCTGGACGCGCCATCCCGCCTATCTGGCCAAAAACAGCTATTGGTGGCTGCTGACCATGCCGTTTCTGGCGACGACGCATTCGCTGGCCGATATGGTGCGCAACACGGTCACGCTGGGGCTGGTCAGCGGGGTCTATTACTGGCGCGCGCGCACCGAAGAGGCGCACTTGCTTGCCGCCGATGCGAAATATCGCGCCTATCATGCCTGGATGGCCGACTATGGCCCGATCACGGCGCGGCTGAACCGCCTGGGTCGCCGGTTGGCGCGGCGGCGCGTCCGAGCGTAAACTCAGACCGCGACGCCCTCGTCGCTTTCAAACACGCGGATAGCCCGGTCGTGCAGAGCGAGGCTGGCGCGTTCCGTGATCCAGGCCTGCATGTGCGCGGTCTTGAAATGGGCGTCGAGCGCGGCGCGGTCGCGCCACTTTTCGCTGACATGGATCAGGCCGGGATCGAGCAGATCCTGCGCATAGCTGTAGGCGATGCAGCCGTCCTCGGCGCGGGTCGCATGGACCACCCGTTCGGCCAGGGGCAAGGCAAGCGCCAGGTTTTCGGGCGGGATGCGAAACGTGCCGATGACCAGAATCATGCGCAAGGTATCCTTCAGAAGCTCGATTCGTCGTAGATTCGACCAAGATCGCCGCCCCATGGGCCGTTGTAGAGGTCGAGCAGCCGCTCTGCCGACGTCTTGCCGCGCGCGACGACTTCGTCCAGCGTGCCAAGATAGCCGGTTTCGTTGTCGCCCGCCTCGTTGAGCCGGCCACGCGCGGCGAGGCCGGCCCGCGCGATGTCGAGCACGGTGCCGGCAATGTCGCGCAAGGTGCCGCCGCCGGGCAGCGGTGCATCGAGTCCCAGCCGGGGCACTTCGGCGCGCAGCCGTTCGCGCCCTTCCATGTCCCAATCCTTGACCAGATCCCACGCCGCATCGAGCGCTTGCCTGTCGTAGAGCAGCCCGACCCAGAACGCGGGCAGCGCGCAGATCCGGCTCCACGGGCCGCCATCGGCGCCGCGCATTTCGAGAAACGATTTCAGCCGGACTTCGGGAAAAGCGGTCGAAAGGTGATCGGTCCAATCGGACAGACGCGGCTTTTCACCAGGCAGCGCGGGCAGGCGCCCATCAAGGAAATCGCGGAACGACTGGCCCGCCGCATCGATATATTTGCCGTCGCGATAGACGAAATACATCGGCACATCGAGCATGTAGTCGACATAGCGTTCATAGCCGAAGCCATCTTCGAACACGAACGGCAACATGCCGGTGCGCGCCGGATCGGTGTCCGACCAGATATGGCTGCGATACGAAAGGAACCCGTTGGGCTTGCCTTCGAGGAACGGCGAATTGGCAAACAGCGCGGTCGCCAGCGGTTGCAGCGCAAGGCTGACGCGGAATTTCTGCACCATGTCGGCCTCGCTCGCATAGTCGAGATTGACCTGGATCGTGCATGTGCGCAGCATCATGTCGAGGCCCATAGTGCCGACGCGCGGCATGTGGCGCAGCATGATGCCATAGCGGCCCTTGGGCATGATCGGCAGCTCGGCGCGAGTCTTGTCGGGCCACAGGCCGAGCCCGAGATAGCCGAGCCCGAGCCGGTCGCCGATTGTCTTGACCTGGGCGAGGTGGCGGCCGGTTTCCGCGCATGTCTGGTGCAGGTTTTCGAGCGGCGCGCCCGACAATTCGAGCTGTCCCGCCGGTTCGAGGCTGACCGCGCCATCGACTCCGGTCAGGGCGATGACATGGCCGCCTTCGATCACCGGCTCCCAGCCGAATTCGGTCAGCCCCATCAGCAAGTCGCGGATGCCGCCGGGCTCGTCATAGGACGGGGCGCGGTGATCGGCCTTGCGATAGACGAATTTCTCGTGCTCGGTGCCGATCCGCCAGGATGCGGCGGGCTTTTCGCCCTTTTGCATCGGCGTGATGAGGGCCTCGCGGCTCTCGATCGGGGGCTCGTTGCTATCGGTTTCCTGCCGGGTGCTCATGCGCGCATCCGTTAAAGGGCGAAAGGGTTTCGCGCTACAACTTATTGATGATCGGGGTCTGCCAATCGCCGGCAAGCCCCATCCATAAAGCGCATGCGGCGATCGCGGCAGTCTCGCCACGCAGGATGCGCGGGCCGAGCGTGATGGCAAGGGCCGCCGGATGCGCGCGGATCGCGGCGCGTTCGGCCTCGTCGAAGCCGCCCTCGGGCCCGATCAACAGCGCGGCGGGCCCGGTGTGCGTGGCAAAGCTCGTCGCCGCCGGAGCGCCGCCGGTTTCGTCGGCAAAAAACAAGGTGCGCCCCTCGGGCCAGTCGGCCAGCAAGGATGCCAGCGGGACAGGCGCATCGCACGTCGGCAGCGCGGTGCGCGCGCATTGCTCGGCAGCTTCGACCAGAGTCGCGCGCACGCGGTCGGGATTGATCCGGTCGGCGACGCAGCGCCGGGTCAGCATCGGCCTGATCCGCGCAACGCCCAGTTCGCAGGCCTTTTCGAGCACGATGTCGAAACGGTCTTTCTTGAGCAAGGCCGGGCAGAGCCAGAAATCGGGCACCGCCTCGCGCTCGCGCAGCCGTGTGACACAGCGCAAGGTCAGATCGCGCTTGCCCACGCTGTCGGCTTGCGCGGCCCATTCGCCGGTTTCATCGTCGCACACGATGACGCAATCGCCCGGCGCCACGCGCATCACGCGCACCAGATAATGCGCCTGCGCCCCGTCGAGCGCGACGACGGCGCCTTCGCCCAGTGGGCCGGGCACAAACAGGCGCGGCGCCGATTTCGGCGGCCAGGCGGGGGTGGCGGGAAGCGGATCGATCATCGCGGGCCGTCCTAGAACGGTGTGGCCCGATCGGCAATCGGGCTTGCCCTTGCGCGATGGCGGGCGCAGGAGATGCGGCGATGACCGAGACATCCGCAATCGTTCCCGACAGCGAACACAAAGGCCTGATCGCCGCGCTGCCGCTGCCCTGGCGCCACTATGCCATGCTGGCCCGGTTTGACCGGCCGATCGGTTGGTGGCTGTTGTTCTGGCCCTGTGTGTGGGGGCTGTTTCTGGCGGGGGCAACGGCGCGCTGGAGCATGGTCGCATGGATGCTGCTCGGCTCTGTGGCGATGCGCGGCGCGGGCTGCGTCTATAACGACATCGTGGATGCCAGGATCGACGCGCGCGTGGCGCGTACCGCTTCGCGCCCGATCGCCAGCGGCGCGGTGTCGAAACGGGCGGCATGGCTGTGGATCATGCTGCTCATGGCGATGGGGCTCGTGGTCCTGCTGCAATTGCGGTGGGAGGCGCAAGTGGTCGCCTTGTTCAGCCTTCTGCTGGTGCTGGCCTATCCGTTCATGAAGCGGATCACCGGCTGGCCGCAGGCCTGGCTGGGGCTGGTGTTTACCTGGGGCGCGCCGACCGCCTGGGTCGAAGCGACCGGGTTTGATCGCCTTGCGCCGCTGGGGCCGCTCTATCTCGGCTGCTGGGCATGGTGCATGGGCTATGACACGATTTACGCCTGTCAGGATCGCGAAGACGATGCGCTGGTCGGGATCGGCTCGTCGGCGCTGTCGTTCGGTCGCCATGTCCGCGCCGGGGTCACGGCGCTTTATGCGCTGGCGCTGGCAAGCTGGGCGGGCGCGGTCTGGCTGGTGCGGCCCGATCCTTTGGCGCTGCTCGCGCTTGCGCCGGTGGCGGTCCATCTCGGCTGGCAGGCGCTGACGCTGCGGCCCGATGACGGCGACGGCGCCTTGGCGCGGTTTCGCGCCAACCGCTTTGCCGGGCTGCTGATGGCGGCGGCCTGTTATGTCATCGGCCTAGCCCGCTGAGGCGAGCAGTTCTTCGGCCCCGCCCAGATCGACGCTGACCAGCCGCGAGACGCCGCGTTCGACCATGGTGACGCCAAACAGGCGGTGCATCCGGCTCATCGTTACGGCATTGTGCGTGACGATCAGATAGCGCGTGCGCGTTTCGCCGACCATCGCGTCGAGCATGTCGCAGAACCGTTCGACATTGGCATCGTCGAGCGGGGCATCGACTTCGTCGAGCACGCAGATCGGCGCCGGGTTGGTCAAAAACAGCGCAAAGATCAGCGCGACCGCCGTCAAGGCCTGTTCCCCGCCCGACAGCAGCGTCAGCGATTGCAGCCGCTTGCCCGGCGGTTGGGCAAAGATTTCAAGCCCCGCTTCAAGCGGGTCGTCGCTGTCGATCAGCGCCAGATGCGCCTCGCCCCCGCCAAACAGCCGCGCAAACAGGCGGCGGAAATGCGCATCGACCGCTTCGAACGCGGCGCGCAGCCGTTCGCGCCCTTCGCGGTTGAGCGCGCCGATCGAGCCGCGCAGTCGGCCGACCGCCTCGATCAGCTCGGCGCGTTCGCGGATCGTCGTGCCATGTTCGGCTTCGGCGGCGGCGAGGTCATCGGCGGCGACCAGATTGACCGGCCCCAGCCGCTCGCGTTCAGCCACCAGCTTGTCATGATCGGCGCTGACCGCGCTTGCGGCTCCGACATCCTCGCCGACGAAGCCGAGCTTGCCCGGCAGCAACGGCGGCGGACACTGGAAACGTTCGCCCGAAATCGCCGCCATTTCCTGTCGGCGCTGCTCTTCGTTCTGCGCGCGCGCGGCGAGCCCGGCGCGGGCCTCGCGCGTGGCGGCGAGCGCTTCGGTCGCCGCCGAGAGCGCGCGGTCGGCGGCGGAACCGGCGCCTTCGGCTTGCGTCTGCGCGGCTTCGGCGGCGGCGAGGTCGGCGGCGAGCCGGTCGCGCAGCGCTTCCCCGGCATCGAGTTCGGCGGTCAGGGCCGGGGGTTTGGCGGCATGGACCGCGCGTTCGGCGGTCAATTCGTCGGCGCGCGTCGCCATGTCGGCCAGCCGTCGCGCGGCGTCGCCTGCGCGCGATTGCCAATTGCGGATGTCGTTCTTCATCGCCGTCAGCCGTTCGCGCCCGACGGCGATGGCCTGATCAGCGGCGGCCAGCGCGGCGCTGGCGCTTTGCAACATGGTGCGCGCGGTCTGGTTGCGTGTGCGCGCGGCTTCAAGCGCGGCGCGCCCGGCGGCGGGATTGGGCAGCGCGGCGCGGCGTTCTTCGGCACCGGCCAGTTCGGCCATGGCAAGGCTGCGTTGCTGTTCGCAATCGGCGTTGGCGCGGGCGAGTTCGTCGGTGCGCGTTCGTCGCAGCGTTTGCGCGCCTTGCGCCGCGTCGAGCATGCGCAGCGCGGCGCGTTCGGCATCGCCGGCACCGGCCAGCGCGCGCTCGGTCGCGGCCAGCTCGGATTGCACCACGGCCAGCCCGTTGCGCGCGGCGGCATCGGCTTCGACCGCTTGCGCCTGTGCGGCGCGGCGCGGGGGGAGCAGGGCCTGCAACGCGTCCAGACGGTTTTCGGCTTCGAGCAAGGCGGCTTCGGCGGCGCCTTCCCCGGCGGCGACAAAGCCGTCCCAGCGGCGCAGGCGTCCGTTGCGGGTCACCAGCCATTCGCCCGGCGCCAAGGCACGCCCGTCGTCGGCATCGGCCACGCGCACCAGCGCCAGCCGCGCGGCCAGTTCGTCGGGCGCGGCGGTGACATGGTGCGCCAACGAATCGGGCAGCGGCGCGGGCGGCGTGGCGCCTGTCCAGAACCGGCCCTCGCTGGTCGCAGGGGCCGGGCCGACCGGCGCCATGGCATCGCGGCCCAGTACGGCGGCCAGCGCGCGCTCATAGCCTTGGGCGACGCGCGTGGCCGACAGCGCGGTCGGGCCACGGCCTTTTTGCGCGGCGGCCTTGTCGCGCGCCGCCTTGTCACGCGCGAGCGCTTCGGCCTCGCGCTCGACGCCGATCAGCTCGGCGCGGGCGGCGGCGAGCGCCTGCGCTGCGGCGTCGCGCGTTTCGGTCAGCGCTTCGCGCCGTGCGGTCAGTGTGGCGCGGGCCTCGCGCGCGGCGGCAAGCGCAGTCGCGGCCTCGTCTCGCGCGGCTTCGGCTTCCGCGACGCGCAAGGCCGGGTCGGGTTCGCGTGCCAGCGCCTCGGCTTGCGCGGCGATCCGGGCGGCGTCGGCCTCGATTCGCGCGAGACGTTGGCGCGCGGCGGTTACGGCGGCCTCGGCGACGCGCCATTCGGCCTCGATCCCGGCTTGTTCGGCGGTGGCGGCGGCGAGCGCGAGTTCGGCGTTGCGGCTGTCCGCTTCGGCGCGGTCGCGGGCGGCGCGGGCGGCGGGGCGGGCTTCCTCTTCGTCTTTCAGCGCGGCTTCGGCGGCGGCGAGGTCGCGCGTCAGGCGCGCTTGCGCCTCGGCGGCGTCGCGCGACAGGCGGTCGGCCTGATCGCGGTCGGTCTCGATCCGCGCGATCTGGCGGTCGATGTCGTTCAGGCGATCTTCGGCGGCCTGCAATTGCGCCAACAGACCGGCCATGCGCTGGGCGTGGGCCTGGGCGTCCTGACGGCGGTCGAACAGGGTTTCGCGCGCTTGCGCCAGTGTGGCGGCGGCGCTGTGTTGCGTCGCTTGCGCGGTTTGCGCCTGTTCGCGGGCGGCGCTTTCGGCGGCTTCGGCTTGCGCCAGCGCGGCCTTTGCCGCCTCGGCTGCGGCGGCTGCGTCGCGCCAGCGGGCAAACACCAGCGAGGCTTCGGCGATGCGGATACGCTCGCTCAGGGTTTTGTAGCGCTCGGCGGCGCGGGCCTGGCGGCGCAGCGCGCCGATGCGCGCTTCGAGCCCGGTAACCAGATCTTCGAGGCGCCCGAGATTGGTTTCGGTCGCGCGCAGCCGCGTTTCGGCCTCGCGGCGGCGGACATGCAGCCCGGCGATCCCGGCGGCTTCTTCGAGCATCATGCGCCGCTCGGTAGGCTTGGCCGCGATCACGGCGGCGATGCGCCCCTGGCTGACCAGCGCGGGGCTGTGTGCGCCGGTCGCGGCATCGGCAAAGACCAGCGCGATGTCGCGCGCGCGCACGTCGCGCCCGTTGACGCGATAGATGCTGCCCGCGCCGCGCTCGATGCGGCGCACGACTTCGAGCTCGGTGCCATAGGTGCCGGGCTCGTCGACTTCGGCGCTGAGCGTCACTTCGGCAAAATCGCGCGCGGGGCGGCGCGCGGTTCCGGCAAAGATCACATCGTCCATGCCGCCGCCGCGCATCGCCTTGGCCGAGCTTTCGCCCATGACCCAGCGGATCGCTTCGAGCAGGTTGGACTTGCCGCAGCCGTTGGGCCCGACAACCCCGGTCAGGCCGGGTTCGATGCGCAGTTCAGCCGGCTCGACAAAGCTTTTGAAGCCCGAGAGTCGTAGCCGTTTGAACTGCATGGGCCCTCCTTGTTCGAAATTCGCGAAAGAGCGAATTTTGAGCGCCGCACCGGCCCGCTCCCCCACCCGGCCACCCGACGATAGTACCCTGTGGGTGGCCGGGTGGGGGAGCGGGCCGGTGCCGCACCTCGTTCAGATCAACGCGCGCCGGCTTTTTGCAGGATCGGTTCGAGCGCGCTCCATTCGGCGATGTCGAGATTGCGTCCGTTGAGAATGAACGCCGGGGTGCCGGTGACGTTGAATTCCTTGGTCGCCTTGTCGGTGCCGCTGGCAAGGGCCGTGGCTTTGGCGATGTCGCCCAGGCATTGCGCGCCCTGGCTGGTGGCAATGCCGCGCTGGGCAAAGAAATCGTTCATGCCGGTGATCCGCGCGATGACTGCCGGGCGCTGGTTGGCGGGCAGAGTCTGGACCTGCTGCATTGCGCCCTCGCCTGCTGCCTTCAGATTGGCGAACATCGTGGCCTGCCAGCCCCAGAACTGTTCGGCCATCGGGATCACCGTTTCGGGCGCGTTGCCGCATGTCGCAAGCAGCACCGACGGCACGTCGAGCGGGTTGAGCATGAAAAAGCGCAGTTCATAGCTGACCCGGCCTGAATTCACATAGTCATCGCGCAAATGCGGGAAACCCTCGGCGGCAAACGCGGCGCAGTGCGAACACGACAGCGCGCCATATTCGACCAGCTTGAGCGGGGCATCGGGGTTGCCCATCAGATAGCCGCCGTCGGGCGTCGCAGTGATCACGTCGGCCCATTGCTTGCCCGCCGGAGCGCCGACTTTGGGCAGCGGAGCTTCGGCCACGGCAGCGGCATCGTTTTTCTTGCCGCAAGCGGCAAGGCCGAATGCGAGCGGCATCGCGGCAAGGGCCAAAACGGCAAAACGGGCGGGGCGGGTCGGTTTCATGCGGCGGGTCCGGCTTTCGTCTGGAATTGGCGTCTGGAATTGGCGTCTGGAATTGGCGTCTGGAACGGGCGGCACCCTATCGCGGCGCGCGCAGATTGGAAACAGGAGGGGTCAGCGCAGCCGTGCGTCAAGCTGTGGCTTCAGCGAGTCCCAGGTATACGTCCCGGCCAGCGGCACGCCGTCGATCAGGAAGGCAGGCGTGCCCTGCACGAAATCTTTTTCGGAGGCTTCCTGCGTCTGCTTGGCAAGGCGGTCGGCGAGCGGCTTGTTGGCGAGGCAGCGGTCAAGCTCGACCCGGTCGTAGCCGCGGCGCTCCATGATCGCATAGAGCCCGAGATCGGAGGCGATGGCGCGCATCTTGGTAGCGAAATCGGGGCTTTCCCAACGGCCCTTCTGCGCTTCGGTCAAGGAACCGGCAGGCGCCATCCATTCGCGCTGGGTCGACAGGATAAGCCGGGTATTGGCAAAGAATTTCGACGGCGGGCCGCATTCGGCAAGCAGCGCGGCGACGACATCGAGCCCGTTGCGCAGGAATGGGCGGATTTCATAGCTGCCTTTGCCCGGGGCGATCATGCCGATGCGAACCGGGGCATCCGCCTCTGCCTCGAAGTCGGCGCAATGCGGGCACGTATAGCTGATATAGGCGACCAGGTGCAGCGGCGCCGCCGGATTGCCGAGCAGATACCCGCCGTTTGGCGTGCGGGTGATCGTGCCGTTCCAGTTCGCGGCGTGCGGGGCGGGCGGCGTGGCGGGTTTGGCCATGGCCGGCGTGGTGATCAGCCCGGGGATCAGTGTGGCCAGCAGCGCCGGAATCAGCAGTTTCAAAGTCTTCGTCATGCCCATAACCTTTGCTTACCCCTGACGTTCTGCTTTGCCGCTCATCCGTTCCAGGCTGCGCGCCAGCGATTCGAGCACCGTGCGCAGCTCGGGATCGCCGATGTCGCGCAAGCTGTCGCCCAGTTCGATCGGAACCGGTTTCAGCGAGGGCGGCGGCGCCTTGGGCTCTTTGGCTGCCGGCGGCTGAACCGCGCCTTGCCGCATGCGCACTTTCGCCACGGCGCGATAGCCGAAAAAGCGGTTCACCCGGTCGATGATCTCGGGGATGACATGCTGAATGATCGGCGCATGGCCGGGGCTGACCACGAGGTGCAGCGTCCCTTCGGCCTTTTCACCAACCGGAAAGCGGATCGATTCGGGCGCGCAATGGCGGGCATGGCCGGTGCCCACGATTTCGGGCCAGCGCGTGACGACGCTCGACTGGACAAAGCCGAAGCGGCGGAATGCCGTGCGGCCGATGGCGGGCATCAGATCGCCGATCATGCGCGCTTCGCCGCCCCGGGCGCGCTCAAAAGTGCGCGGGGCCTTTGGCTTTTCCGGTTTTGAACCCTTGCGGTCACGTTCCATCACGCCGCGTCCCATGCCATAGCCGCGTCATGCAGGCCAGCGTTCAGACCGATCGATCCCCATCCTTTGCGCTTCTGCGCTGGTATGACAGCCATGCGCGCAGCCTCCCCTGGCGCAGCCCGCCGGGCGCGGCCCCGCCCGATCCCTATCGCGTGTGGCTGTCCGAAGTGATGCTGCAACAGACCACGGTCGCGGCGGTGCAGCCCTATTTCGCGCGTTTTGTCGAACGCTGGCCCGATGTCGCCGCGCTGGCCGCCGCCGGCGAGGCCGATGTCATGGCCGCCTGGGCGGGGCTTGGCTATTACAGCCGCGCGCGCAATCTGATCGCCTGCGCCCGCGAAGTCGCGCGGATCGGCGCCTTTCCCGATGACGAGGCCGGGCTGCGCGCGCTGCCGGGGCTGGGCGCCTATACGGCGGCGGCGGTTGCGGCGATCGCGTACGACCGACGGGCGGTGGTGGTCGATGCCAATGTCGAACGCGTCGTCGCGCGGCTGTTTGCGATTGCCGAGCCTTTGCCCGGATCGCGCGGGGCCATCCGCGCCGCCGCCGCGACGATCACCCCCGACACGCGTGCGGGCGATTTCGCGCAAGCCATGATGGATCTGGGCGCAACGATCTGCACCACGCGCAACCCGCGCTGCCTGTTGTGCCCCTTGCGCGGGGATTGCCGGGCAGAGGCGCTGGGAGTGGCCGACACGCTGCCCGCCAAGGCGCCCAAAAAGGCCAAGCCGCAGCGCACCGGCCATGTCTGGTGGATCGAGCGCGACGGCGCGGTCTGGCTGGTGCGCCGACCGGGCAAGGGCATGCTCGGCGGGATGCGCGCGCTGCCCGATGACGGCTGGACCGCGCGCGCCGACGGGCATGGTCAGCCGCCGTTTGCCGGGCCCTGGCGCAAGGGCGGGGTGGTGCGCCACGGCTTCACTCATTTCGATCTCGATTTGCAATTGATGCTTTGCGAGGGGGATGACATGGTTCACTTGTCGAGCGAGCGTGGGCCCACTGAAATTTGGCCCACTGAAATTTGGTCCGGCGAATATTGGCCGCTTGAGGCGATTGAAGCGGCCGGTTTGCCCACGGTGTTTGCCAAGGCGGCGCGGATCGCCATCGCCACGCGCGAAGAACGGCGCGAGGGCTGAAGCGGGAGAGAATCATGGCGGATTTTGTGGATCGGACGGCCCTGTCACGGCGCGGTCTTTCAGGTGAATGGGGCGCTGCATGACCGATACGACGATCGCTTTTTCCGGCTCGGTGATCGATCGCGCCGATGCCGTGCGATCCGATCCGGACAAGCTGGCGGCGCTGACCAATTGGCGCGCGCGGCTCTTGCGGCTCGATGGGCTGGCGCCGCTGGTCGCGGCAGACGGCGGGCTTGAATGGGGGACGCTGGCCGATGCCGACGAAGCGGCGGAGCTGGTGTTTCTGGGCCTTGGTCCCGATGGGCGCGCGGCTTTTGCAGCGGTCGATCCCAAATTGGCCGGTGTCGGCAGCACGGCGCCGCCCGATCCGCGTCTGTGGCAGGTCATGGGCCTGCTCAGCCCGCCCGATCTTGCCGTTTACGGCGCGGCCAAGGCACTGGTCGACTGGCACGCGCGGCACCGTTTTTGCGCGCGCTGCGGCCATGCGACAAAGCTGACCAAGGGCGGCTGGCAGCGCAATTGCACCAACCAAGCGTGCCGCGCCGAACATTTTCCGCGTGTCGATCCGGTCACCATCATGACCGTCGAGTACGAGGGGCGGCTGTTGCTCGGGCGTCAGCCGCGTTTTCCGGCGCGCCGCTATTCGGCGCTCGCCGGGTTTGTCGAGCCGGGCGAAACGGTCGAGGAAGCGGTCGCGCGCGAAATTTCCGAAGAGGCCGGGCTGGTCGTGCGCGATGTGCGCTATGTCGCCAGCCAGCCCTGGCCGTTTCCTTCGTCGTTGATGATCGCGTGCCATGCTTTCGCCGACAGCGAGGCGCTGACCATCGATCGGACCGAGCTTGACGATGCGCGCTGGTTTACCCGCGATGACATCGTGGCGGCGATGCGTGGCGATGCCGATGCATCGTTCGTCGCGCCGCCGCCGTTTGCGATTGCCCATCACCTGATCCGTTGGTGGCTTAACGCATGAGCGCGCATCCCGTCACGATCGACATCTGGTCGGATGTCATGTGCCCATGGTGCGTGATCGGCACGCGCCAGCTCGAAACCGCGCTGGCCGGGCTTCATGACGAAGTGGCCGCGACGATCCGCTTTCACCCCTTCGAGCTCAATCCCGACATGCCGCCCGAAGGCGAGGACCAGCGCGCACACATCATGCGCAAATATGGCCGTAGCGCCGATGAGGCCGCGCAAGGCCGCGAACGCCTGCGCGAAATCGCCGCGCAGGCGGGCTATTCGTTCGATTACAGCGGCGCAGGCGATCCGCCCCCGGCGATGATGTGGAACACGCGGGCCGCGCACAAGCTGCTGGTCATGGCGCTGCGCGATCATGGGGCGCAAGTGCAGGGGCGGCTCAAACACGCGCTGTTCGACGCGCATTTTCAGGCCCGGTGCAATGTTTCGGACCCGGCGGCGCTGATCGACATTGCCGCTGCGGTGGGGATCGACCGCGCCGAGGCTGCGGCGGCGCTCGCCGATGACGAACTCGATGCGATCGTCACCGCCGGGGAGCAACAGGCGTGGGACTGGAACATCACCGGCGTTCCGGCGATGATCGTCAACGGCAAATACCTGATCCCCGGCGCGCAAGACCCGGCGACCTATACCGCTGCGCTGCGCCGCGTCGTCGCGCGCGAGACTGCCGCTTAAACGAGGCCCAGCTTCGCCAGTTCGCCGGCAAGATGCGCGGGCATGACATCGGCGCTGTCGCCCGAGGCGAGATCGGCGGGCACCTCGCTTTCGTCGAGATAGCGCCAGCCCTGATGCGCGCGGCGCGGGCGGGGGTGAACCTCGATCAGGCGGGTGGAGATGATGATCTCCGTCCGTCCGTCGGGCGCCTCGGCAAAGCCCAGGATTTCCGAGCGCGCGACGAGTTGGTGCTTGAGAATCCAATACAGCGACCCGCCGATCATTTCGGCATGGCGGCGCGGCAGATTGCGCGTGGTCAGCCGCGCCTCGGCGCCGCGATCGGCAAACCAGCCGTGAACTTCGTCAAGCGATTGTGCGCCATAGGCAACTTTGGTCATGTTGAGCGGCATGACGCCGATCTAGGGGGCCGGACGCCGAAAGGGAAGGTGGCCCAAGGCGCAAGCCAATGTCGATCCAATGTCGACCCAATGTCGACCCAATGTCGACAATGCCCGCAAACCTCCTATATCGGCGGCAATTGGCAAAAAAGGACGCAAGCAATGGCCGAAGAAAAACTGGTGTTCTCGCTCGACACGGGCGACGTCGTGATCCGACTGCGCCCCGACAAGGCGCCCGGTCATGTCGAACGGATCAAGGAGCTGGTGAACGAGGGATTCTACGACGGGGTGAAGTTTCACCGCGTGATCCCCGGCTTCATGGCGCAAGGCGGTTGCCCGCAGGGGACCGGCATGGGCGGTTCGAAGAAGCCCGATCTCAAGGCGGAATTCAACGATGTCCCGCATGTGCGCGGCGTCTGCTCGATGGCGCGGACGCAGAATCCGAATTCGGCCAACAGCCAGTTCTTCATCTGCTTTGACGATGCGCGCTTCCTCGATCGGCAATATACCGTGTGGGGCGAAGTCGAAAGCGGCATGGAACACGTCGACGCGCTGCCCAAGGGCGAACCGCCGGCAAAGCCCGGCGTGATCCGCAAGGCAACGATCGTCACCGCCGAGTAAGGCAAGACGGCCGCGCATCGGGGAGGCGGGCGTGATCATCACGGCCGCCTCTTCGGCGTGCAGGCGATTGCAAAATGCGCAATCGCAGTTGCAAATAAAAAATCAGTTTTCGACTGAGGTATAAGTCGTATCGTCACGGTCGAGAGCATAGGGGCACGTTTCGGGAATCCTCCCAGTCCTCCCCTTGCAAAAGGCGCCGAAAACGATGTCCGTTTCCGCTGAGTCCTTCACGCCAACCAACGCTCGCATTGCCCACCCGGCCTATGCCGCAAAGGTCATGGATGCCACGGCCGCCGCAGAGCTGATCCAGCCGGGCGATACCGTGGGGATGAGCGGATTTACCGGCGCGGGGTATCCCAAGGAAGTGCCGCAGGCGCTGGCTGCGCGAATCGAGGCGAGCCATGCGGCGGGCAATCCGTTTTCGATCCGGGTGTGGACCGGCGCTTCGACCGGGCCCGAACTCGACGGCGCGCTGGCCAAAGTCAAAGGCATCGATTTTCGACTGCCCTACAATTCCGACCCTTATGCCCGCGAACAGATCAACGCCGGGACGATGCAATATATCGACATGCATCTGTCGCAAGTCGCGCCGATGGCCTGGCAGGGCTTTCTTGGCCCGCTCAATGTGGCGCTGATCGAAGTTTCGGCGATCCTGCCCGACGGGTCGGTCGTGCCGTCAAGCTCGATCGGCAACAACAAGACCTGGCTCGACCGCGCCGACCGCATCATCCTCGAAGTCAATTCCTGGCAGAGCGAAGCGCTGCAGGGCATGCACGACATCTATTACGGCACGGCGCTGCCGCCGAACCGCGTGCCGATCCCCCTGGTCAAGCCGCAGGATCGCATCGGCCAGCCGACGTTCCGCATCGATCCGTCGAAAGTCATCGCGGTGGTGCCGACCGATACGCCCGATCGCAATGCCCCGTTCAAGGCGCCCGACGCCGCGGCCAACGCGATCGCCGGGCATCTGATGGAATTCTTTGCCCATGAAGTGAAACTGGGCCGCCTGCCGCAGCATCTGTTGCCGATCCAGTCGGGCGTGGGCAATATCGCCAATGCCGTGCTCCACGGATTGCAGGACAGCCCGTTCGAGCAACTGACGTCCTATACCGAAGTGCTGCAGGACGGGATGCTCGACTTGCTCGACAGCGGAAAACTGTCGATGGCTTCGGCCACGGCATTTTCGCTCAGCCCCGAGGCCGCCGAGCGGCTGAACAACAACATGGCGCATTACCGCGATCGCATCGTGCTGCGTCCGCAGGAAATCAGCAACCATCCCGAACTGGTGCGCCGCCTCGGCTGCCTTGCCATGAACGGGATGATCGAGGCCGACCTTTACGGCAACGTCAATTCGACGCACCTGATGGGCAGCCGTATCCAGAACGGGATCGGCGGATCGGGCGACTTTGCCCGCAACGCCTATATCTCGATCTTCATGGCGCCTTCGACGGCCAAGGGCGGCAAGATTTCGACGATCGTGCCCCAGGTCAGCCATGTCGACCATATCGATCAGGACGTGCAGGTCATCGTCACCGATCAGGGCCTAGCCGATCTGCGCGGTCTGGCGCCGAAGCAGCGCGCCGAAGTGGTCCTCGCCAAGTGCGTCCACCCGACCTATCGCGACCAGTTGGCCGATTACTATGCCCGCGCGCTGCGCGATTCCTATGGCAAGCATTCGCCCTCGCTGCTGCGTGAAGCGCTGTCGTGGCACTTGCGCTTCGTCGAAACCGGCACGATGCTCGCTTGATCCGGCTCACCTGACCAGATTCCCCCCGGGGCGTTTCGCTCCGGGGGTTTTCGTGTCATGATCGCGTGATCATGAGCATGGAACCCGATCGCCCGCCGCTGCCGCCGTTTACCCGCGTCGAAGATGCCGCGCAGAAAGTGCGCCTGGCCGAAGATGCCTGGAACGGGCGCGATCCGGCGCGGGTCGCGCTGGCCTATACCCCCGACAGCCAGTGGCGCAATCGCGCCGAATTCATCACCGGGCGCGAAGCCATCGTGGCGTTTCTGGCGCGCAAATGGGCGCGCGAGCTTGGCTATCGGCTGATCAAGGAACTGTGGGGCTTTCGCGAAAACCGCATGGCGGTGCGCTTTGCCTATGAATGGCATGACGACAGCGGGCAGTGGTTCCGCTCTTATGGCAACGAATTGTGGGAATTCGATCCGCGCGGGCTGATGCAGCGGCGCATGGCCAGTATCAACGACGCGCCGATTGCCGAGCCCGATCGCCTGTTCCATTGGCCGCAAGGCCGTCGCCCCGACGATCATCCGGGGCTGAGCGAACTCGGCCTGTAAGGTTCCGGGATTTGGGGGCGAGGGAGAGCGGCTTTGGATTGGCTGGCATACGATCACTATCTCTATGCGGCGGCGGCCTTGCTCGGCACGTTCGTCGCGGCTTGGGTATTGCTCCAGGTGCTATGCGGACCACGATGGAGCCATGCAGTTGCCGGAATTGCGGGTGTGGTGCCGCCGTTCATCAATGTTTTGGGGGTCTTGTTCGGGCTGACGCTGGCGTTCCTCGCCAACGACACCTGGAACGCGCACGATCGCGCTCTGGCAGCGGTCAATCGTGAGGCGGATGCGCTTCATGCCATTGCCGTGCTCGCGGGGCACTTGCCTGCCGCGGACACTGTGCTGGTAGATGGCGCCGTGCGGGACTATGCGCGTGCCGCATTGGGTGAATGGCCGATGCTGTCGCGGCGCAAGACCAGCCCGGTTGCGATGCAGGCCGCCGATCGGTTGCTGGGCGTGCTGTCCGATCCCCATCTTGCCGCAGTCGGCGGCGCTGCGGCGGCAGAGCAGGACATCGCGCTTGCGTTGACGGTGCGCGATGCGCGTGAAACGCGGCTGGCATTGAGCCAGACTCATGTCAATCCGTTGAAATGGGCGGGCATGGCCGTGCTGGGCTTTTTGACCATGGTTTCGGTCGCGGTGGTCCATGTCGGCAATCCGCGCGCGATGCGCGTGGCGGTCGCGCTGTTTGCGCTCGCTTCTGCGCCGACAGCGGTGATCGTGCTGATCCATGGCAATCCGTTTCAGCCGCCCGCAGCCGTCTCCGCAGCGCCGTTGGCAGCCGTGCTGCCCGGCGTGTCACGCTAGTGGTCCGTTTTTGACATTTGCGACCGCGCTATCCGGATGGCGGGATGCAAATGTCAAAAACGATCCACTGGACACGCCTTGCCCAAGGCGCGGTCGAGCGCGGCAATCCGCTCGGGCGTGGCCGATGCTATTCCAAACAGCAGGCCGGGGCGCGTCGGCGCAATGGCGCACGTGGACAGGGCCGTGGGGGCCAGCCCGTGGTGGTGGAGCATCCGGGCGAGCGCGCGGTCATCGGCAGTCTGATCGCGCAGCCGGGTGCAAAGCTGCAATCCCCCGTCACGCGCGCCGGGCACCAGCCATGCGCTCCAGCGTGTCTCGATCATGGCGGCGGTCGCCTCCATGCGCGCGTGATAGATCTTGCGCATGCGGCGGATATGCGCGGCAAGGTATCCGTCGCGAATGAAATCGGCCATCGCCGCCTGAACATGCACCGCGACCGAGCCGCCGCCCTGCCGGATCGTGGCCTCGATCTTGGGCAGGAGCGCCTGCGGCACGATCGCATAAGCAAGCCGCAGGCCGGGGGCGAGCACTTTGGAAAAGGTGCCGATATAGGCAACCTGAGCCCCCGAACCCAAACCCTGGAGCGCGGCGAGCGGGCGCCCGGCATAGTGGAATTCGCTGTCGTAATCGTCTTCGATGATCAGCGCGTCATGGCGCGCGGCAAAATCGAGCAAGGCGATCCGCCGCACCAGGCTCATCGCCACGCCGGTCGGATACTGGTGCGATGGTGAAACGCAGATCAGGCGCGGCACGGTGCCGGGCGGCGCGGCGGCGCAATCAAAGCCCTGATCGTCGACCGGCACCGGCACCAGCCGCGCTCCGGCGCGGGCCAGCAGGCTTCGCGCAGTTGGGTAGCCGGGGTCTTCGACCCATGCGGCATCGCCCGGGCGCAGGCTGACGCGCGCGATCAGGTCGATTGCTGCCGCCGTCGAAGCGAGGATCACGACTTGCGCCGGATCGGCCACCACAGCGCGGGTGCGCGCGACATGCTCGACGATCGCCTCGCGAAGGGGCGCAAGGCCCATCGCTTCGCCATAGCCGAGATCGTGCCAGCGCAAGTGGCGCGCGCGCGCCGTCAGGCAGCGGCTCCAGGCCTTGACCGGAAACGCGTCGAGATCGGGCAGGCCGGGGCGAAACGGCATGAAGCGTTCGGGGTCCTGCGCGGCGCGTGGCGGCGTCGCGGCGGGGGCATCGCCATCACGCGGCCCGGTCGGCAATTCGGCAACGCGCGTTGCCGAGCCGGGCCGACCGGCGAGGAACCCTTCGGCGCGCAGCCGCTCATAGCCGGCGACCACCGTACTGCGCGCCACGCCGAGCAGCGCGGCGAGCCCCCGCGTCGAGGGCAAGGCATCGCCGGGCCGGATCGCGCCGGCGAGAATGCGGGCGCGCACGGCATGATAGATCTGCCCTTCGAGATCGCCACCGGTGCGGTCGAGATTCAGCCATGCTGCGCTGTCTTTTGCCATGAGACATCAAACCGGACTGCTGAAAAAATGGCAAGTGGATGTTTTGGCCATACCGCTTTGTGGATAGCCAGCAACTCCACCCAACCTGTCCGGAGGAATCATGTCGAGCTTTCCCGTAACCGAGCGCAGCAAAATCCGCCGGATGCACGAACGCGGCAGTCACGAGCATGCGGCGGTTCACGCCGTGCTCGACGCTGCGCCCCTGTGTCATGTCGGCTATGTCATCGATGGCGAGCCCTATGTCACCCCGACGATCCATTGGCGCAAAGGCAACCGGGTATTCTGGCACGGATCGGCGGCGAGCCGTTTTCTGCGCAAGATCGAGGGGCAGCGCGTGTGCCTGACCGTCAGCTTGATGGATGGCTATGTGCTGGCGCGTTCCGCCTATAACCATTCGGTCAATTTCCGCTCGGCGATGGTGTTCGGTCGTGCGCAGAGCCTGACCGATCCCGACGAAATCGCCGCCGCGCTGCGCCATCTGGTCGATGACGTGTTCCCCGGCCGTTGGGACAGCTTGCGCCCGATGAGCGCGCAGGAGCAAAAGGCGACCAGTGTGGTGTGGATGGACATCGAGGAAGCCAGCGTAAAGGACCGCGTGGCGCCGCCGGGCGATGATGATGAAGCCGACTATCCGGTCTGGGCCGGAGTCCTGCCGATGCGCACGGCCTTGGGCGCTGCCGAGCCCGCGCCGGGGCCGCACCATGACTTGCCTTTGCCCGAAGAACTGGCCCGGCTGATCGCCTCGGGGCGCTTGCGCTGAGGCGGAAAAGTAACCGTTCCGGACCAAGATGAGGCGATATTAACCACACTTCAAATGTTTCGAGGCGATAGCGGCGGCATCAGTATTTTTACGGAGCCGATGCGTGGTCACGGAACATCTGGACCCACCAGTATTTGAAATCGACCGCGCATCGCAGGCGGTCGATCCGTCACAGACACCCTGGTTCTTCAACGACGGCGGCTTTCCGGTCTATCTGGCCGAGCCGCCGTCGGGTGTGACCCCGATCGATGCCGCGCCGACCGATCCGCGTCTGGCCATGGGCTGCGAAGTCATCGTGTCCGGGGTGTCAGCGGTCAAGGATTGCCAGCTTTACGGTATTGAAACGCGGCTCGGCTTTGTCGCCGAGACGGTTTGTTTCGAACCGCTTTGGGCAACGCACATGATCGCGGCCGCGTTCGGCATCACGCTGGTCGAGCCGGGGCAGGCGGTGCGTCTCGAAAGCCCGGTCAACGATCTGGCGCAAGTCGAATATGAATACGGGGTCTGGGCCGGCCACTGGTCGCCCTATCAGAATACCGGCAACCGCCTGCTGAGCGTGGTCTGCACCGATCTCGAACACCACGATTTTCCCCATGTCTTTGCTTCGACCGATGCCCGCGTTCCGCTGGTCATTTCGGTCGGGCGCTATTGGCCAGCGCTCGGCAGGATGCGGCTGGCGGACTTGTGGGTGCCGCAAGGCTCGGCGCTCTATATCCCGCCAAAGCCCGCGCTGCCCGATCTCGAATGCCTCGACTTGCACAACAACCGCAATTCGGCGCGCGCCTGCTGGGGCAATATCGAGCACGACACCATTCTGACCCACACTTTGCTGCAACCGACCGGTGGATTTTTCCACTGGTACTGGAATGCCCGCGACACAGCCCATTCTCGCCCGCTCTGAGGATTTCGACGATGACCATACTTGCCTTCAATCAGGATTTTGGCGCGGCCGTCGCAGCGGGTGCGTTCGAAAACGAACTGGCCCTGCACAAGACTCTGCTCGAATCGACCCGGGCGATCCCGTGGAAAATCGATTGGGCGACCATGCGTTTTGCCTATATCGGGCCGCAGATCGAAGACTTGCTTGGCTGGGATCAGGGCAGCTGGTTGACTGTCGAGGACTGGGCGAGCCGAATTCACGAGGACGAGCGCGAACGCGTGGTCAATTTCTGCGTCGCGCAGTCGCAGGCCGGGGTCGATCACGAAGCGGACTATCGCGCGCTGACCAAGGACGGCGGTCATGTGTGGATTCGCGACGTCGTCCATGTCGTGCGCAAGCCTGATGGCGAAGTCGACAGCCTGGTCGGCTTCATGTTCGACATTTCCGAACGCAAAAAGGCCGAAGAAGAACTCGTCCGGCTGCAAAAGGAGCTGGAAGCGCTGTCGTTGACCGACGGCCTGACCGGTATCGCCAATCGCCGCCATTTCGATCAGCGGCTCGAAGCCGAATGGCACGCCGCGCGGCGAAATGGTCAGCCCTTGTCGCTGATCCTGCTCGACATCGATTTTTTCAAGCAGTTCAACGACCGCTATGGCCATGTCGGCGGCGATGCCTGTCTCGTCGCGGTGGCGCGCGCGTTGCAGGGCGTGGCACGGCGCGCGGGCGATCTGGTGGCGCGCTTTGGCGGCGAGGAATTCGTGGCGCTGTTGCCCGGGGCCGATGCGGTGGGCGGGCGCATGCTGGCCGATGCCAGCGCCGCAGCGATCGCCGCTTTGCGCATTCCGCACGAGGCATCGTCGGTCAGCGACTATCTGACTGCCAGCATCGGCGTGGGCACAGTCACGGCAAACGGCGCGAGCGAACCGCGCGCGTTCATCGATGCGGTGGACCGCCTGCTCTATGCGGCCAAGCAGAATGGTCGCAACCGGATCGAGAGTCTGGCCCGGTAAAGGGCGCGCTTACAATCCGGCCTTGATCATCCAGTCGTGGAACAGCCGTACCGGGCGCGATTGCAACGCGCGCGGACGGCACACGAACCAATAGCTGTAGGGGCTGTCGACTTCGATGTCATAGACCCGCGCCAGCCGCGTATCATGGCTGCGCGAGAAATGGTCATCATGCATGATCGCGATGCCCAGACCCTGGGCCGCGGCTTCGAGGAGCAACTGGCCCGAATCGAAATGGTCGACCGCCGCCGGTTCGAGGCCTTCGAGATGGAGCGTGCGCTTCCACGCTTCAAAGCTCATCGGCAAGTCGTTGTGGACGAGAAACGTCTGCTTCGACAGCTTTTCGACGTCGGGCCGGTCGCCCAGTTGCGCGGCCATTTCGGTGTTGGCGATGGCATAGACGCGGTTGTGATCGAGACGCACCGCGTGAAGCGAGGCATCGGGCCCTTCGGACAGGATGATCGCGGCGTCGATCGTATCGCCCAGCTTGGTTTCGGCGGCATGGCCGCTGTCGATGTCGATATGCAATTGCGGATGCAGCTTGCGCAGTTCGCCCAGGCGCGGAAACAGCCGCTGGCTGCCAAACAGCGGCAGCACGCCGAGGCGCAGCCGCATGACTTTGCCGGTGTCGATCAGCCGCTCGATACGGTCGGCCATTTCGTCGATCAGCGGCGCGACCGAATCATAGAGCACCTGGCCCTCCTCGGTCAGCTTCAGCGCCTGATGCTTGCGTTCGAACAGCGGCTTGCCGACGAATTCTTCCAGCGCGCCCAGCCGACGCGACAGCGCCGACGGGCTGAGCGCGAGTTCGGCCGCCGCTGTCTTGGCAGAGCCGGCGCGCACCACGCGGATAAACGCTTCGAGCGAACGCAGCGGGGGAAGGCGGCGGATCATGGCCGACCCCGCAGGGCAAATGGTCGTCCTCGACCGGTCGTATCGATCATGTTTTGCCCTTCATTCACCATCATCGTCCGCCGGTGCAGGGGCATGGAGCCGCAACCGGGTCAGCCTTCGCTCGTCCCCATCGGTCACTTCGATCCGCCAGCCGCTGTCATGATCGATGATCCGCCCGACCGGCGGTACTTCGCCAGCCAGCACAACCGCCAGACCGCCGAGCGTATCCACATCCTCGTCCAGAATGGCAAGTCGGGGATCCACCCTTTTTCCGACGTCGTCCAGCTCGGCACGGGCATCGACATCCCAGGTGTCGGCGTCGATGCGGTGAATGAGGTCGACCGGGGCATCGTCGTGTTCGTCCTCGATTTCGCCGACGATCTCTTCGACCAGATCCTCGATCGTGATGATCCCGTCGGTGCCCGAATATTCGTCGATGACAATCGCCAGGTGCATGCGGCTCGCGCGCATGTCGCCCAGCACGTCGAGCGCGCCGCGCGCCTGCGGCACGAACAGCGGCTGGCGCATCAGGCTCGACCAGTCCGCCGGTGGGGCGACACCGTCAAGCGCCATGTCCGCAACGATCCGGAACACGTCCTTGATGTGGACCATGCCGATCACTTCATCGAGCGATTCGCGATAGATCGGCAGGCGGCTGTGGCCGTGTTCGGAAAAGGCGGAGACCAGTTCGGCAAAGCTTGCGCCTGCCGGGACAGCGACGATCTGCCCGCGCGGAATGGCAACGTCGTCGGCGTCGTGTTCGCTGAAATGCAGCAGATTGCGCAGCATCTGCCGTTCGAGCGGCACAAGGTCGCCCGCGCCTTCGCCGGTGGCGCGCGCTTCGCCTTCGTGTTCCTCGATCGCTTCCTCGATCTGCGCGCGCAGAGACTGGTCGTGGTCCGATCCGCGGAACAGGGCCCTGGCCTTGCGCCAAAGTCCACCCCCGCGATGCTCGGTGCACCTGTCGCCTTCGCCCGAACGGCTTTCGCCGCCGGACCCGTTGCCCTCGGGCACTAGGTCATTCTCCATGGTTTGCCGGATCACGCATATGGGTCGGCAAGCCCCAGGAGCGCAAGCGCCTTCCGCTCCAGCGCTTCCATTTCCTCGGCTTCGCGTTCGCCCTCTTCATGGTCGTAACCGGCAAGATGGAGCAGCCCGTGGACGATCAGGTGGCTGGTATGGGCCGTCGTGGCAATGCCCTTTTCGGCCGCTTCACGGGTACATACGCCATGCGCCAGGATCAGGTCGCCGAGCATCGCCGGGGCATCGGCATTGTCCCCGGCCAACAGCACTTCCTCGCGCGAAAGCATCGGAAATGACAGGACATTGGTCGCCTTGTCCTTGGCGCGCCATTGCTTGTTGAGCGCGTGAACTTCCTCGTCATCGGCCATGACCAGGCTGACCAGCATGTGTGCGTGGGCCAATTCCGGAGCGACCGCCGCCGCAGCCTGCGTCGCCGCAGCGGCCAGCGCTTCCCAGTCGACGGTTTCGCTCCAGACCGGATCAATGTCGATGTCGAGCGCGGGCACGCCTGCAGGAGCGGTCAAGGCAGGGCGTCCTCGCCTTCGTAGGCTTCGACAATCAGCCCGACAATCGGGTGTCGCACGACATCGCCCGATCCAAAGCGCACCGTGCCGATCCCGTCGACCCCTTCGAGACGACGGACCGCATCGGCAAGGCCGCTGCCCGCGACGCCGCCGGGCAAGTCGACCTGGCGCGGGTCGCCACAGATCACCATGCGGCTGTTCTGGCCAAACCGGGTGAGGAACATCTTCATCTGGGCCGGCGTGGTGTTTTGCGCTTCGTCGAGAATGACAAAGGCATCGGCCAGCGTGCGTCCGCGCATGAAGGCGATCGGCGCGACTTCGATCTCGCCGGAAGCCAATCGCCGCTCGACTTGTTCGGGCGGCATGCAGTCATAAAGCGCGTCGTAAAGCGGGCGGAGGTAGGGATCGACTTTTTCCTTCATGTCGCCGGGCAAAAAGCCGAGCCGTTCGCCCGCTTCGACCGCCGGGCGCGACAGGATCAGCCGCTGCACCGATCCGTTCATCAGTTGCGCGACGGCTTGCGCCACGGCGAGATAGGTCTTGCCGGTGCCTGCCGGGCCCAGCGCAAAGATGACATCGTCGCGGATCAGCGCGCGCATATAGTCGATCTGTGTCTTTGACCGGGGCGCGATGGTCTTGCGCCGGGTACGGATCAGGATCGGGGGATTGTCGAGCGGAGCGCCGGTGATGATCCCTTCGAGTGTCGGCTCGTTTGACATCGCGATCAGCGCATCGACGGCGCCCGCATCGATTTCCTGCCCCGACAGGAGCCGTTGATGCATCGCGCGCAAGACGTCGCGCGCGCGCGCCACGGCATCGTCGGGCCCTTCGATCAGGGCCTTGGCACCGCGCGCCGAAATATAGACGCCCAGCCGGTTTTCGATCTGCACGAGATTGGTATCGAACTGTCCGAACAAGGCGCCCAGCACGGTTTGTTCATCGAACTCTATCTCGATTCGGGCGCGACGCTGAACGTCGCTGCGATGCGCGCCCTCGTGCGCAGCACCATAGTGGCCGGAAGGTTCGCCATGCGAATCGCGATGCGCCTCGGTCGTGGCGCGGGGGAACTTGCGGGCCATAATCCCCTTGGGGGTGTCTCCCTTGTTTGGGTGCATCCGGATAATGCAGCCCAAGATTATGCCGTGATGTGGCAGGCGCAAGACAGGCAATCACGAATTTTGCCCCGTTTGCGCTGATTTGCACAGCCTGTTTGCACAAAGGCGCAAATCAGGGCCAATCGCGGGGTTATGTCGCGGGCTTGCGACAAAGCTGAATCGTTTCTGCAGGCCCTGTGCGGTGACGGTTCATCGTGGCCGTGCCATAGCGTTCTGCGTTGCCCCGCAATCGGGGCCTCAAAACAGGAGGACGTGTTCCATGCGCTCGACACTCATTGCCGCCATCACCGTTGCCGCTGCCGCGCTTGCGCTGACTCCGGCCATGGCCGATGCCCGCCCCTTTCATCGCCATCACCATCCGGCGCCGCATCACCACTATCATCCGCACCACCGCGCGCATCACGGCTGAGCGGTCGTACCGGGCGGTCAAACCGGGCGGTCGTGTCAGCCGACGCGCCGCCCGGCCAGCGAATTGGGACCGGCGTCGATCAGATCGATTTCGACCAGGTCGCCGATATTCGCTTCATCGGTGAAATGAACCGATTGCAGCCAGGGTGATTTGCCCAGCCACTGCCCCGGCTGGCGCCCGCGCCGCTCGACCAGAACGGTGCAGCGCTTGCCGACCGAGGCGCGGTTGAATGCCAATTGATCGCGGTTGATGTGCGCCATCAGGCGTTGCAGCCGATCGTCCATGACCTCGGCGGCAATTTGGCCGTCCATCGTTGCCGCCGGGGTGCCCGGGCGGGGCGAATACTTGAAGCTGAACGCCTGCGCATAGCCCACGGCGTCGATCAGCGCGAGCGAGTCGGCAAATTCCGCCTCGGTCTCGCCCGGGAACCCGACGATGAAATCGCCCGAGAGCGCAATGTCCGGGCGCCCGGCACGCACCCGTTCGATGATCTTGAGGTAGCCCTCGGCGCTGTGGCTGCGGTTCATCGCACGCAGCACGCGATCGTTGCCCGATTGCACCGGCAAATGGAGAAACGGCATCAGCTTTGCGTTGCTGCCGTGCGCCTCGATCAGCGCATCATCCATGTCGGCGGGATGGCTGGTGGTATAGCGAATACGCGCCAGATCGGAGATCCTGGCCAGTTCGTGCGCCAGCCCGGCGAGTCCGATCGCCTGTCCGACCGCATTTTCGCCCGCCCAGGCGTTGACGTTTTGCCCCAGCAGCGTGATTTCGCGCGCGCCGCCGTCGACCAGCGCCTTGGCCTCGTCGACGAGATCGGCGAACGGCCGCGCGATTTCCGCGCCGCGCGTATAGGGTACGACGCAATAAGTGCAGAACTTGTCGCAGCCTTCCTGGATGGTCAGAAAAGCGGTCGGGGTCGACTTGCGCCGTTTGGGCAGCGCGGCGAATTTCGCCTCGGCGGGCATGTCGGTTTCGGTCTCGCGCGCGCCGGTGGCGGCAGAAGCGACCATTTCGGGCAGACGGTGATAGGCCTGCGGGCCGACGACGACGCGCACTTGCGGCGCGCGCGCCATGATTTCGGCGCCTTCGGCCTGGGCGACGCAGCCCGCGACCGCGATCAGCGGGGTCGAGCCGTCTTCCCGGCGCAGACGCCCGATGTCGGAATAGACTTTTTCAGTCGCCTTTTCCCGGATGTGACAGGTGTTGAGCACGACCAGATCGGCGGTTTCGCGCTCGTCAACGGCGGTCATCCCGTCGGCAACAAGCAGTTCGGCCATGCGCTCGCCGTCATAGACGTTCATCTGGCAGCCGAAGCTTTTGACGTGAAAGGTGCGGGGCGGGGTGTTCGCAGTCATAAGCGCCCGCCCATACGCCAGATTCACCTGAGGCGCAAAGGGGGGGAGAGGTGGTTATGCGGCCTCTTCGGGCGGGGCGTAGCGAACGGGGCTGACGACATGGGCGAACGGGCGCACCGGCTGGCCAAGGCGCGCTTCGAGTGCAGGCAGGATGCGCGCGCGCGCCTCGGCTGCGATCGCCTTGCGTCCCGGAAAATCGCGCGGGTCAAACGGTTCGAGATAGAACACTTCGAGCTTGAACGAGCCGCGTCGCGCCAGAATGCGCTTGGCATTGTCGACTCCGGCCTCGGTGCCGATCCAGCCGATCCATTCGCCGATGTCGCCGCCGTAATCGAGCAGGACGGGCTGAACCATGATCCCTGTCGGCGGCGGTTCGAGCACGCGCAGCATTGAGGTCTTGAATGGCAACAGCGATTTTCCGTCGGTCGTGGTGCCTTCGGGAAAGACCGTGATCGACCAATTGTCGGCGAGCGCCTCGCGCAGCCGGTTGATCTGGTCGGCAACGCCCATGCGATCTTCGCGGCTGACAAAGACAGTCCGGTTTATCCGCGCCAGCCAGCCGACCACGGGCGCCACCGAGAGTTCGGCCTTGGCCACAAACGCTGTCCCGCTCGCCCCGCCAAGCGCAAGAATGTCGAGCCAGGACAAGTGATTGGCGATAAAGAACACGTCACGCTTGAGCGGAACGCCGTGCACGCGCAGCCGCGCGCCGCACAAGCGGCAGGCGATGCGGAGAAACAGTTTGGGAAAGGGCGATCCGTAATGCACGGTGCGATAGGCATAGTGCAGCGGCACGCAGATCACCAACGCGATCAGCAATCCGATCGATCGCAGCACGAGGCGCACCCATCCGGCCCACGAAATCGGCGCGCCGCGATCGGGCCCGACCGTGCGATTACGCGTCACGGCCAAGTTTGACGCCATAAAGTTCCATCCGGTGATCGACCAGGCGATAGCCGAGCTTTTCGGCAATCTGACGCTGCAAGGCTTCGAGTTCGGGGTCGACGAATTCGATGACGCGACCGGTTTCGACGTCGATCAGATGATCGTGATGCGCCTCGGGCGTCGCTTCATAGCGGGCGCGGCCATCGCCGAAATCGTGGCGGTCGAGAATGCCGGCTTCTTCGAACAGGCGCACGGTGCGGTAGACCGTGGCGATCGAAATGCGCGGATCGCGCGCGACGGCGCGTTCGTGCAGTTTTTCGACATCGGGATGGTCATCGCTCTCCGACAGAACCTGGGCAATCACCCTGCGTTGGTCGGTGATGCGCAAGCCGCGTTCGGCACAGAGGGCTTCGATGTCGATTGGCTGGTGCACGTGTCATCCGCAAGTGGAAGGCGCAAGTGGAAGGCCCGCTCATGATAGGCTGTCGGACACAGACTGCAATGGCCGGCGGGAGCGATAGAGATTTTTGGCAAAAAGACACCCGCAAGACCATTGCAGCGCCCGGCGATGCCGGATTGCCAACGGTCATGCGGGTGTTCTTCATGGGCCGCGTCGGCGGCCCGGCATCAAGCGATCAGCTTGCCGCCTTGGCCCGACCGCGCTTGGGCGCAGGCTTGCGACCGAGGCCGATCTTCTTGGCCAGTTCGCGGCGCTTTTCGGCATAGGCCGGAGCAACCATCGGATAGTCGGCCGGAAGATTCCAGCGGGCGCGATACTGATCAGGAGTCAAGTTGTAGCGCGTAGCCAGATGCCGCTTGAGCATCTTCAGCTTCTTGCCGTCTTCAAGGCAGACGATGTGATCGTTCTTGACCGAAGAGCGAATCGAAACCGCCGGTTCCGGAGTCGGTTCTGCCTGCGGTTCCGCCGGCTTGAGACCTGCAAGAGCCGTGTAGACGTTGGTGATCAACGTCGACAGGTCGCCAACGGCAACGCTGTTGTTGCTGACATGGGCAGCGACGATATCGGACGTAAGCGTAATCAGCGTCTCGCGCAGATCATTTTCAGTTTCGGACATTGCGAACCGACCTTCTTTCTGATGGTTACCCGTTTTTACTATTGGCCATGCTATTGATATTGCTGGCTTTTTGCCGATCAGGTGGATCGACTCTCCCATTCGACAGTGGCCATATAGACCATGCATATTCTTAAACAATCAGGTATTGCACGGCAACGAGAAAAATTACGAAAATTACACAGTCAACTTGTTTCGGAATGGATTCATTCGATGACGAGTTCCTGTGTAATCGCGTCAATCCGCTCTCCGTTCAATGTGCGATAATACCGAGGGCGTATTCCGATCGGTCGAAAGCCATGGGCCGCATAGAGAATACCCGCCGGATTGTTGCGGCGCATTTCCAGCAGCAGTCGTTTTTTGCCGCGTTGACGGGCGCTTTCTATAAAACGCGTCAGCAACAGGTGTCCAAGCCCGCGTCGGCGCCATGCCGGTGCAATCGCGAACAGAAGCAGTTCTTCTTCGTCAAACAAACCGCGCGACAGAAAAAAGCCCGCTGCATTTTCGCCTTCGTCGAGGTTCGCTTTGCCGTCGGGGGCGATCAGTCCATGATGCGTGCCCGCCAGCAACAGCGAGTCACTGACCTGGCGGCGGTTCCAGGCTTCGCCGAATTCCGGCGGAAAAGCGGTCTCCATGATAGCCATGATACGGTCGACATCGTCGAGCGGAGGGAGCACCGGCGGGTTTCCTTGCGTCAGGCCGTTTGCGGTGTCGCGGCGGGAGGCGCCGCAACCGGCAGGCGCGCATCCGGTGCCCGGCCATAGACCGGGCTCGTCTCGTCGCGCCATGTCGCTGCGTCGAGCAAGCCAAAGGCGCGCGCGTCGGGACGGATGGCGTGCGCCAGAGCGCCGGTTCGTGTCGCTACGGCCGCAGCCTGGCTGCCGGCAATGACACGTGCAGCGGCGCGCTCGATCGCCGCCTCTGGCAAGAGCGAGGCAAGCGGCGCCTCGGGCTCGCCGGTGGCGGCAAACGGCTGAAAGAACCATTCGCCGTGCCCGCCGGACATGACCACATCGATGGTCGAGCCCGGATATGCGTTCTGCGCCATCGCCGCGACCAGATCCAGGCAGCCATAACCGCCCACGGTGGATCCCCAGGCAAGCCCCAGCGCACGCGCAGCCGCAATTCCCACGCGAATGCCGGTAAAGCTGCCCGGCCCGAGATTGACCATGATGCGCGCCGCACGTCCGTGTCCGGGAAGCGCGGCGATCATCGGAACCAGGCGTTCGGCATGACCCCGGCCAAGCTCGATGTATTCGCCGGCCAGTAAAGTGCCGCCTTCGAAAAGTGCGACCGAACAGGCCTCGGTCGCGCAGTCGATGACAAGCAGGCGCGCGTTCACAGCCGATCCGCCATCACGCGATGGGGCCGGGCACGGCGGAGGCGGGCTGTGTCATGGTCGGCAAGTATTCCTGGATCGGGCGTTCAGGCTGCGCGCACTTCGTTCACTTCGGGAACATAATGCTTCAACAACGATTCAATACCGTTCTTGAGCGTGGCCGTCGACGAAGGGCAGCCCGAACAGGCGCCCTGCATCTGCAGGAACACGACGCCGTCGCGAAATCCGCGATAGATGATGTCGCCGCCGTCGTTGGCCACCGCCGGGCGCACGCGCGTCTCGATCAGATCCTTGATCTGGTCGATCACATCGGCATCGGCGGGATCGTCGGCGAAATCGCCGTCATCGGCTTCAGGCACGGCGAAATCGGCGCTGGCCACGGCGAACAGCGGCGTTTGCGAGACGAAATGGTCGAGCAGGACGGCAAGCACTTGCGGCTTGGCATCGCTCCACGCCGAACCCGGGGCGATCGTGACCGACACGAAATCGCGCCCGAAAAATACCCCCGTGACATCACCCAGGCTGAACAGGGCCTGCGCCAGCGGCGAAGCGGCGGCTGCCTCGTCAGAGGTGAATTCGCGCGTACCCGTCGCCATGATGACTTCCCCGGGCAGGAATTTCAGCGTGGCCGGATTGGGCGTCGTTTCAGTTTCAATGAACATGATTCGCATTTAGATCAGGGGGGCATCGGGTCAAGGGGCGCGGGGTCTAATACGTCCAAACAGTTTCGAAAAACCGGCTTTTTGCCTCATGCGAGGGGCTATGCGGTGTTTCCCCGCTGGCGGGCGCGTGTCGCGCGCCTTATGCGCATGGGCATGATCAAGCCCTCGTTGCGAATCGCATCCGCCCTGTCCGCGCTCCTTTTGTGCGCGCCCAACCTTGCCGCGGCTGCATCGGCGGCCGAAAAGCCGTCCGTTGCCGGGGCGATCATCAAGCTGCCGTTGCAGCCGGTGGTTTCGGCGGACTTGCGCGCCTGTTCGGCCAGGACGGCGTCGGGCCTCGGCTATGCGGCGCTGCGCGAGGGCGCCGGGGCGAAGCCGGGCAAGAGCGATTTTGTTCTGATCAGCTATATCGGTTATCTTGCCGCCACGGGCCAGGTGTTCGACCAGAACCAGGGCACGCCGCTCAGCCTCGACAATGTCATTCCCGGTTTTGCCGAAGGGCTGCAACTGATGCCGCGCGGCAGCGTCTATCGCCTGTGCGTTCCCGCGACGCTGGGGTATGGCGCGGCGGGCGCGGGCGAAGCGATTCCGGCCAATGCGGATCTCGTTTTCCAGATCGAACTGGTCGATTTCAAGACCGCTGCCGAAGTCGAAGCGATGCGCAAGGCGCAGGAAGCCGGCGAAGCCAAGGGTGCGCCAGCCGCTCCGGCCGCACATTGATTCCGGGCTGCTGAAATGTGGGGCCAGTGAAATGTGGGTGGGGCAGGTCTTTGCCCGCCTATTCACTGGCCCTTCATTTTTGTGCGCCCTATAGTCCCGGAATATGGCTTCCCAGCGTCGGCGCATTGCGCGTTTCGGTCTTGTTGTTTCCCTCCTTGCCGGCGTCGTGCTTCCCACCGGGGTTGCCGGTGCCGCGCCGGCGACGGACGTCCCCTGGCTCTACGTCGGGTCCGACGTGCCGCACGACTCGCAGTGGACTTTCGGCATTTTGCCGAACGGCCTGCGCTATGCGGTGCGTCACAACGGCGTGCCGCCGGGGCAGGTGTCGATCCGCGTGGTCGCCGATGTCGGCTCGCTGTATGAAACCGATGCTCAGCGCGGATATGCGCATCTCATCGAGCATCTGACGTTCCGCGATTCCAAATACCTCAAATCGGGCGAGGCGATCCCGACCTGGCAAAAGCTCGGCGCGACGTTTGGCAGCGACACCAATGCCGAAACCAGCCCGACCGAGACAGTCTACAAGCTCGATGTGCCCAATATATCGCCGCCCACGCTCGATGAAACGTTCAAGCTGTTGTCGGGGATGATCGCGGCGCCGATCTTTACCCCGCAAGGAGTTCGGACCGAAGTGCCGATCGTGCTTGCCGAAATGCGCGAGCGCCAGGGGGCCGAGATGCGCGTCATCGAAGCGACACGCGCGGCGTTCTTCAATGGCCAGCCGCTGGCCGATCGCTCGCCGATCGGCAAAGTCGCAACGCTCGAGGCCGCGACCGCCGAGAGCATCAAGGCGTTTCACGACAAATGGTATCGCCCCGACAACACCGTGATCGTGGTTGCCGGCGATGTCGACCCGGCGAGCCTGGTCGAGGAAATCCGCAAGTGGTTTGGCGATTGGCAGGCCATCGGCAAGAAGCCGCCGCAGCCCGATTTCGGCGAACCCAAGGCGCCCGCCGACAATCGCCGGGCAAGTCCCGGGGCAAACCCGGTCGATGGAACCGCCGTGATTGTCGAGCCCGATTTGCCGCGCGTGTTCAACGCCGCGATCCTGCGCCCCTGGCACAAAGTCAACGACACAATTGCCTATAACGAGGGCAATATCATCGACCGGCTGGCGCTGGCGCTGATCAACCGTCGGCTTGAAGCGCGCGCGCGCGGCAATGCCAGCTTTCTTGTTGCCTCGGTCGACCAGAGCCGCATCAGCCGCTCGGCCGACGCGACGCTGCTTACCGTCACCCCGCTTGGCGACGACTGGAAAACGGCCGTGCGCGATGCGCGCGCGGTGATTGCCGATGCTTTGGCAACGCCGCCGAGCAAAGAGGAAATCGCCCGCGAAGTCGCCGAATTCGATGTCGCCTACAAAGTTCCTGTCGAGACGCAGGAAACCGAGGCCGGCTCGAAACTGGCCGACGAGATTGCCGAAGCGGTCGATATTCGCGAAACGGTCGCCAATCCCGATACGGTCTATTCGATCTTCAAGAAGACGATCCCCCTGTTCACGCCCGCAACGGTGCTGACGCATACCCGTGCGATATTTGCAGGGACAGTCGAACGCGCGGTCCTGATCACGCCCAAGGCGAGCGACGGAACGGCGCAAGATGTGCGCGCGGCGATGCTGGCGCCGGTCGACGCCGCCGCCGGGAGCCGGGTCGCGGCGTCAAAGCTGACATTTGCCGACCTGCCGCAAATCGGCGCCCCCGGCAAAGTCATCGACGATGTGCCGACCGGCCTGCTCGGGATCGAGCGCATGACATTGGCCAACGGGGTCAAGGTTCTGCTTTGGCCCAATGATGCCGAGCCGGGGCGGATTATCGTGCGCGTGCGTTTCGGCGGCGGGTTTGCGGCCATCAATCCGAAAGATGCGGTCTATGCCGCGCTCGGCGATGCCGCGCTGATGGATAGCGGCTTTGCCCGATACGGGCGCGAAGATCTCGACCGGCTGGCCACCGGGCGCAAGCTCAGCCTCGATTTCGACATCACCGACAAGGCGTTCGGGTTCTATGCCGATACCCGGCCCGACGACTTGGCCGATCAGCTCTATCTGTTCGCGGCAAAGCTCGCCATGCCGCGCTGGGACGATCATCCCGTATCGCGCGCGCTGGCGGCGGCACGGCTCAATTACGAAAGCACCAACGGTTCGCCGATCAAGGTGCTGCAGCGCGATCTGCCCTGGCTGATCCGCGACGGCGATCCGCGCTTTGCCCAGCCCAATCCGGCCGAGCTGGCCAAGGCGACGCCCGATGGTTTCCGCCGTGTTTGGGAACCGCTGTTGCAGCAGGGGCCGATCGAAGTCGACGTGTTCGGCGATTTTCCGCGCGAGGCCGGGATTGCCGCGCTTGAACGCACATTCGGCGCGCTGCCGATGCGCACGCCGCTTGCGCTCGCGCCGCTGGCGCCGCATCTGCCCGCGCACAACGAGACGCCGCTGGTGCTGACGCATCGGGGCGACCCCGACAGCGCGGCGGCGGTTGTCGCCTGGCCGACCGGGGGCGGGCGCATGGCCTTGCGCGAATCGCGCCAGCTCGGTCTGCTGGCCGAAATCTTCCAGAACCGGCTGTTCGACGTGATGCGCGAAAAGATCGGGGCAAGCTATGCCCCGCAAGTCAGCTCGTCATGGCCGCTCGATCTGTCTTCGGGCGGGTATTTCGCCGCGACCACGCAATTGCGTCCGGGTGATCTTGCCGCGTTCTTTGCCGCTGCCGATACGATCGCCGCCGATCTGGCCGCGGCGCCGCCCAGCGCGGACGAGATCGCGCGCGTGACCGAGCCGATGAAGCAATGGATCACCCGCCTGTCGACCGGCAACGGGTTCTACCTCGATCAGTTGCAGGGCGGCGCGCTCGAACCGCGCAAGATTGCCGACTTGCGCTCGATCCTGCCCGATTCGTCACAGACCACGCCCCAGGAGATGCAGGAGCTGGCCAAGCGCTATTTGAAGCCCGGTGTGGCGTGGAAGCTGGAAGTCGTGCCTGAAAAACGCTGATTTGGCTGCGATTGCGCCCCATCGATCATTGTAATCGGAACGCTCCCTTTGCTTTTGCGCCGTTGCACGCTTATCTCGCGCGCTCGGCCGACTGTCGGCCGTGATCCAAGGACGAGGAAACGTGGCAAGCAACTGGAATGCGCATAGCTGGCGCGGGCAAGAGGCGCGGCACATGCCGGTCTATCCCGATGTGGACAAGCTTCAGGCGGTCGAAGCGACCCTGACGAGCTTTCCGCCGCTGGTGTTTGCCGGCGAGGCGCGTGCGCTCAAGTCCGATCTTGCCGAAGTGGCGGCGGGTCGCGGTTTTCTGCTCCAGGGCGGGGACTGCGCGGAAAGCTTTGCCGAATTCCATCCGAACAACATCCGCGACACCTTTCGCGTGCTGTTGCAGATGGCGGTGATCCTGACTTTTGCCAGCAAGCAGCCGGTGATCAAGGTCGGGCGCATGGCCGGGCAATTTGCCAAGCCGCGGTCGTCGCCGATGGAGCGCCAGGGCGATGTCGAATTGCCGAGCTATCTCGGCGACAATATCAACGGCATCGATTTCACCCCCGAATCGCGCATTCCCGATCCGGATCGCATGTTGCGCGCCTATTCGCAGGCGGCGGCGACGCTCAATCTGCTGCGCGCCTTTGCCGGCGGCGGCTATGCCAATTTGCGCCAGGTCCACCAGTGGACGCTCGACCATATTGGCAAGAGCCCGTGGGCGGCGAAGTTCAGCGAAATGGCCGACAAGATCGGCGAAGCGCTCGACTTCATGGAAGCGTGCGGGATCAATCCCAAGACGGTCCCGCAATTGCAGGGCACCAGCTTCTTCACCAGTCACGAAGCGCTGCTGCTGCCTTATGAAGAGGCGATGACGCGGCAGGATTCGCTGACCGGCAAATGGTACGACACCAGTGCGCACATGCTGTGGATCGGCGATCGCACGCGCTTTGAAGGTTCGGCGCATGTCGAATTCCTGCGCGGGGTGGACAATCCGATCGGGCTCAAGTGCGGGCCGAGCCTTGCGCCGGACGTCTTGTTGAAGCTGCTCGACACGCTCAATCCGGCGCGCGAAGCAGGGCGGATCACGCTGATCAGCCGGTTTGGCCAGGACAAGGTCGAAGGAGGGCTGCCCCCGCTGGTCCGCGCGGTTGCGCGCGAAGGCCATCCGGTGGTGTGGTCGTGCGATCCGATGCACGGCAATGTGGTCAAGGCCGACAACGGCTACAAGACGCGGCCGTTCGACCGTATCCTCAGGGAAGTCGAAGGCTTCTTTGCGGTGCACCGCGCCGAAGGCACGCATGCGGGCGGCATTCATATCGAAATGACCGGCCAGAACGTGACCGAATGCACCGGCGGTGCCATCGCGATCAGCGAAGAAGGCCTGGCCGATCGCTATCACACCCATTGCGATCCCCGGCTCAATGCCGCGCAGTCGCTGGAGCTGGCTTTTCTGCTGGCCGAATCGATCAATACGCAGCGCGCCATGGAAAAAGCCGAAGCGGCCTGAATTTTTCGGAAAACACGAAAGGGGCGCGGCAGGTGACTGCCGCGCCCCTTTTTTGTGTCGGTCTTCTCGATCAGAAGCTCAGGCGGACTGCGCCGGTGACCGTGCGACCGTTAAGCACCTGGGCATTGACCACGCCCGTTTCGGGCAGGTTCGACGCGCTGGCCTGAACGATCGCGAGCGTGTTGAACAGGTTGTAGACATTGAGCCGGACCGAGACCCGCTTTGCCGGACGCAGTTCGACGAACGGATTGACCAGTACATAGCCCGGCTGCTTCAGCCCCTGGTTGTCCTCGGCATAGCTGCTGGTGACGCCCATCAGGTTTGCGCCGATCGACATCAGCCTGTTTTCGAATTGCGGCATGGCAGTGAAGTAGAAATTCGGCTCGTGACGGGGGGTGTTGCCGTTGAGCGCGGGATCGTTGGCATCGCTGTCGATCTTTGCCTTGGTGTACGTCGCGCCAAGCCGCAGGCTGAATGGCCCGTGGCGTGCCTCGCCTTCGACTTCGACGCCTTTGGCGCTGTATTTGCGGTCGATCGGGATCACGACCGCCTGACCACTGGCGTCGGCGGAGATCTGGTAATTGCTGTCGATGGTCGAGGCCCAGAATGCCGTCACATAAAGCGTCATTCCGCCCTGACGATACTTGGCGCCGATTTCGGCCTGCTTGACCGGATCATAGGCGCTTGCCGGGTTGGTCAACTGGCCGGTGGCGGGGTTGATCGAAGGCGGATAGAGCGCGCGCTCGGCGCCGGCCCGACCGCCGCGACTGTACCGGGCAAAGGCCGACAGGTCATCGGCCAGACGGTAATTGGCGCCGACTGAATAGGACACATAGTCATAATTGTAATCGACCAGACCCGGCTGCGACAGCGGGAGAACGGCGACCTGCGTTTCGGGCAGCGTGATCGGGCCGGAACCATTGAGATTGACAGTGGCAGTGCCGATGCGTCCGCCGCCAAGGTCGTCGCCATAGACGTTGCCGCTTACACGACCGGCGTCATAGCGCAGGCTGCCGCCCACCGCGAGCCTGCCGAGCTGGTAGTTGATCGAGCCATAAGGCGCAAAGACGCGGAAATTGACATCGTAATAGTGATGGTAGTCGTTGCCCGTCGGCGATGACAATCCATAGGACAAGGTGCCCTGCTGGGTGAGCAGCGCGCCATTGGCAGTGGTGAGGTCGAGCAGCGTGCTGTTGCCGCCGCCCGCATAATCGCTGATCTCGGTGTTGAAATTCCACATCATGTTGACGTCTTGCGACGAGGCATAGACACCCGCAGTGGTGGTCAGCTTGCCGCCGCCAACGGCCCAGACGCGGCTCGCGCGCAAGTCGTTGGTGACGTTGTTCAGGCTGTTGAGCGCGACATTGATGCGCAAGTTGTAGGCGGCAAGGCCATTGCCGTTAAGCGCGGCGGGATTGGTGATCGCGGTCCCCGTCTGCGGTCCGTCGGCATAGCTGAGCGTCGCGCCCTGGCCGCCGAACATGGCGGCAATCGCAGCCGCCGGCGCAATCGCCAGCCCTTGCGTTTCATTGTACGCCCCGCTGATTTCGGAATAGCGGAAACGGTCGGTAACGGTCCAGCCGGCGATGTCGAACTGGCTTTCCAGACCGATCGAGCGCACTTTGCTGCGGTTGCCCTGATGCAGGTTGATCAGTTCGGGATTGTTGTTCTGATCCATCCCCAGCGTCGAGCCGATATAGCGCGATGAGGCCGTGTCGGTGCGCGCGTCGAAACCGGGCAGCACGCTGTAATGCGGGCTGGCGTCGGTGCCGCTGACCGCCACCGGGGCCAGAGCGTAGTTCGGCTCGCGGTCGTCGAGCACTTTGACATAGAGCCGGACATATCCGGCGTCGAAACTGCGCGTGACGTTGAACTTGATCTGCCCGCCCTGATAGGCGTCATAGCCGGTCGCGCGCGGGCCTTCGCCCTGTCGGTAAAAGCCGCCGATGTTGAAGCGCAAGTGATCGTCAAGCTTTGCGCCATAGTCGAAGTCGACCCGGCCAAGCGAATAGTTGAGCCCCGACGAGAGTTCCAGCGCGCCGCCGTCGACTTCGCCGGTGTGCGAGATGAAATTGACCACGCCGCCGGGCGAATTCGACGCGAACGTCGATGCCGAACCGCCCCGGATCGCCTGAACCTGGCTCAGGCTGAGATCGGTGCGCAGGAAGGCGGTGGACGTGCCGAAATGGATGTCGCCGAATTCGAGGACGGGCAGGCCATCTTCCTCGATCTGCATGAATTTCGAGCCGTCGGCGGCGAGCGGAAGACCGCGGATGGTAATGGCGGTGAGGCCGTCGGTGCCCGAGGTTTCGGCGCGGATACCGGGGATATTGCCGATCACTTCGGCGACCGAACGGGTGCCGATGCGGGCGATGTCGCCTTCATCGAGCGTGCTGGCGGAAATGGCGGTGTCGAGCAGGTCGCGCCCTTTGGCGACGCCGGTGGTGAACGCACTCTTGGCCGGGGCAGGATCGGCAGCGGCATCGCCGACCGGACTGTCCGCCCAGGCGCTGAGCGGGAAGAGCGCGGTCGTGACCGCGAGCAGGGTGATTGTTTTCCTCACGAAAGTCCTCTTGCCTGTTATACCTTGTGAGCGCTGTGATGCTTGGCGGTGATTAACGGCTTGCAGGGCATGCCATCCGCGCGATTGCGGATCGGGGGCGGGCGCGGGCGCCGATCGCTGCGGAAAACGAGGCTTCGCGATCCGCGCCGACCCGCCGAAGCGCGCCGCGCTCCGGGCGTTTTTACATATTCCGATCAGATGGATGGACGTTCCCGGCAAGGCTTTGCCGGGCACGCGGTGCGATCGCGGCCTGTTGCCCGGTAAACGATCCGGGCGTGTCGTTGCGTATCCGGGCTGCCGCACATGGTTAATCCATGGTGCCTATCGCGGACGGGATAGGCGCCGACCCTGGCTGAGTCCGGTGTCAAACGGAACAGGGCCAAGGACGGTGCTGCGGCGCAGTCGTCCAAAGTCTGCCGGCGGAGAATTCCTGAATGCTCAATTCGCTCAACATCCAGCGCAAGCTTGGTCTGTCGTTTGTCTTCGTGATCGCTTCGGCTGCGGTGATGATGGCCGTTTTCCTGGCCAATATCCTGATGATTCGCTCGGTGAACGATCGCAACGATCACAGCCAGCAGATCCATGCCGAGGCGCAGGCGCTCGAATCCGCGTTGCTGCGTCAGAACAGCCAGATGCGCGGCTATCTGGTGACCGGAGATGAGAGCTATCTCAAATCTTACTACGAAGCGCGCGACGATTTCGATCATACCGCCACGACGCTTGAGGCGCAGTTGTCCGATCCCGACAAAGTGGCGCTGGTGCGCAGCGCGCGCGCCGACACGCTGGCCTGGCGCCGCGACTGGGGCGACCGGCTGATTGCCGAAGTCAAGGCAGCCGGGCGCGAAAGCGCCGAGGCCGATGTGCGCGCGGCGGGCAAGGCGGTGCTGATCTCGCGGCCCGTGCTGACCTTGCGCGCATTGCGCGATGCCGAAGACAAGCTGATTGCGGTCAACACCGCGCGGCAACAGAACGCGATCACCACCGCGCTGATCACGCTCGTCCTGGGCGGAATCGCGATGATCGGGCTCGCGCTGATCCTGTCGCGCAAGCTGGGGCAGGGGATCGCCCGCCCGATCGTCGCGCTGACCGGGGTGATGTCGCAGCTCGCGGCGGGCAACCACGATGTGCATGTCCCCGATGCCGATCGCGAGGATGAACTGGGCGACATGGCGCGCGCGGTCGGGGTGTTTCGCGATGCGGCGCGCGACAAGCTGGTCGCCGAACGCAATGTGCGCACGGCGGTCGAGGCCATCGGCGCTTCGCTTCATCGCCTTTCGACTGCCGATCTTACCCACCGGCTCAATGCCCTGCCGACCGAATTCGCCGCGCTTGCGGTCGACTTCAACGCGGCGATGGACAAGCTTGGCGCGGCGATGCTGGTGGTGCGCGAAGGGGTAAGCTCGATCGGGAGCAATGCGGGCGAGATCCGCGACGCGGTCAGCGAGCTGTCGCAGCGCAGCGAGCAACAGGCGCTGAGCCTTGCCAATTCGTCGCGCTCGATCGAGGAAATCACCGGCCTGATGCGCGAAGGCAGCGCGCAAGTGACGCGCGCCAACAGCGCGATGAGCGATGCCCGCGCCGAAGCCGAAGCGGGCGGCGGCATCGTGCGGCGCGCGATCGAGGCGATGAACGGCATCGATCAGGCCAGCCGCGAAATTGCCGAGATCACCACGCTGATCGACGGGATCGCATTCCAGACCAACCTGCTGGCGCTCAATGCCGGGGTCGAGGCGGCGCGCGCGGGCGAAGCGGGCAAGGGCTTTGCCGTCGTTGCCAGCGAAGTGCGTGCGCTTGCCCAGCGCTCGACGGCTGCGGCGCAGGACATCAAGGTGCGGATCGGATCGGCTGCCTCGCACGTCCGTCAGGGCGTCGAACTGGTCGACGAGACCGGGCATTCGCTCGAACGGATCATCGAACGCGTCGGCCATGTCAGCGGCGCGATCGAAACCATCGCCGAAACCGCCTCGCGCCAGTCGCAGGCGATGGACGCGGTCAGCCGGTTGATCGTCGACATGGACCGGACAACGCAGCAAAACGCCGCGATGGTCGAGGAAACCACCGCCGCGACGAATCTCATGGCCGAGGAAGCGCACAAGTTGGGCGATGCGGTGGCCGCCTTTACCGTCAGCGACGAACCGGCGCGCGTTGCGCATGGCCGCCGCAGCGGTCCTCGCGCGATTGCTGTCTTTCCCGCTCTGCGCGCGCCTGCGCCCCGGCCCGTGCCGGTGGCGCGCACGACGAGCGCGGCTGTGGCCGCAGAGGATGACTGGTCCGAGTTCTGATAGAGGCGTGCCCGGGCCGATTGCTCGGGCCGGGACTCACCCGATCCAGCTTACCCGATCGCCATAAGGGTCGGGATGGGCCAGCAGGCGGGTTTCGCCGTGGGGCCAGGTGGTCAGGACCAGCTCGACCTTGCGCCGACCTTCATCCCATTCATAGAACAGGTGGACCAGCGGATGGCGCTCGTCGGCGCGCGCACCGGCTTGGGCGAAGGCCCGCGCGATCCGCGCCCTTGTCGCGGCGTCGAGGTATTGGCGAACCATCGAATGGATCACGGCGCGCGTGATCCCTGCCGATTGCGGCCGGGAAAGCTGCGCGTCGAGCCAGTCGGCGGCGTCGCCCCGCTCGACGCGAGGGGGGTGCAGCCGCGCCAGGCGGATGGCCGCCTGCAATTGCACCATGCGGTCGTCGCGATCGGCCCAGACAAAGGCGAGCAGCCGTTCGCAGCATTCCGGATCGGCGACATCGAGCGGGGTCAGGTCGACCCCGGTGGCGCTGGCGATGCGCAAGGGGTGGCGGCGCGGCGCGGGGCCATGCCAATGCGGCGCGATCCGCACGGTTGATGCCGGATCGCCCGCCGACGTTCCGCCGAGGCAATAGGCATAGCGCGCCAGATTGAGATTGAGCCCGGCGCTTGAGCCGATTTCGAGCAATTCGAGCGGGTGGCCGAATCGCTCTGCGGCAAGCATCAGCCCGGCATGGAGCGCAGCGCTGCGGGCGACTTCATTGGTCTGGGTCGGGCCGTCGACAAACTGCGCCAGCGTGGCGTCGGCGGCTTCGAACGCATCGGCGATGGCGCGGTCGGTATCGCCGCTGCGCGCTGCGTAAAGCGCGCTGAGCGAAGCGACTTCGCCCGAACGCGCCAGCGCATGGAGCGCGCCGTTGACGCGCAGGGCCATCGCCGCCGAAGCGCGATCGCCCTGCCAGATGGCCAGGCGCATCGACAGCAGCGGCGCGCGCGGCAATTGGCGCGCGGCGGCAACCAGAACATCGCGCACGAACGGCGAACCCAGCGCACAGGCGGCTTGCGCCTGGCGGAACAAGTCTGCGCGCGCCGCAGCGAGCGGGTCGTGTTCGTCCAGCGCGTGGGGCAGGAGCGTCGCGGGCGTCAATTTGCTGAGGAACACAGGGCCGATGTCTTTCGCAAGGCGTTTGCGCACCATGGCGAGATCGGGCTTAATGTGCGTGAACTGCGGACTACGCGTTTGTACGCGAAAGGCTGGGCGTGCCATATTGGCTTCAGGAATGGCTCGACCGGCACACCGGCTTTGGGCAAAGGGTGGGGCCGACGCACTTTTCGGGGATTGTGGTGAGCAGGAAGGACAAGAAGGCACGGCGCGCGGCGCTGCGGGATTTTCTGGTGGCGATCCCCGGAGCGCTTGAACGTGCGACGGCCTCGCTCGGCTGGCTGGTCGTGCTGGGGGCCGTCGCGCTTGGCGCCTTGCTGCTGCATCTGCTGTTCGGGCACGACGGGCATCGGCCTGTGCCGCCGCCGGGAGGGCATGGCGACAATCCGGCGGGCGCGCTCTATGTTCGCGATATGGGGCGCCTGCCCGATGGGCGGCACACGTTCGACCTCGTCTATGCCGTCGTGTTGCGCAACGAAACCGGGCGGCGTTTCAGCGTCGATTTCAGCCTCGACCGGCTGGCGCTAAGCGACGGGGCGAGCTCGGGCGACGTGGTCGAACTGGGCCACGCGCCGGGGCTGTTCGATGAAGGGCCTGCGCGATCTGAGGCCGCCTGGCGGGTGGTATCGTCGCGCGCGACTGTCGCGGGCGCTTGTCCGGCTCGATTGCCGGTGCAGGGCCTGCTCGAAGCGCATCGCCTGATTCCGGCCGGTGCGGTCGATTGTCAGGGCGGGCTTTCGGGCGAATATCCGCCGGGGCGCTGGCGCAATCATCAGGCGCATTACCGGATCGTTGCCCGGGTCGAGCAGATTGCCGATGTCGCAATCGGCTATGGCATCGGTCAAGGCCCGCGCGGATGGTTCGATTTTTCGAAGCCCGACGGCGAAGATGCGCTGCGCCATGCCGATGCGCATGACGAGGAAGTGCAGCTTGGCGCGGTGTTGCGGGCGCATTGTCCGCTGGGCGTAAAAGTGCAGCATGGCGAAGTTCGGTCGCTGTGCGGATCATGAGGGTGAAGGCGCAGATGCGGATTGTGATGGCGGCGGTACTGGCGCTGTTGGCCGGTGGGGCGGCGCGGGCCGAAACGGTCTATGTCCGCGCCGGGCATCTGGTCGATCCGGAAAAGGGCACGGTCGAAGGCGCGCGCGTCTTGCGAGTCGAGGATGGGCGGGTCGCGGCGATCATGCCGGAGGGCCCGTTGCCGCAAGGTGCCAAAGTCGTCGACTGGTCGGGCTATACCGTCCTGCCCGGATTGATCGACATGCATGTTCACCTTGCCGACACCGCCGAAACCAACAACCCCGCCGAGCCGCTGCTCCATTCGGCGATGGAAGTCTCCTATATGGGCGCGCGCAATGCCCGCGCGACGCTGTTCGCCGGGTTTACCAGCGTGCATGATGTCGGCTGTTTCCGCGCCTTTGCCGATGTCGAATTGCGCAATGCGATCAATCGCGGCGATGTCATCGGCCCGCGCATGGCAGCGGTCGGCGCCTATATCACCGTGCCCGGCGGCGGCGGCGAAGTGACCGGGTTTGCGCCCGATGTCCATGTCCCCGACGAGATGCGCGCGGGCGTCGTCACCAGCCCCGCCGAAGTCACGCAAAAGGTCAATTATCTGTTCCAGCACGGCGCGGATTCGATCAAGCTGATCGCCACCGGCGCGGTCTTTGCGATCGGCACCGAGGCCGGACAACAGGAATTGACCGAAGACGAGATGCGCGCTGCGGTCGAGGTCGCCCGCGCGCGCGGATCATGGGTGACCGCGCATGCCCATGGCGCGGCGGGGATCAAGGCGGCGATCCGCGCCGGGGTGCGCGGGATCGAACATGCCAGCCTGATCGACGATGAAGGCCTCGCGCTGGCCAAGGCGCGCGGCGTCTATCTCGACATGGATGTCTATAACGGCGACTGGACCGACGAAATCGGGCGCCGCGATCACTATCCCGACGATTACATGCGCAAGAACACCGAGACGACGCTCGCCCAGCGGCAGGGCTTTCAAAAGGCGGTTCGCGCCGGGATCAAGCTGACCTTCGGGACCGATGCCGGGATTTATCCCCACGGGCTCAACGCGCGCCAGTTCAAATACATGGTGCAATGGGGCATGACGCCGATGCAGGCGATTCAGGCGGCGACGACGGTTTCGGCGGACATGCTCGGCTGGAGCAAGGATGTCGGCGCGCTGTCGCCGGGCCACTATGCCGACATGATCGCGGTCGCGGGCGATCCGACCCGCGATGTGACCGTGCTGGAAACCGTCGCCCACGTCATGAAAGGCGGCGACGTCGTCAAATAGGCGCCGCGATCGAAGGGGGGCGATCGAAGGGTGGGCGATCAAAGATTCGCCTTGAACAGGGCCAACATGCGGCCCCAGGCCTTTTCCGCCTGCGCCTCGTCGTAGACCGGGGCATCGAGCGTGCACCAGCCGTGCTGCGCGGGATAGACTTCGATTTCCGCCGGGCGACCGGCTGCGGCGGCGGCCTGTTTCAGCGTGGTCTTGTCATCGGGGGCGCGCGCATCGTCGTTTTGCGCGATGGCAAACAGGAATGCGGCGTGCGTCCTGACCAGCAGCAGGTGCGGGCTGTCCGCCCCGGACGCCCCATCGACCAGACCCGCACCATGGAGCGAGGCCGCTGCGCCGACCCTGCCGGGCACGGCCGCGGCGGTGCGCACGGTAGAGGGCCCGCCCATGCAATAGCCCGCAGTGCCGATCCGGCGCGCCGTATCGACTTCGGCCCGATGGTCGAGCCAGGCGACATAAGCGGCGGCATCGCGCGCGATTCCCGCGGGCGTGATCCCTTCGATCAGCGGCTTGAGCCTGGCCTGACCTTCGGGTGTGCGCCAGGCGACGAGCGAATCGAGCACGGGCGCCCTCGCCCCGCGATAGTACTGGTTGACCACGAGCACGGCATAGCCCGCGCCCGCCAGCCGCGCGGCCATCGTCTTGTAAGCCTCGCGCAGTCCCGCGATGTCGGGCCACACGATCACCGCCGGATGCTTGCCCGCGGTGGGCGTCACAAACCAGGCATCGGCCACGCCGTCAGGCGTGGTGATCGCGACGGCGTGGCCTGCAACCGGCATGCCGGGGCTTTGATCGGCGACTTTGGCGGCGCATCCGGGCACGGTTGCGAGCGTCGCTGCGCCCGCGCCGAGCACGCCAAAGCGGCGACGGTCGAGCACGGGATTGGCCAGCACCAAGCGGGGCGCAAGACGCGCCAGAAAAGCGTCGTTTTCCTGTTCGGTCAGCGCATCGCACATCGCGCGGGCTCCTTGGATGTCAGCGTGTTGACGCAGGATACGCCGCTCATCGCGGCATGCAAGCCATCGCCGTCGGGGGCCGCCTCTTGCCGAACTGCACGGGGGCGTTTAATCAATCCATTAACGTGTATACCGGCCTGCGTCGGATTGCTATGAAGATAACCATTGGGATCATGCGACCGGGGCCAAACCCGGCGCGAGCGAGAGGTGCGAAAAAGCGATGAAGGGCATTGCAAGCGGTCGATTGTTTTCGGGTGGACGGTTCGGGCTTTCGTTGGCTGCGGGGACGGCGCTGGCGCTGATCGGCGCACAATTGGGCGCGAGCGCCGCGCTGGCCGGTGCGGTAACCGGCCCGGACATTGCCGCAGCGCCTGCGGGCGAATGGCTGAGCTATGGGCGTGACTATGGCGAACAGCGCTTTTCCCCGCTTGACGCGATCAATGCGGGCAATGTCGCCGGGATGGGGCTGGCCTGGTCCGCCGATCTCGATACCGCGCGCGGGCAGGAGGCAACGCCGCTGGTCCATGACGGCGTGATCTTCATTTCGACCGCCTGGTCGATGGTCAAGGCCTATGACGCCGCGACGGGCAAGCAACTGTGGGCCTATGATCCCAAAGTGCCGCGTGAAACCCTGGTCCGCGCCTGTTGCGATGCGGTCAATCGCGGCGTCGCGCTCTATGGCGACAAAGTCTATGTGGGCGCGCTCGACGGACGGCTGATCGCGCTCAATGCCCGATCGGGCAAGCCGGTCTGGTCGGTGCGCGCCGTGCCCAACCAGAGCGATTATACGATCACCGGCGCGCCGCGCATCGTCAAGGGCCACGTGGTGATCGGCGAAGGCGGCTCGGAATACCGCGCGCGCGGCTATCTCGCCGCGTTTGATGCGCAGACCGGAAAGCTGGTGTGGAAATTTCACACCGTTCCTGGCGATCCGAAGAAAGGTTTCGAAAACAAGGCTATGGCCGCTGCCGCCAAGACCTGGGCGGGCGATTGGTGGACCATGGGCGGCGGCGGCACGGTCTGGGATTCGATCACTTATGATCCGAAGACCAATCTGATCCTGTTTGGCACGGGCAATGCCGAGCCCTGGAATCCGGGGCCGATGGGGCGCAAGGGCGACAATCTCTATACCTCGTCGATCGTCGCGGTGAACGCCGACACCGGCGCCTATGTCTGGCATTTTCAGGAAACCCCCGAAGACCGCTGGGATTTCGATTCCGACGCACAGATCACCGTGGCCGATGTCCTGATCGAGGGACACGTGCACCATGTCGCGATCCACGCGCCCAAGAACGGGCACGTCTATCTGTTCGATGTGAAAACCGGCAAGTTCCTCTCGGCCAAGGCGTTTGTCCCGGTCAATTGGACCAGCGGGATCGATCCGGTCACCGGTCGGCCCACGCTCAATCCCGCCGCGCGCTACGAACAGACCGGCAAACCGTGGATCAGCGCGCCCGGCGCGGTCGGCGGCCATAGCTGGCAACCGCAAAGCTACAGCCCGGCTACCGGCTATCTCTACATCCCCGCCAACATTGCCGCCTTTCCCTATATGGCGGCCAAGGACTGGAAACCTTCGGCGATCGGGTTCCAGACCGCGCTTGATGGCGCGACGACCGCGATGCCCGCCAACAACGGCGTGCGTGCGATGGCGCGGGCGGCCACGACCGGCGCGCTGATCGCATGGGATGTCGCCGGGCAAAAGCAGGCCTGGCGCGTCGACCTGCCGAGCCCGTGGAACGGCGGGGTGCTCTCTACGGCGGGCAATCTCGTGTTTCAGGGCAACGCCGGGGGATCGTTTGTCGCCTATAGCGCCGACAAGGGCGAAAAACTGTGGTCGTTTCCGACGCAGACCGGGGTGATTGCCGCGCCGATCGCGTATTCGATCGGCGGCGTGCAATATGTTGCGGTACTCGCCGGTTGGGGCGGGGTGTGGGACATCGCTACCGGATTGCTTGCCAACAAGGGTGGCGCGGGGCGCAATATCAGCCGCCTGCTGGTGTTCAAGCTGGGCGCCAGAGGACAATTGGCGCCCGCCCCGGCGCCGGCGAGCATGGTGCTCGATCCGCCGCCGCCGTTCGGCACGCCGCAACAGATCGCGGCGGGGGCCGGTAACTATGCGCGCTATTGCAGCGTGTGCCACGGCGATGCGGCGGTTTCGGGCGATCTCAACCCCGATTTGCGCCATTCGGGGGTGATCGCCTCGGCTGAGGCGCTGCGTCTGGTCGTGCTGGGCGGGCAGTTGCACACGATGGGCATGGTCAGCTTCAAATCGGCGCTCAATGCCGCCGATGCCGAAGCGATCCGCGCCTACCTCGTGCACCGCGCCAACGAAGACAAGGCGCTCGAAGCGAAGAACTGAAGGCCCGCGTCCTCCTCCTTCGCGAGGAGGACGTTTCAGTCGCCGAAGAAATTCAGCTCCAGCAGGACAGCGTTGGGGTCGGTGGTGAATACCTGGGTCAGGCCGATCGCGGCGATGGTGTTGATCCGATGGATCAGGCCCATCGCTTCGATCCGCTCGATCAGGTCGGCCAGCCCGGTGCAGGCCAGCGCGACATGGTGGATCGCCCCGGTCGCCGCGCCGGGTTCGACCGCGCGATCGAAGCTCCGCGGGCAATCGACCGAATTGAGATGCAGGATGGCAAAGCCGTTGTCGTCGTGCATCCATTGCGCCTGATCGGGCGTCAGCGGCGGCGGCGCATCGCGGCGTTCGAGCCCGAGCAGCGCGGCATAGAACTGTGCGGTCTGATCGAGCTGACTGGTGATGATGTTGACATGATCGAGCCGGTTGACGCGCATCGAGCCTCTCCCTTGTTTGGGGCCGATCATCGCCTGTTTGGCGCGGTTTGTCATGCGTCATCGGCTTATGCAGAATAAGCAGGGCAAAAAGCGGCCATCAGAAAAGGCTGGGCAAGCCGGTGGTGATTGCCTCGCTGTCGCGCGCGTCTTATGCAGCGTCTCGCGTTTCAATATTGCCCCCGGGGAGACCGTTTCATGAAAACCCGCGCCGCCGTCGCGTTCGAGGCCAAAAGGCCGCTGGAAATTGTCGAAGTCGATCTCGAAGGGCCCCGGGCGGGCGAAGTCCTGGTCGAAATTATGGCGACCGGCGTGTGCCATACCGATGCCTACACGCTCGACGGGTTTGATTCCGAAGGCATCTTTCCCAGCATTCTCGGCCACGAAGGCGCCGGGATCGTGCGCGAAGTGGGCGCGGGCGTGACCAGCGTCGTCCCCGGCGATCATGTTATCCCGCTTTACACCCCCGAATGTCGCCAGTGCAAAAGCTGCCTGTCGGGCAAGACCAACTTGTGCACCGCGATCCGCGCGACGCAGGGCAAGGGCCTGATGCCCGATGGCACCACGCGCTTTTCCTACAAGGGTCAGCCGATCTTTCACTACATGGGCTGTTCGACCTTTTCGAACTTCACCGTGCTGCCCGAAATCGCCGTGGCGAAGATCCGCGAAGACGCGCCGTTCAAGACCAGCTGCTACATCGGCTGCGGCGTTACGACGGGCGTGGGCGCGGTGGTCAATACCGCCAAAGTGCAGGTCGGCGAAAACGTCGTGGTGTTCGGCCTCGGCGGAATCGGCCTCAATGTGATTCAGGGCGCGCGGCTGGCCGGTGCGGGCAAGATCATCGGCGTCGATCTGAACCCCGATCGCGAGGAATGGGGCCGCAAGTTCGGCATGACCCATTTCCTCAATTCCAAGGGCTTGAGCCGCGAGGAAACCGTGGCGAAAGTGATCGAACTGACCGACGGCGGCGCGGACTATACGTTCGATGCGACCGGCAACACCGAAGTCATGCGCACCGCGCTCGAAGCTTGCCATCGCGGCTGGGGCACCTCGATCATCATCGGCGTTGCCGAAGCGGGCAAGGAAATCAGCACGCGCCCGTTCCAGCTCGTCACCGGGCGCAACTGGCGCGGCACCGCGTTCGGCGGCGCCAAGGGCCGTACCGACGTCCCCAAGATCGTCGACTGGTACATGAACGGCAAGATCGAGATCGACCCGATGATCACCCACGTCATGGGTCTCGAAGACATCAACAAGGCCTTCGACCTGATGCACGCGGGCGAATCGATCCGCAGCGTGATCGTTTACTGATCGTCATCCTCGCCGTTATCGCTCTCGTCCGGCTTTGACGGCTGGGCGGGGGCGACGGTCGGGGCGCCGGGTGCGGCAAGACCATAATCGGCGTAGAACTGGTCGATGGTCGGCGTGATCGTGCGGGCGGCGGCAAAATCGATTTTGGCCCCGGCTTCATCGGCGCCGGCGAGCTTGGCCAGCCCTCTCAAATACAGCGTCGAAGAGGCCTTGGGCGCCTTGGCGAGCGCGGCATCGGCATCGGCAATCGCGGCGGGATAGTCCTTGCGCCGCAGCTGGATCAGCGCGCGGGTGTCGAGCATCGACGGATTGGGGCCGCTCTTGCGGAGCGCTGCGTTGCAATCCTTGAGCGCGCGATCGAGATCAGCATTGGCAAGCGCCCGGTTCCAGGCGCGCTCGTGGAGCAAATTGGCATAGCTGCTGTCATCGTGGTGCAAGTCCAGCACCGGGTCGAGCAGCGCGAGGCCGCGATCGGCCTTGCCCAGCCGTTCGTACAGCGACACGACATCGACCATGGCGAGCGAGCCCTTGGGCGTGGCTGCGGCGGCGGCATCGGTATCGGCGAGCGCGCCGACTTTGTCGCCCTTGCCCAGCCGGATGCGCGCGCGGCGAAGCAGGAGCCGATGATCGGTGGGCCGGATTTTCAGCGCGGCATCGATGTCGCCCGCCGCCAGATCGGGATGGCCGCCCCGGGCATAAGCTTTTGCGCGGTTGGCCCAGAAATCGGCATTGCCGGGGGCCAGTTTGATCGCTGCGGAAAAGTCGGCAATCGCGCCGGTCGCATCGCCCCGGGTCAGGCGACCCGAACCACGTCCCGCGAATTCGTCGGCAGTCGTGGGCTCGGCGGTTTTTCCCGCGCTGCTGATATTTTCCGCGCGGGTTTCGATATGGCCGATTTCGGATTCGGTGCTCACGGAAAAGATCGGCCCGCCATTGTAGGTCAGAAACATCTTGTGCTGCGCGGGCGAGATCAGCACGTGATGCGCCATCAGGAAATCGACGCCGAGCAGCATGTCATCGCTCTTGTCGTCGGCGCGGTCGTCGATCACGCGGATCGGGCTGTGCTGGATTTGTTCGCCCCCGATGTCGATCGTCTTCGTGCGCACGATCCAGCTTTGCCGCAAGTGCGATCCGACGCCGCCCATGGCCATCGAGTTGACCACCTGCGGCGCGGTCAGGTCGATTCCGGCGCGCACTGCCGCATGGCTGCCGATGGACGTCTGCGGCGCGCCGGTATCGAGCATGGCGCGCAGCGGATGGCCGTTGATGCTCACTTCGACATAAATGTGATGATCCCTGTCCGTTTCCCCGCTGAGCAGGCGGGCCTCGAACACCGACATGCCCGCCGCCCAATAGGCAAGGCTCGTGCGGCTGCAGCCGGTTTCCCTGAACAAGTTGACCGCGCCTTTGGCGAGGTCGAATTCCGTGGTCCACACGCCGAGCAGGTTGGAGCCGAGAAAGGCATTGCCGATATCGCTGCCGCCGACGACGAATTCCATATTGTGCAGTTGTACGCCGAGAAGGCCGAATTCCCGCACCCGTGCCAATTCCGGCGTAAAACTGCCGCCGATCCCGGTGACGTAAAAGCCCTGCGGCAAAGGTTCGGTTTTCAGGCCCAGTTCCACCGCCTTGGCCTTGGGCATGAAATTGAAAAAGGCCCCGCTGTCGAGCCAGATGCGCGTGTCCTTGCCGTTCACCGAGACCGGAATAGTGGCCCGTTCGCCTTCCATCACCACCGGCAGTTTCACGAACTGGACGAGTTTGCATTTGCTTGCATCGGCCCAGACGGGTTGGGACAAGCCGATGAGGAGCGCCGTGGCGGCAAGGACAAGCTTCATGGCGTCGAAGCTGCCCGTCCCATTTCCCCGGATCAAGTGCAATCGAACAATAAAGTGCCATTCCGGCGGCATCTCTTGGCGATGGTCCGCCGGAATGACTGTCATGTAACAGTTACATCGCCGAAATTCCGCCGTCGAGCTTGAGTTCTGCGCCGGTCATGAAGCTGGATTCGTCGCTGGCGAGATAGAGTACGCCGTTGGCGATTTCTTGGGGTGCGCCGACACGGCCCAGGGGAATCTGGCGCGCCAGCTTGCCCATCACGACGTCTTTTTCGATTCCTGCATTGGCGCTGATGCCGTCGAGGATCGGCGTGTCGACAAAGGTCGGGTGGACCGAATTGCAGCGGATGTTCCAGCCGCGCTTCGCACAATAGAGCGCGACCGATTTCGACAGCATCCACACCGCCGCCTTGCTGGCATTATAACCGGGCATCGTGTCCGACGCGATCAGGCCGGCGATCGAGCTGATATTGACGATCGAGCCGGGCTGGTTGTCGCGCATCAGCGGCAGCGCCTTTTGGCAACCGAGAAACACGCTGTCGACATTGATGGCAAAGCCGCGATGCCATTCTTCGAGCGTACAGGTCTCGATCGTGCCGCGCACGCCGACGCCCGCGTTGTTGACCAGCACCGACAGCCCGCCCAGATGCTCTGCGGCAAAGGCGATCGCACAGTCCCAGTCATCCGGGCTGGTGACATCGTGGGCGAGCGCAAAGGCCGTGCCCGCGCCAAATTCGGCATTGATGGCGTCGGCTTGGGCGGCGACTTTGTCGGCATTGATGTCGGTCAGCAGCACGCGGGCCCCTTCGCGAGCCAGCGTGTGGGCATGCGCCGTGCCCAGGCCTTGCGCCGCGCCGGTGACCAGCGCCTTTTTCCCCGCAACCCTGCCTGTCATGAAACCCTCTCCGTCTTGTTTAATCGTTGGATTAAACGCTTATGAGGCGGGGGCCGAGAAACAGCAACATTCTTGTGTCGATACCCAAGCCTTCGCCGCGCTTTGCCGCGAGGAATGCGTCGATCTCGGTCAGGGCCACGCGATGGACGGTAATGTCTTCATCGCCGACGCCGCCGCCCGCGCCGACTTTTTCCAGCGCGGTGGCATGAAACAGCGTGAAAGCCTCGGTCACCATGCCGGGCGAGGAATAAAATTCGCCAAGGGTTTCGATTTGCCCGGCGCGATAGCCGGTCTCCTCTTCGAGTTCGCGTGCGGCGGCGGTCAGCGCGTCTTCGTCGGCGTCTGCTTCGTGATCGCCGACGAGCCCTGCGGGCAATTCGATCGTGCGGCGGCCAAGCGGCACGCGGAACTGTTCGACCAGGATGACATGGCCATCATCGGTGGCCAGGATCACCGCCGCGCGAATATTGCGCGTGCGGCTGACATATTCCCAGCGGCCGCGCGTCTTTGCGGCGATGAAGCGGCCCTGCCAGCGCAGTTCCTCGGCTTGCGCATATTCGTCTTCGAGGCTCATGCGGGATTCTTGCTCACAATTCGATCGGGCCGTCGGGCAATTCGTTCGGGCCGCGCGATTCGCGCGGGAAGTGCGCGGCCAGCACCTGCCCGACATGCGCAACGCCTGCAACCATGCCCTCGGCGACGCGGCCATGGCGGATTTCGGCAAGCATGGCATGCATCGCATCGCCCCAGATTTCGGGCGCGACTTTCGCCGCGATCGCCGCATCGGCAAAAATTTCGGCGCGACGCTCGGCCATCGACAGGTAGATGACGACGCCGGTCGATCCTTGCGTGCGCCCTTGCGCGGCGAGCCGGAACGCCGCGACCGCACGGGCCCGGACGCGCGCCGCCTTTATCCTGCCCGGCGTGAGCCAGAGGCGCAGGCGCCGCCACAAGAGGATCACCCACATGCCCGCGAATTTCACGCTGCCGACAAACAGCGCGAATTCGAGGATTTCGCGCGCGGTCCAGTCATGCGCCCAAAGCCCGAGCAGGCGATCGATCAGCCCGAGATAGAACCCGGAGGCAAGCGTGATCGTCAGCAGCGCCAGCCCGGCAATGCCCGCCGACCACGCCAGCGCGACATCGGCATAGCTGTCGGAAGAATGGGCGATCACGGTAACGATTTCGCCATTGGCACGCGCTTCCGCTGCGCCGACGGCTGCCGCGATCGCGTCGCGATCGGCGGGGGAGAGAATCGTGGTATCCATGCCCTGATCCCCTACCAGCCGCCCGAGGCGCCGCCGCCGCCGGAGCTGCCGCCGCCGCCGGAAAATCCGCCGCCACCGCCGCCGCCCCAATCGCCGCCGCCGCCAAATCCGCCCCCGCCAAATCCGCCACCGGGGAAAATCCACACGCCGCCGCCATAGCGCCGTCCGCCGCCGCCCAGCATGCGCAGGAACGGCAGGACGAAGAACACGCCGAAAATGATCAGGAACACGACCGTGCCGCCATCGAAATGCGGCGCCGCTTCGCGCGCGTCCTGCGCTTTGGCCTTGGCCGCGACGGCGCGCGCCTGATCGTCGGGCAGCCGCAACTGGGTGATCAGTTCGTCGACTGCGGCATTGATCCCGCCCGCATAGTCGCCCGCCTTGAAGCGGGGGGTCAGGTCATGGCGGATGATCACGCTCGACAGCGCGTCGGTGACAATCCCTTCGAGGCCATAGCCGACTTCGATGCGGACTTTGTGTTCGTGGGGCGCGATAACCAGCAGCAGGCCGTCGTTGCGCTGCTTGTTGCCGATGCCCCAGGCGCGGAACAGCCTGTTGGCATAATCGTCGATGTCATCGCCGCCGAGATCGGACACGGTGGCGACGACGATCTGGCGCTGCGACTGGGTTTCGAGCGCGGCGAGCTTGGTATCGAGCGTGGCGACATCGCCGGGCTGAAGGATATGGGCATCATCGACCACGCGCCCGGCCAGCGCGGGAAAATTCTGCGCCGAGGCCGGGGCGAGGGACAGGGCAAACGCTGCCGCCAGGGCGATCAGCCCCGCGACGAGCTGGGCGATAAACCGGGGGGCGATAAACCGGGGCATGGCGCGCGTGCCTTCCGCGCCGCCGATCAGTTCGCGCCCTTCTTTGCCGCAGGCGCCGGGGTGTCAAAGCTGACTGTCGGCGCGGTCTGGGCGCCTTCGGCCGCAGCGAACGGCACCATCGGCTTGGCGCCATAGATCACGTTGGCCGCGATGACCGCCGGGAAAGTGCGGATCGTTACGTTGTATTCGCGCACGGCCTCGTTGTAATCGCGGCGCGCCACCGCGATGCGGTTTTCGGTGCCTTCAAGCTGGCTTTGCAGTGCGAGGAAATTCTCGTTGGACTTGAGCTCGGGATAGGCCTCGCTCGTGGCGAGCAGGCGGCCCAGCCCTTGCGACAATTCGCCCTGCGCCTTCTGGAACTTGGCAATCTTGTCCGGATCGGTAACATCGTCGGCGCTGATCTGGATCGAGGTCGCCTTGGCGCGCGCCTCGGTCACTTTGGTCAGCGTGTCCTGTTCCTGCTTGGCATAGGCCTTTACCGTGGCGACCAGATTGGGGATCAGGTCGGATCGGCGCTGGTACTGGCTTTGCACATCGGCCCATTTCGCCTTGGCGTTTTCCTGCGCGGTGGGGATCGAATTGACCCCGCATCCCGCGAGCGAGGCGGCGGCGGCGATGACGAGTGTAAAGCGGGCGATACGGCTGAACAGGCGAGCGGCCATGAGCGTTGACTTTCCCTTGCCCGGGGATGTGCAAACCGGGCTATCATGCCCACAGATAGCGCACATGCATGACGGTTCAAGGCATACCGGTCGATCCCGGTCGGCTGTTCGTCGGGGCGAGCGCTCTTGCGAGGCGGGCGCCGCGGTGGCAAGCAGGGCTCCTTAACCATGGAGTGGGGTGCGAAATGGCACTGTTGACCGAATTCAAAGCCTTCATTTCGCGGGGCAACGTGCTCGATCTGGCGGTCGGTGTGATCATCGGCGCAGCATTCGGCAAGATTGTGACCTCGCTGACCGAAGACCTGATCATGCCGGTGGTCGGGCTGATCACCGGGGGCATCAATTTTTCCAACAAGTTTGTGATTTTGGGCGCGATTCCCGAAACATACAAAGGGTCTCTGGCCGACTATGCCGCGCTCAAGGCGGCGGGCGTCGCGCTGTTCGGTTATGGTGCGTTCCTGACCAACGTGATCAATTTCCTGTTGATGGCCTTTGTCATCTTTCTGCTGGTCCACTTTGCCGCAAAGCTGATGGCCAAGCCCGAACAAGCCGCGCCGCCTGCGCCGCCGTCGGGGCCGAGCGAAGTCGACCTGCTGACCGAGATCCGCGACGCGCTCAAAGCCAAAGCCTGATTTTTGCGTCCATATTGAATGGAAATGAAGGGGGCGGGATCTTCGCGGGATCCGCCCCCTTTCTTTTTTGCGCGCGCGCCCTATATCGGCAGCGCCGGTCTCGTACCGGCTATGGTGATAAAGTGTGACGTGCAATAGGCGCAGCGGACCCGGGGGCAGTACCCGGCGGCTCCACCACCTTTTCCGTTGGAGGCTCTTTCGTGGAGCCGATGGCGGAGCAGATGACGGGGCCGAACTAGGATCGACGTGTGTTGAAAAGCGTTGCTTTTGCCCGGGCTGAGTAACCCGTTCAAGGCTCAAAACCCACAAGTGCCAACGATAACGAAGCACTCGCAATCGCCGCGTAATCTGACGGCCTAACGGCCAGATTTTACAAGGCGCAAGCGCGGTTGGACCCACCGGGCAACAGAAGGGATTCCAGGGGTTGGGGGCGTACCCGGCAACAGAAACGCCCCACCTGACAGGCTTGAAGCCGGGCGATGCAGGCCTCTTCGTCCGGCGCGATAGCCGGTTTGGGGGCAAAGGCGGCTTCGTCTGGCCCCAAAAGCCGTGACAATCGTCGGATTCATGCAAATCTGCTCTGGCGAGAAGCGCCAACTTGCGGCACGAGCGCCCCCATGATCAGCAAGACCGGCATGCCCCGAACGCCAAGACCGACCATCAGCCTCATCATCCCCGCCTATAACGAGGAAGATTACCTTCCTGCGTGCCTCGACGCGGTGATGCAGAATGTCGCGGGGCTGGCGAAAGAGATCATCGTCGTCGACAACAACAGCACCGACGGCACCAAGGCCGTGGTCGAGCGCTATCCGACGGTGCGGTATGTGTTCGAGCCGCGCAAGGGGATCACCCGCGCGCGCCAGTGCGGCTTTCTGGCGGCCACGGGCGACATCCTTGCCTATGTCGACGCCGATACGCGTCCGCCTGCCGGATGGATCGAACAGGTCGTCGAGGCATTCGGCACGCGCGAGGATCTCGCCTGCCTGTCCGGGCCCTACAGCTTTTATGACCTGAGCGGGATCAGGAACGCGATTTCGTCCGCCTGGTTCGTCGCGGCGCGCCCGCTTTACAAGCTGACCGGGTACATGATGGTCGGCGGCAATTTCGCGATTGTGCGCGCCGTGCTGGAAAAGATGGGCGGTTTCGACAGCTCGATCGAATTCTATGGCGAAGATGTCGACATCGGCAAGCGCGCGAAAAAGCACGGCAAAGTGTTGTTTTCACAAAAATTTGTCATGCCGACTTCGGGGCGCCGCATGAAGAAGCAGGGCTTTGCACGGATCGCCGGGATCTATCTGGTGAACTATCTTTCGATCATGGTCCGGGGCAAGCCGTCGCACTCCGATTATCAGGACGTGCGCTAACGCCGATCAGGCGGTTGGACCGGTGTCGCGCGTTTCCTTGCGTTCATAGGTCAGCGCATCGAGAATCTTGGCACCGGCCATGAACACCGCGACCATCGCCGCGACAAACAGCATGCGCCCGCCAAACCCCGGAAAGCTGACCAGATAGTGCTTGCCGCGTTCGGCCCCGCCCAGCGCGAGCGCATAGATGATCGCGAATGCCTCGATCCGGTTCTTGATGATGAACAGCCGACCGATCTTTCGCATCATGTTTGTTGTCCGGTTAAGCATGGGCGTCCACCATGCCAGTGCAGCAAGCATCGTGCCAGTGGCTGATTTGCCGGATTGGTTCACGGCAATGGTTTGTTAACTGTAAACCGGCCCGACGCGCCGGGCCAATGCGCAGGGCGATCAGGCCAGTTCGCGCAAGCCCGCCGTGTCGAGCAAGGCTGCCCTTGCCGTCCGCACCGATTCGGCAAGACTTGCCCGGCCGATGTCGACCGGATCGATCTGTTCGGGCCATGTTTGCGCGACAACGCCGGCCAGCAGATCGATCCGCGCCGCATCGAGCAGAAAGCGCGGATCGACTGTCGCCGGATCGGCCACGACGCGCAGTCGCAAACAGGCCGGCCCGCCGCCATTGGCCATCGATTGGCGCACGTCGACCGGAAGCACGCGCCGGATCGGCCCGTTCGACGCCAGCATGGTATCGAGCCAGCCCCGCACCGAGGGCATTTCCCAAGCCTCTGTCGGAATGACGAGGCCCATCGCACCGTCACCCAGCGTCAGCAATTGCGCATTGAACAGATAGGATCTGATCGCTTCGGCCAGGCTGACCGCGCTGGCCGGAACGATCACGATTTCGGCCTCGGGCAGGGCGGCGCGGATCGCGGCATACGTGCCGTCGGGGTCGGCAAAGGCCTGTTCGTGGGTAAACAGCACGCGCTCGTTGGCGACGGCGACGACATCGTTGTGAAACGCGCCCGCCGCAATCGCTTCCGCCGACTGTTCGACAAACAGGGCGCGCGCGGGATCGAGCCCGTGGAGCCGGGCGACGGCGCGGCCGGCCTGTTCATGCTGGCGCGCGGGGAAGGGGCCGCCGGGGCGACCATAGACAAACAGTTCGAGGCCCGGCGCATCGTGGCGCGGCGCCATGCGCATGTGGTTCGCCGCGCCTTCGTCGCCGAAACAGGCAGGGACGGCATCGTGGACCGCGAAATGCGCCGCATCGGCAAAGGCCAGCCGCAATTGGCGCACCGTATCGGGCCACTCCTGCGACCGGTGCGGCATCGTCACGAGATTGGCGGCAGTCAGATGGCAGCGCCCGTCGGCCGTGTCGGGCGCGGGCGAGACGGTGGCGGCATTGGCTGTCCACATCGAACTGGCCGACCATGCAGCGGCACGCAGGCGTATTTCGGCGGAATCGGCGGGCTGCGTCAGCCCGAGCGAGTCAAGAAAGCCCTGGTTGGGGCGCGGCAGCGGCGCGAACCAACCCTGGACCAGCCCGAGCGACAGGTTGTGGCGCATCTTGTCCAGCCCCTGCAGCGCCGCCGCGCGCGGGTAGGACGGATCGCCGCCATGGCTTGCCGAAGCGAGATTGCCGAGGCTGAGCCCGGCATAGTTGTGGCTCGGGCCGACAAGGCCGTCGAAATTGATTTCCACCAGTGCCATGTGCCGTCCTTATCGAGCCGCGTGCCAGACCGTATCGCCGACGCTGACGTCCAGCGCTTGCGCAGCGACCGGATCGAGCACCAGTCCATCGGGGCCGTCCGCCGCCACTTCGCCATACGTGCAGCGAAAATCGCTCAACCGTCCGGTCGCGATCAGCGCGCGGGAATGGCCGGTATCGCTTTCGGGCGCGCGGACGTGGGTAATCGTGGCCGCTTTCGCTCCGGCGATCGAGCGCACGCGGTCGGTGCGCGCGGTCATCGTCGGGCCGCCGTCAAAGATGTCGACATAGCCTTCGGCGGCAAAGCCTTCTTCCTCCAGCATGCGCATCGCCGCGCGTCCGGTAGGATGGGGCAGGCCGATGACTTGCCGCGCGCCTTCGGGCAGCATGGCGACATAGACCGGATGCTTGGGCATCAGGTCGGCGATGAACTGATGGCCGTTGATCGCGTTGAAATAGTCGGCTTCCTGAAAGCTCATGCCAAAAAAGCGCCCGGCGACGCCGTCCCAGAACGGCGATCCGCCGCGCTCGTCGATGATCCCGCGCAATTCGGCCAGAATGCGGTCGGCAAAGCGCTGTCGATGCATGGCGATGAACAGATAGCGGCTGCGCGCGAGCAAGAGCCCGAGGCCGCCCGCGCGCTCGCCGGGATGAAGGAACAGCCCGCCGACTTCGCTCGACCCTTCGAGATCGGTCACCAGATTGAGCAATTCGGCGCGGAACGTGCGCCCCAGTTCCTTTGAATGCTGGGTCAGCGTGGCGATGCGATAGGAATAGAACGGTGTCTCCTGCCCGACGCAGGTAAAGATCTGGGCGGTGCCGCGCACTTCGCCGGTCGTCGCATCCTCGAGCACGAGCACGAACAGCTCGTCCTTCACATCGCGCCCGTTGCCTTCCTCCGGATTGCCATAAGCGGCGGCGGCGCGGTCGAGCTTGGCGGTCAGCGCCTTGCGGTCGGGCGGCAGATTGGTGAAGCCTCCGCCGGTCAGCTTGGCCATGTCGTAAAGGTGCTGCAAGTCGCCGGGCTTGGCCGCGCGGATGCGAAAAGTCATCATTCCCCCCCGGAAAGGCGATGCAGCACAAGCGCTGCGAGCTGGGCCCGCTCGGCCAGCGACGGCACGATCAGGAATTCATCCGCCGAATGGATCGCGCCGCCGCGCACGCCCATCGTATCGACCACCGGCACGCCACAGGCGGCAATGTTGTTGCCGTCGCACACGCCGCCGGTCGCCTGCCAGCCGATTGTCTGCCCCAGCGCCGCGCCGCAGTCGCGCACGAGATGAAGCAGGCGCTCGGCATCCTCGCTCAGCGGCTTGGGCGGGCGCGAAATGCCGCCGTGGACATGCGCGTGGACGCCGTGGCGCGCCTCGATCCGTGCGATCGCTTCGGGCAGGGCGGCGGCAAAGCGCGCGGCGGCATCTTGCGCGCGCGGGCGGATGTTGAAGCGCACGATGGCGAGATCGGGCACGACATTGTTGGCCGATCCGCCCTCGATTTTCGCCGGGTTTACACTGATGTCCGGCCCGGCCAGCTCTGCGAGCGCGAGCACGAGGCCAGCGGCGGCGACGATCGCGTTGCGCCCGTCTTCGGGATTGCGCCCGGCATGGGCCGATTTCCCATGGATCACCACGCTGTAATTGCCGCTGCCCGCCCGCGCTCCGGCCAATGTCCCGTCGGGCCGCGCCGAGGGTTCGAACGTGAGCGCCGCCGCCTTGCCGCCCGCGAGCCGCGCGATCAGCGGCGCGGATGACAGGCTGCCGGTTTCCTCGTCGGCGTTGATCAGCACGTCATAGCCCACGCCCGCCGCCGCCGGGCCAGCCGCCACCGGGCCAGCCCCCACCGGGCCAGTCTCGAACGCGGTCAGCGCGGCGAGGATGACCGCGAGCCCGCCCTTCATGTCGGCCACGCCCGGCCCATTGAGCGTCTGCTCATCCAGCCAGCGCGCTGTCTGAAACGGATGGTCCTCGGCAAACACCGTATCCATGTGCCCGGTCAGCAGAAATCGCCGGTTCGCCTGGGGCCGCACGCGCAACACGAGAGAGCGGCCATGCGCAAGGACGATCGGGCGCCCGTCGGGCGCCACCGCCTCGACCGGACCGGCGTCTTCGAGCGTGATGTCGCCCGGCAGCCCGGCAAAGGCATCGGCCAGCGCCGCCGCCTGCCGCGCGAGCCCGGCAAGATTGCGCGTGCCGGTGTTGATCGCGCTCCACGCCAGAACCTGATCCAGCATCGGCGCGGGATCGATCCGGGCGATCAGATCGCGTTCGGCGGGGGAAAGCTCGCTCATCCGATGGGGTCTAGCGCAGCGGGCAAGGAAGGTGAACCCCAGCGCCCTTCAGGCAATTGCCAAACCGGGCCAAAGGCGGCATAGGGGACCGGCGTTCCTCCCCAGGACTGCCGATTCATGCCCGGTGTTGCCCATAGCGGCAGCGCCACATACTGTCTCGCAAGTCTATGGGAATGCAAGCAATGAACGAACGCGTCGCCCGCTCCGGCCTTCAAGTCGATGCTGCGCTGGCCTCCTTTGTCGAAAGCGATGTTCTGGCCCCGCTGGGGATTGACGCGACCGGCTTCTGGGCCGGTTTCGCCGCGCTGACCGATCGCTTCGTGCCGGTAAACCGCGCGCTGCTGGCCCGGCGTGACGCGTTGCAGGCCGCGATCGATGCCTGGTATCGTGCGCGCAAGGGGCAGCCGATCGATGCGGGCGAATATCGCGCGTTCCTTACCGAGATCGGCTATCTCGTGCCGGAGCCCGCGCCGTTTGCCATTTCGACGGTCAACGTCGATGCGGAAATCGCGACGATGGCCGGGCCGCAGCTGGTCGTGCCCGTGCTCAACGACCGCTTTTTGCTCAATGCCGCCAATGCGCGCTGGGGCAGCCTCTATGATGCCTATTACGGCACCGACGCGCTCGATGCCGAACCGGCCCGGCCCGGCGGCTATGATCCGGTGCGCGGGGCGGCGGTGATCGTCGCCGCGCGCGCCTTTCTCGATCAGGCGCTGCCGCTGGCTGCGGGCTCGTGGAGCGATTGGGATGGTGAGGGCGTGCCTGCGCTGGCCGATCCGGCGCAGTTCGTCGGGCAAAAGCCGGGCGCCTTGCTGTTCCGTCATAACGGGCTGCATGTCGAAGTGGTGATCGACCGCTCCAGCCCGGTCGGCGTGACCGACAAGGCGGGGATCGCCGATGTCATTCTCGAAGCCGCGCTGACCACGATTGTCGATCTGGAAGATTCGGTCGCTGCCGTCGATGCGGAAGACAAGATCCTGGCCTATCGCAACTGGCTCGGGCTGATGCGCGGCGATCTCGTGGCGCATTTCCAGAAGGGCGGGCGCACGCTGACCCGCGCGCTAGATGGGGACCGGGAATGGACTTCGCCCGATGGCGCGGCGTTTGCCCTGCCGGGGCGCAGCCTGCTGTTTGTGCGCAATGTCGGCCATCTGATGACCAATCCGGCGATTCTGCTCGCCGACGGCAGCGAAATTCCCGAAGGCATTCTCGATGCCGTCATGACCAGCACGATCGCGCTGTTCGACATTCGTGGACTCGGCCCGTTCCGCAACAGCCGCGAAGGATCGGTCTATATCGTCAAGCCCAAGATGCACGGGCCCGACGAAGCCGCCTTTACCAACGACCTGTTTGCGGGCGTCGAAGATCTGCTCGGCCTGCCGCGCTTTACGCTCAAGGTCGGGGTGATGGACGAAGAGCGCCGCACCTCGGCCAATCTTGCCGCGTGCATCAAGGCGGTCAGCGACCGCGTGGTGTTTATCAACACCGGCTTTCTCGACCGTACCGGCGATGAAATCCACACCGCGATGCAGGCGGGCCCGGTCATCCGCAAGGGCGCGATCAAGGCTTCGACCTGGATCGCCGCCTATGAAGCGCGCAATGTCGCGATCGGCCTTGCCCATGGGCTCGACGGGCGGGCGCAGATCGGCAAGGGCATGTGGGCCGCGCCCGACATGATGCGCGACATGCTGGCGCAAAAGATCGGCCATCCGAAAACCGGCGCCAACACTGCCTGGGTGCCGTCGCCCACTGCCGCCACGCTTCACGCGACGCATTATCATCAGGTCGATGTCTTTGGCTTGCGCCCCGCGATCGCCGCCGCCGGTATCCCTTCGCTCGACGCCTTGCTGACCGTGCCCTTGGCGCAAGGGGTCAACTGGTCGGCGCAAGAGATCACCGAAGAGCTCGACAACAATGCGCAAGGCCTGCTCGGCTATGTCGTGCGCTGGATCGATCAGGGCATCGGCTGTTCCAAAGTGCCCGACATCAACGACGTCGGGCTGATGGAAGATCGCGCGACTTTGCGCATTTCCAGCCAGCATATCGCCAACTGGCTGCTCCACGGGGTCGTCACCGAAGCGCAGGTGATCGAAAGCCTTCACCGCATGGCCGCCAAAGTCGATGCGCAGAATGCCGGTGACCCGCTTTATGAACCGATGGCAGGCAACTGGGACACCAGCTTTGCCTTCCGCGCGGCCAGCGATCTCGTGTTCAAGGGCGTCGAACAGCCCAGCGGTTATACCGAGCCGCTGCTCCACGCCTGGCGCCGCAAGAAGAAGGCGGCGGCCAAAGTGGCCGAACCGGCCTGAACATTCGAAGGGGCGGGGCCGATGGGGCGGGGCCGATTGAGCGGGGGTCGTCGATCCCCGCCCGATTGTCAGCGGATCTTGAGGCGCACAAACGGCATCACGCCGGTCGGATTTTGCGCGCCATAGGCGACCTTGAGCGACGAGGGGACGGCATCGATCGTCCCCTGAATGCCGAGCCCGAGCGCGACATGGCGGGCGACGGGAATGTCGAAGACATAGCCCAGCGTCATTTCGGACACCCGGACGACGGCATCCGAACCGGGGACCAGATCGTCTTTCTGCACCGTCTCGGCGCGGGCAAACAGCGTGTGCGGGCCAAGACCCAGCCCGGATTCGAGCAGCCAGGCTTGCAATACGGCGCCCGGTTGATCGCGGTTCTGCCCCCAGGCGAGCGTGGTCTGCCAATTGCCCCCGGCAAAAGGACGGTTGTATGTGCCCGACGCGGTCAGGCGGCGCTGATTGACCTGTGGCGTCAATTGTTCGGGGCTGTGCAAATAGCCGTAACTGACCTGAAACGACCAGTCGCGCGCGGGATTGAGCGTGATCCGGCCCGACCACGAATCGAGGCGGAACGGCTGAAAGCCCCAGCGATTTTGATCCGGCTCGCGCCCGTTGAACACCGAGCCTTCGACTTTCCACGGGCCATGGATGAAACCGGCGGTGGCCACGCCGAACGTGATATGCGTCGAATCGAGCCAATGATGCGTGATCGGGGCGGCGGGATCGTCCTGCCCGGAAAAGCGGTGCATGAAGGTCGCCGGGCCGAGCGCGGGCTCTCCGGGATAACCCAGATAGACGAATGCCGATGATCCTGCCGCGATCGGCAAGGCATAGACCCCGGCCAGCTCCATCAACAGGTTGTGCGGATGCTGCCGGTCGACCAGTGGGGTCGCCCCGTTTGCCGTTTCTCCGGTTTGCAGCAACAAGGGGTATCCCGCCGGGCCCATGACCGGATCGAGCGACAGCATCGATTTCAGCGTCAGCGTGCCCGGCCCGGCGCCATGCTGCGCAGTGACCATCAGCATGCTTTCGGAAAACGCCTTGTCGCCGCCGCGCGGGCCGCTCTGCCGGTCATAGACCAGATCGGCAAAGCCGTGTGCCATTCCGTTCCAGCCGCCCGATGACCACATCATCCCCTGCATCGGGCTGGATGCAGGCTGCCACGCGGTGCCCGAGGCATCCTGCATCATCGCATAGGTGCCGAGCGTGCCGGTGGCCATGGTCATGATGGGCATGTCGGCCGACTGCGCAAAGGCGGGATCGGAAAGAAAGGCAAATGTCGGGGCAAGCGCGCACAGCGCGGCGCGGACCGCAGGGGCGGATCGTGCAAAAGGGGGCATGATGGATGGTTCCTGAAACAGCCAGGTCGGCGGCGCGCGTCTGCGGCCGCACACAAATGGGCGATAATGGTTTCAGCTTGCGCGCCGTGGCGGCCGATCAAGTCCGGAAGGACGCGCCTCTGCAAGCAGCGCGGCGTTGCGTGGCATCCCGACATCGGATGCCGCGATGAAGGGGCGATGCGCCCATACGAAAGGTCTGGGCGCATCGGCTCCCACGCAGATCGGGCAGCCATGGCATGACAGGCGATTATCGCGATGATGGGCGCAATCGCCGTGTGCTGCCGCCTGTGGCGGAGCGTCCATCCGCATCGCCACCGGGGCCCTGGCGTAAACGTCCTGCGGCATCATGGCGCCGAGGCACGTCATCAAGGCAAACGCGATCAGCAAAGAGAGCAGGCGGCGAACCATGTGCAGATATTCGCATGATCGTCGCACGTTTGAAATGCATTTTTGCGATGGCTTCTGTCGATTGCGGGAAATACCTGGCGCTTCACATCTTTCGAACTATTTTCGGGCTAGGCGGTATTCTGGTATTTGGCTGGGCGGCTTGCGGGCCGGGATGAATTTCACGAGGGGGTGGCGATGGATTTCGTGCTGACAATTTTTGGGGCCGGCGTCCTGTTTTTCGGTCTCAGTGCCGTGTTTGGCAGCTTTTACACGGTCAAGACGGCCGAGGCGGCGATCATCACGCGCTTTGGCCAGTTTTTGCGCAGCGCGCCTCCGGGGCTGGGCTGGAAAGTGCCCTATATCGATCGGCTCGATGGCCGGGTCAGCCTGCGCGTCAATCAGATCGCGCTGACCATGGAAACCAAGACGCGCGACAATGTCTTTGTGACCATCCCGATCTCGGTTCAGACGCGCGTGCGGCCCGAAAAGATCTTTGAAGCCTATTACAGCCTGTCCGATCCGGTCGCGCAGATCCAGTCCTATGTCGAACAAGTCGTGCTGGGCCATGTTCCGGGCATGACTCTCGATGAAGTCTTCGCCAGCCAGTCGAGCATTGCCGCCGCCGTGAAGCAGGAGCTCGATGTCGACATGGCCGCATTCGGCTATGAAATCGTCAACGTGCTGGTCACCGACATCGTGCCCGATACCAAAGTCAAAGCGGCGATGAACGACATCAACGCGGCGCAGCGCGAACAAGTCGCCGCCAATGCGCGCGGCGAGGCGGAAAAGATTCTGGTCGTCAAAAAGGCCGAAGCCGAAGCCGAAAGCAAGGCGTTGCAGGGGCAGGGCATTGCCAACCAGCGCCGCGCCATCATCGAAGGGCTGAGCACCTCGATCGAAGGCTTTCAAAAAGCGCTGGGCGAAGCCACCGCGCAAGATGTCATGCAACTGGTGCTGATCACGCAATATTTCGACACGCTGAAATCGATTGGCGAAAGCGACAAGACCAACACGCTGTTCCTGTCGCACACACCCGGCGCCGTGCAGTCGATTTCCGAAGAGATCATGCAGTCGATGATCGCGGCCAACGCGAAGGGGTGACGGGCTTCGCTGTCTTGCAGTCGCGATTTGTCATTGGCCGAGCAAGCGTCGTTCGAGCAGTGCGCGCATGTCGCGGCGGCCATCGGCGATGATCAGGATAACCACGCGTTCGCCAATGACGCGATAGATCAGGCGGAAATGGCCGAGCAGGATCTGGCGGAATTCGCGGATGCCCAGCGCGTCGAGTTCCTGCGGCACGGCGCCACGCAACGCAAATCGTTCCAGCGTCGCGATCGATTCGAGAAATGCATCGAGCAGAACCGCCGCGTCATCGGCCCCGCGCAGCGCAGCGAGATGGTCGACAATATCTTCAAGTTCGCGCGTCGCCCCGGCGGTCAGTTCGACCGCATAATGGACATCGCTCATGTTCGCGCCGAAAGCTTCGCCTTCAACCGAGCCGCGACATCGCGCGCCGGCTCGGTCCTGCCTGCTTCAATATCGTGTGCGCCCAGAGCCAGCATTTTGAGGAGGGCCAGCGTTTCCTGTGTTTTTTCAAAGGCGGCAATATCCTGAATCACTGCCCTGGCTTCGCCGTTCTGGGTGATCACCATCGGTGCCCCGCCATGGGCAAGATCATGCAGCACGTCAGCGGCATTGGCCTTGAGATAGCTGATCGGCTTGATCTGCGTGGATAGACGCATGGCGCTTGGTATCCCGACTGAATTCAGTCTGTATTTAGTCCGAATTTAGGCTGATTGCAAGGACGTTAACGGAAACGGGCGCGATGGTGCGCGAAGCCGCTCTATTTCACGTCGCGCTCATCACTCGCGCAATCGCCACGAACTCGGCTATGTCGAGCGTTTCGGCGCGGCGGGAGGCGTCGATGCCGAGCGCTTCGAGTGCGGGCAGGGCGCCGGGCAGGCCTTTGAGCGACTGGCGGAGCATCTTGCGGCGTTGGCCGAAGGCGGCCTCGGTCAGGCGTTCGAGCGTGCGGGGGGTGACGCCTTCGGGCATGGCCGCCGGGGTGACGTGGACGATGGCCGACATCACTTTGGGCGGGGGGGTAAAGGCGCTGCGGTGGACCTTGATCGCGATGCGCGGGGTGGCCCGCCATTGGCTCAGGATGGCGAGGCGGCCATAGGCGTCGCTGCCGGTCTTGGCGATGATGCGTTCGGCGACTTCGAGCTGGAACATCAGCGTCAGCGATTGCCAGCGCGGGGGCCAGGCGGGGCCGGACAGCCAGCCGGTGAACAGCGCCGTGCCGACATTGTAGGGCAGGTTTGCAGCGATGTGGTAGGGGCCGTCGAACAGCGTGGCGGGGTCGATCTTGACGGCGTCGCCTTCGATCACGCGCAATTGGCCGGGGAACGCTTCGCCCAGTTCGGTCAGTGCGGGGAGGCAGCGGCGGTCCATTTCGATCGCGGTGACGTGCGCGCCGGCGCGCAACAGCGCGCGGGTCAGGCCGCCGGGGCCGGGGCCGACTTCGAGAACCTGGGCGCCTTTCAGATTGCCGGGAACGGCGGCAATGCGGCCGAGCAACTGTTCGTCGAACAGGAAATTCTGGCCGAGCGATTTCTGCGCAAGCAGGCCGTGGCGGTTGACGACATCACGTAAGGGCGGAAGGTCAGGCATTTTCGGCCCTGCGCGCGGCGCATTGGCCCGCCATCAGCAGCGCGGCGACCGTGGCGCCGGGGCGGGCGGTGCCGGTTCCGGCGATGCCGAAGGCGGTGCCATGGTCGGGGCTGGTGCGGATGATCGGCAGGCCGAGCGTGACGTTTACCCCTTCGTCGAAATCGAGCACCTTGATCGGGATCAGCGCCTGATCGTGGTACATGCAGATCGCAACGTCATAGGCTTCGCGCGCGGCGGCGTGAAACATGGTGTCGGCGGGCAGCGGGCCGGTGGCGGCAATCCCGGCGGCCTTGAGCGCTGCGACCGCAGGCGCGATGATGGCGGCGTCTTCGTGGCCCATGCGGCCGTCTTCACCGGCATGGGGGTTGAGCCCGGCGACCGCGAGACGGGGGGCTGCAATGCCGAAATCGCGGGTGAGCGCGGCGGCGGCGATCGTGGCGCGGCGGACGATGACCCCGGTGGTCAAAAGGCGCGGGACATCGGCGAGCGCGACATGGACCGTGACGGGCACGACGCGCAAGTGCGGCCCGGCAAGCATCATCACCGCGTCTTGCGCAGGCACGGCGCAGGCGGCGGCGACGAATTCGGTCTGGCCGGGGTAGTCGAATCCGACGCGGGCAAGGCGGCTCTTGGCGATCGGGCCGGTAACCAGCGCGGATGCCGCGCCGCTGCGCGCCAAGGCGGTGGCGCGAGTCAGGCTTTCGAGCGCGAGCGCGGCGCCGGTGTCATCGGGCGCGCCGGGGGTATAGGCGCCATCGCCGATGTCGAGCACCGGCAGCGCGGTATCAAACAGCGCGAGCGCCTGATCGGGCGCGGCAATGCCGACGATCGGGACATCGAGGCCGCGCCGCGCTGCCGCCGCTGCGATGATCCGCTGCGAGCCGACGACGAAAAACGGCGGCAGACCGGCAGTGCCCGACAGCGCCCAGGCGGCGGCGGCCAGTTCGGGGCCGACGCCGGCGGGATCGCCCATGCTGAGCGCGAGCGGGCGGATCATCACTGCGCTCAGTTGTATTCGATCACCGCGTCGCGGCGCAAATCGCGCAAATAGGTCTGCGCACGCTTGTTGACACGGTCGTCTTCGAGCTGGCCCTGCAGCTGTTCAAAGCTCGGGCCGTTATCGACTTTGGGATCGTCGCGGCCGCACAGCAAAAGCACGCGCACCCCGTCTTCGACCGAGCCGAACGGCGGGGTCGCTTCGCCCACGGCGAGCTTGAGGATGGCGTCCTGCAAGGCGACCGGCAGATCGCGCGCCTTGATCTGGTCATTGCCGACCACGTTGGCGCCGATTTTTGCAGCGGCGTCATCGACCTGGCCGCAGCCGTGGATTTCCTTGACCGCCTTGGCAAAGCCGCTGGCGCGGACCGCCGCATCCTTTTCGGGCGTGCCGGGGGCAAAGCTGATCGAGATCTGCTTCAGGCTGAGCACGGCGTCGCGCGGGTCGGCGGTCAGCACCTGGCGCTTGTCGATGACATAGATGATCGAATAGCCGCCGGGGATCTCGATCGGTCCGGCAAGCTGACCCGGGCCCATCGTCGCGGCAGAGCCGGCGATCTGGGCGGGCAACTGGGCCAGGCGGATCCAGCCGAGATCGCCGCCGACCGCAGCGGTCGAGGCCTGCGAATACTGGCGCGCATAAGCGACGAAGCTGCCGCCCTTTTTGAGCTGTTCGACGATCTTGTCGGCATTGGCGTGGACTTGCGTCCTGGTCTCGTCGGTCGCGGCGAGATAGATTTCGCCGAGATGGTATTCGTCGGTGCCCTTGGCGGCCTTCAACCGGTCCATCATTTCGCGCACTTCGGCATCGGACACGTTGATGAACGGCTGAACATTGCGGCGCAGCAGGCGCTGCCAGGCGATTTCGCCCCGGATCTGGCGCTTGAGCGAGGCGCCCGCCGAGCCGATCTGGGTCAGATAGGCTTCGAGCGCGGGCGGATCCTTGCCCATGTTCTGTTGCGCGACATAGGCAAAGCGCTGGTTCACTTCATCGTCATCGATGGTGATGTCGGCGCCTTTGGCTTCCTGGATTTCTAGCGTTTCGTCGATCAGGTTGCGCAGAACTTGCGCACGAAGGCGGTCTTGTTCTTCGGGGCTCAGCTTGCCGGCGTTGGCATTGGCAAACAGGGCATAGCGCTGATCGATGTCGGTGCCGGTGATGATCTCGCCGTTGACGATCGCGGTGGCGTGGCGATGGTTGGGGTCCATCTTGCCAAAGAACTGCGGATTGCTGGGCAGATTGAGATTGCCCTCGGAATCGGTCGAGGCGGGCGGGGGCGGCGGGGCCGCGTCTTGCGCGCGTGCGGGCATGGCCGCCACGGCAAGCCCCAGCAACAGCGTCAATCGCAGCGAGACCGGCGTCGAAACAGGCAGCAAACGAAATGCGGACGTCATGACAGTCGATCAATCCTGTTGGTTGCACCCGGCAGGGTGCAAGATCTGGCCTGGGGCATTGCCGAATTGTGCCAAAACCGGCTTAACCCACGCTGAGTGACGAGGGCGATAGCGCCTTTGCCGCAGGGAGGGAAGTTTTCCCGCAGCAAAAACCCGAAGCGAGCCGCACCATTACCGTGTCCCGATATTTTTCAGCGACAACGTCAGCGCATAAGAGTTGCCGCGCACCGCGTCGCCGGTGGTGACATAGTCGCGCCGCCAGGTGAAGGCGAGGTCGAGGCAGCCGTCGGTATAGGCAAGGCCAAGCCGATGGCGGATCATCTGGAACCCGTTCGCTCCGTTGACCGGATTATCGGCCTTGGACGTCAGATTGACAATCCCCGAGCCGAACAGCGACCAGTAATGGGCAAAGGCGGCGCGGGCCGAAACGCGCAGCTCCTTGCTGTCCTGAAGATCTTCATAGGACAGCGGAATGCTGCGGTTGAGCGCGATATAGCCAATTTCGACATAGGTGCGGTGGCTGCCGATGGTCGCGTCGAATTCGTTGCGGCGCAGTTGGAATGTGGCCTTGTCGAGCTGAAACCGTTCGGTCAGTTGGACGATGTCGCGAAACCGTACTTCGGCGCGGCCGACCACGTCGGAAAACCGCGTGGCGAGGCCGGTTCCGACCGGCACGATGCTGGTTTCGTCGAACGAACGATAGGATTGTGCAAGGGTTGCCGAAGCGCGCCAGCCGGGCCGGTCGAACCGCCAGTCGACGCCATACGTCACGCGCAACCCGTCGCCGACCCGGTCATAGCCGGGATAGCGGTTGAGCGAAAAGATGTTGTCCGTCTCCAGCTCGATCGCGCGCGAATCCTCGTCCGGGATGGCAAGGTTGCGCAAACGCGGCGTGGCGACGAACTGCACTTCGGGGGTCAGCACTTGCGTTCCGCCCAGAAACTCGCCCGCAAAGGGCCATTTGACATCGGCGGCAATCGTCGCGATGCCGCGCGCCTGCCATCCGGGCAGGCCTTGATAGATCGGATTGGTGGTCAGCAGGTTATCGCTGCTGTGATAGATGTCGCCGCGCAAGAGCGCGGTCAGCGTCAGGACTTGCCCGCCCGACGTGATCGTGCGCAGATCCCATTGCGCACGGGCCAGCGCGCGTTGCGTGTCCTGCCCGTTGGTGCGGGTCAGCGCCAGCGAATTGACTTCCACTTCCAGCTTTCCGCCGACGCCGGGCATGTCGAAACGCTGGCGGTAGTCGATGCTGGGCAGCGCCAGCGGCTGTTTGTTGGCGAAATCGTTGGTGCCGATCGCCTGGATCGCCCATCCGGCAAAGCTGAAATAGCTGTCCTGATTGATGTGTTCGAGATTGAACGTCGAACGCAGCCGCGTGTCGGACGACAGGTCATAACGCAGCAGGAACGTGCGGTCGGAGACATAGCGGCCCGACGCGGTCAGGCTCCAGTCGTTGCCCAGTTCGAAGCGGCCGTTGGCTTCGAGATAGCCGCGCATCGTGAAATCGCCGTTTCCGGCAGAGACCAGCCCGCCGTTCGCATTGGTGGCGGCATCGGTCTGGCGGCTGTACGTCAGATAGCCGTTGACCTGAAACGCGCCCTTGTCGGTCAATTGGCGATAGTGCGCCGAAACCATCGGCAGCGATTTGGAAAATAGCGTGCCGGTGACCGACAAGTCGCGGTTGGCGGCAAGCCGCCAATAAAACGTGTTGCTGATCTCGGCGCCGTTTGACGACGACAGGCTGAATGTCGGTATCAGGAAGCCCGATGCGGCGCGGAAATCCGACGGATGGCTCAGACCCGGCAGCGGCAGCAGCGGGACGCCGAACACGCGCAGCTTTGCTCCGTAATAGCGCACGGTCTTCTTTTCCGGATCATAGGCCACGCGCACGGCGGTCAATTCCCAGCTCGGCTGCCGCGGGCAGCCTGCATCATCGACCACTTCGCAACCGCTGTAGGCGACCTGATGGAGCACGATGCGCCCGGCATCGTCGCGCTCGCCGGAGCGGGCCGCCATGCGCCCGCCTTCGCGCAGGACGAGCAACAAGTCCTGCGTCGCGCCGGCCTTGAACTGATCGGTCAGATCGATGTGATCGCCATAGAGCACATCGCCGTCTTCGTCGACGAAGCGGATATTGCCGGTGGCCTGGATGGCGCCGGTCTTGCGGTTCCATGTAACCGTTTCGGCACGCAGCGATTGCGCATCGCGCCGCATTACCACGTTGCCCGAGGCGGTGATCACGTCGGTGTCGTGATCATAGCTGACTTTGTCGGCGGCAAAACGGACCAGATCGGTCGCGGCCGGCTCGGTCTTCGCATCGGGTGCGGCCTGCTGGGGATCGGCTGGCGCGGCGGGGGGCGAATCGGCCGCAGGCGCAGCCGCATGCGCCGCCTCGAACGCGGGCAAGAGCCCGGTCATGCCCAACAAGGCAAGGCATGCAGTGGAACGGCGCGCTCGCAAGCGCATGGAAAAGGCTTGCGGCTGGGGCCGCGTCAGGGGTCGCATGCGCTTGCCTATCGCACCGGTGCGGCTTAACTGCAAACCCACAATTCCGGTAATGTCCGCATGCCCGGCGGATCGCCATGGCCCGCCCGGGGCCCGGGCCGGGCCATGGCGCTGCCGATCAGGAGTTTTTGCATGACCATCGTTTTCGCTTCTGCAGGGATTGCCCGCCCTCGCCTGGTCGCCCGTCTGGTCGGCGAAGGCACTCTGCCCGCAGACCTGGCCGAGCCGGTGCGCGAAGCCGCCGTGGCGAGCCGTTTTTCGGGCAAGACGGGCCAGGTGTTCGAAGCGTTCGTGCCCGGCGAAGGCGGTCTGACGCGCCTCGCGCTGGCCGGTATCGGCCGTGCGACGGGGGCCGACCGGATCGCCGCGCTGGAACGCGCAGGCGGCGCGCTGGTGGCGAAATACCTGACGTCGGGCGAGCCCGCGCTGGGTATCGATTTCGCGGGCAGCGCGCTGACCGCCAACGAAGCGACCTCGGTCCTGCTCGGCGCGCGGCTGCGCGGCTGGCGCTATGATGTCTACAAGACGCGGCTGACCGACGAGCAGAAGCCCTCGCTCGAACGGATCGTCGCAATCGACGCGCCCGAAGGCACCGAAGCGCTGTGGCAGACCGAAGCGGCGCTGGCCGCGGGCGTCGAATTCACGCGCGAACTGGTCACCGAGCCCGCCAACGTGATCTATCCCGAAAGCTTCGTCGAACGCTGCGCGAAGCGCTTCGCCGGGACCGGGGTCGACGTCGTCGTGCTCGACAAGGGCGAGCTGGAAGCGCTCGGCATGGGCGCGCTGCTCGGCGTGGCGCAAGGCTCCGTGCGCGAGGCGCGCGTGCTCGCGCTGCGCTGGAAAGGGCGCGCGGGCTCTCGCCCGACCGCGTTCGTGGGCAAGGGCGTGACATTCGACACCGGGGGCATCTCGATCAAGCCCGCCGGCGGGATGGAAGACATGAAGTGGGACATGGGCGGCGCGGCGGCAGTCGCGGGCGCGCTGCTGACGCTGGCGCTGCGCAAGGCAGAGGCCGATGTGATCGGCGTCGTCGGCCTCGTCGAAAACATGCCCGACGGCAATGCGCAGCGGCCCGGCGATGTCGTCACCAGCCTGTCGGGGCAGACGATCGAAGTGATCAACACCGATGCCGAAGGGCGACTGGTGCTGTGTGACGTGCTGACCTGGGTGCAGCAGACCTATGCCCCGGCGACGATTGTCGATCTGGCCACGCTGACCGGCGCGATCATGGTTTCGCTGGGCACCGAATATGGCGGGATGTTTGCCAATGACGATCTGCTCGCCAGCCAGCTCGATACGGCGGGCAAGGCCAGCGGCGACAAGCTGTGGCGTTTCCCGATGGGCCCGGCCTATGACAAGCTGATCGACAGCCCGATTGCTGACATGAAGAATGTCGGGCCGCGGCTCGGCGGATCGATCACGGCGGCGCAGTTCCTGCAGCGGTTTATCAACGAAGGCGTCGCCTGGGCGCATCTCGATATCGCGGGCATGGTCTGGGCGGACAAGCCGGGGGCTACCCACGGCAAGGGCGCGACCGGGTTTGGCGTGCGCCTGCTCGATCGCTATGTCCGCGACGTGCTGGAGGCCTGATCGGGGAATACGGTCCGGCGGCGATGCGCGTCGATTTCTATCAACTGACCCGCGACCCCGCCGAACTGGTGGTGCCGTTGCTCGCGCGCAGCACGCTGGGCGCGGGCGAGCGGTTGCTGGTGGTGTCCGACGATCCTGCGCAATTGGGGCGGATCAGCGCCGCGCTGTGGCAGCGCGTCGCGGATTCGTTCCTTGCCCATGGCTATGCCGGCGGGGCGCATGACGCGCGTCAGCCGATTCTGCTCGGCGCAGAGACGCAGGCCGCCAATGGTGCGCGCTATTGCGTGCTGGCCGATGGGCAATGGCGCGAGACGGAGGGGATGGAGCGCGTGTTCCTGCTGTTTCCGCCCGAACGGATCGACGATGCGCGCCGGACCTGGCGCCTGCTGGGCCAGCGCGAAGGCGTCGAGCGGCGCTATTGGCGGCAGGATGGCGGAAAGTGGCGCGAAGGGCCGTGAGGCCTGTGCCCTGCCTTGCGATTTCCGGCGTTCCCGGCTAGGGGCCGCGCCCATGGGTCGCCCGCGTTGGCCCCAATCCCGATTTTCCATTGCAAGGATCTGTACCATGGCGGTTACCCGCACGTTTTCGATCATCAAGCCCGACGCCACCCGCCGCAATCTGACCGGCGCCGTGACTGCAAAGCTTGAAGAAGCCGGTCTGCGCGTCGTTGCCTCGAAGCGGCTTCACCTCACCCGCGAACAGGCCGAAGGCTTTTACGCGGTCCATGCCGAACGCCCGTTCTTCAACGATCTCGTCGAATTCATGATCTCGGGCCCGGTCGTGGTCCAGGTGCTTGAAGGCGAAGACGCCGTGAAGCGCAACCGCGACGTGATGGGCGCGACCAACCCGGCCAATGCCGACGCGGGCACGATCCGCAAGGAATTCGCCGAATCGATCGAAGCCAACTCGGTCCACGGTTCGGATTCGGAAGAAAACGCCGCGATCGAAATCGCGTACTTCTTCAAGCCCGAAGAAATCGTCGGCTGAACACCGGCGCATCAGCGATGATGACGAAGGGGGCCCGCCGTGGCCCCCTTTTTGTTGCGCAAGTCAGGCAAGGCATGGTTTAATCGCCCGCTGAAACACCAAAAGCGGGAGCGGGCCTGACATGATGGGCATGGGAGAGGGCGCATGCCCATTCGAATTCAATTTTGACGCCGCCACGTTCAAACCCGGCGACATGGTCAGCTATCGCGTCACCGGCAGCCTCGACGGCATGCCCTTCGTCGGCACCCTGATCGAAGTCCACCCCGACCACGTGCTCATCTCCGCCGACCCCAACGATCCCACCATCCGCTATCGCGCGACGCGCGAAAGCCGCCCGGTGGTGGAAGGGAGTGAGATTTAAGCGGCGTTGGGATGCTCGCTGCGTGCGTGGCGGTTTTGAGAGCGATGGTGCGAAAGGCGGCGTTACGCTGCAACGCGCTTTCGATCGTGCATTTGAACGTCAGCTTTGCGCTCCAGAGCGGTCGTTCATCCGGGCGATGCCATTCGTTAAAACCCGCCATACGTTCACTGGGCAGGGGTTTGAGTAGCGACAGAACTGAAAACCTACATTTAGGGCGGGCTTGGTGCTAATATTGCCCTATGACCGACGACACCATGATCCCGCTGGGCTATATGCTCAAGGCCGTAACCACACCTGCCCCTGCTTGGATGAAGTCCCCACAGGTTCGATTCGTTCATTCGTTAAGTGGTTGCGTGTCGGCGAATTTCGGGGACTATATCAACCTGTGGCAACACAATGGCTGGTGGCTCTTCGATTCCCCTGCCGCCGTCCGGCACGCGGCAGAAAGCCTGAGTGTCCCATCCGAAGCGCTTGAACTTTTTTATTACGAGGCGTTTTCGCGCCAATTTAACGAAGATTCCAAAAGCTGGGAGCCAATCGAACCTGAAACATCGTTCGCAACGCAGGTGACTCTACCCGATCAAACACGGGTATCATTGAGCGGCTATGATGTCGTGACGTTCTTTGTGAGGGCTGGACCAGAATGTTCGCCGCTTTCTTGTAACGGGCTTGCAGCTTCTCTTCCTGCGAACGCACGCTGCTTGTTTGACAATTTTGACTTGGCACGATCTGCGGTCGAAAACGGGGACTTCGCCAATAGCGAGCCGGGACCATTCCGCATTATCGCTGTTTACAAAGTATCATAGCTGGTCCCTCCATGTCGGCTAAGCTTGGTCTGTCGTTGATAGGAGTCATTCCGGACTCCAGTCGTAGCAGGGATCGCCAACAACGATGATTTTTCGCCGACTTGGGCGCAGCTCCGTAGCGCACAAGATATGCAGTCACCAATCGGGCTGGGTATTGCCTTCAACCAGCCGGGCGAGGCAGCGGGCGTAAAGTTGGTGTTCGGCGAACAGGACGCGGGCGGCGAGGCGGTCGGGGGTGTCGCCGGGCAGGATCGCGACCGGGATCTGGCCGAGCAGGGGGCCTTCGTCGAGTTCTGCGGTGACCAGATGGACGGTGCAGCCGCCGTGGCTGTCGCCTGCGGCGATGGCGCGGGCGTGGGTGTCGAGGCCGGTGTATTTGGGCAGGAGGCTGGGGTGGATGTTGATCATCCGGCCCTGCCAGCGTTCGACGAACGGGGCTGACAGGATGCGCATATAGCCGGCTAGCGCGATCACCTGGGCGCCGCTGGCCATGACTGCGGCTTCCATTGCCGCGTCATGGTCGGCGCGTTTCATGCCTTTGTGCGGCAGGACGAAAGTCGGCACGCCTTCGGCGGCGGCGAGTGCCAGTCCGCCCGCCTCGGGGTTGTTCGAGGCGACCAGTGCGATCCGGTAGGGGCAGTCGGGCAGGCGGCTGGCATAAAGCAGCGCGGCCATGTTGGTGCCGCTGCCGGAAATGAACACTGCGACCGGGGTGCGACCCGTTTCAGGCATGGTGAGTCGCTTGCCAGGCTTCGCGCGCGGACCAGGTTTCGGCGCTGCCGGTGACGGTGCAGCCGCGTTCGCCGGGCTCGATCGTGCCGATGGTGAACACGCTCTCTCCGGCGGCGGTCAGGTCGGCGGCAAGGCTGGCCGCTTCATCGGGCGCAACCGCCAGCACCATGCCCACGCCGCAATTGAACGTGCGCGCCATTTCGCCCGGCTCGATATTGCCCTGCGCCTGCAGGAACGCCATCAGCCGCGACTGGCCCCAGGCGTCGGCATCGATTCGCGCATGGAGCCCGGCGGGCAGCACGCGCGGCACGTTTTCCAGCAGGCCGCCGCCGGTGATATGCGCCAGCGCGTGGATTCGCCCCTGCCGGATGAACGGCAGCAGCGTCTTCACATAGATTCGCGTCGGCTCGATCAGGAAATCGATCAACAGCCGATCCTGATCGAACAGCGCGGGGCGGTCGAGTTTCCAGCCTTTGTCGGCGGCAAGGCGGCGGACCAGCGAATAGCCGTTGGAATGAACCCCCGACGAGGCAAGGCCCAGCAGGACATCGCCCGCCGCAACCCGGTCCCCGGTCAATTGTTCGCCGCGCTCCACCGCGCCGACGCAAAAGCCCGCCAGATCATAATCGCCAGGGCCGTACATGCCCGGCATTTCGGCGGTTTCGCCCCCGATCAGCGCGCAACCGGCGATCCGGCAGCCTTCGGCAATGCCGGCGACAACGCGCTCGGCAATGCCGTTATCGAGCTTGCCCGTGGCAAAATAGTCGAGGAAGAACAAGGGTTCCGCCCCTTGCACGATCAGATCGTTGACGCACATCGCAACAAGATCGATGCCGATCCTGTCATGACGGTCATGGTCAATCGCCAGTTTGACCTTCGTGCCGACGCCGTCGTTGCCGGCGACCAGCAGGGGGTCTTTGTACCCCGCCGCGCGAAGGTCGAAGAACCCGCCAAAGCCGCCCAGTTCGGCGTCGGCGCCGGGGCGCGCGGTGGCGCGGGCGAGGGGGCCGATCGCTTTGACAAGAGCGTTGCCTGCGGCGATGTTCACGCCTGCCTGCGCGTAGCTGTAGCGGTCGTTGCTGTCGTTTTCGGATGCCATGGCTGCGGCCCCTATCGCAAAGTGTGTGATTTGTGAATCACACACTTTGCGATAGGTTTTTTTGTTGTCGCATCGCAGACTGCAAAAAGCCGGTTCCCACCTTTTTGCGCGATGCTCTGGCGCTTTCCCGCTTGGATTTCCACTTGCCTTTGGGCAAAAGCGCGCCGGATACCTTTTTGCCTGTTTGCGGCGGCTTCGTGCCGCGTCGGAGTTCGCTTGGCCGCCTTGAGCCTTCTGTCGAAGAATTCGCGTCATCGTCGGCTCGCCTTTGCGGGGGCCGGGCTTCTCGTGCTGGGCATCGGCGGCGCGGTGGTCTGGGCGCAGATCGAGGGCGATCGCGGCATTGCGCCGGTCGCCAGCACGGGCGATTTCGAAGTCACCGGGATCGATGTCAACACCACCGGCAAGGATGCCGACGAGGCGCGCATGACCGGCTGGCGGACTGCGACGAGGCTGGCCTGGCAAAAGCTGTGGGCGCAGCGCGGCACGGGAGGCCCGGCGCCGGGGCTCGATGACGGAACGTTGTTGAGCATGGTCTCGGCGGTTTCGATCGAGCACGAAGAGATCGGCCCGCACCGCTATATCGCGCGGCTGGGCATGGTGTTCGACCGCGCCCGCGCGGCGGGCTATCTCGGGCTGCAGGGCGGGGGCGCACGGTCGGCGCCGCTGCTCGTCATTCCCTTGCTCTATCAGGGCGGCGTGGCCAGCGTGTTTGAAACGCGCACGCCCTGGCAAAAGGCCTGGGCCGATTTCCATACCGGCGAAAGCGTGATCGACTATGTCCGCCCCAATGGCGGCGGGGCCGACGGTTTGCTGATCGATGCGGGGCAAGTCGGACGGCGCAGCCGCAACTGGTGGCGATCCATCCTCGACCAGTATGGCGCCGAAGACGTGGTGATCCCGATTGCGCGGCTCGAACGGCAATGGCCGGGCGGGCCGATCAAGGGCACGTTCACCGCGCGCCATGGCCCCGACAACCGTTTTCTCGGCAGTTTCGAACTGACTGCCGACAGCGAGGACAAGCTGCCCGCGATGCTGACCGAAGCGGTCAAGCGGATCGATGCGATCTATGCCCAGGCGCTGGCCGCAGGGCAGCTCGATCCCGATCGATCGCTCAACAGCGCGCCGCAGATCGATCCCAAGCTGATTGCGGGGATCGTCGACAAGATGCCCCCGCCGCAAAACGCGGCCCGCGCGGCCCGCGCGGGCGCGGCGGCGGCTGCCGGTCCCGGTGTTTCCGGGGCGGTGTTCCAGGTTCAGTTCGCCAGCCCCGATGTCGGCGCGGTCGATGCCGCGCAGGCGGCGTTGCGCGCGGTGCCGGGGGTACAGGCCACCGCGACGACCTCGCTGGCGCTTGGCGGCGTTTCGGTCATGCGCGTGACGTATGCGGGCGAGCTTGAAACACTGGCCGCCGCGCTGCGTGCGCAAGGGTGGAAAGTGACGCAAGGGGCGGGCGCGCTGATGATTCGGCGCTGATCCAGGCGTGGCATGACCCAGATTGCGCTTCCTCTCGAATTGCCCGGCGGCGACGAAACGATTGTCGGCGGGCCGTCGTTGCAGCCGGTGTTTGCCGCGCTCCAGGCGAGCGAGGCCTGGCCTTATCATACCGCCGTGCTGAGCGGGCCGCCGCGTTCGGGCAAGAGCCTGATGGCGCGCTGGTTTGCCGCCAGCGGCGCGGGCGAGGCGATCGACGATGCCGACCGGATCGATGAAGTCGCACTGTTTCACCATTGGAACCGCGCGCAGGCCGAAGGACACGCGCTGTTGCTCGTGGCGCGCTATCCGGTGGTCAGCGCGCCCGACAGCACGGGGTGGCACATTGCCCTGCCCGATCTCGCCTCGCGGCTGGGGGCGGCATTGCCGCTGATGATCGGCGCGCCCGACGATGCGCTGTTGCGTGCGCTGCTGGGCGAACATGCGCGGCGGCGCGGGCTGGCGTTGGGCGAGGCGGTGCTCGACTGGCTCTTGCCGCGTATCGAGCGCAGCCATGCCGCGGCCGAGGCGCTGATCATGACGCTCGACCGGCTGTCGCTCGAACGCAAGGCGCCGGTCACGCTGGCGCTGGCGCGCGAGGCGCTGGCCGAGCGGGTTTACGGGCATGGCCATTGGCAACCGAGGCTATTATAACCATATTCCGGCTTTGCGCCGTGTTATGGCGTGCCCGCCATGGGGGCCTTTCATGTTCGAACGCCTGATTGCCTATCTCGATTCGATCCGTGCGCGCGATCCGGCGCCGCGTTCGCGATGGGAAATCCTGCTCTATCCGGGGCTTTGGGCCATGGCGTTTCATCGTCTGGCGCATTGGCTCTACGAAGGCGACTTGTTCTTCCTCGCCCGCGCGGTCAATCATGTCGGGCGCTTTTTTACCGCGATCGACATCCATCCCGGCGCCACGATCGGGCGCCACCTGTTTATCGATCATGGCTTTACCGTGATCGGTGAAACGGCCGAAATCGGCGATAACGTCACGATCTATCAATGCGTTACGCTCGGCGGGACGAATCCGGCCAATGGCGTTGCGGGCAAGCGTCATCCGACGCTGTGCGACAATGTGATCGTCGGTTCGGGGGCGCAGATCCTCGGGCCGATCACGGTCGGCGCGCGGGCGCGGATCGGCGCCAATGCGGTGGTGACCGACGATGTGCCCGAAGGCGCGACGATGATCGGGCTCAAGGCGCGATCGACACTGGTCCCGGCGGAAACCTGGCTCAAGGAATTCCTGCCTTATGGCACGCCCTGCGAAGAGCCGTGCGCGCCGGTGGGCAGCGATCGGCTCGACGCGCTGGAGGCGCAGTTGGCGCAAGTGCAGGCCGAAATCGCCGCGCTGAAACAGCGCCCGGGCGATATGCCCGCGCCGTCGCGGCGGCGGACAAGGTCTTGAGCCGGGTGGCGGGCGGCGACAGTCCCGGCGGGCTCGGCGCGACGATCGTTCCCTTTCCGCGCACCGGCACGGTCCAGATCACGTTTGACCGGGCCGAACTGATGCGCATTCTCGATCTCTACGGGCGGATGGTCGCCGCCGGTCAGTGGCGCGACTATGCGATCACGTTTGACCGCGAGGCGGCGCATTTCAGCGCCTACAAGCGCACGGCCGAACGCCCCACCGCGCGCATCGAGAAACGCCCGGCCTTGCGCGCGCGGCAGGGGATGTGGGCGCTTTATGGCGAGGCGGGGCAAGTGCTCAAGCGCGGGCACGATCTGGCCGGTGTGCTGTCGCCGCTCGAACGCAAACTGCTCAAACTCGTTGCGGATTAGCGCGGCACTCGGTCTGCTGGCGCTGCTTGCCGGATGCGGCTCTGCGCGGGCGCCGCGTCATGATGGTCCGCATGGGACACCGGTCTTGCGCGCGGTCTATCGCGACGCGACGCATCGGCTGCTGATCGTGCTGCCCGATCGGGCGCATCGCGTGCCGCGCGGCGATTGCGCCGCGCCGCTGTTGATCGATGAGGCGACCGGCGCGGCGCGGCAGATCGCGCCCGGCGAGGCCGCGCAATGGATGCGGCAGATGCAATTGACCGGCGCGGTTCAGGGGACGTGCCCCTGAACCGTTGAACCGGGGGGCCTCAGGCTTTTGAGGCCGCCTGCATCGCGGCGAGAATCGCCTGGCTCTGTTCGGAGCCCGACTGCGGCACGAAATCGCCGCTGCGATCGCTGATTCGCGCCCAGTTGGCGGCAAAGCCTTCGACCGTGCGATCCTCGGCGCCGAGGATCAGCGGCGGGTTCATCGTGACATAGGCGCTGTGATAGGCGCCCGCGCCTGCGCCGATGATGGCATTGCTCGGCGCGTCTTCGGATACGAGATAGAGCGCGGCGGGCACGACATTTTCAGGGGCGAACAGCTTGAACGCCTCTTCGGGAAAGATGTCTTCGGTCATGCGCGTCGCCGCGACCGGGGCCAGCGTATTGACGCGGACATTGTATTTCGCGCCTTCGAGATAGAGCGTCTTGGTCAGCCCGGCGAGCCCGAGTTTGGCCGCGCCGTAGTTGGCCTGGCCGAAATTGCCGAACAGCCCGGTCGACGAAGCTGTCATCAGGATGCGGCCATAGTTCTGTTCGCGCATCAGATCCCACACCGCCTTGGTGGCATAGGCCGAACCCAGCAGGTGAACCTTGACCACCAGTTCGAAATCGACCGGGTCCATCTTGGTGAACGTCTTGTCGCGCAGAATGCCGGCGTTGTTGATCAGGACATGGACGCCGCCCCAGGTTTCGCGGGTCTTGGCGACCAGCGCCTGCATCTGTTCGTATTCGGTGACCGAGCTGCCGTCGGCGAACGCTTCGCCGCCTGCGGCCTTGATCTCTTCGACCACTTTGAGCGCGGCGTCGGACGTGCCGGTGCCGTCGCGCGAACCGCCCAGATCGTTGACCACGACTTTGGCCCCGCGCCGCGCCAGTTCGAGCGCATAGGCGCGGCCAAGGCCTCCGCCGGCCCCGGTCACGATCGCCACGCGCCCTTCGAACGAAATGCTCATATCGCCAGTCTCCTGTGCGCTCTTAAGCGCATGTTTAACCGGCGCGGCGATGCCATGACCGGGCTGCCTTGGCAACCTGCTCAGATCAGGCGGTGAACCCAGCCATGGGTGTCGGTCGCTTCGCCGCGCTGGATCGACACCAGCCGCTGGCGCAGCTTTTGCGTCAACTGGCCGGGGCCGCCGCTGCCGATCAGGAATTCACCATTGGTATCGGCGACTTTGCCGACCGGCGTGACCACTGCCGCCGTGCCGCAGGCAAAACTTTCGATCAGATCGCCGCTGGCCGCGTCAGCGCGCCATTGATCCAGCGAATAGCGTTCCTCGCGCACGGTCAGCCCTTCTTCGCGGGCCAGCGCGATCAGGCTGTCGCGGGTGATCCCGGGCAGGATCGTGCCCGACAGCGGGGGCGTGACCAGCGACCCGTCGGATTTGACGAAAAACAGGTTCATCCCGCCCAGTTCCTCGATCCAGCGATGCTCGGCGGCATCGAGGAACAAGACCTGATCATGCCCGCGTGCAAAGGCTTCGGCGGTGGGGACCAGACTTGCGGCATAGTTGCCGCCGCACTTGGCCGCCCCGGTGCCGCCGGGCGCGGCGCGGGTATAGTCGCTGACCCAGATCGACACCGCCGGTGCGCCCGATTTGAAATAGTTGCCCGCCGGGCTGGCGATGACGAGGAATTTGTAGGTCCGCGCCGGCCGCACGCCGAGGAACGCTTCGGACGCGAACATGAACGGGCGCAGATAGAGCGAGCCGCCCTCGACCGTGGGAAACCAGTCGCTGTCGGCACGCACCAGTTGGCGCACGGCTTCGACAAACAGGTCTTCGGGCAATTCGGGCATGGCCAGACGCCGTGCCGAAGCGTTGAAACGCGCGGCGTTCGCCTCTGGCCGGAAGAGGGCAATGCCGCCGTCGGCCAGGCGATAGGCCTTCAGCCCTTCGAAAATTTCCTGGGCATAGTGCAGGACGGCCGCCGCCGGATCGAGCGGGATCGGGCCATAGGGGATCACGCGCGCGCCGTGCCAGCCGTGTTCCGCATCATAGTCGATCTCTACCATGTGGTCGGTAAAGTTCGTGCCGAAGCCGGGGTTGGCCAGGATGGCCGCGCGTTCGTCCACCGGCCGGGGGGCGGGATGCGGGGTGCGGGCAAAGCCTGAAAGGCCGGCGGTCGACGCCATGGGAAATCCTTTTCGCGAAATATGTCCATGCGTCAGGCGAACGGATGGACCGAATCGCAGCTGACGTTGCGCTGCTTTGAATGATTGTTGCGCGCAATGCAATGGTTTTGAAATAAATGGGGGCCTGACATAAATGTGAAGGGCCGCATCCCGGGGGGGGAGCGGCCCTTCGCATGGTCAGCGGCCGGAAGTGCCGCCCACGAAGCCTTTATCGCGTCATCGAAAAATTCAGCGATAATGCCTCGCGTTGCGGAATGCCGACCTCTCTGCTGAACCATGAGACATCGGATCACCTCCTTTCGCGCTGTTGAGCCAGAAACGCCGACCAGGATGATGCACCGTCCGATCGACTGGACCGCCTGAGGCTTTAAAACCCGCCGCGACCTTGAGTCGAAAATGATTCATCCCGGGCCCAACAACAAGACTTGATCTAATTTATTTTGTCGTCAGAATCCATCGCTCGCCCTCGCACGGCGTGCGTTTTCGGGTGAGCTGTTTCAGCCCCGGCAATCCTCCACCACACGGCCGACTTCGGACCACGACGGCAGCACGACCGACGGCAATCCGCCGATTTCGACGCGGAACCGACCCCGGCTGAAGGCCATCGCGTCGAGCATGCGGTGCGCCGACGGCAGGCTGATCGCCAGTGTCGAAACCGCATCGATCGCTTGCGGCTCGGCAACAAAGGTGGCGGTGCTGGTCGATGTGGCAATCGTTGCGGGGCGCGTTGGGGCCTGTTGCGCCTGCGCCGGGTCGGCAGGCAGGGCCACGCGCACCACCCCGGCGGCGCGATCGCACGCCAGAATGGCGATCGGCGGCTGACCGGCCGGGCCAAAGCGCGCTTCGCTGCCGCCGGCGCGCGCGGTCCAGATCCAGTCGCCCGCCGGCAGCGGCAGATCGCGCCAGTCGGGTGTCGTCGACGGGCGGACGGTCGGCACAGGCCGGGGCGCTGTCGCCGCGCGCGGGGGCAGCGGCATCGGCACGGAGGCGGCGGGCGGGGCAGAGGGGCGGCTTTCCCCGGCGCGCGGCGCGGGCCCGCCACAGGCGGCCAGCGTCAGCATGGTCGCCATGATCGGAACGATTTGCGGGAACGCGCGGTTGATCTGCATGGCCTGTCTATGGAAGAGACGGACGATGAGCTCAAGCCGCGAACCCACACCTGCAATTGCCCGTCCCGGCAAGCTGCGCATCGATCAGCTGCTGGTCGAGCGCGGTCTCGTCGAAAGCCGCGCGCGCGCGCAAGCGTTGATCCTGGCCGGGCTGGTGTACCAGGGTGAAACAAAGTTGACCAAGGCGGGGCAGGCCGTTCCCGTCGATGCCGATATTTCGGTGCGCGGGCGCGATCATCCCTGGGTTTCGCGCGGCGGGATCAAGCTGGCGCATGCTCTGGCCCATTTCGCGCTCGATCCCACCGGAGTGGTGGCAATGGACATTGGCAGTTCCACCGGGGGCTTTACCGATGTCCTGTTGCATCACGGCGCGGCCCACGTTTTTGCAGTGGATTCGGGGACAAACCAGCTCGCCTGGAAACTGCGCAATGATCCGCGCGTGACCGTGATGGAACAGACCAGCGCGCGCGTTCTGACGGCACAAATGCTTGATGTTGAGGGGGTTTCTCCGCCGACGTGGGTCGTTTGCGATGCCAGCTTCATCGGTTTGCGCAAAGTGCTCGAAGTGCCGCTGGCGCTTGCTGCGCGGCCGACCCGGCTGGTCGCGCTGATCAAGCCGCAATTCGAAGTCGGGCGCGGCGAAGTGGGCAAGGGCGGCGTGGTGCGAGAGGCCGCGCTGCATGCGCGCGTCTGCGGCGAAGTGCGCGATTGGCTCGAAAACGAAGGCTGGCAGGTCGACGGGGTGATCGAAAGCCCGATTACCGGCCCGGAAGGCAATATCGAGTTTCTGATAGCGGCTGTTCGGTAATGGAGCTTTAGCGCCGTTGCCTTGGCGCGAATGGCCCGTCAATATCCCCCGCGAATCGCCGCCATTGCGCGCCTGACCGCTGGTCGGGGAGCACGGGCGGCCGAACCGCAGGTGCCATGCAACAGATTGCCTCGTCCGCCCAGCTTCGTGCCAGCATCATGCGCTGGGCGTTGTTCACCGTTCCCTTGTGCCTTGGCCTGGGTCTGCTGTCCGGTCGCGCGGCGGGCAGCGGGGCCGACAATCCGTGGTTTGCCCTGCTGGACAAGCCTGCGCTCTATCCGCCTCCGCTTGCATTTCCGATCGTGTGGACCGCGCTTTACGTGCTGATGGGGGTTGCCCTGGCGCTGATCGCGGCGGCCCGCGGGGCGCGCGGCCGCGGCGTGGCGATTGCCGCCTTTGTCGTGCAACTGGCGCTCAATCTGTCGTGGAGCCCGGTGTTTTTCCTCGAACATCGGCTGACGCTGGCGCTGGGCATCATTGTCGCGCTGATTGTGGCGGTTGCGATCACGATCGTGCTGGTGTGGCGCGTGCGCCGCATGGCGGCGGTGCTGTTGCTGCCTTATCTGGCGTGGATCTGCTTTGCCTCGTTTCTCAATCTGCAGCTCGTGCAGCTCAATCCCGGGGCCGATGGTGCAGACGGGTCGGGCGCGGCGGTGCGCGTGCAACTTTAGGGCGTAAACTCGCCTCTTGCCCCGGCGGGCGCCCGGGCCCATCTAGCGGGGGTCATTTTCACCTGCGATAGGGCCACAGATGCAAAGCGAAAACCCGCTGCTTGCCGATTTCGTCAAGCTTCTCAACAGCGCCGCCGGCACCGTTGCCGGCATGGGCCGTGAAGCCGGCGAAACCATGCGCGACCGCGCCAAAGACCTGTTTGGCGGGATGGACTTTGTCAGCCGCGAGGAATTTGACGCGGTCAAGGATCTCGCCGCTTCGGCGCGCGAAGAAGTCGAAGCGTTGAAGGCCCGCATCGCCGACCTGGAAAAGGCAGCCAAGACTGATTGACCGCCAGCCCGATTGACCGTCTCATTCCTCCCTGCCGCAGCGGGGAGGAGTTTGGCGTTACAACCCGATCTTGCGCAGCGCCTGGTCGAGATCGTCGATCACGTCCTGCGGATCTTCGAGCCCGACGTTGAGCCGCAGCATGTTTTCCCCGACGCCCATTTCGGCGCGGGTTTCGGCGCCGACGCCGTGATGCGTCGATGATGCCGGGTGACACATCAGCGAGCGCGAATCGCCGATGTTGTTCGAAATGTCGATCAGGTCGAGCGCGTCGAGCAGGCCATGCGCCTCGGCCCGGCCGCCATCGAGTTCGATCGACAGGATCGACCCGCCGGCCTTCATCTGCTTTTTGGCCAGCGCGTGCTGCGGATGGCTGGGCAGGAAGGGATAGAGCACGCGGGGGACGCGCCGTTCAAGGAATTCGGCGACTTTCAGCGCGTTTTCGCTCTGGCGGAAAATGCGCAGATCGAGCGTTTCGAGGCCTTTCAGGACCACCCAGGCGTTGAACGGGGCAATGTTGGGCCCGGTGTTGCGTTGAAACGGCAGCAGCACGCCATCGATGAATTCGGTCGTGCCGCAGACCGCGCCGGCCAGAACGCGGCCCTGGCCGTCCATCATCTTGGTGGCCGAATAGGCGACCACGTCGGCCCCGAATTCCAGCGGCTTTTGCAGCGCGCTGGTGGCAAAGGCATTGTCGATCACGGTCACGATGCCGTGCTTGCGCGCGAGCGTGCAGATGAATTCGATGTCGACCACATCCATCGTCGGATTGGCCGGGCTTTCGAAAAAGAACACTTTGGTATTGGGGCGGATCGCCGCTTCCCACGCGGCATTGTCGCAGGCGTGGATCGTCGTGCCCGAAACGCCAAAGCGCGGCAGCAGATTGTCGACCAGCCAGCGGCACGATCCGAACGCCGCCTTGGCCGCGACGATATGATCGCCCGCCGAAAGCTGGCACAACAGCGCGGTGGTCATCGCCGCCATGCCGCTCGCCTGCGCGCGGCAGGCTTCGGCCCCTTCGAGCAGCGCGATGCGTTCTTCGAGCATCTGCACGGTCGGATTTTGCAGGCGGGAATATGTCATCCCCTCTTCCTCACCCGCAAAGCGCGCGGCGACAGTCGCCGCATCGTCATACGTATAGCCCGAAGTGAGGAACAGCGCCTCGCTCGTCTCGCCCATTTCCGACCGCCAGGTGCCGCCGCGAACGGCCTGGGTTGCGGGGCGCCATTGGCGCGTGATCGAGCGGTCCTGTCCAGTCGTGCGTTTCATGATGGGGCGCATAATCGAAATGGTGCCTTGGTGCGAGCCGGTTTCGAAGCGCCTTGCCCGGTTTTGCCCTTGCTTGCGTTGCCATTCGCGTCGCCTTTGGCGTATGCGCGGGCGCCAATGGCGATCCCGTCCTTCCTTGATGCCCCTTTGCGGGCCCTGCGCGCCCATGTCCGCGCCTATTTCGGCCAGCCCGACCCGCTGCGGGCGACGGTGCTGATCGTTGCGGCGTTTTTCCTGCTCGGGCTGTGGCGGTTGGGGATCCCGTCAAAGACGATGTTCGATGAAATCCATTATGTCCCGGCGGCGCGGCGGCTGATCGAACTGACGCGGCGGCTCAATCCCGAACACCCCTTGCTCGGCAAGGAAGCGATCGCGATCGGCATCCGCCTGTTTGGCGATCATTCGTTCGGCTGGCGCTTTCCCAATCTCGTGCTGGGCACCATCGGGCTGTTCGCGGGCACGCGCGCGCTGTGGTGGGCTTCGGGGTCGCGGCGCGTTTCGCTGCTGTTTGCGTTTCTGCTGGCGACCGATTTCATCTGGTTCATCCTGTCGCGCATCGCCATGCTCGATATGGCGATGGCCTCGATGATGGCGCTGGGCATGTGGCAATGGGCGCTGTCGGCGCGGCCGCAATGGGCCGATCGGCGCGGCGGGCGGGTCCATCTGATTTGCGCGGGGCTGTTCTTCGGCCTGTCGCTCGGGGGCAAGTGGAACGGGGCGCCGCTGCTCGTTCTGCCCGGCCTGTTGTTCGCCTGGCAGCGCGCCGCCGCGCTCGAGCTGATCCCGCCCCGTTTGATCCCGGGCCGTCGTCCGCGCAGCCTTGGGGCCGTGGTGACGGGGCTGGGGCGGTGGTTGTTTGCGACCCGTGCCGGGCCGGTGCGCGGGGTTTCGCTGGTTGAGGCGGGGCTGTGGCTCGGGCTGTGGCCGCTGGTGGCCTATCTCGCCACGTTTGCGCCCGCGTTCTTCTATCAGGTGCAGCCGATGACCTTTGCCGGGCTGATCCCCTGGCAGCGCTATATGCTGCAATTGCAGGACAGCGTGGTCAAGCCGCACCGCTATATGAGCCGGTGGTGGCAATGGATTTTCAACCTTCGCCCGATCTGGTTTCTCTATGAACATATCGACGGCGAACAACGCGGCATCCTGATGCTGGGCAATCCGGTGTCGATGCTCGTCGGCCTGCCTGCGCTGGCGTGGTGCGCCGTGAAAGGCTGGAAGGGCGAGGCGCTGCCCGCGCTGATCGTCGTGCTCTATGTGCTGAGCCTGATCTTTTGGGCGATCAACGGCAAGCCGGTGCAGTTTTATTATCACTACGAACTCGCGGGCACGTTCCTGATGGCGGCGCTCGCGCTGACGCTGGGGACATGGTGGGACAAAGGCCTCAAATGGCCGGGTAAGACCACGCTTGCGCTGACGGCGGTCGTGTTCATCGGCTTTTACCCGATCATCTCTGCCGCGCCGCTGCCCGGCAAGAAAAGCTATGTCGATTACATGTGGCTGAAAAGCTGGCGTTGACGGCGGGGGCATTGCGGGCGCATATCACTCCTGATGTCTGAAACATCAGGATGTATGTATGATCATCGCTGCGCAGATTCGGGCGGCGCGTGCCCTGCTGGGAATTGACCAGCGCCAGTTGGCCGAAATGGCCGGGGTCTCGCTGCCCACCATTCAACGGATGGAAGCGGCAAGCGGCGAAGTGCGCGGCACGGTGGACAAACTGATGAAGCTGATTCGCGCGCTTGAAGCTGCGGGAATCGAGATTCTGGGCGAACATGCCCCTTCGGCGGGCATAGGGCGCGGGGTGCGCCTGCGCGAGACGCAAGGGGGCGCGGTTCCGGCGCGCCAGACTTCGGCCTTGCTCGATCAGCCGCCATTGCAGGAGAGCGAATGATGCGTATCCCTCCGGCTTTCACGCCCAAACTGGTGACCGCCTTGCGCGAAGGCTATGGCCCCGCGCGGCTGCGCGCCGATCTGGTGGCCGGGCTGACCGTGGCGATCGTCGCGCTGCCGCTGTCGATGGCACTGGGCATTGCCAGCGGCGCATCGCCCGACAAGGGGCTGGTGACGGCGATCGTTGCCGGTTTCGTGATTTCGCTGCTTGGCGGCAGCCGGGTGCAAGTGGGCGGTCCGACCGGTGCCTTCGTCGTGGTCATCGCGGGCGTGATCGCGCGCCATGGTTATGACGGCCTGCTCGCGGCGACTTTGATGGCAGGCGTGATCCTGATCGTGGCGGGCTACGCCGGGGTCGGGCGCTTGATGCGCTATGTGCCGATGCCGGTGGTGACGGGATTTACCGCCGGGATCGCGGTGATCATCGCATCGGGCGAAGTGGGCGATTTTCTCGGGCTGCAGGCAGGTAAGGTGCCGGCGGAATTCATCGGCAAATGGAGCGCCTATATCGGAGCGATGGGCACGGTTTCATGGGCCACGGTCGCGGTCGGCGCGGGCACGCTGGGGCTGATTCTGGTCTTGCGCCGGATCAATCCGCGCTTGCCGGGATACCTGATCGCGATTGTCGCGGCGGGGGCGGCGGTCGCCTTGCTGCATCTGCCGGTGGAAACCGTCGGGCATCGCTTTCCCGCCATGCCGACCAGCCTGCCCGGGCCGCATGTTCCCGCCCTGAGCCTTGATGTCTTGCGCGATGTCCTGCCTTCGGCGTTCACGATTGCCTTTCTGGCGGGGATCGAGGCCTTGCTGTCGGCGGTCGTGGCGGATGGGATGACCGGGTTTCGCCATCGATCGGGGCAGGAACTGGTGGGGCAGGGTGTGGCCAATATCGCTTCGGCGCTGTTTGGCGGCTTGCCCGCGACGGGGGCGATCGCGCGCACGGCGACCAATATCCGCGCCGGGGCGCAGACCCCGGTGGCGGGCATGGCGCATGCGCTGTTTCTGCTGGCGATCCTGCTCGTGGCGGGGCGACTGGTGGCGTTTGTGCCGATGCCCGCGCTGGCCGCGATCCTGCTGATCGTTGCCTGGGGGATGAGCGAGATCGAACGCTTTCGCGCGCTCCTGCGCATGGCGGTGGGCGAACGCGCGCTGTTGCTGTTGACCTTTGGGTTGACAGTGTTTGTCGACCTGACGGTGGCGATCGGCGTCGGGGTAACGCTCGCCTCGCTGCTGTTCATGGCGCGGATGAGCGAAGCGACCGGGGTGCTCGACGAAGACGACAGCGTCGAAGACCCGACGCAGCGCGCCGCCCTCCCCGCCGGCGTCGAAGTGTTCCGCATCGCCGGGCCGCTGTTCTTTGGCGCGGCGGGCCAGATGCTCGAAGCGCTCGGCCGCATCGGACGCACGCCGAAAGTGGTGATCCTGCGGCTGGACCGGGTGCCGTTCATCGATTCCTCGGGCATTCACGTCCTCGAAACAGTGGTGCGCCTTGCCCGCGAGCGCGGCGCCCGCGTGATCTTGTGCGATATGCCGCGCCCGGTCTGGGAAATGCTCGCCCGGACGCATCCGCGCTTTGCCGGGGCCGAGCGGGTGAGCACGCTGGCGGCGGCGATCAGGCGGGCAGGGGCGGGCAGGTGATGGGGCGGCTTTCATCAATTTGCCGCAATTCAATGCGTAATTTCCGATGCTTCAGGTCACCGACGATCAGGCTCATACCGAGCCGATGACGGGTCGGAGCGCCCTTTGGTCCGGCCTGTAAGCACAAGGGTTTCCGCGATGAATGCGATCACGCCAAAGCCGACGATGAAAGCTCTGGTCTATCATGGGCCGGGCAAGAAGTCCTTTGAAGACCACGCCATGCCGGTAATCGCCGCGCCCGGCGATGCCATCGTCAGGATCACCCGGACGACCATTTGCGGCACCGACCTGCATATCCTCAAAGGCGATTTGCCGAGTTGCACGCCGGGGCGCATTCTCGGCCATGAAGGCGTCGGCGTGATTGACAGCGTCGGCCCTGCGGTGACCGCCTTCAAGCCCGGCGACCGGGTCTTGATCTCGTGCGTCAGCGCCTGCGGAAAGTGTGAATTTTGCCGCAAGGGCATGTTTTCGCATTGCACCACCGGCGGCTGGATTCTGGGCAACACCATCGACGGCACACAGGCGGAATTCGTGCGCATTCCTCATGCCGATACCAGCCTCTACCCGATTCCCGAAGGCGCCGATGAAGAGGCGCTGGTGATGCTGAGCGACATTTTGCCCACCGGCTTTGAATGCGGTGTGCTCAACGGCAAAGTGCAGCCCGGATCGAGTGTGGCGATTGTCGGCTCGGGCCCGATCGGGCTTGCCGCGCTGCTGACCGCGCAGTTCTATTCTCCGGCTGCGATCATCATGATCGATCTCGATGACAGCCGCCTCGAAGTCGCCCGGCGCTTTGGCGCGACGCACACCATCAACAGTTCCGACGGCAAAGCGGTCGAGGCACTGATGGCGCTGACCGAAGGGCGGGGCGCCGATACCGCGATCGAGGCGGTCGGCATTCCCGCCACGTTCGAACTGTGCGAGCAGATCGTGGCTGCCGGTGGCATCATCGCCAACATCGGCGTCCATGGCGTGCCCGCAACGCTGCATCTCGAACGGCTGTGGGATCGCAACATTGCGATTACCACACGGCTGGTCGATACTGCCAGCACGCCGATGCTGCTCAAGGTGGTCAAGGCGGCAAAGATCGACCCGACGCGGTTGATCACGCACCGCTTCAAGCTCGACGCCATTCTCGAAGCCTATGAGACGTTTGGCAACGCCGCCAAGACCAAGGCGCTCAAGGTCATCATCGAAGCCTGATCCGGCCCTCCCGATACACACCACGAAAAAGGGGGCCTTTCGCGGGCCCCCTTTGACTATTCGGAGATGGTGGCCGTGCGATCAGCCGTATTTGCCCCAGACGAACTTGCTCGACAGCGCAAAGTTCCACACCGAGGCGATGACGATGCCGACGAGCACGGCGACCACGTCGTTGACGTGCATGCGCTTCAAGGCGTCGGCGCTGGCGATGTTGGCAAGGATGCCCGCCGAGCAGGTCAGGCCGAATTTGGCCCAGCCCTTGATCAGCGGAAACAGCCCGCGCAGCCGCTTGTCGGCATATGTCAGTTCGTTGTTGAGCACGAAGTTGAACGTCATCGCGGCAAAGGCGGCGATGGTGTTGGCGATCGTGAACGTGGTTTCGCCCACGGCCCAGTGACCATAGACGAAACGTTCGCGCAGGATCACGCTGAGCACCAGCCACAGCACGGCAAACTGGACCAGCACGCCGAGCGCGCCGACCGTGCCGAACAGGGCAAAGCGGGTGGGAATGATGCGGCCGAGCCACTTGTCATAGAGGCCGATAAGGAATTCAAACACGACCGTTCTGTCCAGTTTGGATTCGCCGTCCATGCGGGCCGCGAAGTTGAGAGGGAATTCCTTGACCCGCAGCGGTCTGTCGACCGTGGCGAGGATATCGAGCAGGATCTTGAACCCCACGCCCGACAGGCGATGGGCATCGGCGCGCAGCGTCGTCCCGTGCAGCATGAAATAGCCGCTCATCGGGTCGGACAGATCGACCCCGGTCACCCGGCGCGCGATGGCATTGGCGATCCCCGAGGCCTTTACCCGGTCGGGGCGGCCCCACGCCTCGGTGCTGGCACCTTCGGCAAAGCGCGAGGCATAGGCAACATCGTAATCGCCGCTGGTCAGCGCCTCATACATCTGCGGCAAGAGCACGGGATCGTGCTGACCATCGGCGTCCATCACCGCGACGATCGGCGCGGCGCTGGCGCACATCCCTTCGATCGCGGCGGACGCGAGCCCGCGACGACCGATTCGTTCGATCACGCGGATACGCGGATCTTCGCGCGCAATCGTCCGCGCCACGTCGGCCGTGCCGTCGGGGCTGTTGTCGTCGACGAAGATCGCTTCCCAGGCATAGCCTTGCAGCGCCGCGTCGAGACGCTCGACCATGCGCGCGATGTTCGCGCGTTCGTTATAGGTGGGCAGAATGACAGAAAGTTGTAGCATTGCCCGGCCGCTTACAACCTTGCGAGCACGGCGTCACCAATTTCCGCAGTGCCGCTTGATCCGCCAAGGTCCCGTCCGAGGACACCGTCATTGAGCGCAGAGGCCACTGCGGCCTCGATCCGGTCTGCCGCATCGGCCAGACCCAGCGAATGACGCAACAGCATGGCCGCCGACAGGATCGTCGCCATCGGGTTGGCCAGGCCCTTGCCCGCGATGTCGGGCGCGGAGCCGTGGATCGGCTCGTAAAGGCCGAATGTGCCGTAATCGGTCTGCCGCTCGCCGAGCGAGGCCGACGCGAGCAGCCCGATCGAGCCGACGCACATGCTCGCCTGATCCGACAGGATGTCGCCAAACAGATTGCCGGTCAGCACCACGTCGAAATGACCCGGATTGCGCACGAGCTGCATGGCGGCGTTGTCGACATACATGTGTTCGAGCGTGACTTCGGGGTATTCGCGCGCCACGTCGATCACCGTGTCGCGCCACAATTGCGAGGTTTCGAGCACATTGGCCTTGTCCACCGAGCAGAGCCGGCGCTTGCGGCCCATCGCGGTGCGGAACGCGACATGCGCGATGCGCTGCACTTCGGACGTGCTGTAGCTCATCACGTCATAGCCTTCGCGCTCGCCCGCGGCATTGGTGCGAAAGCCCTTTTCGCCGAAATAGACATCGCCGTTGAGTTCGCGCACGATGACGAGGTCGATCTGGCGGGCGATTTCGGGGCGCAGCGCGGAATGGTCTTCGAGACCTGTGAAAACCCGCGCCGGGCGCAAGTTGGCAAACAGCGTCAGGGCCTTGCGCAGGCCGAGAATCGCCTGTTCGGGGCGCAAATGCCGTTCGAGCGCATCGCACGAGGGATCGCCCACCGCGCCAAACAGGATCGCGTCGGAAGCTTGCGCCAGCGCCAGCGTTTCCGGCGGCAGGGGATGGCCCGATGCCTTGTAGGCCGCGCCGCCGACCGGAGCTTCGGCCAGAGCAATGCCGAGATCCAGGGCTTCGATCACGCGCACGGCTTCGTGCGTTACTTCCGGGCCGATTCCGTCGCCCGGCAACACCGCAATTTTCATCAGATCCTCGATCGTCTCGCGGTACGAACCGCCAAAGCGATCCCTTTGCCTTGGGTCCGGGGCGGGGTCAATGAAAGCCTTTGGCTATCGGCTTGCGTCGATTCGGTGCAGTCGGTCGATCAATTGCGCGCGCGCGGCCATGACCTGATGCTGCGCGCGGCTGGTCAACAGGCGGGCGCCGATCGTGGTGCCCTGACGGTCGAGCCGGGCGAGCAGGTCGGGCCAGCTTTCTTCGGCCGGCGGCATCGGCGCGGTGCCATAGCCGACCTCGCGCAAGAGCAGCGCTTCATATCCGGCAAGCACCCGCGCCCAGCCGCGCGCCGACGGGGCATGGCAGATCGCATCGAGCGCGGCGCCGAGCGCGGCGTGGATGGCCGGGTAGGGATGGCTTTCGGGCAGCGTCGCGGCGGCCAGCGCGGTGGTCCAGCCGATTCCGGCGGCGGGCAGCGGTTCGCCCAGCCAGGGCGCGCGGCTGGCGACCAGTTCAACCCTTGCCGCCTGCAACTGGCTGTTGCCGCGCGCGCGCAGTTCGATCGCCAGCGTATTGCCCGGGATCAGCACGGGGCGCAGTTCCCGCCCGCGTGCGCCGGAAACATAGGCGGCGACGAGGCCGTGTTCGGCGGTCAGCACGCGGATCACCGCGCCATGTTCGCCATGCGGGCGCGCAGCACAAAGCAGGGCATCGGCACGGATCAGCATCGCGATACCATAACCGCCGGGGCGGTACGGGGAAAGCGCGGTATTTATTTGCCGTGCTGATCGGAGGTTGGGCCAAAAGAGCGTTGGAACGCGCGACGATGTGCGTTAGCCTTTACCCATGAAGCAGCTTTTTCAGCATGCCGCGATGACGGATGGCGTGACCGTGCGTGTCGCGGTCAATTTTCTGCCCGAACAGTCGCGGGTCGACGCGGGGAAGTGGTTCTGGGTCTATCACATCCGCATCGAGAACGATTCGGACGAAGAGATTCAATTGCTGACCCGGCATTGGCGGATCACCGACGGGCGCGGTGTGGTCAATTATGTCGACGGCGAAGGCGTTGTCGGCGAACAGCCGTTTCTGGCCCCCGGGCAGAGCCATGACTATGTCTCGGGCTGCCCGCTCGGCACGCCGCATGGCAGCATGGAAGGGCACTACACCATGCGACGCGGCGACGGGTCTCACTTTGAAGTGGCGATTCCCTTCTTTCCGCTGGCAGCTTCCGCTCCTGCGGGGTGACCGGCGCGCGCGCTTCGATCCAGCCCGCCGCCAGCTCGCCAATTGACAAAACCGCCCGTGCGGCGTGAAGGAGGCGGGGATGAAACGGACCCATCTCCCCCTCAATGGCTTGCGCGTGCTCGATGCCGCGGCGCGCCACTTGTCGTTCACCCGTGCCGCCGACGAACTGGCGGTGACGCCGGCGGCGGTGGGGCAACAGATTCGCGCGCTGGAAGACCTGCTCGGCGTGATCCTGTTTCGCCGCACGTCCAAGGGGCTGGAACTGACCGACGAAGCGGCGGCGGGGCTCGATGCGATCCGCGAAGGCTTCCTTCACTTTGAAGAAGGTGTGCAGGCGATTCAGGCCGGCCAGTCGAGCCATGTCTATACGATTGCCTGCCCCCGCGATTTCTTTGCCGCTTGGCTGTCGGCACGGTTGGCCGCGTTTCGCAATGACAGCCCGCATCTGCGCTTTGCGTTGATCGGCAGCGATGGCGAGACCGATTTTGCCGAGGCCAATCTCGACCTTGCGGTGCGCTGGTGCGACGGGCCGGGCGATCTTGAGGGAATTCCGCTGGGCCCAGAAGGCACGTTGGTCGTGGTGGGCCCCGATGTCGCGGACAGCGCGCCGTGGATCGCCTGGCCCGGCGACCCTGCTGGCGAAGTCGATGCGCACGGCGAAAGCGCGCGCGAGGTGCATATTTCGGTGGGCGATGCCGGTACCGCGATCAGCGCCGCTGCTGCCGGACTGGGCCGCGTGCGGGTGCCGCGTCTTCTCGGCGAGGCGGCGGTGGCCGCCGGTCGGGTGCGCGCCCTGGGCGAGCCCGAGCCGGGGCGACGCGGTTATTGGCTGGTCGCGCCGGTGCCGCAGTGGCGGCAAAAGAAAGTCAAGGCGCTTGTCGCTGCGTTGCAACAGGCTGCGGACCCGATTGGCGATTAGGGCAGCTATGGCGCGTTGACCCCGCTTTAACCCGGTCCGCCTATGCCGATGTAATGGGCTTGTTGAGCGGCAGCACTGCGTTGCAAATGGCACGGATCGATCGCCAGTGGCGGCGGTTGCGTCGTGCCCTGCGCGAACGCACGTCTGCCGCATTTGTCGAGGCCTATGTCAGCAGCATCGCGCGGCGCGTGCCGGTGCTTTACCTCGTTATCCTGTTTGATGTCGTGCTGCTCGATGTCAGCTTTCACACAGCGGCTCCGCCAGCGGTTCAGGCGATCGGAATCGGGCTGGCGCTGGTCGCCGGTGTGCGCGGGCGGACCTGGCTGCCGCAGCGAATCGCCGCGCTCTCGCTCGAGGACAAGCGCCGGACGCTTGCCCGGATGAGAACGGTGGGCGGGCTGTTCGGCCTTGCCTTCATGCTCTGGACGGTGGCACTGTCTGCCTACGGGTCGGTCGAGCAACGCATGCTGGTCCATTATGTGCTGGCGGTGACGGCATTTGCCGCGATCGTCGCGCTGGCGCAGGCGCCGCGCACGGCATTGAACATTGCGCTGGCCTTTTCGATTCCGGCGGCGGGGGTACTGCTTGCCGCGCACGACCGCGATGCCGCGCAATTGGCGCTGGTGCAGATGGTGTTGATCGCGACGATGATGATCGCGATTTTCACCAATCACCGCGAATTCGTGCGGCGCGAGCTGACCGCCCAGCGGCTGGCGCGCCGACTGGCGCAGACCGCGCGCGAATCGCATGACAATTATCGCCGTGCGACGATCGACGATCTGACGGGGGGGCTTAACCGCCGGGCCATCCTGCAACGGCTGCGTCACGATCTGGAGCATGCGACCGGCGCGTACCCGTGGCTGGCGCTCGTCGATCTCGACGGGTTCAAGCATGTCAACGATACGTATGGCCATGCCGCAGGCGATGCCGTGCTGCGCATGGTGGCCGAACGGATCGGCGCGCAGGCTGGCGTCCTCGCGCACGGACGGTTGGGGGGCGACGAATTTGCCATCCTGTTCGATGGCGCGTTTGACAAGAACGAGGTGCGCGCGACGTGTCGACGGCTGTCGACCGCCGTCAGCCGACCGATTCCGTTCAATGGCACGCAACTGCGCGTGCTGTGCTCGATCGGGGTCTATCGGTTGGGCCAGACCGACATGCACCAGGCGGAAACGCTCGGTACGGACTGTAGTCAGGCAGAAGCCGGCGCCTGTCTCGAACGGGCCGATGCCGCCTTGTACAAAGCCAAGCAACAGGGCGACGGGTCGGTCGTGGTGTTTGGGCAAGAGGACGAGGCCGTACACCGCCAGCGCGCGCTGATCACCCGGCAATTTCATGACAGCGTGCTCGAGGAACGCTTGCGGCTGGTCTATCAGCCGGTCATCGATACGCGCGACGGGCGTATCGTCGCTCTCGAGGCGTTTGCTCGCTGGTCGCCCGACGGGCGGACCTGGCAACCGCCGGCGATGTTCATGGCCATGGCCCATGCCACCGGGCGGATGGGCGAAGTGACGCGGATCGTGCTGACGCAGGCGTTGCAGGAATGCCTGCCCGGGGGCAACGCCATTGCGCTGTCGATCAATCTGAGTGCGCGCGATGTCGTGCGCGACGGAATCGCAGAGGCGCTGGCGGACATCGCCGCAGCGGCAGGGGGGAGTCCGGCGGATCTGATTCTCGAAGTGACCGAGCGGGCCTTGCTCGACGATCCGCGCCGCGCCACGCGTCAGCTCGAAGCCTTGCGCGCGCAGGGCTTTCGCATTGCGCTCGATGATTTCGGCGCGGGCTGGTCAAGCCTGTCGCAGTTGCGCGATTTGCCGCTCGATCTGATCAAGCTGCACGGTGCGTTGGCCCAAGCGCTGCCCGGCGATCCCGGCGCGCGCGCCGTGGCGGGGATGATCGTGGCGCTGAGCTGGCAATTGGGGCTCGATTGCACGATCAAGGGAATCGAGACGGCGGCCCAGGCCGAAGCGGCGCGCGCGCTCGGCATCACCCGCATGCAGGGCTTCTTTTTCGGTACGCCCGACAGCGCGGCGGCGGTCCTGGCCGGATTGAAGCGCGCGGTTGCCTGAATAAACTAATGCTGTTCGCCGTGGACCGGGCCGTGCATGGCGACGGTGTCGCGCGGGGCGAACAGGCGACCGCGTTCGCTGAACAGCACCAGCAACAGCGCGCCGAAACCGCACGCCAGGAACGAGACCGCCAGCGGCAGCGCGGTGCCGTTATAGGCCTGTCCGATCAGGATCCCCAGGCTCGCCGCGATCAGCATGCGCAGAAACGCCTGAACCGAGCTGGCAGCGCCGGCAATGCGCGCAAATGGGTGCAGCGCGATCGAGCTGAAATTGGCACCGATGAACGCGAGCATGCAGACGTTGAACGCGAGAACCGGCATGAACTGCCACAGCGTTTCGTGTGGCGAGCGGGCCTGGAAAATCTGCACCAGACTGAACGCCAGAAACAGCAGCAGCGCGCTGTGCGAGACTCGCCGCGCGCCAAACCGGGTGACGATTCGCGAATTCAGGAAATTGGCGCAGCCCATCATGATCGCGGTCCCGCCAAACAGGAGCGGAAACATCGCCCCGGCGCCGAAATGTTCGGCAACGAGCTGTTCCGAACTGTTGATATAGCCGAGCATGGCGCCAAACGTCAGCGATCCGCCAAGGACATAGCCGACAGAGCGGCGATCGGTCGCAGCCAGGATCATGTTGCGCCCGATTCGCCCGGGATGGATCACCTGACGATGCTTGACCGCCATCGTTTCGGGCAGGCGCCAGGCGATCCAGCCGCCGATCAACGACGCCATGATCGCCAGCAGCGCAAAGATCGCGCGCCAGCCCGCAAAGAGCAGCACAGCCTGCCCCAGCGTCGGCGCGACCATCGGCGCGACCATGAACACCATGGTTACCGTCGACAGCATCCGCGCCATGGCATCGCCGGAATGACGATCGCGGATGATCGCCGAGGGCAGTACGGTCAGCCCGGCGCTGGCCAGCGCCTGCAGGACGCGCATGGCGATCAGCGTGTTGAACCCCGGCGCCAGGGCGCACCCCAGCGCCAGCACGACATAACCGGCAAAGCACACCAGCAGCACGCGCCGTCGGCCATAGCGATCGGACATCGGCCCCGGCAGCAGCGAGCCGATGCCCGCCGCGACGAGGAACACGCCGATCACCAATTGCCGATGATTGGGATTGGATACCCCGAGATCGTGCGCGATCAGGCCCAGCGCGGGCAGCATGGCATCGACTGCCAGCGCCTGCAGCGCCATCGTCGCGGCCATCATCGCGACGAATTCGACAGTGCCGATCGGCATTATCGGCGGGGGCAGGTCCGGCGTGCGGCGAAAACGGTTTTCGGGGGGCATGACGCTGCCTATAGGCAGGAGCCACCCGCTATCCCACACTTATCTGTCCGCGCTCGATCGGCTAGGGTCCGGCCGATGGAGCACCCTGCCGAATCTGCCAGCGAGGCCGCATCGGACTTTGCCGGGGCCGGTTTCAGAAAGATCATCCATATCGACATGGATGCCTTTTATGCCAGCGTCGAACAGCGCGACAATCCCGCGCTGCGCGGTCGCCCGGTCGCGGTCGGCGGGGCGGCGGCGCGCGGGGTGGTGGCCGCGGCGAGCTACGAAGCGCGTGCCTTTGGCGTGCGCTCGGCGATGCCCTCGACACGGGCGGCGCGGCAGTGCCCCGATCTCGTCTTCGTGCCGCCGCGGTTTGACGTCTATCGCGCCGTCAGTCGGCAGATTCACGCCGTGTTTCGGGACTATACCGCGTTGATCGAGCCGCTGTCGCTCGACGAGGCCTATCTTGACGTGACGGCCGATCAGCGCGGGATCGGCTCGGCGACGCGCATTGCCGAATTGATTCGCGGGCGGATCCGCGCCGATACCGGCCTGACCGCGAGCGCGGGGGTTTCGTACAACAAGTTCCTCGCCAAGCTCGCTTCGGACCAGAACAAGCCCGACGGGATCTGCGTGATCCGGCCGGGCGACGGCGCGGCGTTTGTCGAGCGATTGCCGGTGAAGCGTTTTCACGGGGTCGGCCCGCGCGGGGTCGAGCGCATGGCGGCGCTGGGGGTGCAGACCGGGGCCGATCTGCGCGCCATTCCGCTCGATATTTTGCGCCGGCATTTCGGATCGCAGGCGGATTATCTCTATCGCGCCGCGCGGGGGATTGACTTGCGCGCCGTCGAGCCCGACCGCCCGCGCAAATCGGTCGGCGGTGAGCGCACATTTGCCCATGACATCGGTTCGGGCCCGGCGCTGCGCGAGGCGCTGGCCGATATTGTGGGCATCGTCTGGGCGCGCGTTGAAAAGGCCGGGGTGCGCGGGCGGACTGTCACGCTCAAGCTGCGCACCGCCGATTTCCAGACCCTGACGCGTGCGCGCTCGCTCCACCGGGCCGTCGCGGGGGAACAGGAATTTGCGGACCTCGGGCGCGAACTGCTCGATGCGCTTCTGCCGCTGCGCCAGCCGGTCAGGCTGATGGGCATGACGCTGTCCGCGCTTGACGGTGGGGGCGATCCGGCAATCGCATCCGCGCCAGAAGGTCAGGGAAGCCTACCCTTTTGAGGGATTCGCCGACGAGGCTTGCGATGCATGCCAAAGGGCGAGGAATTCGTGCACGGCACTGTTGGTTTCCGGGGGCAGCGCGGCGGGCGCGTGAAGCGCGACTTCGACGATCTCGCGGCCATCGGCGCGCGGGGTGCCGCTGATCCGGCCGGTGACGATCTCGATGCGGTTGGTCCAGCCTTGCGGCATCGAGCGCCGGACTTGCCCCAGCCAGACCGCCTCGGTCAGCGTGCAGCCGGCCTCTTCGGCCATTTCGCGCGCGGCGGCGCGGATCGCGTCTTCGCCCGGCGCGCGTCCGCCGCCGGGCACAAGCCATTGATCGGGCAAGTGATACGAATGGCGCACGAGCAGCAGTCGCCCGTCGTCGGCAAAGCCGAGCACCATGATGCCTTCGACTTCGCGCCGCAACAGGCCCCATAGCCGCAGCCGCCAGGGTTGCAGTCTGCGCAGCAACCAGCGGTGCAGCCCGGCGGGCAGGCGCGCGACGACCCGGTCTGCCAGATGCGCGCGCGCGGGCTTGGCCGATGGTTCAGCCACCAAGCACCTGGGTAAGGAACCATACCCGCTGTTCAGCCTGATCGGTCCAGTCGTCCGAGGCGCCGTCGGTGGCATTGTCCCCGGCATCGCTTGCCGCCGCCTTGGCCGCGCGGATGCGTCCGATCAGCGTCATATTGTCGTCCCGCAGCACGCGAACCATGTCCAGCGCGGCAAGTCCGTCGCGATCGTCGTCGGCAATCGTGGATTTTGCCGCAATCGCGCCGATCGAGGTCAGCGTCGTGCCGCCGTTCTTGCGCACGCGTTCGGCGACGATGTCGGTCAGCGCAAACAGTTCGGTTGCATGTTCGTCGAACAGCAGGTGCAAATCGCGGAACTGCGGCCCGGCGACGTGCCAGTGGAAATTCTTGGTCTTGAGGTAAAGCGCAAACAGATCGGCAAGCAGGCCGTTGAGGCTGTCGATCAGGGCCTTTTTCGCATTGTCACCGGGCATGGTGCATTTCCTTTCGCTGGCTGGCCGAGCCGGTTTAGCACTGCTGTCGGGGCGGTGGTTAGTGAATAAGATTCGCTGCAATTATCGAAAAAAACGATTACTCTCGCGCTTCTGAACAAGGCGGGCGCCCGGTCCTTGCGAGCCGCCGGGCGAAATCACCAGACTTAATCCCGCCCCATGATTCCCAAGCCGTCCGCGTTCGGCTAGGTTGCGCGTCAGGATGGATGTCTATCTTCCCATCGCCAATCTGGCCGTCAACGGCTTCGTCATCGTTGGCCTTGGCGCGCTGACCGGTGTGCTGTCGGGCATGTTTGGCGTCGGCGGCGGCTTTTTGACCACGCCTTTGCTGATTTTCTATGGCGTGCCGCCGACGGTTGCGGCAGCTTCGGCCGCCAGCCAGGTGACCGGGGCGAGCGTGTCGGGCGCGCTGGCCCATGCGCGGCGCGGCGGAATCGACTATCATATCGGCGCGGTGCTGGTGGTGGGCGGGGTGATCGGCACGGGGCTTGGCGCCTTGCTGTTCCGCCTGTTGCAGGCGCTGGGCCAGATCGATACCGCGATCAATCTGCTCTATGTGATCATGCTCGGCTCGATCGGATCGTTGATGGCGGTCGAATCGATCGGCGCGGTTCGCGCGCGGCGCACCGGGCGGGCGCAGCCGGCGCGGCGACGGCGGCACCATCCGCTCGTCGCCAGCCTGCCGCTGCGCTGGCGGTTCTATCGTTCGGGTCTTTATATCTCGCCGCTGGCGCCGCTCCTGCTCGGCATGTTTACGGGTATATTGACGATGCTGATGGGGATCGGCGGCGGCTTTATCCTAGTCCCGGCGATGCTGTATATCCTGGGCATGGGTGTCAATGTCGTGGTTGGCACGTCGCTGTTCCAGATCCTGTTCGTGACGATGGCGACGACGATGATGCACGCGCTGACGACGCGCGCGGTCGATCTGGTGCTGGCCTCGCTGTTGCTGGTGGGCTCGGTGCTGGGCGCGCAATTGGGCGCCGGGCTGGCGCAAAAGGCGAAGCCCGATGTGCTGCGTCTGGTGCTGGCGCTGATCGTGCTGGGGGTGGCGCTGCGCATGGCGCTGGGGCTCGGCTGGCGGCCCGATGAGATCTTCACCGTGGTTTCGCTGTGATCCGTAGGGCGGCGCTGCTTCCTGCCGCGTTGATGCTGGGGGCGGCGCATCCCGAAAAGGCGGGCCCGCTGGTACTGGTGCCCGAAGTGTCGCAGCACGAAATCCGCGTCGAACAGGGTTTTACCGGCGCAGACTTGCTGCTCTATGGCGCGATCCTGACGCCAGAAGGCCAGCCGGTGGCGGGCGATTACGACGTGGTCGTGGTTGTCGAAGGCCCGCCGCGCGCGGTGGTGGTGCGCGAAAAGCGTCAGGTGGCGGGAATGTGGATCAACGCGGCAAGCAGCAGCTTTCGCTCGGCTCCGGGGTTCTATGCGGTGGCCTCGTCGCGGCCGGTGGCCGGGATCGTCGATTCGCGTACGGCGGCGATCTACGAACTCGGGCTCGACTGGTTGCAGCTTTCGCCGATCGGATCGATCGATCCGGCGCGGCAGCAGCGTTTTGCCCGGGGGCTCGTCGATCACATGCAGCGCATGGGCCTCTATCATGAAGACCCGCGCGCCGTCAGCATCAGCCATCAGGTGCTCTATCAGGCGCGGATCACGCTGCCGTCGAGTGTGCCGATCGGCGATTATACAGCCGAGACCTTTGCCATCAGCAAGGGGCGCGTACTCGCTTCGGGCCTGACCCGGATCCGCGTCGACAAGCAAGGGTTTGCGCGGTTCATCGCCGATCGGGCGGAACACGCCGGGCTCGCCTACGGGCTGTGCGCGGTGGCCTTGTCGATCGCCATGGGCTGGATCGCGGGGCGCCTTTTCGCACGCGTATAGGCCTGCGGCAAACGCTTGATCGAGCGGGTGTTAGCCACGTGTTAACTGCTTTCGGCCTAGGCCCTGATAGTCGGCATGGGTGCCGTCGGGGGAAGCTTGCGATGTCGGAAATGAGCAGTCACGCCGCATTCGAGGCCGCGCGGACAGCCTCTGCCGATGCAGGCTCGCCACAGCCGGGAACCATGCCGCCGATGCCCAGTGCCGCTCCTGCCGCGACTATGGACAATGTCCATCGACCGATCGGTGTGGTGCGCGATGTGGCGGGCGGCACCTGCATCGTGGTGTTCGATCCCGACCGGCTGAACGAGTGTCTGAGCGATGCCGATCCGTCGATCGCCATGTCCGGACAAGTCAGCAGCCAGATCAAGATTCGCGTCGGCAACACCTGGCTGCTGGGCGTGGTGCGCACGTTGCGCCAGGCCTATGCCAGCGAAGACCATGGCGGCGTCGTCGCCGAAGTCGATTTCATGGGCGAAGGCGATACCGAGCGGCTGACCGGCAACATTTTCGGATTTCGGCGCGGGGTTACGCGCTATCCCATGCCGGGCGCGCTGGCCCATGTCGCCACGCGCGCCGACCTTCGCCAGATCTATGCCAGCGACGGACGCGCCAATATCGGCATCGGTACGGTTCATCCCACGCGCGACATTCGCGCCGGGATCTATATCGACAGCTTCCTTGGCAAGCATTTCGCGCTGCTCGGCTCGACCGGCACCGGCAAGTCGACGTCCGCCTCGTTGATTCTCCATCGTATTTGCGAACTGGCCCCCGAAGGCCATATCGTGATGATCGACCCGCACGGCGAATATATCTCGGCGTTTCGCGATCGCGGCCATCTGCTCGACGTGTCGAACCTGCAGATGCCCTATTGGCTGATGAATTTCGAGGAACACTGCGAAGTGTTTCTGACTTCGAGCGGGTCAGACCGGGTGGTCGATGCCGACATCCTGGCGCGTTGTCTGCAGCAGGCGCGGTCGAAAAACCGGCTGGCCACCGCGATCGGCAAGATTACCGTCGATTCGCCGATCCCCTATCTGTTGTCCGATCTCGTCAACATCCTGCAGAACGAGATGGGCAAGCTCGACAAGGGCACCGGCTCGATCCCCTATCAGCGGATCAGGAGCAAGATCGAGGAAATCCGCGGCGATGCCCGCTATCAGTTCATGTTTTCCGGCATGCTGGTCGGCGATTGCATGACCGATTTCATTGCGCAGGTGTTTCGCCTGCCTGCCAACGGCAAGCCGATCTCGATCATCGACGTGTCGGGCGTGCCGTCCGAAATCACCCAGACCGTGGTCGCGGTGCTGTCGCGGCTGGTGTTCGACTTTGCCGTCTGGGCGCGCGATGAAGAAACCCGCCCGATCCTGCTCGTGTGCGAAGAAGCGCACCGCTATGTGCCCGCCGAGCGCAATGCCGATGGATCGTCGGTGGCGCGCGTCCTGTCGCGCATCGCCAAGGAAGGGCGCAAATACGGCGTCAGCCTGGGGCTGATTACGCAGCGCCCGTCCGACCTTGCCGAAGGCGTGCTGTCGCAATGTGGCACGATCATCGCCATGCGGCTCAACAACGAACGCGACCAGGCGCATGTCCGCGCGGCGATGCCCGAAGGGGCGCGCGGCTTCATGGACGCGATTCCCGCGCTCAGAAACCGTGAATGCATCGTCTGCGGCGAAGGCGTGTCGATTCCGATGCGCGTGTCGTTCGACGATCTCGATGAAGCCTTGCGTCCGGCGTCAGCCGACCCGTCGTTTGCCCTGCAATGGAGCAAGAGCGGCGGCGAGGACGCGATGATCGATCGCACCACCCAGCGCTGGCGCGCGCAAAGCCGCTGAGGTTATAGAATGCGCTTGCGCCAGCCGGTATAGCGGTATGACACGATGGCGAGCGCAACGGCGATGATCGATCCGACCGGAAAGCTGAGCCAGATGGCGTCCATCCCGAGCACGGGATGCGCCAACGCATAAAAGCCCAGCCGCCCGGGATACATCGCAATGCCCAGCACGATCAGCGGCGGCAATACCGTGCCTGCCGCGCGCATCGTGCCGAACAGGACAATCGTCACCCCGAACAGCGCATAGCTCCAGCTCGCAAGAAACTGGATGTGCCGCGCCAGATCGACCGCCGGGCTGTGCGCACCGAGAAACAGTTGCAGCACCGGGCGGTCGAATGTCAGCAGCAGCAGCGTCATCACCCCGGTCATCGCCAGATTGAGCGTGATCCCGGCGCGGGTGATCGCGCCGAGCCGGTCGAACAGCCGTGCGCCGATGGTCTGCGCGGCCATCGCGCTGACCGCCGCCGAAATCGCCATCGCCGGCATCTGCAGATAAGTCCATACTTGCAGGCTGGCGCCATAGGCGGCGCCGGCGACGGCGCCTTCGCGGTTGACCAGCCCGATCATGATGATCCCGGCCATCGAAACCAGCAGCATCTGCGCCCCCATCGGCAGGCCCTTGGTAACGATGTAGCGCAGCTCTGCCGGGTGCGGGATCAGATAGCGCAGTTCCTTGCCGCGCAGCCGGAGCGGCAGGTTGCGCGCATAGAGATCGAGGCCAAGGGCGAGCATCGCGATCATCGCCGCGATCGTCGTCGCCAGCGCCGATCCGGCAATGCCCAGCGCCGGGATCGGGCCAAGGCCGCCGATCAGGATCGGATTGAGCCCGACATCGAGCGCGACCGACAGGATCATGAAACGCAACGGCGTGGTGGAATCGCCCGCACCGCGCAGGCCCATGCCGACGATCACCGTGGCCATCTGCGCGGGCATGGCCATGAACACCACGCGCAGATAGGCGAGCGCAAAGGCCAGCACTTGCGGCGGGGTCGACATCGCATGGAGCAACCAGGGCGCCCCGAACCAGCCGAGCACCGCGACCAGCAGCGACAGCGCGACGCAAAAGCCCAGCGCTGTGCCGAACGTGCGCCGCGCGGCATCGATATTGCCCGCGCCGAATGCCTGGCCGACTTTGACCGTGGCGGCCATGCCGAATCCGAATGTCGCGGCAAAGACGAGAAACATCACGACATTGGCATTGGCGGTTGCGGCGAGCGCGCTGCCCCCGAGCATCCGCCCGACCCAGATCGCATTGACGGTGCCGTTCAGCGATTGCAGCACGTTGGCCGCCAGCGTCGGCGCGGAAAAGCGCAGCAAGGTGCCCATGATCGGCCCGCGCGTCAGATCGCCGCGATGCTTGCCGGGCCCCCGTTCGGACGCAGCCACCGGGCTATTCCGCGTTCTTCTTCAACGCGCCCAGCGCCGCGAACGCGCCGTTGCCGCCTTCACCTCGCAGGTTGTGTTCGGCCCGCGCGCGATCGGCATCGGGCCCTTCGGCAAAAGGATCGATCGCCAGCGCCAGCGTCTGGGCCAGCGCTTCGCCCAGATCGAAAGTCAGCCCTTCATATTCGATCTCGTCGCACAAGTCGGCGGACAGCTCGATTTCCTCGTCGGGGGAATAGTCCTTTTTCGGGTGGACAAAGCGCAAGTCGACCGGCTCGTCGATCGCGACGGGGAAATCCTCGCCCGATATGGCGCAGGCCTGGATGATCGCGGCGCGGATGCGGCCGGTCACGCTGATCGTGGTGCCCTCGGCGATCATCGTGACGGTGGCCACCATGCTGTCGATCGCGCTCAGGCCGAATCGCCCGGCGAGCCGCCGCCGCTCGGCCTCGTCTGCGGCGATCTCCTGTGCGACCGGGGGCAGGTGGCGAATGTCGATGATCCGCTGAAATTCCGCCGCTTCGGGCAGGCTTGCGTCGGGCTGGATCATCGACCGATCTCCGCTGCGAGCACGCGGTGGGCCGGAACCAGCGCGAGCCCGGCGGCAAAGGCCCGCGCGCGGCGCGCGACCAGCGCCGGATCGCCGCCCTCGCGCATCGTGACATTGCGTGCGACCGCCGCGATCATCGCCTCTTCGCTTTCGGCTTGCGCATCGCGATAGGCGCCGAGCCGTCCGCCCAGCGTGCTCATCAATTGCCCGATGTGCTTGCCCACCATCAGATCGCCGACGCCGCCCTGGCGCAATTGCCCGTCCATGTCGTCGACGAACAGTTCGGTCAGCCGCACCAGCGGCTCGATCAGTTCCTCGTCGCGCTCCATACGGATCAGCACGAGCGCCAGAATCAGCGTGATCGCGTCGAATCGCCCGCCGACCGTGTCGGCAATGCCGCAATCGCGATACCATTCCTTTTCACGCGCGATTTCCACGATGCGGTGCCACAGCGGGCGCATCGCATCGCGAGGATCGGCGCGCGGGCGCAGCCATTTGGCAAAAAGCGACATCAGGTTTCAATCCATCCTCAATAAAGGGGCTGCCCGCAATGGGCGGCACCGACGCCATGAGACCACCGCTTCGCAAAAATTGGCCATTGGCGAATATCGAACCAGTCTCTAAGGCGTGTGATATAGGCGGCCCGGCGGCGAAGGCAAACGACCCGCCGGGCAGTTAACCGGGAAGGCGCACGCGGGCAATGGTCCGCGCAATCGCCGAACGGGCAAGACCTGATGAAGCCGGGCCTGATGCCAAATGGGCTGGGCTGATGAATATGTGGCAGGTGCGAAAGGTGGCAATGCGGATCGAACGGATGAATGGTCGGGGCTTGCGCATGACGTCGGCCACCCCGCTGCGCGTGGTTGCCGCATCGGCCCTGCTGCTGGCGGCGGGCGGTTGCAGCACGATCCGCGATCACCGTGGCTATCTCGTCGATCCGGCGCTGACCCAGTCGGTCCTGCCGGGCGTGGATAACCGGCTGTCGGTCGAAAAGTCGCTGGGCCAGCCCACGCTGAAAAGCCAGTTTGGCCAGCAATCGTGGTATTACGTCTCGCTCGACACGGTCCAGCGGCCGTTTACCCGGCCGCGCATCCATGCCGGCTCGATCCTGCGCGTCAGCTTTGACACGGCGGGCACGGTTCAGTCCGTGTCGAACGATGGGGTCGAACATGCGCAGCGGATCGTGCCCGATCGGCACAAGACCCCGACTCTGGGCCGCGATCGCAGCTTCTTTGAAGACCTGTTCGGCAATATCGGCACGGTCGGCGCGATGCCGGGCGCGCAGGGCGGTCAGCCCGGCGGCGGCGGCGGCGGTCGTGGCGGCGGCGGCACGGGCCCGAACGGCAGCTGATCGGGCTTTGGGGGTGGGGCTATTGAACGCCTGCCCCCGCGCCCCATATCCGGGGCATGAACGACCATGCGGCCAGCCACGGCCTGATCCAGTGGCACGGAACCACCATCATCGGGGTGCGCAAGAACGGGCGTACCGTGATCGCCGGCGACGGCCAGGTGTCGATGGGCAATACCGTGATGAAACCCAACGCGCGCAAAGTGCGGCGATTGGGCGCGGCAGGCCCCGACGGGCGCGCTGCGGTCATCGCCGGGTTTGCCGGCGCGACCGCCGATGCGTTTACCCTGTTCGAGCGGCTTGAACGCAAGCTTGAGGCGCATCGCGGGCAATTGCTGCGCGCAGCCGTCGAGCTTGCCAAGGATTGGCGCACCGACAAATATCTGCGCAATCTCGAAGCCCTGATGATCGTCGCCGATGCCGAAACGCTGCTGGTGCTGACCGGCAACGGCGATGTGCTCGAACCTGAAGCGCTGAGCAGCACGGAGGGCGATACGGTGATCGCCGCGATCGGATCGGGGGGCAATTATGCGCTCGCCGCTGCACGCGCGATTGCCGAATATGAAGCCGATGCCGAAACCATTGCCCGCCGCGCGATGCGGGTCGCCGCAGACATCTGCGTCTTCACCAATGACCGCGTCACGCTGGAAGAAGTCTGAGCCATGAGCGACACCCTCACCCCCAAAGCCATCGTCCGCGCGCTCGACGAACATATCGTCGGGCAACAGGATGCCAAGCGCGCAGTAGCCGTCGCCTTGCGCAACCGCTGGCGCCGCCAGCGGCTCGATCCCGCGCTGCGTGATGAAGTCAGCCCCAAGAACATCCTGATGATCGGGCCCACGGGCTGCGGCAAGACCGAAATCAGCCGGCGGCTGGCCAAGCTCGCCGATGCGCCTTTCGTCAAGGTCGAGGCCACCAAGTTCACCGAAGTCGGCTATGTCGGTCGCGACGTCGAACAGATCGCCCGCGATCTTGTCGAAGAGGCGATCCGGCTGGAAAAGGCGCGCCGCCGCGAAGCCGTGCGCGATGCGGCCAGCAAGGCGGCGATGGACCGCCTGTTGAAAGCGCTTGTCGGCGATGGCGCGAGCGAGGCCACGCGCGAAAGCTTTCGCCAGCGTATCGAACAGGGCGCGATGGCCGATGTCGAAGTCGAAATCGAAGTCGAGGACAGCCCGTCGATGCCGATGGGCTCTTTGGACCTTGGGCCAGGCATGGCCGGCGGCGTCGGCATGATCAACTTGTCCGACATGATGGGCAAGGCGTTTGGTCGTCAGGCGACCAAGCGGCGCAAGCTGCGCGTTCCCGATGCCTGGGACAAACTGATCGACGAAGAATCCGAAAAGCGCATGGATCAGGACGATGTCGCCCGCGTCGCGCTGGCCAATGCCGAAACCAACGGCATCGTGTTCATCGATGAAATCGACAAGATCGCGGTCAGCGACGTGCGCGGCGGCTCGGTCAGCCGCGAAGGCGTGCAGCGCGATCTCTTGCCCTTGATCGAAGGCACGACGGTTGCGACCAAGTACGGGCCGATGAAGACCGACCACGTGCTGTTCATCGCGTCGGGCGCGTTTCACATCGCCAAGCCGAGCGACATGCTGCCCGAATTGCAGGGCCGCCTGCCGATCCGCGTTGAATTGCAGGCGCTGTCCGAAGATGACTTCGTGCGCATCCTGTCGGAAACGCGCGCAAATCTCGTCGAGCAGTACCGCGCCTTGCTCGAAACCGAGCAGGTGACGCTGGACTTCACCCCGCAAGCGATCCGCGCGATCGCGCGCACGGCCAAGCAGGTCAACGACAGCATCGAAAACATCGGCGCCCGCCGCCTGCAGACGGTGATGGAAAAGCTGCTCGAAGAAGTCAGCTTCGACGCCGAGGATCGCGTCGGGACATCGGTGACGGTCGACGAGGCCTATGTCGCCGAGCGCTTGGCCAGTCTTGCCGGCAATACCGACCTGTCGAAATACATTCTGTGAGCCATCCTTCCGGTGTCGTGGGGCCCGTGTAGGGGGGGGGCGCGCAATGGGCAGGATAGCTTTTGCGCGAAAGCGGTTGATCTCTCGGGATCGCTGCGACAGTCTTGGTGACAGGCAATCGTTGCCCGCAGGACATGACACCCAACGATGAGTGAAATCGCCCAACCCCGGCCTCGATTTGTCTGGGCCATGGGCCTGTGCGAAGCGACGTATGGCTTTGCTTTTGCCGCAATTCTGGTGACCATGCCGCAAGTCATGGCGGCGCATGGCGTGGGCCAGCCGGTGATCGCCAGCGTGACCGCGCTGGCGACGGCGGCATCGCTGGGGTCGTTCATCGTCGCGCCTGCGCTTGATACGATGATCAGCCGCCGCGCCTGGACGCTGGGTCTCGGCGTGCTGGTGGCGGTGCTCGTCACCGTCTTGCTGGCCATTCCGCCGGCCAGTGTGGTGGTCGCGCCGCTGATGGCGATTGCGGCGCTTGGGCTGGTGATGTTTTCGGTATCGCTGGGCGGCTGGCTGGGGGCGGCCCTGCCAAAGGATCTCGACGATACGATTGCTACGTGGTTTACCATGGGTAATGCGGGCGGTTTTGGTATTGGCGCGCTGTGCCAATATTGGCTTATCAACACGTTGTCGCCGCGGTTCGGGCCGTTGGCGGTGGGCCTGATCACGCTGATCCCGCTGGCAGGTCTTGGCCTCATTCCCATGCCCGATGCGGGGCCAAAGGCTGTGCGCGAAAGCTTTGGCACGCTGGCGCGCGATCTGTCGGTGCTGGTGCGCCAGCCTGTGGTGCTGCGCATTGCCTTGCTGTTTGCGATGCCCTGTGCGGCGTTTACCCTGACCAATGCCTTTGGCGGGCTGGGGCCGGATTTTCACGTTTCTGCGGCAACGGTCGATCTGGCCAATGGCTTTGGCGCAACGGTCGTGGGCATGGGCTCGGCTTTACTCGCCAAGTGGTGCCTGCGCCATGTTCATGCGCCGCTGCTCTATCTGGGGATTGGCACGCTGGGCGCGATCTTTACCGCGACCATCATCGGCTTGCCGCATACGGCGCCGGTCTATCTTCTGGCGGTGATCGGCGAAAATATGGCGCAATCGATGGCGCAAGTCTCGCAAGGGGCGATCCAGTTCGGCTCGATCCGCAAGGGCAGCCCACTCGCCGCCTCGCAATTCGGCCTGTTGGGCACTGCCGCACTCTTGCCCTATTCCTACATGCAGGCGCTCGACGGCTATGGCTATCACCTCGCGGGCAATGTTGCAGGCTCGTTCTGGATGGATGCCGGGGTCAGTCTGGTCGGTTGCGCGATTCTGCTGGTGCCGGTGTTGCACTGGATGCGCCGCGGCAAACTGGCTGCGCCGGACGACGTTGGGCCCGATGAGGCGGCGCCGGTTGGCGAGGCCGCACCGGCCTGCTAGCATCCGGCCATGCACCAGACCCCCGACGACCGCCCGATCTATCGCCTGCTGACCGGCAAGGACGACCGCGCCTTTTGCGAGCGGGTGTCAGAGGCGCTCGCGCAAGGCTGGCGGCTCTATGGTTCGCCGTCGATGGCATGGGACGGCGGCATGGACTGCATCAAGGTCGCCCAAGCGGTCGTCTGGCACGAAGCCGACGTGTTAAAGGGTTGAGTTTGAAGAGGTGTTTAATTTTCCAGATGAGAATATTCCAGGGGCCCAAAGTACTTAATCATCCTCATCGTGATCCGTGAGGGTCGATTTGGAGATTTTGCTGTCTACCCATTTTCCGGTGACGAATATACCAACGACTCCAGCAATTCCAAATATTGCAATGCGACCTCCCCATGCGAATTGGCCGAGTTTTATTAGGTAAATTGAAGTGGAGAGGAGTAGTACAAGTGCGGCCATTGCAAATATTTGTCCGCGTGCTTTTAAATCGCGATCATCTTTGACCAGATTTTCGATGACACGGTGCCTATGCGATTGTTCGCGCTCGGGCATTGCGACAATCCGTTCGGCAAGCCCAGGCAATATGGCTTCGTATTCGGCAAGATATTTTGGGCTTGGGAGCCAGCCTGAATGACTTTCGCTTTGTGCCACAATGCGCATTATTTCCGTACGCTGGGCTTCGGGTACTTTCTCCAAAATTTCCGCAAGGTTCTCACCGGAATCGGCAACTGCTGGGGGAAAAGATATTTCCTGCTCTGGGTCAGTCGATTGATTCTCGCTCTCTTCGTTCATGGTCAATGTGAACCTTTCCCAGTGCCTTCAAATAGTCGCCTCGCAGTGCGGCCATATCCCTTTTGGTGCCCTTGGAGATAAAACCAGCGAACGCGGCACGAGCGTGCTGATCAAGCGTGATCATCGCAGCACCAGACAGCATGGTGGCCGCTTTGCCATGATGGGTAACAAGCCAAAGCTTTTTGGACAATTTTTTCATCCCAACATGATACGGGTTAAGCGTTAACCCAGCATGACCTGCGAGCCTTGGATCGCTCGTTGACATTAGCAACTAAGCTTACAAGTGCAATCACGTTTCATTCCGGATCGATGGAGCCCATTACAAAACCTCGGGTCTAGCGATGAGGGGAGCCGCCTCGCAGATCGATGGCGGCACACTTGGTCAAGGCGCGAATTTGCCCAAATCCTGATTTACTGCGCCGCTTCGGCCAGGTCTTCCTCGCTGCTTTCGGCGGCCTGACGCGCCCACATTTCGGCATAGAGCCCATCCTGGCGCAACAAGTCGGCATGGCTGCCCTGTTCGGCAAGGCGGCCCTGCTCGATCACCAGAATCGTGTCCGAATCGACGATCGTCGACAGCCGGTGCGCGATCGAGATCGTCGTGCGGCTGGCCGCGACCGCGCGCAGCGTGCTCAGGATGTCCTGTTCGGTGCGGGTGTCGAGCGCGCTGGTCGCTTCGTCGAACAGGATGATCGGCGGGTTTTTGACCAGCGTGCGGGCAATCGCCACGCGCTGTTTTTCCCCGCCCGACAGCTTCAGCCCGCGTTCGCCGACTTCGGTAGCGAGCCCGTGGGGCAGGCGCGCGATGAAATCGGCAATCGCCGCGCCGCGCACGGCGGCTTCGACTTCGTCCGGGCCGGCGCCTTCGCGACCATAGGCGATGTTATAGCCGATGGTGTCGTTGAACAGCACCGAATCCTGCGGCACGATGCCGATCGCGGCGCGCAAGGACGCCTGCGTCACGCGCGCGATGTCCTGCCCGTCGATCAGGATGCGCCCGGATTGCGGGTCGTAAAAGCGGAACATCAGCCGCCCGATGGTCGACTTGCCCGCGCCCGACGGCCCGACAATCGCCACGCGGCTGCCTGCGGGCACTTCGAACGACAGGCCATGAAGGATCGTGCGATCCGGATCATAGCCGAACACCACATTGTCAAACACCACGCTCGCGCGTTTGACCGCCAGCGCGGGCGCGCCCGGCACATCGGCGACTTCGACTTCGGTATCGATCAGGCGGAACATTTCGGCCATGTCGGTCAGCCCCTGGCGAATGGTGCGATAGACCATGCCGAGCATGTCGAGCGGACGGAACAACTGGGTCAGATAGGTCTGCACGAAGACCAGCTGACCCGCCGTATAAATGCCATGCCACCAGCCGACCACGGTATAGGCCAACGCGCCCGCCATCAGCAGATTGACCACCAGCGCTTGCGCGATGTTGAGCAGGCCGAGGCTGTTTTCGCTTTGCACGGCGGCATCGGCATAAGCGCTCGTCGCGGCGGCATAGCGCGCCTCTTCGCGCCGCTCTGCGCCGAAATATTTCACCGTCTCGTAATTGAGCAGCGAATCGACCGCGCGCGACAGCGCCTGCCCGTCGAGCCGGTTCATCTGTTCGCGCAATTGCGTGCGCCAGTCGGTGATGGCGCGCGTTACCCAGATATAGGCCACGACCGCCAGCGCCGTTGCCGCCACCAGCCCCCAGCCGAAACTGATCCAGAAAATCACGGCGACGACCACCAGCTGCAGGATCGTCGGTGCGATGTTGAACAGCATGAAATAGAGCATCGTATCGATGCTCTTGGTCCCGCGTTCGATGACTTTGGTCACTTCGCCGGTGCGCCGGGCGAGGTGAAAGCGCATCGACAGTCGGTGCAGCCGGGCAAAGACATGCTCCGCCAGCTTGCGCGTGGCGTCCTGCCCCACGCGCTCGAACACGATATTGCGCACATTGTCGAACGCCACCGCGGCAAAGCGCCCGGCGGCATAGGCCAGAACGGTCAGCATGACCAAACGCAAGGCGCGGGGCCCCGACACGTTCATCGCGTCGACCGCCCATTTCAGCGCATAGGGCAACGCCAGCTGAATCCCGGTCGAAACCAGAATCAGGATACAGGCGACCACGATCCGCCAGCGCAGCGCGGGATTGTCGCGCGGCCAGAGATAGGGAAGGAACCGTTGCAGCGTGCGCCAGCCGTCATGACGGGGCGGGCGGGCCGAGGATTGGGGTGTTTCGGGTGGCATCGTCCCTGAAATAGGGATTTTCCTGCGAAGTGCCAGTGGTGCAGGGGGGCAGTTCTGCGTTCTGTGGCTCAGCCCGGGGGCGGACCGGGCACGGCGAACAGGATGCGGCGCGCCGCAAAATCGATCGCCACGCGGTGAAACAGCCGCAATTGCGCCATGCCGAGCAGTAGCGCCGGACGCCGCCGCAGCCCCAGCCGGTCGAACGGCGGCGCGTCGGTAAAAGCGATTTGCGTGTTGGCAAGCGTCATCCCGCCGAGCGTCAGCGCGCGCGCCATGCCCACATCGGCGGTCGCCTGTTGCCCGGTGACCGACAGCAGTTGCACGGTTTCGCGGGCATGATTGCGGGCCAGCGCCTGCTCCAGCGCGCGATTGCCGATCGACGTGTCGGACCCGGTGTCGATGACGATCGCGGTGCGTACCCCGTCGACCAGTGCGTCGGTCAGGATCAGTTGCCCGCTTTTGCGCCGGGCCTGGACGACGATGTCATAGCCCCGGTCGCCGCCCAGCGTCCGGGCATCGCCGAGCAGGAGCCGGTTGCGATCGAAATCGAGCACGATCCGTTGCCCTTGCAAGCCATCGAGCCCGATGATCCCGTCGGCGCCGATCGCGTCGGCATCGAGCACGGGCGAGGCCAGATCATAGAGGTTTCGCCGACCGAGCGCGAGCGAGGCCAGCGTCACCATGTCGACATCGCGCAAACCGGCCACGCCGACCAGTCGCCCGCGCCCATTGGGGGCGAGACCCAGCGCCGTTGTCACCGTGCGTGCAACGATGGTGCGCTCTGCCCCGGTGTCGACCAGAAAGGCAAAGGGGCTGTGCAGACCGGCTTCGTTGGTGACTTCGACCGCCACGGTCATGCGATCATGACCATCCTGGCCGAGACGAAGGACATCGTCGCTTGCGGCCGCAGCAGGATCGCGCATCGCGGCGGCTCCGGCGGCAAATGGGCGCGCCGCATCGGGCGTCTGCGCGGGCAGGGCGGCGGTTGCGATCGACGCAGGATCGATTGCGCCGACAGGCGACGGGGCCGCACTCAGCACCGCACCGGCAAGCGCCGCACGCATCATGGTGGCATGCATTCGCATGGCATTCTCTCCTGACGCAGAGTGTATGCTCATGTCGGTGCCGGGGCCACCAATCTCTTTGTGAGGGCGGCAGATCCGGGTCAGGCGGCCGATCGGGCGAGCCCGGCGCGGGCAAAGGCGGCCTTGAGATCGGCGTCTTCGGCAAAATCGGCGGGATCGAAGCGTCCGTCGACGCCGCGATCTTCTTTCCAGCTGTTCGAAATCGGCGTGATGTGGCGATAGGTGAATTCGTCATCCACCCGCCGGTTGTGGCGCGATCCGAATACGTTGTGCACCGACCAACTGGTACGAAAGGGATCGCCGCGCGCCGGAACCACGCACCATTTCGGCGGGCAGGTGCGCATTTCGCCACAGTCGCGAAGAATGAAATCGGCGTGGCGACAGGTTTCATGGCGCACCGGGGCGGGCGAGGCGCCGCTGATCCAGCATCCTTGAAACTTGATGAACCCGTGTCGGCTTTGCTCGGTCGCGGCAAAGATCGAGCGTCCGCGCGCCGACAGCACGAGCTCGTCGATGTCGACATTGAGCACGCTGCGGGCCGCGCGTAAAAAGCGCAGGCGGGCATGTTGCAGCGATCCGGTCTGGCAATAGTCCGAATCCCACGGCGTTTCGCGCCCATCGACTGCGCCGGCCAGGCCCCCTTGCGGCCCATAGCGAAATGGCCAGGACACGACGCGGATGACCATGTCGGGAAAGGCCGCGCGCAGCCCCGCTTCAAGCTCGGCGGCGCTATAGGCGGTCGAGCCGTTGTCATGGATCAGCGCGGCGTCCGCACCATGCTCGGCCTGATAAAAGCGCGCCCAGTCATGGATCCAGCGGGGCGCATTGTCCTTTGACAGCGTATGGATCACGCGGCGACCGGCAAACAGCGGCGACAGGTCGGGCTGAACGGCAAGATGATAGGTACCGATCGGTCCGGCGATGGTCAGCTCTTGCGCATCGCTGCGCAGCCAGATTTCGCCGCGCTTGTCCCGCGCGATCGAGCGCGGGCGGCCAAACCAGCGGCGCATCGCGCCTGCCAAGGGCGCCGAAGCGAGCAGCGGGGCCAGCAGATTGCGATAAGGCGGCCCCTGCAACACGATATGAGGGCCGACGCGATAACAATCGTAGAACAGCGTGTCCCAGTCGAACCGGGCATCATAGGCCGCATTGCGCATGTCTGCCGGGCGCGGGCTTTCGCGGCGAAGCCCGCTGGCCGGGTCGATCAGCGCGCTCGACAGGCGGATCGCGGTGTCGGCGTCAGGCATCAGGCGGTGCGAAACCGGGCCGGGATGCAGCGATCGATCATCGGCACAGCCGCTGCCATCCCGAGAATTTCGCCGAGCGCGGGGTGACGCAGCAGCACCAGCGAAATCAGCCAGCAGACAACGCCGATAGCCGAAGCCAGCGCCAGTTGCGCAAACGTGATCGCTTCCGGCGGTGCCCAGAACGCATACGTCAGCGCCAGCGGCAACAGCGCCGCCAGACTGGCAAGCCCGCTGCGCAGATAGATCATCATCAGACCGCCCAGATCGAATCCGACAATGCGGTGCATGAACCGGAAATAGAGCGCAAACCAGAACAGCGCATAGACCAGTCGCGATCCCGCCGCCCCTTCGACACCCCAACGGCAACCGATAGCCAGCAGCAAGACCGACATCGCAGTATCGATCAGGTTGCGCGCCAGCAACTGGTTGAGCTTGCCCGCCAGAATCGGCAGATCGCTGACCAGCGGCAGCGCGACGAGCATGATTTCGGTCAGCGCGATCATGGCGAGCAAGGGCGCGGTGCGCAGCCAGGCGGGGCCATAGAGCAGGCGGATAATCGGCTCCGAAGCCATCGCCAGCCCCGCCATGCCCGGCCAGACCACGCCCGAATACCCGGCGCAGACCCGCAAGTACGCCGGTCCCAGCGGCTCACCCCTGTCGCGGATGCGGGCAAAGGCGGGAAAGAATACGCTGCCGATCGCGCCCGAGATCAGCATGCGGAACTGATCGGACAGGCTGACGGCCCGGCTGTAGAGCCCGACCGCAGTGATCCCCAGCGCCTTGCCCACGATCAAGTCGGGCGTTCGCGTGCCCAGTGCGCCGGTCAGATAGAGCACGCTGGTGCGCGCGCCGAAGCCCAGGACCTGACCGATCCCGTCAAACCGCATGCGGCGGGGCCAGCTCGGTTGCATGATCTGCGCCACGATTCCGCGCGTGGCTGCCGCTGCGACGGTCGCCCAGGCCAGCGCAAACGAGGAATAGCCCGCCGCCGCCAGCGCGACGGCAACGCCCCCTTGGGCGAGCGCCGCGCCGACGTTGACGGCAAACAGGCCGCGAAATTGCATCGCCCGCGCCATCAGCGCCATCGGCACGACCGACAGGGGCACAAACAGATAACTGCCTGCAAGGATCAGCAGAATCGGGATCAGGCGTGCCTCGTGATACGTCGCCGCCATCGGCAGCGCGGTCGCCGCGACGATTGCGGCGATCAGCAGCGAAAACAGGATCGCCACCGATCCGCAGCGCGCAATCTCGTGATGATCGAGCACGGTAAGCCCGGAAATATAGCGCGACAGGCCGAAATCCTGAAGCACGGCGACGATCATCGCGGTCGCAAGCCCGATCGAGAACAGCCCGACTTCGCCCGGGGTGAGAAAGAAGCGGGAAATCACCACCGAGGCAATGAACTGGATCGCGAAAGCCAGATATTGCCCGGCCATGGCCCAGACAGCGGCGCCGCGCACGCTCATCGCGGCAGCTTCGCGGCCGGGCGCATGGCTGCCGATGTCATCCGGGGTATCGGTCATCATACCGTGGCAAGCGTGCGGGCGGCAGGTCTGCCGGATGTGTTATGCGTGGCCAGTACCATGGCGAGGCGCAACGCACGCAAGGGATAGCCGAACAGCACCAGTCGCGCGACCGTGCGCCATAGACCGGCGCAGCATCCGCCTTCGCGGATATAGCGGCACACAATGTCAAAGCCGGCATCGCCAAGCCCGGCCCGCGAATAGAGCAAGCCCGGCGCAACGCGAGCGCGCACCTCTTGCGCGACGCCGGTCTGACCGAACAGCGCATCGAGATTGTCGATGGGCGGCATCACCGACAGTGTCGAGGTCGGATCGGCCCGCCCCGCCAGGCGCTCGGCATAGGCGATGCGCGATACGGCAGCGTTGATCTGCTGTTCGGTGGCATGGCGGCTCGACACTTGCTGGCTGTAATGGCGATAGCGCAGCAGTCGCTCGGGCAGGTTGGCCACGCGCGTGACCGAGGCAAGCCGCAGCCAGAGATCGAGATCTTCGCAATGGCGAAACGCCGGGTGATAGCCTCCGACCGACAGGACAAGCTCGCGGCGGAACATCACCGCCGGATGGCACAGTAAAGGATGGCCGGCGTCGATCGCGGCGAGAAACCCCTCATGATCGATCGGGTGGTCCGGGGCATCGACCCGATAAGGAGCATCGGTCTCGTCAATATCGTCGGTCCAGCTTCCCAGCACGCCGATTTCGGGATGGTCGTCCAGAAAGGCGATCTGGTGCGCAAAGCGCTCGGGCAGGCAAAGGTCATCGGCATCCATCCGCGCGATCAGCGGCGCGCGCGACACGGCGAGCAATTCGTTCAGGCTGGCGACCAGGCCGCGGTTTTCGCGGGCGATCAGGCGAATGCGCGGGTCATGCCCGGCATAATGGGCCACGATCGCGCGCGTCGCATCGCGCGATCCGTCATCGAGGATCAGGAATTCGAAATCGGCAAAGGTCTGTTCAAGGACGCTCTCTATCGCCCCGGCGAGAAAGCGTTCGCCATTATAGACGCTCATGGCCACGCTGATGCTGGGAACGGAATGCTGCATGTCTGATCCGAAAGAGGCGTCCAGCGAGGCTCTGATAAGGCCCGGTATCTAAGGCACTCACGGTAAACAAAGCGTGACAGGTGCTGCCTGTCGGATGGGGCGGGGGCAGGCAAGCGGATTCGCGCCGGGAGAATCGTCCAGAGGTCTGGCAAAGGGGCTTCTGGGCCTCCTTCAGGGGTGAAAACATGAATTTTTATAATGGCTTGGCGTGGTGTTACAAAAAAAATGCAATTTGTCGTTGACCGGTCGGCACACCCCCCATATATGCCACCTCACCGCAGCGGTGGCGCCGGTTTTTCCGGCCTTTTGCTACTGCGGTCGCCAACATAGACGGACACGCTCCTCCCCGAATCAAAAACGGGGAAGGATGGCTGTCCGTCTGGTTTCGTCGGC
>NZ_KQ954285.1:442758-445258 GCF_001519055.1 Novosphingobium sp. Fuku2-ISO-50 | reverse complement strand
GAGCAAGCTTAAGCCGTTAGGTGTAGGCGTAGCGAAAGCGAGTCTGAATAGGGCGACAGAGTTCGATGAATTAGACCCGAAACCCGGTGATCTAGGCATGACCAGGCTGAAGGTGCGGTAACACGCACTGGAGGGCCGAACCGTTGAATGTTGAAAAATTCTCGGATGAGTTGTGTTTAGGGGTGAAAGGCCAATCAAACCGGGAAATAGCTGGTTCTCCGCGAAATCTATTGAGGTAGAGCGTCGGACGTATACCGTTGGGGGTAGAGCACTGGATGGATGCGGGGGTCGCGAGATCTACCAACTCTAACCAAACTCCGAATACCAACGAGATTTATCCGGCAGACAGACGGCGGGTGCTAAGGTCCGTCGTCAAAAGGGAAACAGCCCTAACCTACAGCTAAGGTCCCCAAGTCGTGTCTAAGTGGGAAAGCATGTGGGAATCCCAAAACAACCAGGATGTTGGCTTAGAAGCAGCCATCATTTAAAGAAAGCGTAACAGCTCACTGGTCTAATCAAGGGTTCCTGCGGCGAAGATGTAACGGGGCTCAAGACACGCACCGAAGCTTAGGGTTGGAACATTTGTTCCAGCGGTAGCGGAGCGTTCCGTAGGCCTGAGAAGCGGGAGGGTAACCGACCGTGGAGGTATCGGAAGTGCGAATGCTGACATGAGTAGCGACAAAGAGGGTGAGATGCCCTCTCGCCGAAAGACCAAGGGTTCCTGCTTAAAGCTAATCTGAGCAGGGTGAGCCGGCCCCTAAGACGAGCCCGAAGGGGGTAGTCGATGGGAACCACGTTAATATTCGTGGGCCTGGAGATGAGTGACGGATCATGGTTATTGTCAGGCCTTATTGGATTGGTCTGGCCTTGAAGTGGTTCCAGGAAATAGCCTCTCCATATAGACCGTACCCGAAACCGACACAGGTGGTCAGGTAGAGTATACCAAGGCGCTTGAGAGAAGTATCCTGAAGGAACTCGGCAAATTGCCTCCGTACCTTCGGAAGAAGGAGGCCCTGTCTATGCGCAAGCACTGGCAGGGGGCACAGGCCAGGGGGTAGCGACTGTTTAGCAAAAACACAGGACTCTGCTAAGTCGGCTTCAAGACGACGTATAGGGTCTGACGCCTGCCCGGTGCCGGAAGGTTAAGAGGAGGAGTGCAAGCTCCGAATTGAAGCCCCGGTAAACGGCGGCCGTAACTATAACGGTCCTAAGGTAGCGAAATTCCTTGTCGGGTAAGTTCCGACCTGCACGAATGGCGTAACGACTTCCCCACTGTCTCCAGGATATGCTCAGCGAAATTGAATTCTCCGTGAAGATGCGGAGTACCCGCGGTTAGACGGAAAGACCCCGTGCACCTTTACTGCAGCTTCAGAGTGGCATTAGGAAAGAATTGTGTAGCATAGGTGGGAGGCTTTGAAGCATTGGCGCCAGCTGATGTGGAGCCATAGGTGAAATACCACCCTGTTGTTTTCTGATGTCTAACCCAGGACCGTTAGCCGGTTCGGGGACCCTCTGTGGCGGGTAGTTTGACTGGGGCGGTCGCCTCCTAAAGAGTAACGGAGGCGCGCGATGGTAGGCTCAGGACGGTTGGAAACCGTCTGTTAGAGTGCAATGGCATAAGCCTGCCTGACTGCGAGACTGACGAGTCGAGCAGAGACGAAAGTCGGTCATAGTGATCCGGTGGTCCCTCGTGGAAGGGCCATCGCTCAACGGATAAAAGGTACGCCGGGGATAACAGGCTGATGATTCCCAAGAGCTCATATCGACGGAATCGTTTGGCACCTCGATGTCGGCTCATCACATCCTGGGGCTGGAGCAGGTCCCAAGGGTTTGGCTGTTCGCCAATTAAAGTGGTACGTGAGCTGGGTTCAGAACGTCGCGAGACAGTTTGGTCCCTATCTGCCGTGGGCGTCGATACTTGAGAGGAGTTGCCCCTAGTACGAGAGGACCGGGGTGAACATGCCTCTGGTGTACCTGTCGTTCCGCCAGGAGCGCAGCAGGGTAGCTATGCATGGACGGGATAACCGCTGAAAGCATCTAAGCGGGAAGCCTCCCTCAAGATAAGGTATCATAGAGTCGTGGTAGACCACCACGTTGATAGGCCGGGTGTGGAAGTGCGGTAACGCATGAAGCTAACCGGTCCTAATAACTCTATTCATGCTTGAAGAATCCCACCATCAATATCAGCTCTGCGCTGGGCTCTTGTGAAACAGGCATGTGAAAACATGAAATGTGGAAACAAGGTCGTCCGTCAGAGGTGATGATGAAGGCGGTAATCAAGCCAGACATCATCTGCATCGATTAAAAACCCTCTATAAGAGCGTCACGCCGGCTCCATTGCTTGGTGACCATAGCGTCTGTGCCCCACCCGATCCCATCTCGAACTCGGCCGTGAAACCAGTCCGCGCCAATGGTACTAACGCTCAAGCGTTGGAAGAGTAGGTCGTCGCCAGGCATTGTAGCCGACGCGGCGTTCTTGTAGAGGGTTAACCCATTCACA
>NZ_KQ954285.1:0-442024 GCF_001519055.1 Novosphingobium sp. Fuku2-ISO-50 | reverse complement strand
TGTCATCGAGGCCTTGGTTTCGATTATTTTACAATGCTATATTGCAGCATAGCGCGTCCGTCCGGGCGCGCTTTTTTTGTATAGCGGTTCCAATCGCAACTGGATGAAGGTTGGGGGTCACGTCATGGGAACTCCATGTTGTAACATTGCATCAATTCCGGGACGATTGCGTCGTTTTTTGAATTTAAGCTGACTCCGGTCAACAAAGGCGCTAGAACTGTCTCACCGTCAGTGACGTTCGCCCGGCGCGAGCCTTGGGAGGGGATGCGAAAAAATCGCGCCGTGCCGGGCGTTACGTCAGACGAGTAGCCTTGTGAATTTCCGCGCGGCGGGTTTGGCTCGGCGATTCGTTTCCTGCCATTTGCTGCGATGCACGGACGGCGCTATAGACGGCGTTCGCGCAGCCCGGCGCTGTGTGACCGGTGGCGGTTGACGGATAGGCATCATGAGCCTCGGCTTTGCAGCGCTGCTTTCCCTTGCACTCATAGCATTGCTCTTTGCGGTTGCTGCGTTGGTCGAAGCGCGCACGAAGCACCGAGCGGGCGTCGCTTCGATTTCCCCGCGATTGCGGCACATGGTCTATACCTTGGGGCTTGGCGTCTACTGTTCCAGTTGGACGTTTTACGGCTCGGTCGGAAGCGTCGCCCGCGAGGGCTGGACGTATCTCCCGATTTATCTCGCGCCTTGCCTTGTACTCGTGCTTGCGCCCGGCTTCCTTCAGCGGCTTGGCGACGCGGTAGATGAGGAAAAGGCCGCGACGATTTCCGATTTCATCGCAGCGCGCTTTGGACACGACCCCGCTATGGCGCGGCTTGTCACCTTGACGGCGCTGAGCGCCATTGTTCCCTATGTCGCGTTGCAATTGCGCTCCATCGGTACGGCGATCGCGCTGCTTTCCGATCGCGCTGTCGCCGGACCGGTGATGATTGCGGCGGCAATGGTTCTGGGCCTGTTTGCGATTCTGTTCGGTGCGCGGCGCTACGAGGTTGCGGGGCGCACAGAGGGCATGCTGTTTTCGATCGCGCTGGAATCGGTGATCAAGTTGCTGGCCCTCGTGATTGTCGCCGGCGTCGGTATCGTCGTCATTGCCAAGGCGCCGCATGAACACGTCGATGCGGGGATCGCAGTGTTGCAGGCGCATTTTCGCCCGGCGGCGCTGACGATCGATTTCGCCGTGATCTCGCTTATTTCCGCGCTGGGAGTGGTGGTATTGCCGCGCCAGTTTTTCATGGGATTGGCGCAGGCGCGCGATCCGCATGATTTGCGTGACGCGCGGTTCGGCGCAGCCGGATATCTGATGGCGATGGCGCTGCTGGTCGTGCCGATTGCGCTTGCGGGGATGGTGGCGTTCCCCGGAGACGCCGCGCCCGACTTGTTCGTGCTGCGCCTGCCAGACGCGGCGGGAAGTCATTGGGCGGTGATCGCGGCTTTGCTTGGCGGCATCAGTTCGGCCGCAGCGATGGTTATCGTCGATACGACGGCGTTGGCGATCATGGTTTCGAATGACCTGATCTTTCCTGCGGTCTTGCGCAGCAGCGGTGGTGAAGGGGGGACGGGCCACCTCGGGCGGCAGATGATGGGCGTGCGGCGTCTGGCGATCATCGCGGTGATCGGGATGTCGTTGGCCTGGGCGCTGCTTGCGCCTGCGCGCAGTTCGCTGTCTTCGATCGGGCTGATCGCTTTTGCCGGGATGTCGCAATTTGCGCCGCATTTTCTGCTGAGTGTCTATGGCAATGGCCGTGACCCCGTTGCCGGGCGGCTGAGCCTTGCGGCGGGGTTTGCGCTGTGGCTGTGGACGCTGGCGCTTCCGCCGATCCTGCCGCCGTCGTGGCTGGCGGGCATGCAGGGAATGCCGTTCGATCCGCTGCACTTGTTCGGGGTGGGCCACGCGAGCCCGCTGGTCCATGGCGTGCTCTGGTCGCTGGCGATCAATTGTCTCGTGTTGTTCGCCACGACCGCGGGACGCGACGGCACGCGCGGGCGGCCCACTTTCCTGCGCGGCGCACGTCATGTGCGCAATCAGGGTGAGCTGGCGCAACTGGCGGCGCGTTTTATCGGCGAGGAAGCGGCGGAATCCGCATTTCCGCCGGCGTTGCACAACGCGCCGGTCGATCGCATCGCCGCGCGGCGGGCGCAGGATCTGATTGCGTCGGTGGTCGGTCCTTCCTCGGCGCGCGCGCTGGTCGCCTCGGCGCTCGCCGGCGGGCAGATGGGGCTCGACGATGTAACGCGCCTGCTCGACGAGGGCGGGCAATCGCTGCGGTTTTCGCGTCAGTTGCTGGCTGCCAGCTTCGAAAACCTGCCCTCCGGGATCAGCGTCGTCGATGCCGAGATGAAATTGATTGCGTGGAATTCGTTGTATGTCGAACTGTTCGGTTATCCGCCGGGTCTGATCCGTGCCGGTGTGCCGATTGCCGAACTGATCCGTTTCAACATCACGCGCGGGCATTTTTCCGGCCCGATCGAAGATCAAGTCGAACGTCGGCTCGATCGCCTGCGCGCGCGTCGACCCTATGTCTCGGAGCGAATTCGCAATGATGGGCGCGTGATCAAGTCGGTCGGCGGGCCGATGCCGGGTGGCGGCTATCTGACCAGCTTTACCGATGTCACGAACGAGGCGCAGACCCGCGACGAATTGCAACGCACGCTTGAGCAACTCGAAAGTCGTGTGGCCGAGCGGACGCACGAATTGTCCGAGGCCAATCGCCGCCTTGCCGAATCGACGCGAGACAAGACTCGCTTTCTTGCCGCCGCGAGCCATGATCTGTTGCAGCCGCTTCATGCCGCGCGCCTGTTCCTTTCTGCGCTCGATCGCCAGTCGGGCGAAGCGCAGCGGCCTTTGGTGGCGCGGGTCGAACGCGCGATCGGCGCGGCCGAAGTGTTGCTGCGCGCGCTGCTCGACATTTCCCGACTCGATGCCGGGGGCATACAGCCGCATCCGGAACCGATCGCGCTGGCCTCGTTCTTGCGCGATATTGCCGAAGGGGTGCGTCCGCTGGCCGAGGAAAAGGGGCTACGGCTGCGAGTGGGGCCCCTGTTTGGCGTGGTTCATACCGACGCCGGGCTGTTGCGATCCGTGGTGCAGAATCTCTTGTCCAATGCAGTGCGCTATACCGAGCACGGTGGCGTGCTGATCGGAGTCAGGCGGCGGGGAGCGGGGCTGCGCATCGATATTTTCGACAGCGGGGTCGGCGTTCCTGCCGATCAGAAAAAGGCGATCTTTGGCGAATTTACCCGGCTTGGCGCGGTCGAAGCCGAAGGTCTGGGACTGGGGCTGGCGATGGTTGAGCGTATCGCACGGCTGCTTCACCTGGGAATCGAGGTGGAGTCGACGGTCGGGCGGGGCAGCCGCTTTGGCGTGACGATCGCCGCGACGGCCATGCCCGCGCCCGAAATCGTGGCCGCGATTACCGACGCTGGTCGGGCTGAATCCACGCGGCCGCTGACTTTGCTGGTGGTCGACAATGATCCCCTGATCATCGAGGCCAGTGAGGCGCTGTTTGAGGGGCAGGGGCATCAGGTACTCGGCGCGCGCACGATTGCCGAGGCACTCGCGCTGGCGCCGGATGTCGATGCGGCTTTGATCGACTATGACCTTGATCGCGGGGAAACCGGACTGGAATTGATTGATCGGTTGCAGGAAACGGCGCCGCAAGTTGCGCTGGCGATGATCAGCGCGGCACAAGATCCGGTCTTGCAGGCCGCCTTGCGTCGGCGCGGCGTGCCGTTCTTTGCCAAGCCGGTTCAGCCCGAAGTGCTCGCCACGTTTCTGGCAAGCCTGTCAAAGCGCGAGGTCGAGCCCCAGTGAGCGCGCCGCCAGCGCGGCTTGCGTGCGGTTTTGCACGTCGAGCTTGCGCATGATGGCGGTCATGTGGGCTTTGACAGTGGCCTCGCTCATTCCGAGATCATAGGCGATCTGTTTGTTGAGCTTGCCTTCGAGCACGGCGAGCAGAACCTTGAGCTGGGTCGGGGTCAGCCCCGCAACGGTGCCGCGGACGCGATCGACCGGGTTTGGCGCCGGGGGTGCCGCCGTTTCGGCATTGGCCTCGGCTTCGTCATTGGCGGCGCGTAGGCGTGAGCCGTTGAGCGCAGCGCGAATGGCCGCTTCGATTTGCGGCAGGTCGGCATCCTTGCGCAGGAAGCCGACGGCGCCAAAGGCGCGCGCCTCATCGGCGGCATTGGCATTGTCGGCGCCCGATACGACCAGAATCGGCACAGTCGGACGTTCGGCGTGAAGCAGGGCAATGCCCGAATAGCCTACTGCGCCCGGCATTTTGAGATCGAGCGTAATAAGCGCGAGGTCGGCTGTTTCCGCTGCGGCTTTGGCCGCAGAGGCCAGCGTGCCAGCTTCAATCACGCGCGCTTCGGGCACTGCAGTAGACAGCGCGAGCGCCAGTGCCTGGCGGAACAGCGGATGATCATCCGCGATGAGGACCGTACAACTCAAGATTTCTCCCCGTTCCGGAAATCTCGTGTCGGCCCGTCGCCACGCCTCTTTGCGCAGTGTCCGCACCGACCCCCGTTTTTGGGCAAGTCCAGCCTCTTTATACCCCAAGCGAGCCACCGCAAGAGCGAGACTCGTGCAAATGCGTCCTCATTGCATCAAATTTTCGCAAGTCAGTGCCCGCCGGTGGACCGCACCGGCGGGCTATGCATTTTTTTCGCCCCGATCGGGCTTGTCATCTGGCCCTTGGGCGCAGCCCGGTTCAGGCCGGGCTGAGCTCCGGTCGGTTGGCCAAGAGGTTGTCGACCACCGACGGGTCCGCCAGCGTCGATGTGTCGCCCAGGTTCGAGAGGTCGTTTTCGCCGATCTTGCGCAAGATGCGGCGCATGATCTTGCCCGACCGGGTCTTGGGCAGGCCCGGCGCAAACTGGATGACATCGGGTGTGGCGATCGGGCCGATCTCATGGCGGACCCACTGGATCAAGGCCTTGCGCAGCGCATCGTCGGGTTCGACTTCGGCGTTGCAAGTGACAAAGGCGTAGATGCCCTGGCCCTTGATCTCGTGCGGCATGCCGACGACGGCGGCTTCGGCGACTTGCGGGTGGGCGACAAGCGCGCTTTCGATTTCCGCCGTGCCCATGCGGTGGCCCGAGACATTGATCACATCGTCGATGCGTCCGGTGATCCAGTGATACCCGTCTTCATCGCGGCGGCAGCCGTCGCCGGTGAAATACATTCCCTTGAACGTGGTGAAATAGGTCTGGAAAAAGCGTTCTGCGTCGCCCCAGACACCGCGCATCTGACCCGGCCAACTGTCGGTGATGACGAGGCAGCCATCGGCCGGGCCGTCGATGAAATTGCCGTCGTTGTCGACAAGCGCGGGTTTCACGCCAAAAATGGGCCGGCTCGCCGAGCCTGGCTTGAGCGCCGTCGCGCCGGGAAGCGGTGTGATCATCGCCCCGCCGGTTTCGGTCTGCCACCAGGTGTCGACAATCGGGCAGCGACCATCGCCGACCACTTTGTGATACCATTCCCAGGCTTCGGGATTGATCGGTTCGCCGACCGAGCCAAGCAGGCGCAGCGAAGCGCGGCTGGTCTTTTTCACCCATTCGTCGCCTTCGCGCATCAGCGCGCGCAGCGCGGTGGGAGCGCCATAGAAAATTTCGACGTCATACTTGTCGACGATCTGCCAGAACCGGCTGGCGTCGGGATAGTTGGGCACGCCTTCGAACATGACCGTGGTCGCGCCGTTCATCAACGGGCCATAGACCACATAGGAATGGCCGGTGACCCAGCCGATGTCGGCGGCGCACCAGTAGATCTGTCCGGGGCGATAATCGAACACGTATTCGTGCGTCATCGAGGCCCAGACAGCATAGCCGCCGGTGGTGTGCAGCACGCCTTTGGGTTTTCCGGTGGAGCCCGAGGTGTAAAGGATGAACAGCGGATCTTCGGCGTTCATTTCTTCGGGAGGGCAGTCCGCCGACTGTTGCGCGACGGCGCTTTCCCAGTCGATGTCGCGCCCTTCGTGCATGGTCACGGCGCCGCCGGTGCGCTTGAGCACGATCACCGTGTCGACATCGGGGCACTGCTTCAGCGCATCGTCGACATTGGCCTTGAGCGGCACCTTGCGACCGCCGCGCAGGCCTTCGTCGGACGTCAGGACGATACGGCTGTCGCAATCGACAATGCGCCCGGCGAGGGCATCGGGCGAGAATCCGGCAAACACGATCGAATGGATCGCGCCGATTCGCGCGCAGGCGAGCATCGCGACGGCCGCCTCGGGCACCATCGGCAGATAGATCGTCACCCGGTCTCCGCGCTTGACCCCGCGCGATTTCAACAGGTTGGCCAGGCGGCCGACATCGGCATGAAGCTGGCGATAGGTAATGCGACGTTCCGGCTCGGTCGGGCTGTCGGGTTCCCAGATGATCGCGATGTCGTCGCCGCGCGTCGCCAGGTGCCGGTCAAGGCAGTTGGCCGAAAGGTTGAGCGTGCCGTCCTCGAACCATTTGATGCCGAAATCGGCTTCGTGGAACGAGGTGTTCTTGACTTTGGAAAAGGGCTTGATCCAGTCGAGCCGCTGCGCCTCGTCGCGCCAGAAAGCCTCCGGTTCGTCGATCGAGCGACGATACATCTCGAAATAGCGCGCTTCATCGATCAGCGCTGATGTGGCCCACTCGGCCGGCACCGGATAAATTGCCTCGCCCATGTTACAGGCTCTCCTCTCTTATTTGCATCCAATCTAACCCAGCTGCGTCGTCGCCAACGTCTAGACCATGGTCGTAAGTATAGGACTGATTGGCGGTCGCTTGCAAAGCGGATCGCGCGACCCGGTCGCGGTAAGTGTCTCAGCAAACAGACACTGGCGGATGCTGCAAATGTCTTGCCCGGATGAGCCCTGCGACGAGCCCATGCGCCCTCGCAAACCCGTAAATACGCATCTCCGGGCGGCTAAGTAATAATTCTCATATTCATCAAGCCGTAGAATTAAAAAGAAAAACTCTATGAAATAACCTGCCGGTCCAGACGTTAGTCGTAGATCTAAGACCAATATCTCGCTGGTTGCCTGGGTGGTGTGCAGAGACAGTGACGCCAGTGCATCGGCAGAAGCTGGCACCAGGGAGAGGATAGCGATGAATAATTCGTTTGCGCGGCGCGCGGCCGCGCTCATGGTCGCCACCGCAATGGTGGTGCCCGCGGTGGCGATGGCCAGCCCGGCACACAAGAAAGGCGGCAGTCATGAGGCAGAGCTCGAAGCACGTCTGAAAAAGCTGGAACAGGAAGTGACGGACTTGCGCGACGCGCTCAAGACCGCCCACGCCGACACGACCCAGGCCGCCGCCACGCCGGTTGCCGTGGCCGCCGTCAGCCAGGATGCCGCCGCCGCCCATGCCGAGGCGATTGCCGCGACGCAAACTGCGCAAGCCGCCGATGCGAAAGCGGCCGATGCCGAGCGCAAGATCGCCGCGCTGACCGACGCCACGCCCAAGCTGGGCTTCCATTCGGGCAATTCCACCGTTTCGCTGTCGGGCTATGTCAAGCTGCTCGCCAGCAGTGCGCGTTACAGCGGCGGAGATGTTCCGACCAACACGCTCGGCCGCGATCTTTACTTGCCGCAGTCGGTGCCGGTGTTCAATCCAGCCAGCCCGACTTCGCCGACCCGCGTGACCGATTTCAGCGCGAAACAGACCCGCTTTTGGGTCGATGCCAATACCAAAGTCGGCAACCATGCGCTCAAGGCCTATATCGAATTCGACTTTCAGGCCGCGCCCGGCACGCCGATGGCGCTGGGCCAGGGCACGCAACGCACGACCAACGCCTATGACCTGGCCATGCGGCGCGCGTTCATTCAGTTCGATCGCTGGACCTTTGGTCAGGATTTCACCAACTTTGAAAACGTCGCGGTTCTTCCGGAAAGCACCGACTATGTCGGGGGCATCGACGGTCTGATCTTCATCCGCCAGCCGATGGTGCGCTATGCGCTGCCGTTGCAAAAGGATCTGAAGCTGATCATGGCGGTCGAAAATCCGGAAACCGCTTCGTCCACGTCAGGCTCTGCGGCGCTCATCGAAAATGGTGAAGACCATGCCCCCGACGCCACCGCGCGGCTGGAATATACCGGCAAGTTCGGCTTTCTCGATCTGGCGACGCTCTGGCGGCAATTGCGGATCGACAATGCCAAGGGCGGCGCTGCCCATATCACCGATTCGCGCCTCGGTTGGGGCGTCAGCGCTTCGGGCAAACTGTTCCTTAACGAAAGCCACAGCAGCGATCTGCGTTTCCAGGCGACGTATGGCGAAGGGATCGGCCGCTACATGGGTCTGAACTTCAGCCCCGACGCGGTGCTTCAGTCAAACGGATTGCTGGCCTCGGTGCGCAATCTCGGCATCTATGGCGCGGGCCATATTGCGCTCAATTCCCAATGGCGCGTCAACGTGATCGGCAGCTATCAGAAAGTGTCCTATTCTGACGCCCTCGATCGCAGTGCGGAAGGGATTGGCACCTATAACCGCGAAGCCTGGAGCGCCGCGGGCAACCTGTTCTATTCCCCGGTCACCAATGTCGATCTGGGCGTCGAATATCGTCACGGCAACCGCGAACTGGTGAACACGCTGAACGGCCATGTCGATCGTTTGGACTTTGCTGCAAAATATAGCTTCTGATGCATGATCGGCGCGGTCGATTCGGCTGCGTGGCTCAATAAAAACATAAAAAAGGGGGGGAGGCGGTTCCGGCCATCGGGCCGCCTCCTGCATACCGGCAACGCGCAGGCGCCGTTGTCAACGGGAAGGGATCCGGCAACCATGGCATCGACATTCGACGACATACCCAAACATCACGTCGCCACGCACAGTGAAAAGATGGTGATCACTGCCAGTTCGCTGGGCACGGTGTTCGAATGGTATGATTTCTATCTTTACGGCCTGCTGACGGCGATCATCGCATCGCAGTTTCTGACCGGGCTCAATCCGACCACCGCCTATATCATGGCGCTGCTGGTGTTTGCTTCGGGCTTTATCGTGCGTCCGTTTGGCGCGCTGGTGTTTGGTCACATCGGCGATCTTGTCGGGCGGCGCTACACCTTCATCATCACGCTTGCGGTGATGGGCGCTTCGACCTTTCTGGTCGGCTGCTTGCCTACCTACAAGACCGCAGGCGTTGCCGCACCGGCGATGCTGGTCGCGTTGCGCATGGTGCAGGGCCTTGCGCTTGGCGGCGAATATGGCGGTGCGGCCAGCTATGTCGCCGAGCATGCGCCCAACAACAAGCGCGGCCTTTATACCAGCTGGATTCAGATCACCGCGACAGCGGGGCTCGCCATGGCACTGCTTATCGTGATCACGGTCCGCTCTCCGGTGACCGGCGTGGGCGAGGCGGCGTTCAAGGAGTGGGGCTGGCGCATTCCCTATCTCCTGTCTGGCCTGTTCCTGGTGATCGGGCTGCGGCTGCGGCTGAAGCTGCACGAATCGCCGGTGTTTCAGAAGATGAAGGACGAAGGCACCGGTTCGAAAGCGCCGCTTGCCGAAGCGTTCGGGCAATGGGGCAACGTGAAGGTCGTGATCGTCGCCTTTTTCGGCGCGATCGCGGGGCAGGCGGTGATCTTCTATGGTTGCCAGCTCTATGTCATGACGTTCCTCGAAAAGATGCTCAAGCTCGACGGCCTGACCGCCAACGTACTGCTTGCCGCGGCGCTGATCCTGGGCAGCCCGTTCTACCTCGTGTTTGGCGCGCTGTCGGATCGTATCGGGCGCAAGCCGGTTATTCTGGCCGGCTGCCTGCTTGCCGCCGTGACGCTGTTTCCGGCGTTCGAAGGGCTGACCCGCGCGGCCAATCCTGCGCTCGCCGACGCCCAGGCCAATGCGCCGGTTATCGTGACCGCCGATCCCGCCGAATGCAATTCGCAGTTCGATCCGGTCGGCGGCAAGACCTATGACACGACGAGCTGCGACATCATCAAGGCGATGCTGGCCAAGTCCGGGATCAATTATCGCAATGTCGCCGCGCCGGTGGGCACGATTGCCTCGATCACGATCGGTCAGACGCGGTTTGCCGCGCCCGATCCGGCCAAGCTCAAAGGCGATGACAAAAAGGCAGCGATCGCCGAATTCACGGCGGCGGTTGTCGGGAAGGCGGCCACTCCGGCCAAACCCTCCGAAGGCGGCAAGCCGGCAGTCGCGGCCAAGCCTGCCGTGACAGGGGCGCTGGCCAATGTCGGCTATCCGGCCAAGGCCGATCCGGCGAAGATCAATACCCCGCTGGTGATCGCGATCCTGTTCTACCTCGTGATCCTGGTCACCATGTCTATGGCCCGATTGCGGCGCTGCTGGTCGAATTGTTCCCCAGCCGGATCCGCTATTCGGCGATGTCGCTGCCCTATCACATCGGCAACGGCTGGCTTGGCGGGCTGCTCCCGGCGATCAGCTTTGCCATGGTCGCGGCCAACGGCAACATTTTCTACGGGCTGTGGTATCCGGTGATTGTCGCCGGCGCGACGGCGGTGTTTGGCGCGCTGGCTCTGCCCGAGACGTTCCGCCGCAATATCGACGGCTAAGCGCGGGACGAAGACGCGGTACGCAAAGCAATGGGCAGGGCGGCAAAACCGTTCCTGCCCATTTGCACATCAGCCAAAAGTCGCGCTCGTCCCCGGCCAAAATGTGAGCCACAACACGCAGCATAAAGTTCGACGCACAGCGTAGAAAAAAAGGGATCGAGAGGATGAGCGAGGCTTACGCCCAGGCATGGCAGCGGAGCATGGACGACCGCGAAGGATTCTGGTCCGACGCGGCCCGCGCGATCGACTGGACGACCGCGCCCGACGCGGCCTGGTCCGATACGGACGGCTGGTTTCCCGGCGGCATGCTCAACACGTGCCATAACGCGATCGACCGCCATGTCGCCGCAGGGCGCGGCGATGCGCTTGCGCTGATCCACGACAGCCCGGTCACCGACACGATTCGCCGCTTTACCTATGCCGAACTGGCCGAAGAAGTGGGCCGGGTCGCGGCGATGCTCGCTTCGCTTGGCGTTGGGCGCGGCGACCGCGTGGTGATCTATATGCCGATGATCCCCGAAACGGTCTTTGCCATGCTCGCTTGCGCGCGGCTGGGGGCGATCCATTCGGTGGTCTTCGGCGGCTTTGCTCCGCTCGAACTGGCCAAGCGGATCGACGATGCCGCGCCCAGGCTGCTGCTCGCGGCCTCATGCGGGATCGAGGGATCGCGCACGATCGCGTATAAACCGATGGTCGATGAAGCGCTGCGGCTGGCCGATCATCCGGTGGACCATGTCGTGCTGCTGCAACGCGAACAGGCGCCCGGCGCGATCGAGGGGCCGCGCGATGTCGATTGGGCGCAGGCGCGCGCCGCGACTGCACATGACCCGATCCCCGAGCCGGTCCCGGTCAAATCCGACGATCCGCTCTATGTGCTTTATACCTCGGGCACGACCGGCACGCCCAAGGGCGTCGTGCGCGACAATGCGGGCCATGCGGTCGCTCTCGCCTGGTCGATGGCCAATATCTATGGCATCGGCGCGGGCGATGTGTTCTGGGCGGCGTCGGACGTGGGCTGGGTCGTCGGGCACAGCTATATCGTCTACGCCCCGTTGCTGGTCGGCGCGACCACCGTGCTGTTCGAAGGCAAGCCGGTCGGCACCCCCGATGCGAGCACATTCTGGCGCGTGATCACGAGGCACGGGGTAAAGACCTTTTTCACCGCGCCGACCGCCATCCGCGCCGTGCGCAAGGAAGACCCTGATGCCGCGCTGCTCAAATCCGTCGGCATCGGGCAGTGTCAGGCGATTTTCCTCGCCGGCGAACGCGCCGATCCTGACACGATCGGCTGGCTGGAAGAGCACAGCGGATTGCCGGTGATCGATCACTGGTGGCAGACGGAGCTCGGCTGGCCCGCGCTTGCCACATGCGTCGCGCTTGGCGATACCCGGCGGCGGCGCGGCAGCGCGGGCTTTCCGGTGCCGGGCTATGATTTCGCCATCCTTGATGAAGGCGGCCATCCGGTCGAAACCGGCGCCAGCGGCTCGGTCGTGATGCGCGAACCACTGGCCCCCGGCGCCTTTCGCACGCTGTGGAACAACCACGCCGGCTACGAAAAGAATTTCCGCACGTTCCCCGGCTGGTATGAAACGGGCGATGCCGGGTACATCGATGACGAAGGCTTCGTCCACATCATGGGGCGCACCGACGACATCATCAATGTCGCCGGCCATCGCCTTTCGACGGGCCAGATGGAACAGATCGTCGCCGCCACCCCCGGCGTTGCCGAATGCGCGGTCATCGGCGCCGATGATGCGATCAAGGGCATGATCCCGGTGGCCTTTGTCGTCCCGCGTGCGGGGATCATCGACGAAGGCGCGCTGCACGATGCCGTGATCGCCTCGGTCCGCCGCGAACTGGGCGCTGTCGCCGCGCTGAAGACCGCCTATGTCGTCGCGGGCCTGCCCAAGACGCGTTCCGGCAAGATCTTGCGGAACCTGCTGCGCAAGATCGTCAACGGCGAAGATTTCGTCACGCCGCCCACGATCGATGACCCCGCCGTGCCCGAGGCCCTCGTCGCCGCCGTCCGCCAACCCGCCACCGTGTGATAAGTGTTGCAATGGGCCCACAAACCCCATTGCAACCCCGCGTTCCCCCCGTTAAAGGCACCCAACCCGCCCAAGGGCGAGCCGCTTTAGCTCAGTCGGTAGAGCACATCATTCGTAATGATGGGGTCAGGTGTTCGAGTCACCTAAGCGGCACCATTTTTCTCCAATAAAATAAAAGCATTGGCGACCCAAGGGCCTCTGTCGAGGCTGGAGACAAAGGTCTCCCTGGAGGTCGTTGTCTCCATTTTGTCTCCAAATTTTGTTGCCCAGCGTCGATTTGCCGATGCCCATGTCCGCAGCAACCCGCTCCTGTGAAAGGCCGCTGATCAGCGCAATCCGTACCGTCTCGCGCTTGAACTCATCTGCATGCTTTGTCGTCATCTCGTCGATCCCCTGTTGCGAGCATAAATCGCTCAGGTGACCGGCGCAAAACCGTTACAAGTCCACTGAACCTGCATGTTCATGGGGAAAACCTCCATGACGGGCGCCGAAAGCCTCTCTCTCGGCACTCAACCCGTCACGGAAAACTCGTCCGCACTCTCACTCTCCTGGGGCGTTGCTAGTGGTCCGATTCTGACATTTGCTACCGCTCTCGGCTAGGTGGTGCGCAAATGTCAGAATCTTTTCGGACCACTAGAAGGTTTTGATTCTAGTGGATTTTCCGATTCTGACATTTGCGGCCGAGCTATCCGGATGGCGGGATGCAAATGTCAAAAACAATCCACTAGGTTGGCGTCCATGCCGTCAGCTGTTCAATTAGCCAGGCAATCGCGGGATCCGCGGCATGCGCGCGATGGCACTGGATCGTCGAGCGCATTGGCGGAATTTCCACCGGCAAGGGCCAGTAGCGAATAGGCAGGTAACGCGCGGCCTTGCGCGCCATCGATTCATGAAGAATGGCCAGATACCGGGTGCCGATCAGCATCTGCGGCAAAGCGGCGAAATAGCTGACAGTCAGGGTATGATCGAGTTCAAAGCCCAGGCCGCGCAATTCGTTGATGGCGTAGGAGCCGGTCCTTTGCCGCCCGATCACGGCGGATATGAAGCGGGCTTGGGTCATGTCGCTGATCGTGGTGGGCAGGGCCATCACCGGATTGTCGACCCAGCCCGCCACCACGTGATGTTCTTCCATCAAGGGGATCATCGGGTGGCGGTCGCTCAGATAATTTTGCGGCGTGATGATCAGATCCAGTTCGCCAGCCTCCAGCATGGCTGTCGCCTGATCGCCCGTCGGGGTTATCACAAACCGGATCCCCGGCGCGCTCGCCTCGATGGTGGGCAAAAGATCGCCCAACACCGTCACCAGAATGAAGTCCGACGCCATCAGGCGAAATGTGCGTGTTGAGGTCGCGGGGTCGAATTTGGCCGACGTGGAGATCAGCGCATCGACATCGGCCAGGACCGATTTGAGATGCGGCTGGATGCGCAAGGCATAGGCGGTCGGGATCATCTGCTTGCCATGCTGCACCAGCAGCGGATCATTGAAATGGCTGCGCAAACGGGCCAGCGCGGCGCTGATCGCCGGTTGGCTGATGTGCAATTGCTCGGCGGCACGGGTGACGCTCTGGCGCTCGATCAGCACATCGAGCGCGGCCAGCAAATTGAGATCAAGCCCCTTGAAGCGCATCGCATCAATCCGTTTTTGTGATCGTTTTTATAACAACAAACTATTTTTCAAATAACAAGCTCTGACGCACATTGATCTCAATCAAAAAACACCGGGGAGATCACCATGCGATTCCGTGCCATCCTGCTAGCATCTGTCGTTTTCAGCACGCCAGCCATGGCGCAAACAACAGCGCCCGCCCAGACCCCTGTAGCCGACGCGCCCGCGACCGGGCTGCAGGATATTGTCGTTACCGCGCAGCGCCGCGAGGAAAATCTGCAAAAGGCGGCCCTGGCGGTCAGCGCTGTGGCAGGCGATGATCTGGTCAAACAGTCTGTGACGCAGGCCAATGACCTGACCCGGCTCGTTCCGGCCATTCAGGTGGCATCGGCATCATCCTTCACCCAGATCTATCTGCGCGGCATTGGCAGTTTTGGCGCGAACGCCTTTGCCGAACAGGGCGTGGCCTTCAACCTCGACGGCATCTATCTCTCGCGCCCGGCGGCCCCTGCGGCGCTGTTTTATGATCTTGAGCGGCTCGAAACGCTCAAAGGCCCGCAAGGCACATTGTATGGCCGCAACGCCAGTGGCGGCGCGCTCAATGTCATCACCGCAAAGCCCAAGCTGAATGAAACCAGCGGCTTCCTCAATGCCGAAGTTGGCAATTACAACACATTCAAGACCTCGGCCGCCATCAATGTGCCGCTGGGGCAGCAATGGGCGGCGCGCGTGTCGGGGCAATATGCCCGCCACGATGGCTATTTCAGCGACGGCTATGATGATGAAAACACCGGCGCGGTGCGTGGCCAGCTGAAATTCGACAATGGCGCAGGCATCAATGCCACTTTGATGACCGACTATGGCCATGTCGGCGGCAAGGGTGCGGGCGGGACGATCATGCCGTTGATCGGCAATGGGCGTCTCGGGGTCAGTGACCCGGCGGTGCTCGCCGCTTATCAGGCCGCGCAACCGACCGCGCCCGTGCCGCAGATTCTCGCCAAAAGTGACGGGTTTCAGGACAACAACTATTATGGCGCAGCGCTCACCGCCAATGCGGATCTAGGCTTTGCCAAGCTAACCGTGATTCCGGCATGGCGCGAGACCGACCTCAATTTCCTCTCCTATGCTTCGTCCTTCCTGATCCGGGACATTGAAAAATCGCATCAGGGTTCGGTCGAAGCCCGGCTGGGCAATCGTTCCGGCGCGGTGAACTGGGTAATCGGTGGCTATTGGTTCAGCGAACACGTCAATGCGCTGCAGCATTACGATCAGGGCAGCAATTTGCTCGACATCAATTCCCTGCTGGACACCAGCAGCCTTGCCGCCTTTGGGCAGGCGACCGTGGAGGTCGCGTCGCACGTCCGCCTGACGGGGGGCCTGCGCTATACCGACGATCACAAGCAGCAATCGACCAATTTCACCAATGCGCCCTTTGTCGGCTTTGTCAGCCCCGCGACGGGTAATTTCACGCCGATCTTTGCCAGTATCCCGGCGGTCGCCACCAGCGATGTGCATTTCCGCAAGACCACCTGGAAGGCCGGGCTGGAATATGATGCCGGGCCGCGCAGCCTGGTCTATGCCTCGGTGGCGACGGGCTTTAAATCCGGCGCGCTCTATGCGGCAACCGGTCAGAATTACTCGCTGCCCGAAGGTCTGACCGCCTATACCCTCGGGTCCAAGAACCGCTTTCTCGACAATCGGCTGCAGTTGAATGTCGAAGCGTTCCTGTGGGATTACAGCAACCAGCAGGTCTCGCATCTCGGCCCGGTGCAGGTGGCATCCACCCCGGCTGGCGGCATTTATGCGCCGGTGTTTCTGACCGAAAATGCCGGATCGGCCAAACTTTATGGCGTTGAGGCGGAATTGTTGTTCAAACCAACTCCGCAAGATATGTTCAGCGCGGATATCCAGTGGCTGCACGCAAGGTACAAGACTTTTGCCTATCAGGCCTATTCGACCTCGGGCGCGACCCCGGTCGAAGGTTGCGGCGTCACGCCGACCGGCCTGATCGCGGCAACACCGGGCGCTGCCATTTTCAATGTGAACTGTTCTGGCCGACCGTTGGTCAATGCGCCCGACTGGACGATCAATCTGGCCTATGAGCACAAGTTTGCTTTGGGCAGCGGCGGCGAGGTGAGTCTGGGCGCCGATACGCGCATTCAAAGCGGCACCTATGTGTCGATCGACTATCTGCCGGATGGTCATCAGGACACCTATATGATGTCCAACGCGCATCTCGGCTTCGAGCCGGTGGGCGGTCGCTTCTCGGTCACCGCCTTCGTCAACAATCTTGAAAACAGGACCGTCTTTGCCGCCAGCTTTCAGAGCCCGGTGAAGAACGGCGTCTTGTACAACCAGTTGCGCCCGCCCCGCACCTTCGGCCTGCGCGGCTCGGTCAAGTTTTAAATCGCCAATCCGGCCAGTTGCGGAGCCGGTTCGCCCCGGCTCCCGCCTCCAACGACGAGATGAATGACTATGCGGCAACAACATATCCTGATCATTGGCGGCGGGATTGGCGGTCTGACGAGCGCCATCGCTCTGGGCAAGGCGGGCCATGGCGTCACGGTGATCGAGCGTGATCCGACATGGTCGGTCTATGGGGTGGGGATCATTCAGCAGTCCAATGTGCTCTCTGCCGCGCGGCAATTGGGCATATTGGATGGCTATCTGGCCGCTGGTGTCGGGTTCGATGCGGTGGAGGTCTATTCGCCCGATGGGCAGAAGATCGCGCGTGTGTCCGGGCATCCGGTGGCCGAGGGTCTGCCCGCCAATATGGGGATTGGCCGCCCTGCCCTGCACAAGCTGCTGGGCGACGCTGCCAAGGCGGCGGGTGCGCAGATCCATCTCGGCGTGACCGCCACCACGATCAACGATGATGGCGAAGCCGTGCACGTCGATTTTTCCGACGGCAGGACGGGCCGCTACGATCTGGTGATCGGCGCCGACGGTGTCTTTTCCCAGACGCGCCAGACCATCATGCCCGATGCACCGCGCCCGCAATACACCGGACAGGCGGTGTGGCGCTACAACTTCCCCCGCCCGGCCGATCTTGACGCGCTACATGTCTACAACGGCCCGACCGGCGTGGGCCTTGTGCCGATCAGCGCCGAGCTGATGTATATGTATGTCACCACGCCCGAGCCGGGCAACCCGCGCTATGAGACGGCGGGAATTGCGGCGAGGATGCGCGGGAAACTGGCGGGCGCCGCACCTGCCATTCAGGCGCTTGCGCAGCAGATCACCGATGACGAGAGCGTGGTCTATCGGCCTCTGGAGGGCATGATGCTCTATGGGCCGTGGCACAAGGGCCGCGTGGTTTTGCTGGGCGATGCTGTGCACGCCACCACGCCGCATCTGGGGCAAGGGGCGGGCATGGCGATCGAGGATAGCATCGTGCTGGCCGAGGAAATCGCCAGGGCCGCCACGCCGGAAGAGGCCTTTACCGCCTATCACGGCCGCCGTTTCGAACGCTGCCGTTTCATCGTCGAGAAGAGCCTGGAGATCTGCCACGGCCAGATCGGCAAAGGCCCGCCGGTCGATAACGCCAAGGCGACGGCAGAGATGTTCACCATCGTCTCGCAGCCCATTTGAACTTGCAAGGATTTGACCAATGAGTCGAGTGACTGAAATCCGCTATGTAGGCTATGGCGTCAGTGATTTTGACGCCGAGGCTGCTTATTATCAGCAGAAATGGGGGTTGGAGCGCGTGCCATCCGGTGACGGAATGGCCTGGTTCAAGACGCAGGGGCATGACGAGCACCACGTTGTCCGCCTGCGCAAGGCGGAGGAAAACCGCATTGATGTGATCGCGCTGGCTGCTGACAGCCGGGCCGATGTCGATGCGCTGGCCGCCCGGGTGGAGGCTGCGGGCGGCAAGATCGTCCATGCCCCGCGCGAACTGACGACACCGGGCGGCGGTTATGGCTTCCGCTTTTTCTCGCCCGATGGCATCTTGATGGAAATTTCCAGCGGTGTGGCGCGCGGCACCAGCCGCCAACTCCAGCGCTGGGAAGGCGTGCCGGTCAAGATCAGCCACATCGTGCTGCATTCGCCCGATCACAAGGCGCTGATCGCGTGGTTTTGCGATGCGCTGGGCTTCAAGGTGTCGGACTGGCTGGGCGATTTTATGTGCTTTTTGCGCTGCAATTCAGCCCATCACCGTTTCGCCATACTGCCCGGCCCGGCCTGCCTCAACCATGTGGCCTATGACATGCTGGGTGTGGATGACGTGATGCGCGGCATTCACCGCATGAAGCAGATGGATGTGAACATCGGCTGGGGGCCGGGCCGCCACACGGCCGGCAATAACACCTTCAGCTATTTCGTCAGCCCTTGCGGCTTTGTCACCGAATTCACCAGCGATCTCGAAGAGGTGGATTTCGAGACGCGAGCGCCGCATGTCTACACGCCCGCGCCGATGGTGATGGATCAGTGGGGTATCGGCACCGGTGGCCCGCAGACGCTGCCGCATCCGCACGAGAATGCGGGTCTGTTTGTGGCGGAAGGGGCATAAGCTGTGGCGCTCTATTCTCCTTTCCCGAACTACATCTGGAACCTCTCGGTTGCCATCGCGCTCGAAAGTGGCGGCCAGATCGGCGAGATCGTCGATATGTGCCAACCGATTATCGAGGCGGCGGCTGGCGGTGGCGATGTCGGCACGCCCGCCTTCATGAAGCAATGGGCGGCGATGGGCGACAAACTCATCGAGCTGGCCGCCGAGGATGAGGCCAGGGGGGGCGGCTTTTCCGCGAGTGACAAATTGGAACGCGCCGCGCTCTATCTGTTGGTGGCCGAGCGCATGCAGGGGCATGGCGCGCCGGGGCGCGAGGCAACCTATGCCAGGGCGCTGGCGAGTTTCGAGCAATCGACGGCGCTGGGCAAGATCAATCGTGAGCGGGTGGAAATTCCGCTCGAGCATGGCACGATGGCCGCGCTCTACACCCGCGCGGCGGGGGAAGGCCCCCATCCGGTCGTGGTCTATTGCAATGGTCTCGATAGCTGCAAGGAGATGCTCTATTGGAGCCGCCTGCCGCAAGCGCTGGCGCGGCGCGGGGTTTCCACGCTTTGCGTTGACCAGCCCGGCACGGGTGAGGCGCTCCGCCTCCAGAACCTGCCGGTCGATCCGCATTCGGAAAACTGGGCGAGCAGGGCGGTGGACTGGCTGGAAGCCCAAGTTGATGTTGATCCCAAGCGCATCGGCATGACCGGCATTTCGCTGGGCGGCCATTTCGCGCCGCGCGCCGTCGCCTATGAGCCGCGCTTTGCCAGCGGCGCCTGCTGGGGCGCGAACCACAATTGGCGCGAGGTGCAGGACAAGCGGATGAAGCGCGAGGGCGAAAACCCCGTGCCGCATTACTGGGCGCATGTGATGTGGGCCTTCGGGGCGAAGGATATGGACGAGTTCCTCGCGAAATCCGACGCGATGAATCTCAACGGCCATATGGATCGGGTGAAAGTGCCCTTCCTCGTCACCCATGGCGCGCAGGACCGCCAGATCAGCGTCGATTACGCGCATGATTGCTACGACCAGCTGGTCAATTCCCCCCGCCGCGAATTGAAGATATTCACCGCGCGCGAGGGCGGCGTGGAGCATGTGGGCGCCGACAACATGGCCTTTGGCCGCGATTATATCGCCGACTGGTTCGCCGAAACATTGGGAGGGCACACGGCATGACCCGCCGCTTCATCGATCTGTCGATCACGCTGTGCAACGATGTGGTGACCGATCCGCCGTTCATGAAGCCGGAGATCACCTATCAGACGCATGGTGAAACCGTGGCCGAGGCTGCGCACTTCTTTCCCGGCCTCACGGCAGAGCAGTTGCCCGGCGGCGAAGGTTTCGCAGCGGCCGAATGGGTACGGCTGACGACGCATAGCGGCACGCATCTCGACGCGCCCTGGCATTTCCACCCGACGATGGATGGCGGCGCGCGCGCGATCACCATCGATGAAGTGCCGCTCGAATGGTGCTTCCAAAATGGAGTGAAACTGGATTTTCGGCATTTCCCCAACGGCTATGTGGCAACGGCGCAAGATGTTGAGGACGAGTTGAAACGCATCGGCCATGATCTGCAGTCGCTCGACATTGTGTTGGTCAATACAGCGGCGGGCATGGCGGTTGGCAATCCCGATTACGTCAACATTGGCTGTGGCATGGGCTATGACGCCACCATGTATCTGACCACGCGCGGGGTGCGCGTCACGGGTACTGATGCTTGGAGCTGGGACGCGCCTTTCAGCTATACGGCACAGAAGGTGAAGGAAACCGGCGATACCTCGCTGATCTGGGAAGGTCACAAGGCCGGGCGCGACATCGGCTATTGCCATCTGGAAAAGCTGCATAATCTCGAAGCGCTGCCACCCCACGGCTTCACCATTTCCTGTTTCCCCCACAAGATCAAGGGCGCGTCCGCTGGCTGGACCCGCGCCGTTGCCATCATCGAGGAATAATCATGCGTCTTGCAACCCTTCGCGATGGCACGCCCGACGGGGCGCTGATGGTCGTTTCGGCCGATGGAGCGCGATATTTGCCCGCTGGCACCAGCCTGATTGCCGCCATCGCCGATTGGGGGAAGGCCGAACCCGCCTTGCAGGCGCTGGCGGCAAGGGTGGCTGCTGGTGAGGGGGAGGCTATGGCGGGGCAGGCCATTGCCGCGCCCATGCCTCGCTCGTGGCAATGGCTGGACGGTTCGGCCTTTGCCCAGCACGGCGACCTGATGGAGATAGCCTTCAACTCCCCGGCTGCCGACCGTTTGCGCCCGCTGATGTATCAGGGCGTGTCGGATCGATTTTACAGCGCCAGCGATGATATTCCCCTGCCCAGCGAGGCCGACGGCATCGATTTCGAGGGCGAGTTCGGCGTGATTACCGACGCCGTGCCGATGGGCGTAACACCGATACAGGCCGCCGCCCATATCAAGCTGATCGTGCAGATCAACGACTGGTCGTTGCGGACCATTGCACCGGTGGAAATGAAAACGGGTTTTGGCTGGGTGCAGGCCAAGCCTCCTTGCAGCATGGCGCCCTTTGCCATCACCCCCGGGGAATTGGGCGCGGACTGGCGCGACGGGCGGGTCTGCTCCGATCTGTTGGTGGAATGGAACGGAGCACGCTTCGGACTGGTCAAGGGCGATGAAATGGGTTTCTCCTTTCCCGAATTGATCGCCCATGCTGCGCGCACCCGCGATCTGGTGGCGGGCACCATCATCGGTTCGGGCACGGTGTCGAACAAGGATTATGCCACCCGTGGGTCAGCCTGCATTTCCGAACGCCGCGCCATTGAGATCATCGCGCAGGGCAAACCAGCCACACCCTTCCTGGGTTTTGGCGACCGGGTACGCATGGAAGCCATCACCAGCACCGGCGGAACTCCCTTCGGCGCGATCAGTCAAACTGTGGTGAAGGCATGATCGACGCTGCATCGGACAGTGGCCTGCTGCCAGTTCACCGCGTCGTTACCGGCCATGATGTTCAGGGTCGTGCGATCATAGCGGCGCAAGACGTCGCACCGACTCAGATGATTGCTTCAGGCGATGCAAGCTTTCTGACGATCTGGGCCACACAGGACGTGCCTGCCGACAACAACGACAACCGTGACGGGCGCGAGTTGCCGACTGGCCTGACGCTGGAGCGTGGTTCGGTGATCCGCGTTGTCGACATGCTGCCGGGCGGAGAAAGCCCGCTGCATCGCACTAACAGCATTGATTATGGCATCGTCCTCAACGGTGACGTCGAGCTGGAGCTGGAGGGCGGCGTGAAACAGACCGTGCGTGCAGGCGGAATTATCATCCAGCGTGGCACTAATCACCTCTGGCGCAATCCCACCGACAAGCCTTGCCGCATTGTCTTTGTGCTGATCGAGGCACTGGCCTATCGGCACGATGGTGAGGCCTTGCCGGAATGCAAACCGGATTAGGGCGCAAACTCAAAAACCATATCTTCTGTGAGTTTCGTTTGACCAAAACAGCTCATCGCGATGTCGGATCGACGCGGCCATTCGCTTTATGTCATCGCCCGCCGCCGTGCCACCCAACAGGAGCTTGTCATGATCGAACCCCGCCCACTCCTGATCACCGGCGCTGGTGGATTTGTGGGGCGGCAGGTGGTGCGACAGGCGCTGGCGCTCGGCCACCAGGTGGTGGCGATGGACAGCGTCACTGCGGGCATTCCAGAAGGCGCGCGCATCGTTGCCGGTGATCTGGGCGATCAAGAGGCCCGCGGTGAGGCGCTGGGGGATGGAGTTTGCGCGGTGATCCATCTGGCCACCGTGCCCGGTGGCGCGGCTGAGGCTGATCCCGCCGCATCGCGCCGGATCAATCTGGATGCTTCATACGACCTGCTGCTCGAGGCCTCCGCTTTTGGCAACCGGCTCCGCTTTATCTTCGCCAGTTCCATCGCCGTGTTTGGCGATCCGATGCCGGCCCATGTCGATGACGCCACCCCGCTCAGCCCCAAAATGATCTATGGCGGCCATAAGGCGATGATTGAACAGGCGGTCGCACTTTTCACCAACCGTGCCATGATCGACGGGCTCAGCCTGCGGCTGCCGGGCATTCTCGCTCGCCCCCAAGCACCGAGCGGCATGAAAAGCGCCTTTATATCCAACCTGTTTCATGCCCTCAAAGCGGGCGAGGCCTTTGTTTGTCCGGTCTCGCCGCTAGCTACCATCTGGGCGCAATCGCTGGACACTTGCGCGCGTAATGTGCTGCATGGATTGATGTACGACCCCGCGTATTTGCCGCCGGCCTACGCTCTCACGCTGCCCGCTCTGCGGTTCACGATGGGGGATTTGGTGGAAGAGATCGCGCGGCAATGTGGCAGCCGGGCCGAACTGGTGTCCTTTGTGCCCGAGCCGGCGCTTGAAGCCGCTTTTGGCGCACAACCCCCGCTTTTCACTCCGGCTGCCGAGCAGGCTGGCTTTGTGGCAGACCGTGATCTTGGAGCGCTGGTCGCCAGTGCCCTGACGGCGCTCGCCTGAAAGAAGCGTTCGACAGCCCCTGCCAGCGTGGTCCTGACCGATAGCATTCCGCACACCGCCAGCGGCAAGGTCCAGAGATAGCCTTGCGCTCGGCGCGGCCGCGTACAGACGGCGCGATGTCGCCAAGCGAGAGAAAGCGTTCGTCATCGGGCCGCGAAACCCACTCCGAGGACACGCGCCCAACCCGCGAGCCGCGGCTGACATCCATCTTGTATCCGCCGCCTGACACCGGGCGTGCGTCGAGAACCTGCATGTTCATGGGAAAACCTCCATGACGAGCTCCGGAAGCCACTCTGCCGGCCCAACCCGTCACGGAAACCATGTCCATCGTCTGACTCTCATCGGGCGGTCGAGACAGATGGTTCGGGCGTGGGGGGGGCTTTTCCCTTTCGCTTACCGGCAACAGCTCAGATCGGCTTGAGAAGTACCGCTTCCCACCTACGTGCTGTCAGCCATCGTCGCCGAAGAAATCCTCGTCCAGTCGCTTAACTTCAATCACGCGGCTGGCGCGCACACCGACGCCAAATTCCACCATCAGTTCAGTGAGCCGCGCCCCATCGATCAGGATCACCCGCTGTTGTAGCCCTTTGGCGTAATCCAGCGCCTGCTTGCTGAAGGTGGAGGTGGTGACGAACACGCCTTTGTTCGCACCGAGGCCAACGAGACTGCCGACAAAGCCTTGCACTTCAGGCCGCCCCACCGAGGAGCCCACGGCATAACGCTTGGCCTGCACATAGATGCGATCAAGGCCCAAACGATCCTCGTCGATAATGCCGTCGATGCCGCCGTCGCCGCTCTTGCCCAACTGGCGGGCAGCATCATCATGGGAGCCACCATAGCCCATGGCCACCAGCAAATCGACAATCAGCCGCTCAAAGAATGCCGGTGACTGCTCCAGCACACGAACCAGCAAGTCCGCCTTCAGCGCTTTGGTGAGAACGGCATAGGCTGCATCGATCTGCTCTTCTGGCGTCGCGTCAGACGAAGCGGCAGCGAAAGCAACATGACTTTGCTCCGCCGAAACCGACTCATCTCCAGCCTGATTGTAGAAACCAACAAAGGCCGGATAGCGTTTTAGCGTTTCAACATCGATGCGCGCGGGTTTCGTGGCAAGCAGATCCCGGCCAGCCGCCGATGCGACAAACACACCGCGCCTAGGGCTATCAATCAGCCCAGCCTTCGTCATGTAGAACTTGGCCCAGTGAACCCGGTTATGCAAGAGTCGCTGCTTGCCGCTTGGGAGCATTTCTTCACGTTCGTCCTCTGACAGCCCGAGGCGATCAGCGATGACCTGCGCGGCGGCTGGCACCCGCGTTTCGCCCTCAGCGGCGATACCGAGCAAGGGAAGCATCAACGATTGATAGTCGGGAATAGCCATTCGCTTGGAATAGCAAAGCCTCCGCTGTCCGCAACCGCGCAAATTCTGCCATCGTATATGAACAGACCACAGTCAGCTTGCGAAAGCCCTGATAATGGAATTACGGTGACAGGTACGGTAATCCCTAATTACACCGTGACTTTGGCCTTCGCTTACCAGGTAACCGCGATAATCCGGATTTTCGTTCCATATCCTTTAGGCACTTTGGGGTGTTGCGGTAACACATGCAATAGCCCCTAAACATCCGATAGTCGCCGACTTTGCTCGTCGCTTTCCGGCGCTCTTTGAGCTTTTCGCGGCGGGCAGGGTGGGCTGCGGCGCGTGCGGGTGATGGGATCTCGATGCGAGGCGGCGAGGCGGCACGGCGGGCGTGCGCCTACGCTTTTCCCCGCGCGGGGGATTTGGGTTCCTTAAAGCTGCGTTGACTATCGTTGCGATTGGCTTGGGCGGTGAAAAGGTATTGCGTCCGGCCGGAACGAGGTTTCGATGGCCACGCTTGCAGCTTTGTTCACGGATGATCGGATGCCGCGCGCTCAAAGCGCTGGGGCGGGCGAGCGCGAGGGCGGGTTTGAGGCGATCATTGGTCGGCTGAGCCAGGATATCAGCGCGCTGGCGATCCGGCTGAACGATGTGCTCGGCAATGCCGAACACATCGCGCGCGAAAGCGAGGAGGGGCGCGCTGCGGCGGAAAGCCTCAAGGGATCGACCGCGCAGTTTTCGCGCGAAACCCACGAACTGGCCGCTTCGATGCGGCAGATCGCCGGGACTATCGGCGATGCCGCGCGCGGAATCGATGCGACCAATGCCACGATCGGCGCCGCGCTCGCCAAGACCGGGGCGCTGACCGATGCGGTGCGCGATGCATCGACTTCACTGGGCGAATTGCAGGCTTCGCTGGCGCAGGCGTCGAAGATTTCCGGCGATATCAGCTCGATCGCGATGCAGACCAACATGCTCGCGCTCAATGCCGCGATCGAGGCGGCGCGCGCGGGCGATGCGGGCAAGGGCTTTGCCGTCGTGGCGCACGAGGTCCGCCTGCTGGCCAACAAGACGCAAAGCGCGACCGCCCAGATCGACCAGGCGCTCGACAGTGTGATCGCCTCGGCGCGTCACCTGATCGCACGGGGCGAAGACAATATCCGCGTGGCCGACGAAGTGCAGCGCGATACCGGCGCGATCATCGATCTGACCGCGACTGCCGCTGCCGATCTTGCCCGGATCCGCGACGAGGCGGGGCAGGTGATCGATGTGACCAGTCGGCACGAAGAGGCGTTTTCCGGGCTGATCGACGTGATCAACCATGTCAGCAACGCGCTGATTTCCACCGCGACCGAAATCGGCGCTGCCACCGACAGCCTGGGCGCGACCAGCGAAGTCGCCGAAGCGGTGCTGTGGACTTTGGCGCGCACCGGGGTCGCGACCGACGACAGCCCGATCATCGCCGCCGTGCGCGAAACCGCAGACGCCATCGCGCTGGCGTTCGAAGCGGCGATCGATCGCGGCGAAGTGAGCATGGACGCCCTGTTTGACGACCGTCTGCGCCCGATCGAATATTCCGATCCGCAACAGTTTCTGGCGCGGTACACGAGCTTTGCCGATCGCCTTTTGCCTGCGTTTCAGGAACCGCTGCTCGAAAGCGATCCGCGGATCATCTTTGCCTGCGCGACCGATCGCAACGGCTATATCCCGACTCACAACCGGCGCTTTTCGCAAGCCCAAGGCAATGATCCGGTGTGGAACGCGGCGAACAGCCGCAACCGGCGCCTGTTTGCCGACCGGGTCGGGCTGGCCGCGGGGCGCAACCGCGAACCCTTTCTGTTGCAGATCTATCGCCGCGACATGGGCGGCGGGCGCTATGTCCTGATGAAGCATGTTTCGTGCCCCATTGCCGTGCGCGGGCAGCATTGGGGCGGATTGCGCTGCGCCTTTTCGGCTTGATCGGGTTTTGGCAAGCGGCCCCGAACGCCTTATGTGATGCAGGACCGCAGCGTGGCGCTGGGGGCCGGGGGGAGCATGGGGCATGGCGTTTCGGATTGGCAGGGGCGCGCTGGCGGCGGGGCTGATGGTCTGCTCTTCCGGCATCTGGGCGCAAACGCCTGCAGCTATCGACCGCGATCTGATCGAGGTTTCGATTCCCCGGCTGCACGGGCTTTATGACAGCCATGCCTATACCATCCGGCAAGTGGTGGACTGGTATCTCGCGCGGATTGCCCGATACAATCCGGTCTATCGCCCGGTCGAACAGGTCTTTGCCGACGAGGCGCGGGCGCTCGCCGACAAGGAGGATGCAGCGGGCGGGGAAGATGCAGCGGGCGGGCCGAGCGCTGCGCACGGGCCCTTGTGGGGTGTGCCGATCGTCATCAAGGCCAATACCAGCATCGCCGGCAAAGTGACGACCGACGGCTGGGACGGCTATGTCATTGCCGGGCACGAACTGGTTGCGCCGCACGATGCGACCGTGGTGGCGCGGTTGCGCGCGGCTGGCGCGATCATCATCGGGCATACCAACATGCCCGATTTCGCCAATGCCGATACCAATCGGTCGAGTTCGTTCGGGCGCACGGGCAATGCCTATGACGTGCGCTTTTCGCCGGGTGGATCGTCGGGCGGGACAGTGACGGCGGTGACGGCGAATCTGGCGCTGCTCGGCAATGGCACCGATACCGGCAATTCGATCCGCATGCCCGCCGCGACGAGCGCGCTGGTCGGCGTGTTTCCGACGCGGGGGCTGGTCAGCATCGCGGGGATCGCGCCGCTCGACTGGCTGCTCGACAACACCGGGCCGATTGCGCGCAATGTCACCGACGCGGCGATCGCGCTCGGCGTGATGGCGGGCGAAGATCCGCTCGATCCGGCCACGCTGGGCTCTGCGCAAAAGGCGCAAACCGGGCCTTATACCCGCTATCTGAGGGCCGATGCCTTGAAGGGCAAACGCTTTGGCGTTCCGGCTTTCATCATGCAGGGGATCGGCATTCCGTTTCACGGCACCCCCGCGATCGTGCCCGAAGGCGCGGCGGCAAAGCAGGCGGCCAATGCGGCAGTGGCGCTCGACCCGCGCACCCGCGCCGCCTTCATGAAAGCGATCGACGAATTGCGCGCGCTCGGCGCGACGGTGGTGATCGATGACGGCGTGCTGCCTGCAGGCTTTGCCCATGATGCCGCGCGGATCGCGACATATCCTTATGTGCGCGAAGGGACCGATCGCTTTCTCGCCGCATTCGGCCCGGCACACTATCATTCGAGCGCCGATTACGAACGCGTGATCGGCGCACCGATCGGGGCGGCGGTCATCGGCACCGAGCCGAACAATGCCGAATTCCTGTCGGGCGACATCAAGATCCGGCAGGCAATCCTCGAAACCGACCCCGATGCGGAAAAGAACCTGTTCGGCCCGCGGCGGCGCGTCTTGCAGGCCTATCTCGAGACGATGGATCGGCTCCATCTCGACGGTTATGTCTATCCGGCGATCCAGATGCCCCCGGTCGACGAGACCATGCCGCAAAACGGCGGGCTGAGCGATGGGCCGCATTCGGCGACAAGCTGGGTCAATATGCTCGGCGTGCCTGCCGTGGTCGTGCCGGGCGGGTTTTATCCGGGCGGATTGCCGTTCGGGCTCGAAATCGCCGGGCGTCCCTGGCACGATGGCGATCTGCTCGGGTTTGCCTATGCCTATGAACAGGGCACGCGCCATCGCCATCCGCCGGTTCTGGTCGAACAGGGCTTGCTGCCCGACGCGCCGTGATGCCGGGGCGCGTCGGGCAGGGCCCCGGCATGGTCGGCCTCAGAAGTGAACGATCAGGTCGCCCGCAACGAGCAACTGATGGTTCTTGGCCTGGCTCGCATCGCCGGTAGCCACGTTGATATTGAACGCATTGGCGTCGATCGAGCGGTAATAGGTCACTTCGGGGCGGACCTCGATCTGCGCCGAGAACCAGTGCTGCCAGCCGAGGCCCATTTCCCAGTACCGCGACTTGGTGCCGGTGCGCTGGCCCTGTTCGTCATTGTAGTATTCGGTGCGCAGCGACAGGTTGTTCATCGGCGAAAACTGCCAGTTCCAATAGGCCAGCGCGGTAAAGACGTGCGCGGTGCATGATGTTGCGGTGGGGTCGGCGCACTGGGCTCCGCTGGGGCCGTTGTAGGGATAATATTGCGGGCTGAACGGCGTGCCACCGGCATAATACAGGAAATATCCGGGCGATCCTGCATCAACGTTGACGACGTGTTTCTGGTAAAGCGTATAGCTTTCCAGCGCGACATGCATCGTGTCGGAAAACTTGTGATAGTACGTCCCGCCAAACCATTGCAGATTGTTATAGCCCCATGTCCCCGAATTGATCGCATCGGCGCAGAGGTAGATATTGTCGCGCGCAGAACTGGTCTGATAGCGCACGCAGGCAGTAATCGACGGCACCGCCCCGGGATCGCGCTTGAACGTTGCGCCCGGAAACAGCGTGTTGCTGATCGCGCCATAAGGATGGCCGTTGGCATCGGCAAAGGCGGCGCCATTGCCGTTTTGCGCCCAGAGCGCGGGCGTGATCATTTGCGCGAGATTGGGGATCTTTTGCCCCGCGTTCCATGGTGCGGTGTCCGAGCCATAGGTAAGGCCCAGTTGAAGAAACAGGTTCTTCGTCGCCGCGAGCGTGAGCTGGATACCCTGGTTGGTATAGTTGTCGAAAGTATAGGCCAGAGAATGGGTATACATATAGTTGTTTGGCGCGAGCTGCGCCTCGATGTCGGGCAATGAAATGAACCGCCCGAAGCGGATCAGCAGCCCTTGCGCCACTTGCGGCACGAACACTTCGCCATAGATCATCGGCATGTCGAAGCCCATGGCCTTGTTGCGCTGATAGAGCCCCTGATCGACAAGGAACCCGCGCGAGGCGGTGTAGCGATAATTGGTGCCATACATGCCCGCAACGCGAAAGCCCCAGTCGACATGATCGCTCTGCACGGTGTCGGGCGTGCGTTCGACATAGAGCACGGCCTGATCGAGTGTGACGGTGTTGGGCGCAAAGGCATACGCAGCCGGCTGGTTGCCCTGGCGCACGCTGCTGGTCGACAGATTTCCGCCGACATCAACCCAGCCATAAGCCTGGATATGCGCGCGGGACATCGCCTTGCCGAGGCCCGTATCGGCGATCGCGACCATCAGCGGGCTGTCGACCGAAGCCGGACGGTTGACGCCGAGCAGGGTGGTGCCGCCATAGGAATATTCGGTGAAAGGATAAGGCGGCGAAGTTTCCGGCGCCGGGGCCCAGTCCGCCCGCCGCGAAGGCGGCGCATTGGGATCGGTTGCCAGCGGTGAGGCCGCCTTGCCCCATTCCGCCGCCTGATAGGCGAAGAACCGCCCGATCACGCTCGTGCCAAGGTCGGCATCGTTTATCGTGCCGGGGTTTGCCGTGGCGGCGGCGGCAGGCGTGGCGGGTACGGCAGGCGTGGTGTCGGCGGCATCGGTCGCGGCGGCGGCACTGGTCGCGCCAAGCGCGGTGCCCAGCAAAAGCCCTGCGAAAAGGCCCACGGAAGAAATGCTCATGAAATGCCCTCATGCCGTGTGATCGGCGGCGCGCCCTGTGATGCGCCTTGGTGTTTCCGGTCCGGCGGGCACGGCATCTAGGTCCGGGGGCGATTAAGGTGCAAAGGCGAATGCGCCATGTGCGCGTAAAGGTTCCATAAAATCACGCATTGACAAGCGTTTGCCGGAATGGCCGAGCGGCAGGGTTGAAGTGATCGCGGCAATCGGGGATGAAGCGGGCATGGGTGTTTCAAGGATTCCTGCCGCAGTCCTGCTTGCGCCGTGCGCGGGCGAGCGATCATGATCGGCCTGGCGACGGGGCACAGGCCATGGCTGCGCCAGCCCGCGATGCTGGTGCTTGGCGTGACGTTTGTCGCGCTGCTGGTTTCGGCCGGGGTGCGTTCGGCGCCCGGCGTGCTGATGCTGCCGTTGCAGCTGCATTTCGGCTGGGACCGCGCGACGATCTCGTCGACGTCGGCGGTGGGGATCGTGCTTTATGGGCTGGTCGGGCCGTTTGCCGCGGCGCTGATGATGTCGGTCGGCATTCGCCGGACGATGGCCGGCGGGCTTCTGCTGATGGGCCTTGCGACATTTGCCAGCCAGTGGATGAGCGCAAGCTGGCACTATCTGCTGACCTGGGGCGTATTGTCCGGGCTGGGCAGCGGCGCGGTGGCCAGTGTCCTGGGCGCGGCGGTCGTGGCCCGCTGGTTCGCCACGCGGCAGGGGCTGGCGATGGGTGTGCTGTCGGCGAGCACGGCGACCGGGTCGCTGGTGTTTCTGCCGGTGCTGGCCTGGCTGACCAGCGCGGGGGCGTGGTTGCCGGTGGTGCGCGTGGTCGGCACGGCTTGTCTCGTGCTGGTGCCGCTGGTGCTGTGGCTGATCCCCGAACATCCGCGCGATGTCGGCGCCCGGCGTTTTGGCGAGGATCACGATGTGCCGCCCGCGCCCCGCGTGGCGGCGGGGGCGGCGCTGTCGCTGGCATTCGGTGCGCTGGGCCGGGCGGCGCGGGTGCCGATGTTCTGGCTGCTGTTCGGCACGTTTTTCGTCTGCGGGCTGACTACCAACGGGCTCGTCGGCACGCATCTCATCGCCTATTGCGGCGATCATGGCATTGCCCCGGTCGCGGCGGCGGGGCTGTTGTCGACGATGGGGCTGTTCGATCTGGTCGGCACGACCGCTTCGGGCTGGCTGACCGACCGGTTTGATCCGCGCCGCTTGCTGGTGGCCTATTACGGTCTGCGCGGCGTGTCGCTGATCGTGTTGCCGTTCTGCAATTTCGGCCCGGCGAGCCTTGGCGTCTTTGCCGTGTTCTATGGGCTCGACTGGGTGGCCACGGTGCCGCCGACCGTGGCGCTGGCGACGCGCGCCTTCGGCGCGCGCGAGGCGCCGGTGGTGTTCGGCTGGGTCAATGTCGGGCATCAGCTTGGCGCGGGGGCGGCGGCGTTTGGCGCGGGGCTGGTGCGGCAGGAATTCGGGCGTTACGATCCGGCCTTCATGATTGCCGGACTGTTCGGCGTCATCGCGGCGGCGATCCTGATGCTGGCGATCGCGAACGGTCGCAGCACGGTGGCTCAGCTTTCGGTCTGACGCATCGCGCCGACGATGCGCGGCTCGTGGCTGGCGAGGTCGGGTACGATCCAGCCGATCCGCTTGCCGCCATCGTCGTAATGGCGCAGCCGCACGGCCGCCGCAAACCACGGATGCGCCGCGAAGGCGGCGATTTCGGCGGGATTCATCGCCCCGCCCTGCAAGGCCAGGCTCAGCTTCGATGCGCCGGACAGCGTTTCGGCATAGCCCGGCTGTGTCGCGCAGAGATAGCGCTTGGCCGCGACATGCAGCCGCACCGGCTCGGTCACTTCGGGGCCGAACCAGCGCGCCAGGTAATCCGCGCCATGCTCTTCGTGCCGCGCGTCGACTCCCAGTGTTTCGGCGGCATTGCCGGCATCGTCGATGAATTGGCCGACGTCGTGAAGCAAGGCCGCGACGATCATGGCGTCATCCTCGCCCGCTTCGACTGCCAATTGCCCGCATTGCACGACATGGCCCATCTGCGTGATCGCCTCGCCGTAATTCTGGTCGCCAAAGCGAGTGATAAGCGCGCCGATTTCGGCAAAGCGGGGGTCGGTCATCGCAATTCCTGTGTTGGTGTGTCGAAAGGGGCGGCATAGCGCGCCTGCGCCCCGGGCGCGAGCGTGCCTGCCGATTGTGACATTGCCGTCAGACGCTTTGACGGCTCGCGCACAGCGCAGTAGCCAAGGGCAGAATTATCCGTTTGCTATCCGAGGACAGACATGCGCCGCATTGCCCCCTTTCTGCCCGCCTGCCTTATGGTCGCCGCCGCGGTGTTGCCGGCTATGGGCCATGCCGCCCCCGCGCCCGATTATGCGGTCGTCGCAACCATTCCGGGCGCGGATGGTGGCTGGGACTACGCCTCGGTCGATCCGGTGCGCGGGCGGCTCTATGTCGCGCGTGCCGCCGCTGTCATGGCGGTCGATCTCGCCACCGGCAAAGTGATCGATACGTTCGCCCCGGCGCAGCGCGCGCATGCCGTGCTGCCGATCGACAACGGCGCGACGCTGGTCGAAACCGACGGGACGACCGGGCTGACCCGCTTTATCAACGCCGATACCGGCGCCGACATCGCCAAAGTCGTGACCGGAAAAAAGCCCGACGCCGCCTATTTCGACAGCGCCACCGGGCTGATCGTGGTGATGAATCCCGGCAGCAGCGCGGTGACGCTGCTCGATCCGAAAACGCATGCGCTGGTCCGCATGATCAGTGTTCCGGGTGGGCTCGAAGCGGGCGAAGGCGATGGCAAGGGCCATGCCTTCATCAATCTCGAAGAAGCCAATGCGCTGGCCGAAGTCGATCTGGCGGCGGGCAAACTGGTGCGCAGGATCCCGCTGGCCGGGTGTGACGGTCCGACCGGGCTGGCCGTGCTGGCAGGCGGCACGCGCGTCCTGTCGGCCTGTGCCAATGGCGTCGCCACCGTGGTCGATGCGGCCAGCGGGAAATTGCTGCAAACGCTCAAGGTCGGCGAAGATCCCGATGCGGTGATCGCCGATCCGGCGCGCGGCCTTGCCTTTGTGCCGAGCGGGCATGACGGCACGCTGACCGCGATCGCGATCGACGACCCTGCAAAGTTTGCCGTCGTGGGCACGATCCCGACCCAGGTCGGCGCACGCACCGGCGCGCTCGATCCGCGCACCGGCCGGATCTATCTGCCCACCGCGACGATGACCCCCGCCGAGGGCGCCTCGCACCATGGTCAGGCCAAGCCGGGCACGTTCGTCGTGCTGGTGGTCGCGCCCAAGGGCTGATGGACCGCCTTCGGCGCGATCACGATGGATTGCATGGCTCATCGCCGCCCTATACGCTGGCGCCTCTTTGGCTGAGGAACTTGCGTGATGCGTGCGATGCTGCCTGCTGTCCTGGTGCTTGCTGCCGCGTTCTCCGGCGGATCCGTCGCCGCGCAAGGCTTGCCCGCCGCGCTCAGCGTCGATCCGCCGCGTGATGGCGCCCATCCGGCCCGCCTTGTGCAGATCCGCTATCCCACCGGCGGGCTTGCCGTGCCCGCGCGGCTGTTTGTCGCCGCCGGGGCGGGGGCGCATCCCACGGTACTGCTGCTCCACGGCTTTCCGGGCACCGAGCTCAATCTGGACCTTGCCCGCGTGTTGCAGCGCGACGGGTGGAATGTTCTGGCGATCCATTATCGCGGGGTATGGGGCGGGCCGGGCGATTTCAGCCTTGGGCATGTCGTCGAAGATGCCCACGCCGCGCTGGCCTGGCTGCGATCCCCGGCGGCCGGCGCTTATGGCATCGATCAGAAACGAATTGTCGTTCTGGGCCACAGCATGGGCGGCTTTGCCACGACCATGTTGGGCGATGACCCGCTAGTGGCCGGCTATGTGCTGATTTCGGCGGCGGACATGGTGCAGGCAACGCTACGCAGCGCAAACGATCCCGCTGCGCGCGCCGAATTTGCCGACGATGCCAGCTATACCAATGCCAGCCTCGAAAGCCTGCAGGCCGAGGCGCGCGCGCATCTTGCCGATTGGCAGTGGGCCAAACGGGCGGCTCTGCTCGCGCCGCGCCCGGTTCTGGTCATCACATCGGACGACGGCCTGGCACCCGGCGGTGAGGCCGTTGCAGCCGCCGCCGCGACGGCGGGCAGCCCCAAGCCGCAAGTCATCCACATGACCACCGACCACAGCTTCAACGATCATCGCGTGGCGCTCTGTGCGGCGGTGGTGAACTGGCTTGACGCCAATTTTCCCCAACATTGAGCCGGAACCGCACACGATGAGCCGACCCAAGCCCGATTCCCCGCGCATCACCATGGAGGAACTGGCCAAAGCGGCAGGCGTTTCGAAAATGACGGTCTCGCGCGCCCTGTCGGGCCATCCGCTGGTCAAGGACAGCACGCGCGAACGCATTCGGCAATTGGCCGAAGCGCACGGATTTCGCATCAATGTCGCCGCGCGCAATTTGCGCCAGCGCAGCACGCGCACGATCGGCGTGGTCATCGAGATGACCCCGTCGCACGACCGTTCGATGAGCGAGCCCTATCCGCTGTCGCTGCTGGGCGGGATCATGCAGGAATTGACCAGCAACGCCTACAACATGGTGCTGACCACGCTGCCGCTGTTCGTCGCTTCGCCACCTGCGGTCGACGGGCTGATCCTGCTGGGGCAGGGGGTAAACGAGGACGCGGTCGAAACCGTGCAGCGCGCCGGCATGCCTTATGTGATCTGGGGATCGGTCGACGGCAACGAGGATCATATCACCGTCGGTTCGGACAATGTCGCGGGCGGGCGCCTCGCCGCCGATCACTTGCTCGCGCGGGGGCGGCGCGCCTGTGCCTTTGTCGGCGATGCCACCCACCTTGAAATCGCCGACCGGTTGCGCGGATTTCAGGAGCGGCTGGCCGAAGCGGGCGCCGACCTGGCAGGCACCGCGCCGAGCCCGTTTACCCGGGAGGGCGGCTATCAGGCGGCACGAGCCCTGCTGGCGGAGGGCAGTCGCTTTGACGGCGTGTTTGCCGCCAGCGACGCGATCGCCATGGGGGTGATTGCCGCCTTGCGCGATGCGGGCCGCGCGGTGCCCGACGATGTCGCGGTCATCGGCTTTGACGATGCGCCCGGCGCGGCGCTGTTTACCCCCGCAGTCAGCTCGATCCGGCAGGACTGGGATCGCGGCGGCAAGCTGCTGGCGCAGAAAATTCTTGCGCTGACCAAAGGGGCAAGGCCGGATTCCGAATCTCTGCCTGTCGAAGTCAAGCCTCGGAAATCATAGGGTAAATCTGGGATATTTGAGGCGCCTTGGCGTGTCGGCTTTGGCTTTTCCAAAAATGGTATCGATAACTTGACAACGATACCATTCGCTCTCTATTTCACCTCTTCATGGAGTCGACGCCCGATCTCAGGGCGCGGCCGGGAAGAGGATCGAAAGTGCCCAGCGTCTCGTCGAGCCCGTGCGTCCAGCCGATTCATCAGCCTGCCTCGCAAGAGCCGCTGGCGGATTCCTTTGCCGCGCTGTTTGCGCTCGCCAATGGGCTGATCGGCATCAAGGGTTCGGTCGATGAGCTGGCCACTGCGCCCGACCTGATCCTGCCCGCGGCTTTCGTCACCCGGCCGATTGCCTATCACGAAGCCTTTCCGGGCTATGCCACCGCGACCGAAACGCGCGTGCTTTGCCCCAGCCCGGTGGCTTTGCGCATCGCCATCGACGGCGCCACGCTCGACATGACGCAGGCGCGGCTGGAGGGCTTTGCGCGCCATCTCGATCTTGCTGCAGGCGTGCTGCACCGCACTGCGCGCTGGTGTCTTGCCGACGGGCGCACATTCGAAGTGGCCGTGCAGCGTCTTGTGCCGCTCGACGGCGGGCCGATCGTCGCCACGCGGTTTCGCCTGACGGCCATCGACTTCGCCGGCACGGTAACGCTCCAGCCCGTCTTTGGCCTCGGCCATGACAGCGCGGCGGGCGATGCCGACGATCCGCGCATTTCGGCCCGACTGGTGCGCCAATGGCAGGCGCACCGCATCGATGCCGTCACAACGCGCTTTACCAGCGGCGATCTCGCGCTGAGCTATCGCCAGGCGATCGCGGCCCGCCCGGATACTGTTCAGGGCAGCGCGATCGTCGCCCATCTCGCGCCGGGCGAAAGTCTCGGCTTTGACCGGATCGTTTCCGCCACTTCTGCCGGCGCTGTCGAAAGTTCCCCTCTCCCTTCTTTCGACACGCTGGCAGGAGATCAGGCGGCATGGCTCGGCCGCTTCTGGGCGGGGGCGGCCTGTGCCATCGAGGACGACGCCGCGCTCACTCGCGCGCTCGCCTTCAACCAGTTCCAGATCCTGCAATCGGCCTCGCGCGATGCGGCCTTTGGCACGGCGGCCAAGGGGCTGACCGGCGACGGCTACGAAGGGCATACGTTTTGGGATACCGAGGCATTTCTCCTGCCCGCACTGGTGTTTACCGCGCCTGATCGCGCGCGCACGCTGATCGCCTATCGCATCGGCGCGCTCGATGCTGCGCGCAGCAATGCGCGGCTGCTCGGCCATGGCAAGGGGGCGCTCTATGCCTGGCGCACGATTGCCGGGCGCGAATGTTCGTCGCACTATCCGACCGGCGCCGCGCAAGTGCATATCAATGCCGACATCGCTTATGCGCTCAAGCTTTATGTCGAGGCCACCGGCGATACCGCGCTGTTGACCGAGGCTGCCGAAATGCTGTTCGAGACGGCGCGTATCTGGCCGTTGATCGGGCGTTTCGATTCGGCGCGCGGCGGGGCGTTCTGCATTTACGGCGTGACCGGGCCCGACGAATATACCGCGCTGGTCGACAACGATTTCTATACCAACGCTGCCGCGCGTCAGCACCTGGCCTTTGCCGCCGCGACCGCCGCGCAGATCAAGGCTGCGGACCCCGACGCCTTTGCCGCATTGGCCCAGCGGATCGGGCTTGACGACGATGAGCCTGCGCTGTGGGCGCGCGCCGCCGCTGCGATGGCGCTGCCGGTCGCCGGCAGCGGCGGCGTCAGCGCGCAGGATGACAGCTTTCTGTCGCGCCCGCCGTTTCCGTTCCCCTTGCGCGTGCCGGGTCGCCCCTTGCTGCTCGATCATCACCCGATGACGCTGTTTCGCCATCAGGTGTGCAAACAGGGCGATGTGATTCAGGCGCTGGCGATGGGGCTGGTCGATATGCCGATCGCGCGTCAGGCGGCCAACTATGCCTTTTACGAGCCGATCACCTCGCACGATTCGACGCTGTCGGCGCCTGCCTTTGCGATTGTCGCCGCGCGGATCGGCGCATTTGGCCCGGCGCACCGGTTTCTCGACGAGGCGGCGTTCGTCGATCTCGAAAACCGTCATCACAACACCGATCACGGGCTGCACATGGCCGCGCTGGCGGGCAGCTGGAACGCGCTCGCTGCCGGTTGGGCAGGGCTGTCGGTGCGCGACGGCGCCTTGCATTTCCGCCCGCAATCGGCGCCGGGGCTCGTGCGCTATACGCTGCGGCTGCACTGGCGCGGCAGCGTTCTGGCGCTGTCCGTCGCGCCCGAAGGGGCAACCTACCGGCTGATTGCGGGCGCGCCGGTCGCGCTGTTTGACCATGGCCGCGCGCTGGAGATCGGGGCAGAGCCGGTCCATGCCCCCGCGCTCGCGCTGAAGGCGCTGATTTTCGATCTCGACGGCGTGCTGACCGACACGGCAGAGGATCATTGCGCGGCCTGGGGCGAGCTTGCCCGGCGCCACGGTTTCACGTTCGACCGCGCGTTCAACGAGCGGCTCAAAGGCGTCGATCGTGCCGGGTCGCTGCGCCTGATTCTCGACCATTCGGGCGTGACTTTGTCCGACGAGGCCTTTGCCGCCTGCCTTGCCGAAAAGAACGCGATCTATCGCGACCGGCTGGCCGCTTATACCCCGGCCCATCTGTTCGACGGCGTGACCGCGCTGTTTGCCGCCGCGCGCGCCGCGGGCCTCCGCATCGCGCTCGCTTCGGCCAGCCGCAATGCGCCCGACGTGCTCGCCCGGCTCGGCATTGCCGATCAGTTCGATTTCATCGCCGATGCCGGGGCGATGGCCGCGCCAAAGCCCGCGCCCGACATCTTTCTCGCCTGCGCCGATGCGCTGGGGCTGGCGCCGTCGGCCTGTGTCGGGATCGAGGACGCGCAGGCCGGAATCGCGGCGATCAACGCGGCGGGCATGGTCGCGATCGGCATCGGCCCCGCCGGATCGCTCGACGGCACGGCGCACACCGCGCCGCGGATCGGCGATCTGACTCTGGCCCGCATTCTGACCACACACAGCACACCATTGGCAGCGACGCACGAGGCGTAGCGCCATTTCGAGGGAGGACGTACCATGACCAAAAGAGGATCATTCATGACGCACCGGCACTTGCTGCTGTCGACGATCGCGGCGGTCGCCTTGCCGACTGCGGCTTTTGCGCAAAGCACGCCGACGGCTCCGGCTTCGGCCCCCGCCGCCGACGCCGCCGCGCCGGACATCATCGTCACCGGCCGCGCGGCGGGCAACGGCATCAGAAAGCTCGAAGCCGGCTATTCGATCACCACGATCTCGTCGAACGACATCGCCATTCAGAACCCGAAGAGCACGGGCGACCTGTTGAAATCGGTTCCGGGCATCTGGGTCGAAAGCTCGGGCGGTGTGGGCACGTCAAACGTCATGGTGCGCGGCATTCCGACCACCGGCGATGCGCCGTTTGTCACCATGCAGTTCGACGGCGTGCCGGTCTACGGTGTCAACAGTCCCTCGTTCATGGATCAGACCGCGCTGGTGCGCCTCGATGAAACCGTGGCCAATATCGAAGCGGTCAACGGCGGCCCGGCGGCGCTCTATTCCGACGGTCAGCCCGGCCTGACCGCGAACCTGATCCTGCGCGAAGGTCATGAAGCGACTTCGGGCGACGTCAAGGTTTCGGCGACCGACTATGGCGCGCGGCGTATCGACGGATACTTGTCGGGCAAGCTGGCCGAAGACACCTATTACATGGTCGGCGGCTATTATCAGGCGGGCGACACGGTGCGCTCGGCCGGGTTCGACACCGAAAAGGGCGGACAGATCACCGCCAACATCACGCACACGTTCGACGCCGGAAAGATCAACTTCTTCGCCCGCTATACCGACGATCACGGCGAATGGTTCCTGCCTTTTGCCACCAAGGTCCCCGGCCTCAATCTGGGCACGTACAATCAGCTCAACGCCAACAACCGCTATCTGACGATCGTCACGCCCGGCTCGGGCGGATCGTCGACCGAACAATTCGACATCGGTTCGGGTCGCGGCTGGAAGGGCGTGATCGGCGGCGGCAACCTGTCGCTCAGCCTTGGCGATCATCTCGATTTCGCCGACCACTTCGGCTTTACCAGCGGCACGTTGCAGACCACCGGGCTGGTGCCGCAGGGCGCCGGCGCGATCACCGTGGCGACGGCTCTGGCCAACGGCGACGGCAGCGAGGGGCAGACCACGGTCACCGGCCTTCACACCCAGCAGGCGCTGGCGGGTAACGATTATGTTCAGCAGTTCGGCGCCTGGGTCGTCGAAAAGCAGCTCCGCGCGGTCAGCAACGAAGCCGCGCTGACGTTCAAGGCGGGCACGCACAAGATCACGGCGGGCTATTACTTCAATCATTTCAGCTCCGACGACATGTGGAGCCTGGGCAACAATTACTGGATGCAGGTGGGTGGCTCGGGCGACCTCGTCAATCTGAACAACGGCGCGCTGAGCTCGTTTGCCATCGCCGATTTCGGCTCTGCGGACGAAAACGCGTTCTACCTTGCCGACAGCTGGCAGATTACCGAGCAGCTGCGGCTTGACGCGGGTATCCGCTACGAAGTGCTCAAGACCCGTTTCGACATCGAGCAGAACGGCGCGCCCGCGTCGCTGTCCAAAAAGAACGATGCCGCGCCCTGGTCGGTCGGGCTCGATTACAAGGCGATGCCCAATCTCAATCTCTATGTGCGCGCCAGCCAGGGCTATCACATGCCGACCTTTGACGATCTGCGCTCGCAGATCGGCAACACCGGGCCCTCGCTTGATGAAAAATGGAAAGTGCTGTCGATCGAGGCCGGGGTGAAATACCGCGAACACGGGCTCGACCTCGCGCTGACCGGGTTTTACGACAAAGTCACCGGCGAAGTGTACAACGATGTCGGCGTCGCCCCGACAGTGGCCGGTTCGAAGACCTGGGGTCTGGAATTCGCAGGAAGCTGGACGAGCGATTTCGGCCTGAGCATCGCCACCGATGCCGTGCTCGAAAATCCCAAGACCTGGGCACCGGGGCAGAGCATCGTCGATAGCTTGACCGGGGAGCTTATTCCCATCGATGGCAAGCAGGCGTCGCGGATTCCCAAGTATCAGTTGCGGCTTACCCCGGCGTACAAGGCCTCGTTCGGCAATACCAACGCCACGCTCTATGCTACGTTGGAAGCGCTGGGCCAGCGTTACAGCGATCTGGGCGAGAAGCAGGCGCTGGGTGCCTATCAGACGCTGAGCGCCGGTCTCCTCGTTGAGCATGGCGGCCTCAGCTTCCAGGTCGCGGCTGACAACCTCACCAATACGCACGGGCTGACCGAGGGCAATCCGCGTTTCAATACGGCTTCGGCGACGGCGGCCATCCCCGACTTGCGTCCGATCTTTGGCCGTTCGTTCCGGTTTACGGTCGGCTACAAGTTCTAGGATCCATGGTGTAACTTCCACCCTCGGGGGCGGCGGACCTTGCGCCCGCCGCCCCCGTTTTTATGCAGGATACCGTCGGCCATGACCCAGCGATCGCGGCTCATTCTCGCCATGGTGCTGACGTACCTGGCCTACGGCATGCTGCTCAATACGGTGGGCACGGTCATCCTGCGTTCGATCGCCAGCCTTGGCGTGACCAAGGCCGGGGCGGGCTGGTTCGACGGGTGCAAGGATGTCAGCATCGCCGCCGTTTCGTTCCTGACGGCCAGCTATCTGACGCGGATCGGCATTCGGCGCGCGATGGCGGGCGCGCTGGCCTTGTCGGTGCTGGCTTGTGTGATGATGCCGCTGGCCGGGGCCTATTGGGCGATCTGTCTGCATTTCGCGCTGATCGGCACGGCCTTTGCGTTCATCAAGGTCGGCATTTACACGCTGATCGGGCAAGTGACCGACAGCCCGCGCGCGCATGCCGCGCTGACCTCGATCATCGAAGGCGGGTTCATGGTCGGGGTGCTGTCGGTCACCGTGCTGTTCAGCCTGTTCGTCGGGCACGGCCTGATCGACACGAGCCGCGACTGGCTCGATGTCTACTGGATCCTTGCCGCGTTGTGCGCGCTGTGCCTTGCGCTGCTGCTGGCGGCGGGCCATGCGCCCGAAGCTGCGAAGGGCGAGCCGCCCTCGATCCTCGCGATGCTGGCGCTGGCGCGGCTGCCGCTGGTCATGGTGTTCATTCTTTGCGCCTTTTCCTATGTCTTTGTCGAACAGGGCATCGGCACCTGGCTGCCGACGTTCAACAACGAAGTCTTGCGCCTGCCGCAATCGATGAGCGTGCTTGCAGGCAGCTTTTTCGCCGGTTCGATCGCGCTGGGCCGATTGGGCGGCGGCGTGCTGATTCAGCGGTTCGGCTGGTATCGCGTGGTCAATGCCTGCCTTGGCGCCGTGGCGCTGGCGATCGCGCTGATCGTGCCGCTCAGCCGCCATCTCGGGGCTGCGCCGGTTACCGACTGGTTCCACGCGCCGCTGGCGGCCTGGCTGTTTCTGGGGGTCGGGCTGTTCATGGCGCCGATCTATCCGACGCTGGTTTCGGTGTTGCTGTCGTCCAGCCCGCGCGCGCGCCATGCCGAATTGATGGGGCTGGTGGTGATCTTTTCGGCGCTGGGCGGGACCACCGGATCGCGGCTGACCGCGATGCTGTTTGCCGGGCTCGACGGCGCCACGGCGTTCGGCTGCATGGTCGTGCCCATTGCCGTGCTGGCGATCGGCGTCAGTCTGCTGCGCCGCCGCCAACTGGCCACGGGCGTTGCGGATTGAGCGCGTTTATGCGGCGTCTGCCGCAATCGCCGGCTCGGCGCCCATCGCTTCGCCCAGCGCGGTGAAGAACCAGCGCGATTGCGGGTTGCGCTCGGCGTCCCATTCGGGGTGCCATTGCACGGCGAGGATTTGCGCGGTGCCGATGCGGGCCGAAAAGGCCTCGATCAGGCCATCGGGGGCGTGCGCTTCGGCGGTCAGGCCTTCGCCGAGAGTCCGGACTGCCTGAAAGTGGACCGAATTGACCGTCATCGGCGCCGTGCCGAGCGCCGATGCGATCACGCCGCCGGGGACCGGGGTGACGCGGTGGCCGTGTTCGAACATCGCGTCGAGCGAGACGCCGTCGGGGGCGTGGTGCAGCGCCTGGCGTTCGCGCGGCAGGTGTTGCAGCGTGCCGCCGAACACCACGTTCAATTCCTGAAACCCCCGGCAGATCCCGAACACCGGCTTGCCCGCGTCGATCGTCGCGCCCGCCAGCGTCAGCGCGGTGGTGTCGCGGTCGGGGTCGAACGGGCCGTGATCGCTGTTTGCGCCATAGCGCCAGGCTTCGAGATTCGACGTGCTGCCGGTCAGCAACAGGCCGTCGATCCGCGCGGCGAGATTGCGCTGATCGGCAAGCAGGCCCAGCGCCGGGATCAGCACGACATCGACGCCGGACCATCGCGCGGGCGCGCGCAGATAGCGGTCGATCACGCGATGGATCGTTTCATCCTCGAATTCGCGGGTACAGGACACAATCCCGAGCAGCGGGCGACTCATGCAGGAAAACTCACCGAGATCGATTTCAGGTCGGCGTACTTGTAAAGCGCATGAAGGCTGCGGTCACGCCCGAAACCCGATTGCTTGAACCCGCCAAAAGGCATCGTGATGTCGCAGGCATCCCAGCCGTTGATCCACACCAGCCCGGCGCGAAGGGCGCGCGCGAAATGGTTGGCGGTCGTCATCGAGCCGGTCCACAGCCCCGAGGCGAGCCCGAAATCGCTGTCGTTGGCCAGCCGCAGCGCTTCTTCGGGGGTGTCGAACGGGATCACCGCGAGCACCGGGCCGAACACTTCCTCGCGCGCCAGAGCACCGGCCGGATCGACATTGTCGAAAATCGTCGGCTCGATGAAAAAACCGCCGCTGTCCTTGCGCGCCTGCTCTCCGCCGAGCACCAGGTCGGCGCCCTCGCGCCGGGCATCGGCAATGCGCGACAAGACGCCGTTCATCTGCTTTTCGCTGATGATCGCGCCCAGCCGCGTCGCCGGATCGAGCGGATCGCCGGGACGGATGGTCGCGGCGACCTTGATCAGCCGTTCGACAAATTCGGCATGGATCGAGCGTTGCACCAAAAGGCGCGATCCCGCCGTGCAGACCTGACCCTGATTGTAGAAAATGCCCCAGGCGGCGGCTTCGGCGGCGCGGTCGAGATCGGGCCAGTCGGCAAACACGATGTGCGGCGACTTGCCGCCCAGTTCGAGGCTGACGCGCTTCAGATTGCTGTCTGCCGAATAGCGCAGCAATTGCCGCCCGACCGGGCCGGAGCCGGTGAACGTGATCATGTCGACATCCATGTGGCTCGCCAGCGCCGCGCCCGCCGCCGCGCCGGTGCCGGGCACGACATTGAGCACGCCATCGGGCAGGCCCGCCTCAAGCGCGACTTCGGCAAAGCGCAGCGCGGTCAGCGAGGTCAGCTCCGACGGCTTGACCACCACTGAATTGCCCATGGCGATGGCGGGCGCGATTTTCCACATCGCCATGTGCAGAGGGAAATTCCACGGCACGATCGCGCCGATCACGCCCAAAGGATCATGCAGCGCCCAGGACAGCCGGTCGGGGCCCGAGGGGCCGACTTCGCCGTGGATCTTGTCGATCGCTTCGGCATAATAGCGCAGCGTGCCGAGCGCGAGCGGCACATCGACCGCGCGGGTGTCGCCGATCGGCTTTCCGGCATCGAGCGTTTCGAGCAGGGCGAATTCCTCGGCACGCGCGGCCACCGCGTCGGCGACGCGCAGCAGGATGGCCTTGCGCTGGCGCGGCGCCATCGCCGCCCAGCTGCCCGCTTCGAATCGCGCCCTGGCCGCCGCCACGGCGGCATCGATTTCCGCCGGGCCGCAGGCCGGAAGATCGGTCAGCACTGTGCCTGTCGCGGGGTTTATGCTGGCCAGAACGGCACCGTCGGCGGCGCCCATGCGGCGGCTGCCGATCACGGCAAGCGGCGAAATGTCGGCGGGAAGTGTCGGCATGCGCTCGATAAACTCCGAATCTAAACTGTGATCTTAGCTGGGGCTGTGTCATAATGGTCACGGCCAGAGACGCAATTGCCTTGATGGCACACCGCGCCCGGCGCTTGGCAAAACCGGACGGATTTGCGTCCTTTGGGCCGGTAACAAGGATGTCTGCCCGACTGGACAGCGCGGTGGGCATGACTTATGTGATCACACCATGTCATCGATTGAACAGGCATCGCTGTCCGCGTTTTTGGAAGCGCATCCCGAAGTAGATGGGGTCGAGGCTTTCGTATTCGACCTGGCCGGCGCGCCAAAAGGCAAATGGCTGGCGCGCGACAAGGCGATGAGCGTCGATGCCAAAGGATTGCCGATCCCGCTGTCGATCTTTGCGCAGGATGCCTGGGGCTGCGATGTCGCCGAAGCGGGGCTGGCCTTCGGCACGGGCGATCCCGATGGCGTGGGCTATCCGGTGTCGGGGCGGTTTGCCCTGGTGCCGTGGCTCGAAGGGGCGATGGCGCAGGCCTTCCTGACTTTGCGCGACGGCAGCGGCGCCCCGGCGGACGCCGATCCGCGCGGCGCGCTCGAAGCGATCCTCGGCCGCTATGCCGCGCGCGGGCTGACCCCGGTGGTCGCGGTCGAGCTCGAATTCTATCTCTATCGGCTTGAGCAGGGGGTGCCGGTGCCGCCCGACGGGGCGGGCGCTGCGAGCTGGCGGCGCAACGAGACCTTGTCGACCAGCACGCTGGCCACGCACAAGCGGCTGATCGATGAAATCCTGCATTGCGCGCATGCGATCGGCATTCCCGCCGACGGCGTGATCAGCGAGGCCGGGCCGGGGCAGTTCGAATTGAACATTCTCCATCGCCCCGATGCGCTGGCGATGGCCGACGATGCCATGCTGCTGCGCCGGATCGTGCGCGGTCTTGCGCAAAAACACGGGTTTGGCGCGACCTTCATGGCCAAGCCTTATGGCGAGGCTTCGGGCAGCGGGATGCATATCCATGCCAGCGTGAACGATGCCTCGGGCGCCAATGTGCTGGCCGATGCGATGACCGGCGGCCCCGCGCCGACGCTGTTTCACGCCGTGGCCGGGCTGGTCGCGGCGATGCCCGAAACGATGCTGGCCTTTGCGCCCAATGCCAATTCGTTTCGCCGCTTCCGCCCCGATGCCCATGCCCCCGTTTCGGCGGGATGGGGCCATGACGACCGCTCCGCCGCGATCCGCGTGATCGACGGCAGCAAGGTCGGCGGCGGCGCAAAAGCGACGCGCATCGAACACCGCATTTCCGGCGCGGATGCCAATGCCTATCTCGCGCTCGGCGCGATGCTCGGCGCGATGCTTCAGGGGATCGAGGCAGGGGCCATGCCGCCGCCGCCGCAAGATCCGCTGAATCCGGGCGCGGGCGAGCCGCTTCCGATCGAATGGGGCGCGGCGATCGAACGCTTTGCCGCATCGGACAAGGCCGCCGGAATTTTCGGATCGCGGCTGGTCGACATCATCGTCGCCTGCAAGCGGCAGGACCGCGCTGCTTTCCTTTCGCATATCGACCGTTTCGAGTACGACACTTACCTGGCGCTGTTATAAGGCGCTCTCCCTGGAGACTTTTTCATGAAGATGATTGCAATTGCCGCGCTTGCTCTGCTCGCCCCGGTCGCCGCCCACGCCGAAGACGTTGCTGCCGGTGAGGCCGTGTTTCACCAGTGCACCGCGTGCCACACCATCAAGGCGGGCCAGCCCGGCGTTGCGGCGCCCAATCTGCGCGGCGTTGTGGGGCGCAAGGCCGCTTCGACCGGCTTTGCCTATTCGACCGCGCTCAAGGCTTCGAAGCTGACCTGGGACAAGGCCACGCTCAGCACGTTCCTCAAGGCGCCGCAAAAGCTGGTTCCGGGCACGCGCATGGTGATTGCCGTCACCGACGATGCCAAGCGCGCCAATCTGATCGCCTATCTCGCCACGCTGAAATGATCATCTGACGGGGCCGGGCAGTGACAAAGCTGAGCGAACCGGCTCCGATCAGGCAAGACAATGACGGGCGCGCGCTGCCGCCCTTTGCGGCGCTGCGCGCGTTCGAAGTCCTGGGGCGGGTCGGCGGCATTCGCCGCACCGCCTTGGCACTGGGCATCGATCATACCGTGGTCAGCAGGCACTTGCGCGCGCTGGAGGATTGGCTCGGCGTGCCGCTGGTCGATCGTGCCGGTGGGCGGCTGATGCTGACCGAGGCCGGCCGCGCCTATCATGTGCGGGTTTCGGCGGCGGTGCATGACCTTCTCTCCGCGACGCGCGACGCCATGGCTGCAGGGGCCAGCGAAGGGGTGCGGCTATGGGCGGTGCCCGGCTTTGCCACGCAATGGCTGTCCGACCAACTGGCCGATTTCGAACGCAGCGATCCCGGCTTTGCCGTCGAATTGCGCCCGACCGATGCTTGCGCAAACCTTGCCCAATTCGAAGCCGATGCCGACATCCGTTTTTACGGCGATGACTGGCCGCCGCGACCGGGCGGGCCGGGGCTGCAGGCGCTCGAACTGGCGCGCCCGCCGTTGATGATCGTTGCCAGCCCGGCGCTCGCCGCAACGCTTCGTCTGGATGGGCCCGATGACTTGTTGTCCGCGCCCTTGCTGCACGAGGAACACCATGAACAATGGCGCGCCTGGCTCACGCATAACGGCGTGGCGCCGGAACGGACGCTGACGGGGCCATTGCTGTGGCACGCGCATCTTGCCATTGCCGCCGCGCGGCAGGGGCGGGGACTGGCGCTGGCCAACCGCTATCTCGTCGGGCGCGATCTTGCCGCCGGTGCGCTGGTCGAACTGACCGTGCCGGGAACCAGCCCGGTCACGATCGGCAGTTATTGGTTCGTCGCGCGCGCCGACCGCTGGAGCAGCCCGGCGATTTCCCGCCTGCGCACGTTTCTGCGCCAAAAGGCCCGCGATCAGGGCGCTGTGTTGCCGCTTGCGGTATGACGGCATTGCGGGAATTGCATTGCGCGAAAATTCGGTCTAGGGGCGCGGCCATGTTCGCAAAGCCGATCATTACCATTACCCCGAAACCGGCGCGCGGTGCGTGGTCGGTGTCGGGGGCGTGCACGATCTGACGGCACCCCACCCGGACATCGACCCCGCACACGGACAGGCGGGGTTCTTCTGAAACGAAACGAACCTCGCGCTGCTCCTCACCAGGACAGGAGATAGACGCATGGTTCAAAAGTTTGCCCCCGGACAGCAGCTCAATGTCGGCATCGTCGGCGCGACCGGCCTTGTCGGCACGATGATTCGCGAAATTCTGGCGGAGCGCAAATTTCCGATCGCCACTTTGCGTTTGTTTGCCTCGGCGCGTTCGGCGGGTCGCGTGCTTGACGGCGTGGTGGTCGAAGATGCGGCAACCGCCGATTTTGCCGGGCTCGATGTCGTGCTGTTTTCTGCCGGCGGATCAACCTCGCGCGAGCTTGCGCCCAAGGCGGCGGCGGCGGGCGCGATTGTCATCGACAACAGTTCGGCCTGGCGCTCCGACGACCGCGTGCCGCTGGTCGTGGCCGAAGTGAACCCGCACGCGCTTGCCGATCTGCCGCTCGGGATCGTGGCCAATCCCAATTGCACGACGATGGCGGCCATGCCGGTGCTGCGCCCGCTGCACGATGAAGCCGGGCTCAAGCGGCTGGTGGTTTCGACCTATCAGGCGGTGTCGGGCGGCGGCATTGCCGGGATCGACGTTTTGGCGCGTCAGCTTGCCCATGTCGGCGACAAGGCGCGCGAATTGGCTACCGGCGGGCACGAAGACTTGCTGCCGCAGGCGGAAAAGTGGGCGGTGCCGATGGCGCACAATGTCGTGCCGCTGAACTACGTCCTGGCCGAAGACGGCTATACCGAGGAAGAAATCAAGCTGCGCGATGAAAGCCGCAAGATCCTCGAAATCCCCGAACTGCCCGTTTCGGGGACGTGCGTGCGCGTGCCGGTGTTCACCGGGCATTCGCTGTCGATCAATGCCGAATTCGACCGCCCGATCAGCCCTGAACGCGCGCTCGAACTGCTTGCCGCAGCGCCCGGCGTGGTGATCAGCGAAGTGCCCAACCCGCTCGAAGCCACCGGGCAGGATCCGGTTTTCGTCGGACGCGTGCGCGCCGATCCGACGGTGGCGCATGGGCTGGCGCTGTTTGTCGTCGGTGACAATTTGCGCAAGGGCGCCGCGCTCAACGCGGTGCAGATCGCCGAAGTGCTGCTCGGCTGAAACGAACAGGCGCCGCTCTCGTTCGAGAGCGGCGCCTTGGTATTATCCCATCGTCGGGATGATGAACGCATTGCCCGCAGCGACGGGGCCGCCGTCATCGGGCCAGCGCTGCGTGACGACTTTGGTCTTGGTGAAAAAGCGGATGCTGTCGGTGCCGTACTGGTTGTGATCGCCAAACGCACTGCGCTTCCACCCGCCAAAGCTGTGATAGCTGACGGGAACGGGGATCGGCACATTGATCCCGACCATGCCGACTTCGACCGTTTCGACAAAGCGCCGGGCCGCGCCGCCGTTGCGCGTGAACAGCGCGACGCCGTTGCCGTATTGGTGCTGCGTGGCCAGCGCGATCGCTTCGTCGAGCGCGGCGGCGCGCACGATCTGCAGCACCGGGCCAAAGATTTCGTCCTGATAGGAGCGCATCTTGGGCGTTACGCGGTCAAACAGCGTCGGCCCGACGAAAAAGCCGTTTTCATGCCCCTGCAGCGTGAAACCGCGCCCATCGACGACCAGTTCGGCGCCTTCTTCGACGCCTGCATCGATGTACGACAGGATCTTGGCCTTGTGCTGCGCGGTGATCACCGGGCCGAAATCGGCGTCGCGATCACTCGACACGCCGACGCGCAATCTGGCGATGCCGTCGATCAGCCGGCGACGCAGTTCTTCGGCGGTGTCTTCGCCCACCGGCACGACCACCGGCAGCGCCATGCAGCGTTCGCCCGCCGAGCCAAAGGCCGCGCCGAGGATGTCATTGACTGCGGAATCGAAATCGGCGTCGGGCAGCACGATGCCGTGGTTCTTGGCCCCGCCCATCGCCTGGACCCGCTTGCCGTTTGCCGTTCCGCGCGCATAGACCGCCTGGGCAATGTCGGATGATCCGACAAAGCTGATCGCCTTGACATCGGGATGGTCGAGCAGCGCGTCGACCGAGACCTTGTCGCCATGGACGACTTGCAGCACGCCGTCGGGGAGCCCGGCTTCGGCAAGAAGCTCGGCCAGCCGCACCGGCACGCTCGGCGCGCGTTCGGATGGCTTGAGGATAAAGGCATTGCCCGTCGCCAGCGCGGGGGCCAGCATCCACAGCGGGATCATCGCCGGAAAATTGAACGGGGTGATTCCCGCGACGACGCCCAGCGGGCTGCGCAGCGAATAGACGTCGATGCCGGGCCCGGCGCCATGGGTATAGTCGCCCTTTTGCAGATGCGGCACGCCGCAGCAGAATTCGACGACGTCGAGCCCGCGCTGGATGTCGCCTTTGGCATCGGGGACAGTCTTGCCGTGCTCGCTCGACAAGAGCTCGGCCAGGCTTTCCATGTTCTGTTCGATCAGATCCTTGAAGCGGAACAGCACGCGCGCGCGGCGCTGCGGGTTCATCGCGGCCCAGCCGACTTGTGCCTCCTTGGCGGCGGCGACGGCGGCGGCGATGTCGCTCGTGGCGGCCAGACGCACATGGCGCGCCACTTCGCCGGTCGAGGGATTGTAGACCGGGGCGAGGCGGTCGCCTTGCGGCGCGTGGCTGCGCGCGGCGCCGGCAAAGACGTGTTCGACGATGGTCATGGGATGTCCTTCGGGAGGGAAGCGGAGGTCAGGCCGTCTGGCGCAAAACGGTTGCGAGCTTGTCGAAAATCTCGTGGATCTGCGCTTCGGAGACGATCAGCGGGGGCGACAGCGCGATGATGTCGCCGGTCACGCGGATCAGCAGGCCGGCGTCGAAGGCGCGGTGAAACGCTTCCATCGCGCGCGCGCCGGGCGCGCCTTCGCGCGGGGCCAGCTCGATCCCGGCAACGAGGCCGAGATTGCGGATGTCGATGACCGTGGGAATGTCGCGCAAGGCATGGGCGGCGTCTTCCCACGCTTTGGCAAGGCTTGCCGTGTGGGCAAATGTGCCTTCGTCTTCATAGAGCTTGAGCGTGGCGATCGCCGCCGCCGCCGCCAGCGGATGGCCCGAATAGGTATAGCCGTGCAGGAACTCGATACCGGCGGGCGACTTGTCGATGATCGTGTCGTGGACGTCCCGGCTGGCCGCGACCGCGCCCATCGGCACCGCGCCGTTGGTCAGCCCTTTGGCCATTGTCAGGATGTCGGGCGTCACGCCGAAGTATTCCGCCGCCGTCGCCGTGCCGAGCCGGCCAAACCCGGTGATCACTTCGTCAAAGATCAACAGGATGCCGTATTTGCGCGTGATGTCGCGCAGCCGTTGCAGATAGCCCTGCGGCGGCACGAGCACGCCGGTCGACCCGGCCACCGGCTCGACGATGACCGCCGCGATGGTTTCGGGGCCATGAAGCTGGACCAGTTCTTCGAGCTCGTCGGCCAGATTGCCGTTCGACGGCTGCTGCCCGCGCTGAAAGCGGACGGCATCGGCATGGGTATGGGCGAGGTGATCGGCGCCCCAGACCTGGCTGACAAAGCGACGGCGGTTGCCGCCGATGCCGCCGACCGACATGCCGCCGAAATTGGTGCCGTGATAGCCGCGCTGGCGCCCGATCAGGCGGAAACGCGTGCCTTCGCCGCGCGCGTGGTGATAGGCGAGCGCGATCTTGAGCGCGGTGTCGGCGCTTTCCGAGCCCGAATTGGTAAAGAACACCCGGTCGAGGCCCTGGGGCATGATTTTGGCAACCGCGCTCGCCGCCTGAAACGCCAGCGGATGGGCGAGCTGAAACGTCGGCGCGAAATCGAGCGTCTGCGCGGCTTCGGCAATCGCCGCCGCGATCGGGGCGCGGCCATGCCCGGCATTGACGCACCACAGGCCCGCTGTGCCGTCGAGAATCTGCAACCCGTCGGTCGTGGTGTAATGCATGTCGCGCGCCGAGGCGAACAGGCGCGGATTGGCCTTGAAAAAGCGGTTGTTGGTAAACGGCATCCAGAAATGCGTCATGTCGATGTCGCCCGCTGCGGCGGTCAGCTCTTCGGCGCTGCGGATGTCGAGTTTGGCAATCGTGGCCATGCGGGCTCTCCGGCTTGGGCGCGCAGGATCGCCTGCGCGACAGACACCGCCAGATGCGGCGAAAGTCCCCGATTCAAAAGGCGCAATGGACGCCCGGGTGGTGCTTGAAATGCACCGTTACAGCGGCGGCGCCTGCCAATCCGCGGGCGCCTGGTCGACCATCTGTGTCAGCCAGGCGGAAAACTGGCGCAAGGGGCGAATATCGCCGCTGTCGCGATGCGTGGTCAGATAATAGGCGCCCAGCGAAACCGCGCGAAACGCGGGGTTGCCTGCGCCCAGTTCGATCACGCGCCCGGCGGCAAGGTCTTCGCCCGCCAGAAAGGCATTGGTCAAGGCCACGCCCTGACCGTCGCGCGCGGCGGCCAATGTCATGTGGGCCTGCCACAGCCGCGCGACCGGCGGCGGCAGCGCGGCCCCCGGCCCATGCTCGGAAAACAGCCCGTGCGCGGCAAACCAGATCTGCCATTCGACATCGTCGTCTTCATACGTCAGCGGCAGAGCCAAAAGGTCTGCGGGTTTGTCCACCGTGCGCCCCTTGAGCCAGGGCGCATCGGGGCGCGCCACCGGAAAGACGCGCGGACGAATCACCGGCACGCGCACGATCGCCGGATGTTCGCCGCCGGCAAGATCGCTGTCGCGCCACCAGCGCAGATCGGCATGGGCTTCGTGGCGATTGAGATCGGGCGCGGCGTCCGAGGGGCGTAACGTGACGGCAAGGCCCGGATGGCGCCGACCGAAATCGGGCAGGCGACTGGTCAGCCAGTGATAGGCCAGGCCCGGCATCGACCACACCTGAAGCTGCGCGCCCGAATCGCCGCGCATGCGCTCGGTCGCGCTGCACAATTGATCGAACGCGGGGCCGATCAGGGCGTGGTAATCGGCGCCCGCCGGGGTCAGTCCGCCATGGACCCGGTCGATCAGCGTGGTGCCCAGCCAATCCTCCAGCGCCGCCAGATGGCGGCTGATGATCGCATGGCTGACGCCGAGCGCGGCGGCGGTGCGGCGCACTTTGCCATGGCGGCCAAACGCCTCGAACGCGCGCAAGGCGGAAAAGGGGGGCAAGTGGGGGCGGTCGGTCATGATAAATGGTAACCCTGAATCACCACCTAGCTACCATTTGTCGGCTTAACGACGCAAGCGAGTGGTGCCATAATGTCGCCAGTTTCGGATTCACCCGGTTTCACTTCGTAAAGGCTCTGCCATGACCGACAATGCATCGCTTGCCGCCCGCCGCGACCGCGCCGTTCCGCGCGGCATTGCCTCGTCCACCGCGATCTATGCCGACCGCGCCGAAAATGCCGAGTTGTGGGATGTCGAAGGCCGCCGCTATGTCGATTTTGCCGGCGGTATCGCCGTGCTCAACACCGGCCACCGTCACCCCAAGGTCATGGCCGCTGTCGAAGCGCAGCTGGGCCGGTTTTCGCATACCGCGTTTCAGGTCAGCCCGTATGAAAGCTATATCGAACTGGCCGAGCGGCTGAACGCGCGCGCGCCGTTTTCGGGCGATGCCAAGACGATCTTTTTCACCACCGGCGGTGAAGCCACCGAAAACGCGATCAAGGTCGCGCGCGCGTCAACCGGTCGGTCGGCGGTGATCGCCTTTACCGGCGCATTCCATGGCCGCACGCTGCTCGCTTCGGCGATGACCGGCAAAGTCACGCCCTACAAGCGCAAGATCGGCCCGATGCCGCCCGAAGTGTTCCATGCGCCGTTCCCCACCGGGATCGACGGCAACACTGTCGAACGCAGCCTGACCGCGCTGGCCTATCTGTTTGCCGCCGATGTCGATCCCGAACGCGTCGCGGCAGTGATCGTCGAGCCGGTGCAGGGCGAAGGCGGGTTCCACGTCGCGCCGACCGAATTCCTCGAAGCGCTGCGCGCGCTGGCCGACCAGCATGGCTTCCTGCTGATCGCCGACGAAGTCCAGGCCGGTTTTGGCCGCACCGGCAAGCTGTTCGGCATCGAACACAGCGGTGTCGAGCCCGATCTGGTGTGCATTGCCAAGTCGCTGGCGGGCGGGTTTCCGCTGTCGGGTCTGATCGGCCGCGCGCCGCTGATGGATGCGCTCGATCCGGGCGGTCTGGGCGGCACCTATGGCGGCTCGCCGCTCGGCACTGTCGCCGCGCTTGCCGTGCTCGATGTGATCGACGAGGAAAAGCTGCTCGACCGGTCGACCGCGATCGGCGAACGGATCGGCGCGCGGGTCAAGGCCTTTGCCGCTGCCGGGCTGCCGGTGGCCAATCTGCGCGGGCTTGGCGCGATGGTCGGCTTTGACGTGACCAATGCGGCGGGCGAAACCGACGGCGCCATGGCCAAGGCCGTGACGGTCGCGGCGCTCGAAGCGGGGCTTATCCTGCTGTCGTGCGGCACCAAGGGCGAAACCATCCGCATCCTCGTGCCGCTGACCGCGTCGGATGCGATCATCGACGAAGGGCTCGACATCATCGAAGCCTCGCTCGCCAAAGTCGCCGGAAAGGTCACGGCGTGAACGCGCCGGCCACTCTCGCGGTAAAGTCGCGGCCCGATCTTGCGCGGCCCGACTTGTGGCGCGAGGCGGCGTTCGTCGCAGGCGCGTGGCGCACGTCGGATCGCACGATCGCGGTCGATAATCCCGCGACCGGAGAGGTGATCGGGCATGTCCCCGATTTCGGTGCGGCCGAGGCCGATGAAGCGGTGACCGCCGCCCATGCCGCGTTTGCCGGCTGGCGTGCCAAGACCGGCAAGGAACGCGGCGCCGTGCTGCGGCGCTGGGCCGAACTGATGATGGCCCATGCCGACGATCTGGCGCTGATCATGACGGCCGAACAGGGCAAGCCGCTGGCCGAAGCGCGGGGCGAAGTGGTTTATGCCGCCGCGTTCCTCGAATGGTTTGCCGAAGAGGCGCGCCGGGTGCGCGGCGAAGTGCTGACGCCGCACATGGCCGATCGTCGCCTCGTCGTCACGCGTCAGCCGGTCGGCGTGGTCGGCGCGATCACCCCGTGGAACTTTCCGCTGGCGATGATCACGCGCAAGGCGGGGCCGGCGCTGGCCGTGGGCTGCACGTTCGTGGTCAAGCCGTCCGAGCTGACGCCGTATTCGGCGCTGGCGCTGGCGGTCCTGGCCGAAGAAGCGGGCGTTCCGGCGGGCGTGCTGAGCGTGGTGACGGGCGAAGCCAAAGCCATCGGCGGCGTGCTGACCGGCGATCCGCGCGTGGCGAAATTCACGTTCACCGGATCGACTCCGGTGGGCAAGCTGCTCGCTGCGCAGTGTGCTTCGACGGTCAAGCGGGTCAGTCTCGAACTCGGCGGCAATGCGCCGTTCATCGTGTTCGAGGATGCCGATCTCGATGCGGCGGTCGAAGGCGCGCTGGCGTCGAAATTCCGCAACACCGGCCAGACGTGCGTCTGCGCCAATCGGCTCTACGTCCATGACGCGGTCTATGACGCATTTGCCGAAAAACTGGCGGCGCGGGTTGCGACTTATCGCGTCGGTCATGGTCTTGCCGGTCCGACCGAGCAGGGTCCGCTGATCGACGGGCGGGCCGTTGCCAAAGTCGCGGCGCATGTCGCCGATGCCCTGGCCCATGGTGCGCGCGTGTTGACCGGGGGCGAGCCGCATGCGGCGGGCGACCGCTTCTATCACCCCACGGTGCTGGTCAATGTGGCGCCCGACGCCTTGTTGGTGCGCGAGGAAACTTTCGGTCCGCTCGCCGGGCTGATCCGGTTCAGCGACGAAGCGCAAGCGGTGCATTATGCCAATGACACGCGCGCGGGCCTTGCCGCCTATGTCTACACCGCCAGCGCGCCGCGTCAGTGGCGCCTGATGGAATCGCTCGAATACGGCATGGTCGGGTTCAACACCGGGATCATCTCGACCGAAGTCGCCCCGTTTGGCGGCGTCAAGGAATCCGGGCTGGGCCGCGAAGGTTCGCACCTTGGCCTCGACGACTATCTGGAAATCAAGCTGGCCTGTTTGGCGATTTAACCCGCCGACACCAGGCCTGATCCCGCCCCGGGGCCGCCAGTCGGTCCCGGGGTTTTCCTTTTCAGGCTGGCGCGGTCAGTCGCGCCAGCCAGGCCTGTGCCTGTTTGGGTTCGCCCACGGCTTGCGGGCTGACCGGGCCGCGTGCGGCGAGAAATTCGTGATGAAGCGCGAAAGGTTCCATGTCGAGCTGGTCGCGCGCTGCATCGATGGCTTCGCCAAGCTCGGAGAGATGCTCGATGACCGGCGCTGTTGCTGCGCGCGCGACGCGATCGGCCTTGTGGTCGAACAGGCCCCATTTGCCTGCAGCGGTGACTTTCAGCGCCTCGATCAACGCGGCGGTGTAATCCGCCTCGAGGTCGATGCGGCGGGTATCAAGGCGTTCGAGACGATCAGCTTTGGCCATGGTGTCCGCGCTATACCTCCGGCCGGTCGGCGGCAAGTTCCCGTGTCATACCAAGGTGCGGTGATCCTGACCCATGAGGACGGCTTCTGGCGGTTCACAGCGAGAAGTGGGCGAAGGGGCGATGTGGTTCATCGTTCCGAGCCCACGACGCTGCTGTGGGCCGCCAGAAGCCGCCCGCAGGGCTTCCATTCCCGTCCGCTGGACTTCGGCGGAACGGCTCGACGATGAACCACATCGCCTTCGCCGCTCCTTCTCGCCAGCGAACGGGAATGGAAATCCTCATGGGTCAGGATCAACGCACCTTGGTATCAGGCCCAGGCCCGGTTCCACCCCGGCGATGACCATGCCGCGCGCAATCGCGTGGCGGTCGGGTTCGATCAGCGCGTCGGTCATCGGGTTTCAGGCGCTTGCGAGGGGGCGCGGACATCGTTGCTCGATGCCGGGATACGCGTCCCAACGAAGCAATTGATCGACCGGCCAATACTGTGTAGCGAACCTTATTGCTCGCTTGTCCAACAGTGCAATGCAAGGCTGAATCCCTCAGTGTCGAACCCGTCGCCCGCTTTGGCCATGTCGACCGATGCTGCGGTCAAAGCGATCCTCGATCGAATCTTTTCCACGCGTGAGAGTGTCATGCTGCCATCCCGCGAAATTCTGCTGGGCGGCGGCAACATCCATTGCGTGACTCAACAGCAGCCGGCGTCGCGCGGGGCTGCATAGCCAATGGGGTGCGCGATGCCCTGATGTTGAGGATCGCGGCGTCGATACCCGGGGGGGTGTCGGCGCCGCGATCGAACCATTTTTATCCGATGCGGCTTTATCCGATGCGGCTTTATCCGATGCGACGGGGCGTGAAGGGGTAGGTCTTGCGTTCGATCACTTCCTGCACTGCGCGATGGGCTTCGAGCATGGCGGCGTCGGTGTGCGGGCTGGCGGCGGCGTCACTGTTGGCGATCGAGACGAGGCCAAAGGGTTGGCGCCCGACGACGCAAGGGCGCGTCGGCGTTTCGCTATAGACCCATTCGACCGGGTCATAGAGGCTGTTGTAGGTATAGGCATAGCCGTGCGGCCAGCGGTTGACCGTGATCGCGGCGATGTCGCGCCGCGCGTCGAAGCCGCCGGGGCCGAGCAGCCGCTGCAATTGCGCGCGGGTTTCGCGCTCGAAGGTTTCAAAACTGGTGGCAAGCAGGTCGGCGCGCGCGGCACGGTGCTGATCGCGGCGCGGCAGGCCGGGTTTGGTGCAATATTTGACAAGATGCGCGACGACCGGCTCGTCGGGAGACGAGGCATGAGTCAGCCCACCCAGCGTCGCCGCTTCGGTCAGCCCGACTTCATTGTGAAACATCGTCGGGCAATCGAACCGCGCGACGCCAAGGCTTTTGAACGCGCGCCAGTTGGTCAGCGCGACGCTGGTATAGACGAGCGGGCCTTTGACTCCGTAAGCGAGGGCATCCTTCTGCGCCTGCGGCAATTCGGGCATGATATAGGGGATCATCATGTTCCAGCTGGCGAGGATCACCGCTTTGGCGCGCACTTGCTTCAACGCGCCGCCGTTGATGTAGCGCACGGCGACTTCGTCGGCCTTGGCCGGATCGCCCAGATGTTCGACATGGACGACAATGCTCGACAGGCGGATGCGGGTCGGGCTTTCCGGGCGGTCGAGCGCGTCATAGGCGATGTGCGCCATCCCGAAATCCTCCATCGACCGCGCCCCGGTCGCCGCCGGGATCAGCTTTGCGACGAGCGCGCGGGCGACGGTCGCATTGCCGTCGGGGAAATGGACCGCATCGGGGCCCTCTTTCTGTCGTCCGTGCTGTCCGCCGGGCAAGTCGGCAAACAGCCCTTCGGGCACATCGCCAAGCCCCATGCCGGAAAAGCCGGGATAGCCCTGGACCCAGCCGAACAGCGCGGGCGTGGCATCGCCGCCGACGCAAAACGTGCCGCAGCCCATGTCCTGAAAGAACCAATAGGCCTCTTCGTCGAGCCCCGCCTTGTCGATCAGGAATTCGCGGAACGAATGCCGGGCCAGCCAGTCCTTTTTGGCGGCCACCGACAGGCCGGGCAGGTAATCGGGCTGATCCTTTGCGGTCAGGCGGTGCAGCGCTGCCCTGGCCTTGTCACCGATCGGCGCGGCATCGATCACTTCGGCATTGAAGCCGTAGAAATGCCCCTTGGGCAGGCGCACGACGCTGTCCTTGCCGTGGGTCGCCTTGCCAAATGTCTCGCGGTCAAAGGCAAAGGCGGCGGACAGGCCGAGATCGGCATAGAGATGGCGGTTGGCGGTGTTGGCCGTGCGATAGCGGTCAAGATCGAGGCCAATGTCGTCGAGCACGCTTTTTGCCCAGGGATTATAGCGTTCGGGGCTTTCGATATTGAGCGTGCCGCCGTTGCAGACGATCGTCTTGCCATTGACGACGAATTCGTTGCGCTTGGCATGGCCGCCGAAATCGTCGTGGTTGTCGAGCACGAGCACTTTTTGGCCCGTCCCCATTGCCTTGTGGCCCATCGCCTTGTGGTAAAAATGCGCCGCGCTCAGCCCCGACAGGCCGCCGCCGACGATCACCAGATCATAGACTTCGCCCTGATCCACAGCGCCCGCCAGCGGCAGGGTGCCGTCGCGCAAGGCGTGGGCATTTTCAAACGCGCCGGGGTGTGCGCCGCGCATGCCGGTCCGCGCCGGAGGATAGGGATCGAGGCCCGCCTTTACCGGGCCGACGCCGGTCCCGGTCCCGGTCAGCGCCGCCGCATGCGCAGACAGCCCTCCGGCAAGGCCCGCTGCCACAGCGCCGGTGCCGACGAGCACGCCATTGAGGAAATCGCGTCGCTGGATCGGGGCGGCCATACCCAGCCTGCGGTCTTCGGCGCTATGGTCGGTCATGGTCATGTCCTTGTCGCGGTCGCCGCTCCCTGTTCTGAAAAAGGATGGGTCGCCGTCGTTGTGCGGGATGGGCAAGGTCTCGGTGGTGAGGCATGTTGCGCCGCAAATGCCCCAATACTGTCTGCGAGGGGGGCATACCCTGTCAACGCCACCCGGCACCCTTTTCAGGATCGATGATGACCAAGGACAGCAAATCCGCCAACTTTTTCGGCACCACCGGTGATGCTGCGACACCGCCTCTGCCGCGTATCGACCGCCGCGACTTTCTCGGCGGAGTCAGCGCGGGGACAATCCTGGGGCTGATCGGTGCAGAGCCCGCACAGGCGGCAGGCGCGGCGCCGGTCGCCGCCAGCGCGGCTGGTGGCGGAGCATCTGGTGGCGGAGCATCTGGTGGCGGGGCGGCTGGCCCGGCGGTCTATCCCCCGCTGCGCACGGGTTTGCGCGGGCAGTATCCCGGCAGTTTCGAAGTCGCGCACGATGTTCGCGACGGTGGCTTTTCCGGCCCGGTCAGCGCGGCCGATACCGGCGAACACTATGACCTTGTCGTTGTCGGCGGGGGCATTTCCGGGCTGTCGGCGGCGCATTTCTGGCGCCGTGCGCTGGGTGCCGGGCAGAAAATCCTGATCCTCGACAACCACGACGATTTCGGCGGCCATGCCAAGCGCAACGAATTCCGCGTCGATGGCCGCACGGTGGTTTCCTACGGCGGCACGATGAGCATCGAATCGCCGTTTCCCTATAGCTATACGGCCAAGGGGCTGCTCGCCGAGTTGGGCATCGATCCGACCACGCAGGCCCGCTATGACCGGTCGAACACGGTGTTTGCCGGGATGGGCCGGGGCGTATTCTTCGACAAGGCGCATTTCGGTGCCGACCGACTGGTCGCGGGGCTTGGCAAGCGGCCGTGGGAAGCTGTCTTTGCCGAAGCGCCGCTGTCGCCGACTGCGCGTGCGCAACTGATCCGGCTCCATGTCGAAAAGCGCGACTGGCTGCCCGGCCTCACGCCCGAGGCCCGCGCGCAGGCGCTCAAAAAGATCAGCTACAAGGATTTCCTTGTCCGTCATGTCGGCCTTGGCGAAGAGGCGCTGCGCTATTTCGCGGGGCAGGGCTATCGCAACAACATGCGCGTCGACACCGTTCCGGCGTGGGTCGCGATGCGCAACCATGCGCCGGGTTTCGCCGGCATGGACATCGCCGAGGCGATCGAGGCGGAAAGCGACAATTTCCATTTTCCCGACGGCAATGCCTCGATCGCGCGGTTGCTGGTCAATCGGCTGGTGCCCGATGCCATCCCCGATGCGCGCGACATGGACAGCGTGGTCGCCGCGCGGGCCGACTATGCCCGGCTTGATGTGCCGACCAATCCGGTGCGCATCCGTCTGTCGAGCATAGTCGTGCGAGTCGAGCATTGCGAAGGAGGAGAGACGGGCGTCGTGCCGACGACCGTCGAAAAGGCGGTGCGCGTGGTCTATGCCCGCCCCGACGGCAGCCGGGCCAGCGTCACGGCGGCGGGTGTGGTGCTCGCCTGTTTCAACAATATCATTCCGTTCATGGTGCCCGAATTGCCCGCGCTCCAGCGCGAGGCGCTGCGTTATGCCAGCAAAGTGCCGATGCAGTATACCAGCGTCCTGTTGCGCAATACGCGCGCGCTGCATACGCTGGGCGTGCGCACGATCGAGGCGCCGTTCGGCTATCACAGCGTGCTCTATTGCGATCAGGCGATCACGATCGGCGGCTATGCCGGGCCGGGCAGCATCGATGACCCGGCAGTGGTCAAGCTGATCCGCAATCCCAATGCCCCCGGCCTGCCGCGCCGCGATCAGAACCGCGCCGGGCGCGCCGACATGCTGGCGACGCCGTTTGCGGTCAGCGAGCGCGAAGTGCGCGCACAATTGCAGGCGATGCTGGGCCCGGCGGGCTTTGATCATCATCGCGACATTCTGGCGATCACGGTCAACCGCTGGCCGCACGGCTATGCCTATACGTATGACACGCTGGGCGATCCCGATCTGCCCGAACGCGACCGGCCCCATGTCATCGGTCGCCAGCCGTGGGGGCGGATTGCCATCGCCAATGCAGATTCGGCGGCGCAGGCCTTTACCAATGCCGCGATCGACATGGCGCACCGCGCAGTCGGCGAATTGCTGATCGCGCGCGGCCTGACGTGATGGGCGCGATGCGTGTGCCATGAAGCGGTGCAGAGTCTGTACCAGAATCGGACATTGGCCGGGAAAGGCCTTAAAATCACTGAAAATTAGTATGTTCGGTGTTCAAAGGGGGCAATTGGATGCCGATTCCCGGTGTCCGGCATGTTAACTTAACAATGCCGTAATCATTCGGACAGGTGCCCGGCCCATGACCCGTTTTCCCCTGATCCAGCCGCAGCCGCCCCGTCTCAGCATGCTGGGCGATGGTCTGCGCGCGATCGAGGATCGGCAGATCTACAGCAACGGGGGCCCTGCGGTTCGCGCTTTCGAAGGCGATGTGACCGATCGGCTGTTCGGCGGGCGCGGCGCCTCGCTTGCGGTGTCGAGCGCGACCTCGGGGCTGATGCTGGCGCTGCGTCATGGCGCAGGGGCGCGGGCCAATCGGGGCTGTTTCGCGCTGGTCCCCGCGCTGACTTTTGCGGCGACCGCGCAAGCGGCTGTCTGGGCCGGTCTCGTCCCGCTGATTCACGACATCGATCCCGAAACCTGGGGGTCGGACCCGTCGATCGAAGAGGCGCTGTTGCGGCGTCATGCCGGGCGCGTGGCCGCGATCGTGCCTTATGCGACGTTTGGCCGCACGCTCGATCTCGATCGCTATGCCTGGCTGTCGCGGCGCCACGACGTGGCGGTCGTGATCGATGCCGCCGCCTCGCTTGGCACGCTGGCGGCGGACGGCGATAATTTCGGCGCCGGGGCTGCGATGGCGGTGGTCTATTCGATGCATGCGACCAAGACTTTCGCGACGACCGAAGGCGGCCTCGTCCACAGCGGCGATGGCGCGCTGATCGCGGCGCTGCGACGGATGGCCAATTTCGGCTTTGGCGCGATGCGCAGCGCCGAAATGCCGGGGATGAATGCGAAACTGTCGGAAGTGGGCGGGCTGATGGCTTCGGCCAAGCTGCTGGAAATCGACGGGATCGCCGCCCATCGCGCCGCGCTCGGTGCCTGTTATCGCGCCGAGCTGGCCGAATTCGGGGCCCAGGCCCCTGATGCGGGGCGGCAATGCTTTCAGTTCTGGTCGCTGCTGCTGCCCGAGCGGCTGGCCGACTCGCGCGGCGCGATCATCGCCGGGCTGGCCGCGGCGGGGATCGGCGCGGGGCATTATTTCAGCCCGCACCTGGGGCAGCAGCCTTATTTTCGCAAGGAAGCGCTGATCGAGCCGACGCCCGTCGCCGACGATGTCGCGCGCCGGATCGTGTCGCTGCCGATTACCGACGCGATGACCGAACACGATGTCCGCCTGATCGCCACGCATCTGCGCGCGGTGATCGAAACGCTGTCCATCCATCCGGGAAGCCATGCCATGCCGTCCTCGCATCGCGCCGTTCATGCCACGCTTGTCATCGGAGGGGGCCCGGCGGGCACCGCGCTGCTGACGGCGGCATCGAAGCAAGACCGGCTGCGCGAACTCGCGGCATCGGGGCTGGCGATTGTCGAACGCGCGGCGACGCTGGGCGGGGGCGATCTTGGCAAATATGCGATCCGTTCCGACACGACTGCCGAAACCTTTCTCAGTGCGATCAAGGACAATCCCGAACCCGCGCTGGCCGAGCTGGTCGATCATCCTGCCGGGGTGGGCATGGCGCGCCATGTCGGTGCGCTGGGCGCGCCGCTGACCGAGGCGGGCGACTTGCTCGCGGTGACCGGCGAACGGCTGGCCGAAATCGTCAGTGCCGAAGGCGCGACTCTGCTGACGCGGCACGATGCGGTTTCGGCGCGGCGTACGCCCGCCGGGCTCTGGTCGACGACGGTCCGTCCGCACGGGGGGGCGCCGCGTGAAGTGCTGTCGCGCCATATCGTGCTTGCCACCGGCGGCTATATGGACCTCGATGCGGCACGCGGCGCACCGATCGCGGGGACGACTCTGGGCGATCTGGCGGGCGGGCGGCTGGTTCTTGCCGATGATGTCATGCGCGTCGGCGGGCTGGAGGCGGTTGCCGAGCGGCTGGCCGACGTGCGCGCGCCGCGCATTGCGATCATTGGCGGATCGACCAGCGCGATGGCGACGGCGGTGCGTCTGCTCAAGGGTTCGCTGCCGCTCGGTGCCGAGGCGATCACGGTGCTGCATCGCCGCCCGCTGCATCCGTTCTATCCCTCGCGCGAGGCGGCGCTGGAGGATGGCTTTACCGATTTTACCGAGGCCGACATCTGCCCGGTCAGCGGGTTTGTCTATCGGCTTGGCGGGTTTCGCCTCGAATCGCGCGAGATGGTGTTGCGCGCGCTGGCGATCGGCGGGCGCGTCCCCGATCCGCGCCTCGCGCTGTTTCGCATCGATCGGCATGATGCGGCCGAAACGCGCGCGGTGATCGAGGCGGCCGACCTCGTCATCGCGGCGACTGGCTATCGCCCGCATGCCATGCCGCTGTTCGATGCGGCGGGCGCGCCGATCGCGCTGGCTTGCGATGCCGATGTGCCCGGCCCGCTGGTCGATCGCCATTGCCGCGTGCTTGCCGCCGACGGGTCGGTGGTCGAGGGCGCCTTTGCCATCGGGCTTGCCGCCGGGTTTGTGCCGTGGGGCGCGCTGGGCGGCGAATCCAGTTTTCGCGGCAATGCCAACGGGCTGTGGCTGTGGCAGAACGATGTCGGCCAGATGATTGTCGAACAAGTGCTCGACCGGTCGCGCCAGGCGGCTGCATGACCGCTAGCGGTGCCCCTGCGATCAGCGTGGTCATGGCGGCCTATAACGGCGCCGGGCTGATCGAGGATACCATCGCCAGCGTGCTGGTGCAGGGGTTTGCCGATTTCGAACTGATCGTCGTCGATGACGCATCGACCGATGGCACGCTCGCACGATTGCGTGCGATCGATGATCCGCGTCTTGTCGTGATTGCGGCAGAGACCAACGGCGGGCCGGTCGTTGCGCGCAACCGGGCCTTTGCCGCTGCGCGCGGGGGCTACATCGTCGGGCTCGATCAGGATGACTTGTGCCATCCCGACCGCTTTGCCACGCAGATCGCCCATCTTGAAAACCATCCCGACACGGTGCTGGTGGCGAGCGCGGTCGACTTGCTGGAAAACGGCGCGATCCGACCGCCGCGCGCGCCCTTGCGCACATCGCCCGCGCTGATCGACTGGCGCCTGCAATTCGGCAATCCGCTGGTCTGGTCGTCGGTCATGTTTCGCGCCGATGCCGCGCGTCGGCTCGATGTGTTCGAGCGGGTTGACCGGCGCTATGCCGAGGATTTCGATCTCTATCATCGTCTGGCCGCGCTCGGCAGGCTGGCGCGGATCGACCGGCCGCTGGTCACTTATCGCATGCATCCCGGCGGCGCGTCGCAACGATACCGGCAGGCGATGGACGCCAGCGCTGCGGCGGTTCTGGCCGAGCCCTATGCCGCGCTGTTCGGCGATGAGGCGGACGATGCGGCGCGGCTGGTGCTGACTCATTTCGCCGGAGCCTTGCCTGTTCCCGATCGGGCCACGCTGGCGCGGCTCGATACGATGCTGGGCGCGGTCCATGATCGGTTTTGCGTCGCGCGGAACCTTTCGGCGGCGGACCGGACGCTGATCATGGACGAATATGCCCGGCTGTGGTGGCGGATGGCCGATGCCAGCGTGCGCTCGGGCGCCTTGTCGCTCGATACGGTTACGGCGGCCTGTCCCCAGGGCTTGCGTCCGCGTCATCCATCGTCTCGGCGTGCGATGAGTTCGGCCGTGGTCGGGGGCGTGCGGTCGCTGTTTTCGCGCTGGAAAGCATTCGCGCTGTAAGCGGGATGGTGATGACCGCTCCCGCCCAGCCCGATCCTGCCGATCTGCCCGTGATGCCTGCTGATCTGCCTGCGATGCCTGCCGATCTGCCCGTGATGGACGTGCGCGGTGCGGCGGCATGGGCGATGGCGGGGCAATATCTTGGCTTTGCGGTCCAATTCGCCAGCTCGGTGGTGATTTCGCGCTGGTTTTTGAGCCCTGCGGATCTCGGGCTGTTTTCGATCGCGATGGCGCTCGCGCTGGTAATTGCGGTGATCCAGGATTTCGGCATGGCGCGGCATATCGCGGCCTTGCCCCGGCTCCTGCCCGAAGATCTGGCGCGCTGCGCCTCGGTGTCGCTGCTGTTTGCCACGGCGCTGGCGGGACTGATCGCGGCTTCGGCATTCCCGGCGGCGCGGTTCTATCATTTGCCGGGGCTTGCGCCGATCCTGCTGATCATCGCGGGCAGTTATCTGTTTTCGCCGCTGGCGGTGATGCCTTTGGCGGTGATGAGCCGGACGATGGGATTCCATGGCCATTTCATGGTCAATCTTGGCGGCGCAGTGGTGCAGGGCGCGGTGGCGGTGGGGCTGGCGGCGATGGGCTGGGGCGGGTTGTCGCTCGCCTGGGCGACGCTGGCCGCCGCCGTGGCGCGCGGGGTCATCGCGCAAATGCTGCGCCCGACGCTGCCCTGGCCGTTGCGCTTTGACGGGCTCGCACCGATCCTCGGGTCGGGCTCGCGGCTCAGCCTGATCACGGTGGTCGGCGCGCTGGGCAGCCGCATGCCGGACATGGTCGTCGGGCGGTTTCTGCCCTTGCGCGCGGTCGGTCTGTTCAGCCGCGGGGTCGGGCTGTCGGATCAGTTCCGCATGTTGATCGCAGGCGCGATCGGGCAAGTGTTCTTTCCGGCCTTTGCCCGCATTCGCGATCGCGGCGAACCGCTGGGGCCTGCCTATCTGCGCGTCGTGGCGGGCTATACCGCCGTGCTCTGGCCGGGGATGGCGGGGCTGGCGCTGGCGGCGCGACCGATCGTGCGATTGCTCTATGGCCCGGCCTGGGCGGGGGCGGCGCCGGTGCTGGGCATGGTCGCGCTGCTCGAAGTGGTGCTCTGCGCCTTGCCGCTTCATTGCGATCTGCCGGTGCTGACGGGGCGCGCCGGGCGGCTGGTGGTGCGCAATGTCATCGACACGTTCGCTTCGGTCACGCTGCTGGCGGCGGGCTGTCGCTGGGGGCTGACCGGGGCGGCGGCCTCGCGGCTGGTCTATGCGCTGGTCTGGGTGCTGCTCTATGCCCGGCTGATGGACGAAGTCGTGCGGTTCGATCGCCGCGCGCTGTTTGCGATCTATGCAAAAAGCGCCGGCGCGACGCTTGCGGCGCTGTTGCCGCTGGCGCTGGTCTATGGCCTGTGGGCCTCGCCCGACGCGCTCGGCGCGCCGATGCTGGCGGCGGCGACGGGGCTGGGCGGCATATTGTGGCTGATCGCGCTGCGCATGACGCGTCACCCTGCCTTTGCCGACATTCTGGGCCTCGCGCAGAACGTGATCGCGCTGCCGCGAAGCCGCGCGTCCAAAGCCCTTGCGGACAGCTTGCATCGCCACGGGCGATAGTATGGTATCTCCCTCGAACGAGGAGATGTCCGATGCCGCTCACATTCCGCCATGTTGCGCTTCTTGCCGTGGTGGCCGCGCTTGGCCTTGCCACGACTCAGGTCTATGCCGCCCTGCCTGTCGGGGCGAGCGCGCCGCCGGTGACGACGCAGGCGGTGATCGCGGGCAAACCGTTTGAATTCCGCCTGTCGGAAGCGCTGAAAAAAGGGCCGGTGGTGCTCTATTTCTTCCCGGCGGCATTCACCAGCGGCTGTACGATCGAGGCCCACGACTTTTCCGATGCAACCGCGCAATTTGCCGCCGAAGGCGCGACGGTGATCGGGCTGGCGCATGATCCGATTGAAAAACTGAGCCGCTTTTCGGTAACCGAATGCCGCAACCGCTTTGCCGTCGGCGTCGCGAGCAGCGCGATCATTTCCGCCTACAAAGTCAGGATGCCGGTGCTGTCGATGTCGGATCGCACCAGCTATGTCATTGCGCCCGATGGCAAGATTATCCTGGCCTACAGCGCGCTGAGCCCGGGCGGTCATGTTTCCAGGACTCTGGCCGCGGTAAAAGCCTGGCGCGCGGCGCATCCTTTGCGGTAATCCGGCGTCTTGTCATCGCTGTGATCTCTTCACGAATGACACCGAGGTGATATGTCCGACCCGAAGCCCTGCCTGTGCCATATCGGTCAGGCGGCTGGCCAAGGGGAATGGGACTATGGTTCGCAAATCGAAGGCGGATTACCGGAAAAAACCGGCGCTCATGGCGCTGGCGTTGGGCATGGTTGCCGGGGCGACAACGGCCCATGCGAGCGATCTCGTGCTGACCAATGGCAGGATCTATACGGCGGCGGGCGGCCAATGGGCTCAGGCCATCGCCATTACCGGCGGCACGATTGAAAAAGTCGGCTCCAATGTCGAAGTGCTGAAGACGAAGACGGCCGCGACCCGGGTGGTCGATCTCAAGGGCAAGATGGTCGTTCCGGGATTCACCGACGATCATACCCATATCTGGTTCGGCTCGCTGGCGCTCGACGGTTTCAATTTTTCGACCGAGAACGAAGAGATCACACCCGAGAAGAACCGCGCCGTGTTCATCGCCCGGATCAAGGCCTATGCCAAGGCTCATCCGGCCTATGCGGTCTTGATCGGGCGTGCCGATTTCGGGCGCGGAACCGGTGCGAAATGGGATTTGCCCGCCGCCGACAAGGCCATTCTCGACGAGGCGTCGCCAGACCGGCCTCTGGTCGTTCACAATACCAGCGAACACGCCTTGTGGGTCAATTCGAAGGCGCTGGCGCTGGCCGGGATCGGCGACAAGCCGCTGCCCGACCCGGTGGAGGAGAAATATGTGGTGCGCGATGCCGCCGGGCATCCGACCGGCGTGCTGAACGAGGCTGCGCAGGAAGTGATGGAGCGCGCGCTGCCGCCGATGCCGATCGAGGAAAAGGACCGCATTCTGCGCGTCGGCCTGCATTACATGAACAGTTTCGGCATCACCAGCGCCGCGATCCTGACCGGCGGGCTGGACGATCTCAAGGCGTTCGACGCGCTGCGCAAGCGGGGCGAGCTGACGGTGCGGGTGCGCCAGGGGTTTGCCGCCGTCGCGGTCAATCATCATCTGACGCCCGCGTTCCTCGCCGATCTCGAAACCGCGCGTGCGACGTGGCATGACGACTGGATTTCGGCGAACCTCGTCAAATTCTTCATGGACGGCTATCCGACGGCGCCGCTTTATACGCCGGAGCAATATACCACGATCATTGCCGAACTGGACAAGCGGGGCTTTTCGGTCACGTCGCATGCGCTGACGCCTGCCGGCGCGAAAATGGCGCTCGACGGGTATCAGGCGGTCGAACAGGCCAACGGCCCGCGCGATCGGCGGTTCCGGGTCGAACATGGCGATTCGCTCTATGCGGCGGACCTGCCGCGCTTTGCCAGGCTTGGCGTAGTGGTCAGCTCACAGCCCGCGTTTTGCTGCGGCGGCGCCGATTCCGAGGCGGTCGAAGTGCCCGGCAATCCCTGGAACAGCCTGCTTAAAAGCGGGGCAAAACTGGTGTTCAGCAGCGATTGGCCGTGCTCGTGGCCGCCAAGCCCGCTCGCGGGCATCCAGCAGGCGGTCGAGCGTCGCCAGTACAATATCGATAACGCCAGCGGATCGCGCGACGGACTGCCCAATGACGGCCATCCCGAAGAAGCCGTGACCGCCGAACAGGCGCTGCTCGCCTATACCCGGACTGCGGCCTGGGCGAACGGCACGGAAGGCAAGCTCGGCACGCTGGAGGCGGGCAAGCTCGCCGATCTGGTCGTGCTGTCGCGCGATATTCTGGCGATTCCGGCCGATCAGATCGGCAAGACGAACGTCGAGGCAACCGTGGTCGGCGGACGCGTGGTGTATGGGCAACTGCCCTGAGGCCCTACTCGACAACGATCTGTGTTTTCAGGAGGCGCGCAAGGTCGCGCCTCCGTCAACCTGTCGAAATGGGGATCCCGCGCATGGAAGTGGGCCGCCGCGCTGTGCGCAGCATGCCTCGGCGAAACGCGGGCAGAGGCGCTGATCGCGTGTCGCAGTTCGGTCGATCCGGACAGGGCGTATTTTCATGGGATGAAGTGGTCGGGGAGACAAGATTCGAACTTGCGACCCTCTGGTCCCAAACCAGATGCGCTACCAGGCTGCGCTACTCCCCGACACGAGGCTGCCCTTAGGTTTCCTGCGATTGCGACGCAAGGGAAAAGCGGAAGCCGCCCGCGCCGATGCGCTGACGGCTCCGGTCAGGGTGAAACGGGCTGAATTCAGGCGGCGTCGAGCGCCTGGGCCAGATCGGCGAGGATGTCGTCGATGTGTTCGATCCCGATCGACAGGCGGACATAGCCCGGCGTTACCCCGGTTGCGGCCTGTTCTTCCGCCGAAAGCTGCGAATGCGTGGTCGAGGCGGGATGGATCGCCAGGCTGCGCGCATCGCCGATATTGGCGACGTGATAGAACAGCTTGAGCGCGTTGATGAACGCCTGGCCCGCTTCAAGCCCGCCGGCCAGTTCGAATCCGACAAGGCCGCCCTTGCCGCCCTTCAGATAGGTGTCGACGAGATCCTTTGCCCGGCCGGTGAATTGCGAGGGATGGATCACTTTGGCGACTTTGGGATGTGCCGCAAGGAAGGCGGCGACTTTGACCGCGTTTTCGCTGTGGCGCTCGATCCGCAAGGGCAGCGTCTCGATCCCCTGGATCAACTGAAACGCGTTGAACGGCGACAGCGCCGCGCCGATGTCGCGCAACAGGATGACGCGCGCGCGGATGATATAGGCGATCGGGCCGAGCGGCTTGATGTCGCGGGCCCAGACTGCGCCGTGATAGCTGGCGTCGGGGGTGTTGAGCAGCGGCTGACGCTCGGGAAAGGCTTCCCAGTCGAAATTGCCGCCATCGACGATGACCCCGCCGATCGACGTGCCGTGGCCGCCGATGAATTTGGTGGCGGAATGGACCACGATTGCCGCGCCATGGTCAAACGGGCGGATCAGCAGCGGCGCGGCGGTATTGTCGACGATCAGCGGAATGCCGTATTCACGCCCGATTGCGGCCACTTCGGCAATGGGAAAGGGGATCAGCTTGGGATTGGGCAGCGCTTCGGCGTAATAGGCGCGGGTGCGATCGTCGGTCGCGCGGCGAAACGCCTGCGGGTCGGCCGGATCGACGAAGCGGACTTCGATGCCCAGATCCTTGAGCGTGTTGGCAAACAGGTTCCAGGTGCCGCCGTAAAGGTCGGTCGAGGCCACGATGTTGTCGCCCGCGCGCGCCAGATTGAGCACGGCATAGGTCGACGCCGCCTGCCCCGAAGCGACCGCCAGCGCGGCGACGCCGCCTTCCAATGCGGCAACGCGCTGTTCGAGCACGTCGGTCGTCGGATTGCCGATGCGGGTATAGATATTGCCCAGTTCCTTGAGCGCAAACAGGTTGGCGGCGTGGCCGGTATCGTGGAACTGGTACGATGTCGTCTGGTGGATCGGCACGGCGACCGACCCGGTGGTCGGATCGGCCCGCCATCCGGCATGCAGCACGAGCGTTTCAGGGCGGGCTTGGCTAAGGTCGGTCATGGGTATCGGCTATCCTCTGGCTGATCAGGATCTTTCGCCGATGGGGGGCTGTCGGCGCGACCTTTGTCTACTGTTATGATTGAGAATCACAAGTCCGGAAAGCGGCTCCCCCCCCCGCGCGCGATCTTCCTTGTGGGTAGCGGGCGTTTTTGTGCGTGGTGGGCCCGGCAGGATTTGAACCCGCGACCTAGCCGTTATGAGCGGCCAGCTCTAACCGCTGAGCTACAGGCCCACGCCGGGCAAGCAGGTATCGCCGCCGCGCGGCCTTGGCAAGCGTCGGGGTGCGATCATCGCTGCGCGGCGGCGATGATTTCGGCCAGGCTCGCCGGGGCGATGCCGCGCTTGCGCAAATGGGCAAAGACCGTGCGCCACCAGGCATAGAGCAGATCGAGCGCTTCGCCGTCGCGCACATAGGGGGTGTGGCCGGGGACGAGCGAGGGGCTGTGAAACGAAAACACCAGCACCGGCAGCCGATCGGCCAGCGCGGCGTCGATCGCGCGCAGCGCGGCGTCGACTTCGACCCCTTCGGGCGTCAAGGGCACGCGTTCAAGCAGGCGCAGCCGCGCCAGAACCCCGCGCAGGCGCGGCGTGCGCCACAAGGCATGATAGAGCCAACTGCCATGTCGCCGCAGCAATCCGCAATAGAGCGTGCTGAGCGGCAGTTCCATCAGGCCGGCATCGCGGTCGATCCACCAGGGATGGACCGGGTGGCCGCGAAAATCGGGCCCGCCCTGATCGGTATAGTCGAACTGCGCGCGTATCGAAGTGTCGACGGCAATGCCGCCGTCGGCGATGATCCGCGCGGTATGGGGCCCCACGCCATAGCGCCCGGCGCGATAGACCCGTGGCACACGGCCAAAGGCCTGTTCGATCGTGCGTTTCAGCCCGTCGAACTTTGACCGTTCGAGCGCGGCGGGCAGATTTCCGGCATAGCTGTTGTGGACATTGATGTCCTCTTCGTGCGGCGGGCTGACCCAGGGGTGCAGCTGAATACCGATTTCCGCCTGCCCCCGCATCAGCGCCGGGCCCAGCACATCGGCCAGCCGCGCGTCGCAGGCCACCGGATAGTCGACAAGGTAAATCGGGGCGATGCCGATGTTTTCGCAAAAGGCCTGAAACTTGCCGAGCCAGGGAACATGCGACAGGCCGTGGCCAAAGCGGTCGAACGGCTTGGCCCAGTCGAATTCCTCTTCGGTGTCGACTGTCACGACAAAGCGCGGGCCAAAACCCGGCGCAAACCTTACAAGATCGTCGGGGCCCGGAATATCGCGAATATCCGGCGCACCGCACGCATCAGCCAATGTCGCCCCCTTTCGGTGTCCATGACCCTCGCCACGGCCACGCGATCGCCAGCCACGATCGCTCGCTGTGGCTAGGAAGCGACGGCATTGCGGTCAAGAGCAACCGGAACGGCCAGCGGGAATGTCATGTCGAGAAGCGGGCTGCTGGCGGCCCCCGGACGGTGCAGCGCGCCTCCGGCAGCGCGCAATTCGGCATCGCACAGGCGCAGCGCAAAGCCATGGCCGAGCATACCCATGCCGGGCATGCCGCCGCCCCGCACGACATCGGGCGCAAACAGCTCGGCATCGTCGCGCAGCGCCAGCGCCTGCGGCAAAGTCAGCTTCAGCCGCGCCGCATGGCTGCCCTCGGCGAAATCAAGTGCCAGCGACAGGCGCTCGCCGGGCGCGGCGGCGGTCACCAGCGTCGAAAGCAGGCGCCATAGCGTGCGCTCGGCCTCGTCCGGCGCCATGGCGATCGGCACGGGCCCGCTCGGCACGCTCCAGCGCAGGCGGATTTCGCGCGGGCCGGTCAAAGGTTCGAGCTGCGCCACCATCCGCGTGATGATCGCGGCGAGGTCGGTTTCGCCCGGCTCGATCGTCGTGCGCCCGGTTTCCAGCCGGACCAGCCGCTCGACATCCTCAAACCCGGCAAGCATCCGCGCCGCGTCTGCCGCGATCGACGCGGCCAGGCTGCGGTATTGATGCGGCGTCGGGCCGATCAATTGCTGCTGGATCAGCTCGGCAAAGCCCTGAATGGCGTTGATCGGGGTGCGCAATTCGTGAAGCAACTGGTGCAGCGCATCGGCGCCCGGATTGGGCCGTGGCGCCGTCGCTTCGCGGTCTGCCGACACCGGCACGGGCGGGCGCCGCAGCCGCGCGCGATAGCCGGTAAACTGCCCGCCGTCGGCCCCGAACTGCGGCACCGCATCGATCCGCCAGACCCCGGCGATGCGCGCCGCGCCATCGAGCATGATCCTTCCGGCCAGTATCGGCAGCCGGGCGCGAAACGCGGTCAAAGTGCCGGGATCGACCGAGGCGGCGGCGGCCGGTGTGGCCGCGGCAAAGGGGGCATGGCCGACCAGCATGGCCGGATCGACGCCTTCGGCCGCGATGATCGTGCCGGCGGCGTCGAAGGCGATGTCGATCAGGCCGGCCGGGGCCTCGATCGCCGTGATGTCGGCAAAGGGCAGGGGCTGTTGCCCGGGCAAAGGATGGCCGGGGCGGGGCGCGCCATGGCTTGCCCGGTCAGGGTTCTCGCTGTCGCGGTTGCGGCGAAAGGCCTCGATCCGCCGCACGATCGCGCCGATGCCTTCGCGCGGCACGGCTTCGGCGCGCGGCGGCGATTGGGTCGGCAGCGATACCAGCACGCCTTCGGGGGGGGCATCGGGCGCAATCGTGGCGGCTTCGCCTGCGGGGGCGGAAAGCACGAAATCGTCGACGCCCAACTGATCGAGCAGCGCGAGGACAGGGGGCGACAAGTCGCGGCGATGGCGCAGCGCGCCGCGCGCGTGGATCGGCAGCGCGGGGACCAGCCGCAGCCATTCGTCATCGCCCAGCCGGGCGCGACCGATCGCGGCCAGCGCGGTACGCGGGCCCAGTGTGACGAGATGGGCGACCAGCCGGGGCGAGCGCGGCGTGCACAGCCCGACCAGCACGGCCGCTGCCGCATCGCCGAGTTCGCCATGCAGGCTATCGAGGCGGGCAAGCGCCCGATCATGCGAATCGGTCCATGCCGATGCCGGGGTGCGACCGAGAATGTCGACAAGCTGCCGCGCCTGCGTGTTGCGGCCCGCCCGGCCGGCCGCCTGCGTGCGCAGGACGGTTTCAAGGCGGTCATCGACGATCATGCCTGGTTTCGCTTTACCCGATCTCACTGTGCCTTGCGGCGGTCTTTTCTGCCCCGAAAGCGTCTGTTGCGAGGAGACCCTTGTCCGGGCCCCCTTTGTGGCACAAGCCGGGGGAAACGCTGTGCCGGGGAAAACACTAACAAAATGTGGACGGACGGAAAGGACAACGTTGACTGCGTTGCAATGTGGGACGATTGCGGTAATAGAAAATAAAATTATAGGGATGCAGGATCAGTGGGGTTGAATCTTGCTGTGGGGCGTGGCCTTCGCGGGTTCCGTTCCGAATGTTCCCTGTAATGACGTATGACCTGGTGGCAACGAGGACCATGGCGACACTGGATGCGATTGACCGGCAGCTGCTTGCTGAATTGCAGGACGAAGGCCGGGTTACCAATGTCGAGCTGGCCCAGCGGGTCGGGCTGACCGCGCCGCCATGCCTGCGCCGCGTGCGCGCGCTGGAAGAGGCGGGCGTGATTCGCGGCTATCACGCCGATCTCGACCCGTCGAAGCTGGGCTTTTCGATCACCGTGTTTGCGCTGGTCAGCCTGAAGAGCCAGGCCGAGGAATCGCTGCGCCAGTTCGAGGATCACATGCGCGGCCTGCCCGAAGTGCGCGAATGCCACATGCTCAACGGCGAAATCGACTTCATCCTGAAAATCGTCTCGCGCGATCTGCAAAGCTTTCAGGAATTCCTCACCAGCAAGCTGACGCCTGCGCCCAATGTCGCCAGCGTCAAGACTTCGCTGACCATCCGCACCGCCAAGCAGTTGCCCGGCGTGCCGCTGGAGGATCTGGGGTAGGTTCGGACCGGCGCTCTGGCTCATGCCGGTCCGTGTCGCCGTTGATCGGAATTTCGGGAAATGCTGGAATTTCATTCAGCAATCCAAGGCGTGTGCCAAATTTCGCAAGAGGTGAGCGGGCTATGCGTATCAATCGGATTATCACGATCTGTTCGTTTTTCGCACTGGCCATATCGCTGGGTGTTGGTGTGGCGGAGGCGCGCTCGTCTCGCCATCATCCGCATAATCGCGCTTATCACGCGAGGCGCTATACCTATCATCACCGCTCACGCCATGCGCGTGGAGAAACATGCTGGCGGACGAACCGTCATACTGGCGCGCATTTCCGCATCTGCTGAAATATGATATTCTATATATCAAAGCAGTTTTACTAATTCCGCGTAGCGATGCCTAATTGGTGTGTTTAGTGAGCCGCCGTAATTCCTGCTTGAGGGCTATTGCGCGCGTTATGGCAAGCACGGGTGGGCGCTGTGCCACGCGGTTTCGCGCTGCACGGCGATCCCGGCGCGCAGCAGCAGATCCTCGCGCCCGCGCGCCGCGACGAGTTGTACCCCGATCGGCGCACCTTCGTCGGTTGGTCGCCCGGGCAGGCACAGCGTGGGATGGCCGGAAAGGTTGAATGGCGAGGTATAGGCAATCAGCCGCGCATTTGCCTCAGGGTCCGCCGCCAGTTCGCCCAGCCGTTCCAGCGTTGGCGCGGCATAGGGCTGCACCGGCGCCAAGAGCACGTCGATCTGCCCCAGCGATGCATCCAGCCCGCCTGTCAGCACCATCCGGTCGGCGAGCGCGCGCTGATAGTCCATCGCACTGGCTGCGCGACCGCCGTCGATCAGGCGGCTCAGCGCGGGGCCATATTCGGCCGCACGTGCCGGATAGGTCGCCTCGTGCGCCAAGGCCGCCTCGGTCCCGGCAAGCAGTTCCCAATGGCGGCATGCCGGGGTCAGGTCGGGCAGCGCGATCTCGCGTACTTGTGCCCCCAGTGCGACAAGCGATGCCTGCATCTCGTCCACAGCGCGCACCACGGCCGCATCGCAGCCTTCGCTGTTCCAGTGTGGATCCACGCCCACCACCAGCCCGCGCACATCCGCTTGGTCGGCCGCTCCTGCCACGGACTGCGCCCAACTGGTTGGATCCTCCGGGTCGTGCCCGGCGATCAGGGTGTAGAGCAGTGCCACGTCGCGCGCGCTTCGGGCGATCGGACCGACATGGTCGAGACTTGCCGCCAGTTCGAATGCCCCATGTCGGCTCACCCGGCCCCAGCTGGGCTTCAGTCCGGTCAGGCCGTTGGCCGCGCAAGGGAAACGGATCGAGCCGCCTGTGTCCGACCCCAGCGAGGCAAATGCGAGCCCCGCCGCCACCCCCACGCCCGATCCACTGGAGGAAGCGCCGGTCCACAACGCGTCGCCCCAGGGGTTCACCGGCGCGGCGATGGCCGGGTGATGGATGGCAAAGGCCCCCTCGGTCATCTGCGTCTTGGCAAAGTTGATCGCGCCGGCTTCGCGCAATCGGCGCACCACGGTAGCGTCGCGAGCGGGGCGAAAATCGCGGTGGATCGGCATGCCCGCAGCCGTGGGCAGGTCCGCAGTATGGAACAAGTCCTTCACTGCGACCGGCACACCTTCCAGCACGCCGCCTTGCCCGTTGGCGAGCATCCGGTCCGCCCGCCGCGCCTGCCGCATTGCGCCTTCGCGGTCGATGCAGGCGAAGGCGTGAAGCCCGCCCTCCAGCGAGTCCACCCGCGCCAGAACGTGCTCCATCAGTTCCGCAGCGGACAGCGCGCGCGACGCCAGCAGCGCGGCAACTTCGACCAACTCGCGATAGTGCAGCGGCGCCTGGGTCACGGGGGTCAGCGCCTGCCGCCGACCATGAACGACAGCATCGTCGTCGGCTTTTCGGTACGATTGCGCCACGCATGGCGGGTGCCGTTCTGGATCACCACGTCGCCGGCCTTCAAGTGGCGCACTTCGCCGTCGTCCAGCTCCAGCCAGAGCTCTCCTTCCACGATCACGTCATAATCCACCGTAGCGGTGATGTGCATGCCCGATCCGTCGGGATCGAACGTGTCGGCCAGCCCCGGCAGGAACTCGGCCTGCTCCGCCGCCAGCGCCGCGCCGTCAAAGCCGGGGGACGCGGCCAAGCTGTCGGGTGAAAAGGTCACCACGATCAGGCAGGAGCCGCCCGGACCCGGCAGCACGGAGGTGACTTTCGCCACCGGATCGCCGCCGCCGGCGTCATGGGGGAACTGCGGCACGCCCTCGGTGGCCCAGGCCAGCGTGGTGCGAAAGCCGGGCATGGCGGCAAAATCGTGGGTGTTGGCGACCGGGCCATCGGATACGATGTATGACTTGCCGTTGCGTTCGCCGGTTACGATGCGTCTGACCATGATGAATTCCTCAGGCGGATGGCTGCACCACGACGTTGACGAAACCGCCCGCCCGCTTTTCCGCGACCGAAAGCGCCTCGTTTACCTCGTCGAGAGTGAAGCGTTGATGTTCGAAGACCGAAAGATCGAGAGTACCGGCAGCGGCCATCGCCGCCATCTCCTCCCCTTCGGCCACGCTGAACCACAGCGAGCCGACAAGGCTTACCTGCGCGCACATCAGCGCATGCATGTTGACCGAGATCGGCGCGCTCATGCCGCCCACGTCGACCAGACGGCCGCCGCGGCGCAGCGCACCGATCGTATCGAGCATGGCCTCGGCAGGAGCGCCCGGCCCCAATGTGTCGAGCACCCCGTCCACACCCAGCCCGCCTGTCAGCCGCCGCGCCCAATCGCCCACCGGCTCGGTCCCGGCCACAAGGACCTCGATCCGCGACGGATCGATCGCACGCACCCGCGCCAGGAGATCGGGGTTGCGCGCCACGCCGAGGATCCGCGTGGCGCCCATCGCCCGCGCCAGCAACACCGCGCCCAACCCCAGCGTGCCGCTGGCACCATTGATCAGCACGGTCTTGCCGGGGCCGATGCCGGCCTTGCGCAGGCCCGAATAGGCGGTGCCGAGGTAGCCGAACCGCGCCGCCGCCTCGAAGCTCACCGCCTCGGGCAGCTTGACCAGCCCGTCCGCCGGCGCAGTCGCGTATTCGCAGAACCCGCCATAGGGATAGAGCTTGTAGATTTCCTGCGAGGCGGGGCCGAAGCCGAAGTAGCCCTGGAACGTGAATGCCGGGCAGTTGATCGGTTCGCCCACGCGGCAGGCATGGCAGGATCCGCAGGATCGGCCGGGATTGATGTAAACGCGGTCGCCGGGCGCGATTCCGGTCACCAGCGTTCCCACTTCTTCCACGACACCCGCTGCGTCGAGCCCGTAAATCGCGGGCAGTTCGGGCACGGTCAGATAGGCGCGATCGCCGTAATTGTTCATCACGTTGCGCAAGTTCGGCACCACACCCGCAGCCTTGACTGCGACCACCACGTCGCGTTCGCGCGGACGCGGGCGCTCCATGACATCGATCTCGAACTGTCCGCCCGCCTGGTGAATCCGCGCCGCCCGCATCTTGTTCTCCCGCCGTTGTTTTTCTCGACCTCTGGGCCTGCCTTGCTATGGCGGGCGCACACGAGCCGGGTCAATCGGAGGGCGTAGGGCCAGAGGCGCCTGGTTCTCACTATTTGAAAGCTGCCGTCACGCTCCGGGGCGATGAGCAATCGAAGAGTGCCTTTGCGCAAGTTGCCAAGGCCGGGCCCCGATGGCGACCGCTGCTGCACGATCACCCGCGTCTGGGGCCTCGGCGCCTTATTTCCCTTGCGCCTGTTCGTGGTGGCGGATCACTTCCTGGATGATGAAGCGCAGGAATTTTTCGGAAAATTCGGGGTCGAGCCGGGCGTCTTCGGCCAGCTTGCGCAGGCGGGCGATCTGGCGTTCTTCGCGGCTGCGGTCGCTGGGGGGCAGGTCGTGTTCGGCTTTGTACGCGCCCACCGCCTTGGTGATGCGGAACCGTTCGGCCAGGATGTGAATCATCGCCGCGTCGATGTTGTCGATGCTCTGGCGATAGCCGTCCAGCACTGGGTCGTTGCTCATTCTTTCTCCATCCCGGCGGGCCTGCGCCCCGATCGCTACGCGTGTGACAGGCATGATTTGCCTGTCCGAACGTCTTACTCGCGCAACTTGCGACTTGCCAAGCGCCCACCCACAGGCCAAGCGGACGAGCGATGTCTGCCACGATCCACCCGCTGCCCCGACGGGCCGAACCCTCGCTCCAGCCGCTCATGGCGCTCGTTGCCGAAGGCATGAACAGCGTCAACGCGGTGATCCTTGATCGCATGCAATCGCGCATCCCGCTGATTCCGGCGCTGGCCGGGCATCTCATCGCGGGCGGCGGCAAGCGTATGCGCCCGATGCTGACGCTCGCGGGCGCGGCGCTGGTCGGCTATGGCGGCAGCCGCCATTACAAGCTGGCCGCATCGGTCGAATTCATTCACACCGCAACGCTGCTCCATGACGATGTTGTCGATGGATCGGACATGCGCCGGGGCAAGCAGACCGCCAATATCGTCTATGGCAATCCGGCGACCGTGCTGGTCGGCGATTTCCTGTTCAGCCGCAGCTTTGAACTGATGGTCGAAGACGGCTCGATCAAGGTCTTGCGCATCCTGTCGAACGCGGCTGCCGTGATCACCGAGGGAGAAGTCGATCAACTGGTTGCGCAGCGCCAGATCGAGACCAGCGAAGAACGCTATCTGTCGATCATCAACGGCAAGACCGCCGCGCTGTTTGCCGCCGCCTGCCGCATTGCCGCCGTCGTGGCCGAACGGCCCGAATCGGATGAAGACGCGCTCGATGCCTATGGCCGCAATCTCGGCATCGCGTTTCAGCTTGCCGACGATGCCATCGATTATGATTCCGATGCCGCCGAAATGGGCAAGGAAGCCGGCGACGATTTCCGCGAGGGCAAGATGACCCTGCCGGTGATCCTGGCCTATGCCCGCGGCAACGAGGCCGAACGCGAATTCTGGCGTCAGGCGATTGCCGGCGACCGCAACAGCGACGCCGACCTCGCCCATGCCACCGGCCTGATTCGCAAACACGACGCGGTCCACGCCACCCGCGAACGCGCGCGCCACTATGCGCAGCGCGCGATCGACGCCATTGCCGCATTTCCCTCGGGCGCGGCCAAGGCGGCGATGATCGAGGCGGCGGAATTCGCCGTGGCGCGCCGGTTCTGACCATGTCTGTCCGGGCGCAGCGCCCGGACATGGCTTTCACCCCATCGGGTACATGATCTCGCGGCTGACCTTGTTGACCGCTTTCATCGCCGATTCGGGCAGGACGAGGTCTGCGGCGGCAAAGATCGGATCGAGTTGGTCTTCGCGGGAGACCCCGACGATCGTCGAGGCGACAAAGTCGTGCTGTTTTGACCAGGCGACGGCAAACGTCACCGGATCGAGCCCGTGTTCCCTTGCGATTGCGGCAAAGCGTTCGGCCGAAGCGATCGACTTGTCATTGACGAAGCGGCGCGCCATCGCTTCCTGACGCCCGCCCATCGCCAGATAGTTTGAAAAACGCGCGCCTTCGGGCCGCGCGTCGTTGCTGTACTTGGTCGCGAGGACGCCGCCGGCGATCGGCGAATAGGGGATCAGGCTGATACCTTCCTTGCGGCAGACTTGCGCCAGTTCATCCTCGAAGCGACGGTTGTTGAGGCTGAAATTGTTCTGGATCGTCTGATAGCGCGCCGCGCCCAGTTTTTCCGAAGCGGCGACCGATTTCATCAGCCCCCAGGATGTCTCGTTCGAGCAGCCGTTGATGCGCACTTTGCCCGCGCGGACCAGTTCGTCGAGCACGTCCATCGTTTCCTCGTAAGGCGTGTCGTGGTCGGGCCAGTGCGTCTGGTAAAGGTCGATATAGTCGGTGCCGAGCTTGGTCAGGCTGTCTTCGATCGCGACCATGATATTGCGACGATCGAGCGCGGTCATGCCATGGCGCTTGGGGCTCTTGAACCAGACGTGGCTGGGGCCGGACACTTTGGTCGCCAGGATGATCGCATCGCGCGGCTTGGTTTTCAGCCATTTGCCGACGATGTCTTCGGTCCGGCCGACCCATTTCACATCGGGTGGTACGGGATAGCCTTCGGCAGTGTCGTAGAAATTGATCCCGGCGTCATAGCTGCGGTCGAGAATGCGCAAGGCGGCGGCTTCGTCGGCCTGACTGCCAAAGGTCATCGTGCCCATGCAGATGTCGGACACGACAATGGCTGACGTGCCGAGGCGGCGATGTTGCATCGGGGTATCTCCGAAATGGCGGCTGATGGAGGAGGGGGCGTGCGCAATCAGGTTGCGACTTGCAACCTGATTGCCCGATGTCTGCGCGCCGCGTCAAGGGGCGCCGGTCATCCGGCCTTGTGTCCCAGAGTCCAGACATAGGCGGCGACTTTGCTGATGTCGTCGGCGGACAGATCGGCGCCGCCTTTGGCCGGCATCGGACCCCCGGCATTTTTCGGCGCGGGCACGCCTTTGGTGATCACTCCGGCAAAGCCGCCGACGCTGCCATCGGACCACAGCCATGTCGGGCCGTTCAGCGAGGGGCCCGACGAACTGCCATGCCCGTCGGAGCCGTGGCAGCCGCTGCATGTCCCGCCCTTGATTTCGCCGACAAAGATGCGTCGGCCGGTTTCGATGTCGGCGGGGGTATAGCCGGGGGGGAGCGTCGCGGCGGCGTTTGCCGATGTCTCGGCGGCCTGGGCTGCTTTGGGGGCTGCTTCGGGCGCTGCTTCGGGCGCCGGGGTCAATGGTGCCGCGTGGTCGCCGTGATAGGTGATCCGCCAGATCCGCCCGGCCACGTCGTCGGCGATATAGAGCGCGCCGTCGCTGCCTTGCGCCAGCCCCGCTGGACGATGGGCGGCACGGCCCGGTTCGCGCCAGCCCCCGGCAAAGCCGTCGGCAAAGCGTATCCAGTGGCCCGCCGCCTTGCCGTCGTGCAGGGGCTGAAACACCACCTGATACCCGGCCTGCGGTGCGGGCGCGCGGTTCCACGATCCGTGAAAGGCGATGAACACGCCATTGTCATAAACCGCCGGGAACGTGCCGGAACGCCAGGCAAGCACGTCGTTGGGCGCCCAATGCGCCGGGAAGGCGGCAACCGGGCCTTTTTTCGTGGCGCAGCGGCCCTGCTCGTGGCCATTGCCGCCATATTCCGGCGCAAGGATCAGCTTGCCCGCGACCGGATCGTGATAGCAATAGGGCCAGCCGAAATCGTCGCCCGCGCGGGGCGCCAGCAGTTCTTCGGACGGCAGCTCGACGCCTTGTTCGGTGGTGTAGAGCGTGCCCCAGTTCTGCCCCAGCTGATCGCGGCCATGCTGCACCGCATAGATCCGCCCTGCGGCATCGAGGCTGATCCCGCCGGTGTTGCGGATGCCGGTGGCCCAGCGTTCGGCGGGCGAAATGACCTGATCCGTCTTGTCTGCGCGATAGCGCCAGATTCCGGCGTGCTCGGCCAATTGCGGGCAGGGATCGATGCCTTTCGAGGCGGTGGTGCGGTCCTTTTCCTGGCAACTGTTGGTGGGCGAGCCCATGTTGACCAGCAAATTGCCCTCGGGATCGATGGCAAAGGGATGCATCGGATGATTGCCGTCGAGCGGCATGCCCGACAGGACCACTTGCGTGGGGCCTGTGGGTTCGAGCCGGCCCGGCGCCAGCGGATAGCGCACGATGCGGTCGTTGGCTTCGACATAGAGCGCGCCATGCCACAGCGCGAGACCGTCGCCGCCGGCATTGCCTTGCCCTGCGGTCGGGCCAAAGCGCAGCACCTGATCGGCGCGGCCATCGCCGTCGGTGTCTTTCAGCGCGACGAGGAATGCGCCGACCGCGGGCGGGAAATTGCGATAATAGCGCCCGCTCCAGGTGTTTACATAGAGCGTGCCGTCGGCGGTCATCGCCAGATGGCGGGCATGGCCGATACCATCGGCAAAGACTGTCGCGCAAAAGCCGGGCGGCAGGGTAATCCCGGTTTCGGGCGGGTTGCAGGTCTGGGCGGGGGTGCCGGTGTCTTGGGCGGCGCCATGGCCGGCGATCATCAGCGCGAGGCCGCCCAGCGCGGTCGTGGCAAGGGCGGTAATGGTGATTCTCGCAGCCATCGGTCTGGTCCTGTCGGGAAAGAGGCGGATCACTTGCCTAGTGGTCCGATTCTGACATTTGCTACCGCTCTCGGCTAGGTAGTGCGCAAATGTCAGAATCTTTTCGGACCACTAGAAACTTTTGATTCTAGTGGATTTTCCGTTTTTGACATTTGCGACCGTGCTATCCGGATGGCGGGATGCAAATGTCAAAATCAATCCACTAGCGTAACCGGCGTCAGCTTGAACGGCAATTGCACCGGGGGCGCCTTGTCGGGATTGAACAGGCCCGACAGTTGCCCCTGAACGTACCATCCCGTGCGGCCATGGCTATCGACGCCGGTCGGTTCCTTGATGCCGTCGGCCAATGTTTCGACATGGACGGCGGTGCCCGAAACGCTCAGCCGGGCGATGCGTCCTGCCCCTTCGGCAAGCAGAAAGGTCGTGCTGTCCAGTGCGCGCATGCCGTCGGGCGATTGCAGCGGGCGATCGGGCACCAGCCGGTCGATCGGCCCGGCGTGGCCATCGGCGCCAAGCGCCACGCGATAGAGCGAGCCATCGCGGACATTGTTGACATATAGCGCGCCGTCCGCGCCAAAGGCGAGCCCGTCGAGCCCGCCCTTGCGTCCGGCGGCGTTGAACACCGGGTCTTCGGCCCAGATTTCCAGCGCGACGGCGCCCGGTTTCCAGCGCAACAGGCGCGGCTGGCCGGTGTCGGTGATATAGATGGCGCCATCGGGGCCGAGCGCGAAGTCGTTGCACACCGGGCTGTCGCCGGGCATGGCCAGGCTGATCCGGCCTGTCCCGGTCTTGAGGTCAAAGGCCTTGACCCAGTGGCCCGGATCGGCGCCTGCGACTTTCGTGGCCGGCGCGGGGAAGCTGTTGGTACAAGTCCACAGCAGGCCGTGGCGCGTATCGACAAACACGCCAAACAGCGCGCCGCTGCCGTAAAAGCCCGGCGCGACAAAGCGTTCGATATGGGGTGTGCCCCCTTTGCCGTTGATGCGCACTTTCAGCACGCCGCCGGTCATGCTGCCGACATAAGCGGTGCCATCGGGCGCGATCGACAGGCTTTCGGGATGAAGATGATCGCCGGGCAATACGATCGGTGTCGGGGTTTCGCCCGCATGGGCGGGCAGGCAGGCCATCAGGACCGGCAGCGCTGCGGCAAGCGTCAGGGCAAGGCGACGGCGTGGGGTAAGGGCTGGCATGAGGTTGATCCGGGCTCCCGCAGGGCAATTGCCTGTTTCGCGCCAAGGAACAGGAGAAAGTCCGCCATGCCAAGCGCGGATCGCCAACAAGGGTGTGATGATCGCAATAAAGGGTGTGATGATCGCGAAAAAGGCAGGGCGTTCAGCGGCGTGTGCGCTGCCACAGCCGCCACAGGCAATACCCGGTCGTCGCCGAAGCCGCCCCGATCAGCAGCAGCATGCAGCCCGCGGCAATCCCGCTCAGCACCAGCGAGCGGACGATGTCGGCAACGATGGTGATCGCTGTTTTCAACCTCTGGAAATCCCCGACGTTCGTTTCATGGCCTGTGCGGTTTCATGGCGTGTGCGAAGTGATCCGGCGCAAGTTTTCCCCGGCTTTTGGCGGCCCGGGTCAAATAGGCAATGCATTGTGCAAAGTCGCGCGTCTATAGCCTGGTCTATCACCCTCAGGTTTCACTGCCTTGCAGGCCATTGCAAACAGGATCGTTCGTGCCCTCCCGTTCGTCTCCCCCCCGCTCGTTCGTGCTGTCTTTTAAGCGCTTGTCTCGTCTGTCTGTTCATGCGGGGCTTGCGATTGCCGCGCTGATCGTGGCGGAGGGCGGTGCGCATGCGGCGCCCCGACCTGCAGAACTATCGCCTGCCGTGCCATCGCCTGCCGTATCATCGCCTGCTCCGGCCGCAGCGCCCGGTCCGGCCAATGTGGCGCTGACGTTCGACGATTTGCCGGGTATCGTGCTCAAGCCCGATCAGGCTTATGTCGATGCGACCAATCGCGCGCTGATCGGCAGTCTGAAGCGGTATCACTATCCCGCGATCGGCTTCGTCAACGAGGGCAAGCTCGACGAGATCATCCGCAAGCGCCAGATTGCGGTGCTGCGGCATTGGATGGCTGCCGGGTTCGATCTGGGCAACCATACCTTTTCGCATTCCTCGCCCAACGAGATCGGCGGGCACGGCTATGTCGCGGACATCGCCCGGGGCGAAAAGGTGATCCGTCCGATGATGGAAAACGCGCATCGGCGCCTGCAATGGTTTCGCCATCCCTATCTCGAAACCGGCAACCCCGAAGCGGTCAAGGCGGAAATCAATCGCTGGTTGGGCGGGCATGGCTATCGCATCGCGCCGGTGACGATCGATTGCGACGACTGGGAATTCGCCGAGCCCTATGACAATGCAGTGATGAGCGGCAACAAGGCCGAGGCGCAGCGCATTCGCGGGATCTATCTTGCCTATACCGAGCGCACGATCGGCTGGTATCGCCGCGCGGCGCAGGCGCTGTTCGGGCGTGACATCGCCTATGTCATGCTGTTGCACGACACCCGGCTCAATTCCGACAGCTTCAGCGGACTGGCCGCTATTTTCAACCGCCAGAATCTGCATCCGATTTCGCTGGCCAAGGCCTTGCAGGATCCGGCCTATCGGACGCCGGACGATTACAGCGGCAAGGATGGGATCGAATGGCTTGAGCGCTGGTCGCTGGCGCTGAACAAGGAACTGCCTTGGGACGACTATGAAGACGTGCCCAAGATCATCGAAACCGAATACAACAAGCTCGACAGCCAATAGCCGCCCAAGACCGGCGCCGCCCGCTTACTCACCCCAAACACCCGCGCTTCAAGAAGCGCGGGCAAGGGGGGTGGGGGCACACACGATCAGCGATGCAGCGCGTTGAACGCCGCGGCCAGCGCATGCGCCACCGAACTGCCGGCGATCGGCGCCAACAGCAAAAGCCCCAGATTGATCGCCACGATCAGTCCGACAATGCGTTCGCCGCGTTTGCCCAGCCGGGACTTTCTCGATTCGGGCAGGGGTGTCGGCGGTGGAACCGGCGGCCACTCGTCACGCACGTCAAGAAACATGGTAGCAACCCTTTCAGCAGCGGCACCCGCAATCACCGCGCAAGGCCGGCCGATCGTTGGCACCATCCGTTTTGTTGCGAGCTTTTGCTCGTTATGCATCCCGGTTCAGGCTTGTGCCTGCGCCTGAATCTCCCACTTCGAGCCCGAGAGTAACACACGGATTCGGCGAGTAAATGCCCCTCCTCGCCGGGGCGTGCGTACAATTGTTCGGAAATGGGTGGAAAACTTTGCGGTCGATTGCGGCGCAGGTTCGCGGCTATGGCGCACGGGTGACCGATCTGCCGATCCATGCCGTCCTTGACGATCTTCTTGCCGCGCTGGCCGCAGGGCCGGGGGCAGTGCTGATCGCGCCGCCGGGCGCGGGCAAGACGACGGCGGTGGCCCCGGCCCTGATCCGCCAGCCCTGGTGCCGGGGCACGGTCATCGTGCTCAGCCCGCGGCGCGTCGCCGCGCGCGCGGCCGCCGAACGGATGGCCGAAATGCTGGGCGAACAGGCCGGGCAGACGGTCGGCTATGTCACCCGGCTCGACTCCAGGCGATCCGCCGCCACGCGCATCGTGGTGATGACCGAAGCGATCTTCGTTGCACAGATCCTGTCCGATCCGGACTTGTCGGGAGTCGCGGCGGTCCTGTTTGACGAAGCGCATGAACGCCATCTCGACGCCGATCTCGGTCTGGCGCTGGCGATCGAGGCGCAATCGGTGCTGCGGCCCGACTTGCGGCTGCTGGTCATGTCGGCGACGCTCGACGGCGCGCGCTTTGCGGCTTTGCTCGAACGCGGGGTTCAACATGATGGGCGCGCGCCGGTCCCGGTCATCACAAGCGAAGGCAAGGCCTATCCGCTCGCCATCCGCTGGCTCGGCTGGCGCGCGGATCAGCGGGTCGAGCCGCAAATGGCCGCTGCGATCGTGCGCGCCTGGGGCGAAACCGAAGGCGATCTGCTCGCGTTTCTGCCCGGCGTGCGCGAGATCGAGCGCACCGCCGAGGCGCTGGCCACGCGGCTGCCGCAGGCGCTCGTCCTGCCGCTTCATGGCCAGATCGAACCCGCCGGGCAACGCACCGCGATTCGCCGCGATTCGGCCGGGCGCCGCCGCGTGGTGCTGGCCACGAGCATTGCCGAGACGTCGCTGACGCTCGATGGCGTCTCGGTGGTGATCGATGCCGGGCTTGCCCGACATGCCGAATTCGACAAGGCCGCAGGGGTTACCCGCCTTGTCACCACGCGCGCCAGCCAGGCAGCGGCGGCGCAGCGCGCGGGCCGCGCGGCGAGGCAGGGGCCGGGCGTGGCCTATCGGCTGTGGGAAGAGGCCGGGCATGCCGGGCGCCCCGCTTATGCGCCGCCCGAAATCCTGACGCAGGATCTCGGGCCCCTGGCGCTGACTCTGGCGCAATGGGGCGCGGGCGATGCCGCCGCGATGGCCTGGCTCGATCCGCCGCCGCCCGCAGCGCTCGGCGCGGCGCGCACGATGCTCGCCTCACTCGGCGCTATCGATGCCGGCGGGCAGATCACGCCCCACGGCGCGGCCATGGCGCGTTTGCCGATGGAGCCGGCGCTGGCGCACATGCTGCTGTTCGCCGCCGCACGGGGGCGGCAGACGGGCGCCATGGCCGCGCGGCTGGCGCTGTTGCTGCAGGAACGGGGCCTTGGCGGGCGCAGCGACGATCTCGCGCGGCGGCTTGATTCGTGGAATGCGGATCGTTCGGCCCGCGCCGGGGCGGCGCGCGAGCTGGCGCAGCGCTGGGCGCGGGCCGCCGAACGGCAGGTTGCGGTATCGCAGGAGGTCGATCTGCCGCCCGCCGTGCTGCTGGCCGAGGCCTTTCCCGATCGCATTGCCCGCGCCCGTTCGTCGGGTGGCGAGGAATGGCTGGCTGCCGGTGGGCGCGGCTATCGGCTCGATCCGGCCTCGCCCTTTGTCACGGCGCGCTGGCTGGTGATCGGCGATGCGCAAGGGGACGCGCGCGGGCCCCGGATCACCGCCGCGCTCGCGCTGGATGAGGCGGATCTCCTGCGGTTTCTGCCGCATCGTCTCGAGCAGCGCGCGACGATCGACTGGAATGCGCAAGAGGCCCGGGTCGAAGCGCGGCTCGAACGTCGACTCGGGGCGATCGTCCTGGCGCGGGTGCCCGATCCGGCGCCCGATGGGGCGGCTCTGGCGGAGCGGCTGATCGCGGCGGTGCGCGAGACGGGGCTCGACCTGCTGCCTTTGGGCAAGACCAGCCGCGCCTTGCTCGAACGCGCGCGCTATGCCGGGATCGACGCGCTGGCCGAGGCCGCGCTGCTCGATGACGCCGAGGCCTGGCTCGCTCCCCTGCTTGACGGGCGGCGCGATTGCGGTGTGGCGCCGGGGCGGCTGCACGATGCGCTTTTGGCCCGGCTCGACTGGGGGCAGCGGCAAGAGCTGGATCGGCTTGCTCCGGCGGAATTCCGCACGCCGGCGGGCACCAGCCATCCGATCGATTATGATCACGACGGCGGCCCCACGGTCGAAATGCGCGTGCAGGCGCTGTTTGGGCTCGACCGCCATCCGGTGATCGGCCAGCCGCCGCGCCCTTTGCTTTTGTCGCTGACATCGCCGGGCGGGCGCCCGATCCAGACGACGGCCGACTTGCCCGGATTTTGGCGCGGATCGTGGCGCGATGTGGTCAAGGAGATGAAGGGCCGCTATCCCCGGCACCGCTGGCCCGACACGCCCTGGACCGAAGCGCCGAGTCTCAAGACCCGCAATGCCTTCGAGGCGCAAAAGCGGACCTAGTGGATTGTTTTTGACATTTGCATCCCGCCATCCGGATAGCACGGTCGCAAATGTCAGAATCGGACCACTAGACCAAGGTTATTCGCCTTTGCAGCAACGACGGACTTGATTTGTCCCCTGATTCGGTTGCAAGCGCTTTGGCATGCCCGCACGCATCTATCAGCGCCCGAAAAACGCCATGCAGTCCGGCAAGGCCCGGACTCACGATTGGCTCCTCGAATTTGCACCTGCGGAGGCGAAAAAGCCTGACCCGCTGACCGGCTGGGCCGGTTCGGGCGACACGCAGGCGCAAGTCATCCTCAAATTTGCCAGCGAGGCCGAGGCGCGCGCCTATGCCGATCGCCATGGCATTGCCGTGCATGTCACGCCGACGCCGCCGCGTCGGCTGAAGCTGCAAAGCTACGCGGACAACTTCCGCTAAGCTGGAGCACGCTCTGGGCTTGCATTTCCCGGCGTGCGCGGTCATAGGCGGCGCCGGGAGTCGGGTGGACGTTTGCGTTCGCCAACCTGGTCAGGTCCGGAAGGAAGCAGCCACAACGAGTTGCGGCGGGTCGCCCGGCTCCTTTTTTTCAGCCTGCCGTGATCGGCGGCTGATCTTCATCTGCATCGCTGACAGCCTTGACCCCGCGCTCTCGCGGTGGCTTGGTTCGTGTAGAGTGTCACGCATGTGGAGGGATTGCCCGCGTGCATTCGACTTTCCCCGGCAGAGACGATACCAAGCGCCATGATGGCCGATTCCAGCGACATATTCGGCGAAGCGCCGGACCCAGTTGACGAGTCCCTTTCTGCCGCCGAGCTTGAAGCGGCGGGGCAGGGGGCGATGTTTGGCGATCCGGCGCCTGCGCCCGCGTCCATACCGGCGGCTCAGCCCGCCCCTGTGGGGGCGCCGCCGCAGCCCTATCGGGTGCTGGCGCGCAAGTACCGTTCGCAGACTTTCGCCGAGCTGATCGGGCAAGAGGCCATGGTCCAGACTTTGGCCAACGCCATTCGGCGCGGGCGACTGGCGCATGCCTTTCTGATGACCGGCATTCGCGGAGTGGGCAAGACGTCGACCGCGCGGCTGATCGCCAAGGCGTTGAACTGTGTCGGCCCCGATGGGCAGGGCGGGCCGACGATCGATCCTTGCGGGCAATGCGAGCCGTGCCGCGCGATTGCCGAAGGGCGGCATATCGATGTGATCGAGATGGACGCCGCCAGCCACACCGGCGTCGACGACGTGCGCGAAATCATCGAGGCGGTGCGCTATGCTGCCGTTTCGGCGCGCTACAAGATCTATATCATCGACGAAGTTCACATGCTCAGCCGCAACGCGTTCAACGCCTTGCTGAAAACGCTGGAAGAGCCGCCGGCGCATGTGAAATTCCTGTTTGCCACGACCGAAGTCGACAAGCTGCCGGTAACCGTGCTGTCGCGGTGTCAGCGGTTCGATCTCAAACGGATCGAGGCGCCGGTGCTCGCCGCCCATTTCGCGATGATCTGCGAAAAGGAAGCGGTCAGCGCCGATCCCGAGGCGGTGGCGCTGATCGCGGCGGCAGCCGAAGGCTCGGTGCGCGACGGGCTGTCGATTCTCGACCAGGCGATCAGCCACGCCGACCTTGCCACCGGCGGGGACGGCACGACTCATGTCACCGCCGCGCAAGTGCGCGAGATGCTCGGCCTGGCCGACAAGGCGATGCAGAGCCGGTTGTTCGCGGCTTTGCTGTCGGGCGAAGGGCCCCGGCTGATCGAGGAGATTGCCGGGCAATATGCGCTCGGGATCGAGCCGCTGGCGCTGATGCGGGCGCAGCTCGATCTGGTCCACAAAGTCACGCTGGCGCAAGTTGCGGGCGTGGCCGATGCCCCCGGTGCCGACGAACGCGCCGAGATCGAACGCTGGGCGAAGGCGCTGGGCGCCGGGCAATTGCACCGCCTGTGGCAATTGCTGATGAAAGGCCATGACGAAGTGCGCGTGGCGCCCGACCCGCTTGCGGCGGCGCAGATGGCGCTGCTGCGCACGATGCATGCCGGCGAAATGCCCGATCCCGGCGGACTGGTGAAGCGGATCGAGGGGCTGTTGCGCGAGGCGGCAAGCGCGATCCCGGCGGTCCCGGCAGCTGCCGAAGGGCCCGCGGTCGGCGCGCCCGCGCCGCAAGCGCGCAATCCCCAGGCGATTCTCGCCGATTGGACCACGCTGGTCGAACAAGTCGAGGCCCTGTCGCCTTTGGTCGGATCGACCATGCGGCTGGCCGTGCGGGTGATCCGTCTGGCGCCGGGGTTGCTGACATTCGAGCTTGCGCCGGGATTGCCGGGCGATCCCACGACCGACATCCGTCGCGCGCTCGAAGCGGCGACCGGAGAGCGCTGGCAAGTCGAGCGCGGCGAAGGTAAGGCGGCCCCGAGTCTCGAAGAGGCGCGCGCCGCAAGCGCCGCCGCCGCAGAGGCCGCAATGCACGAAGATCCGCTGGTCAAGGCTGTCATGGCGGCCTTTCCGGATGCGCGGATCGTTGATGAGCCGGGCTCGGCCGAGCCTGGCGCCAGACCTTGGAGCAGGCGCGCATGAAGTCGATGGAAGACATGATCCAGGCAGCCCAGCGGGCCGCCGAAACGATTCAGAAGCAGATGGAAGAGGCGCAAGGGCGCCTTGACACGATCGAAGTCGAAGGCCTTGCCGGCGGCGGTCTGGTGCGCATCCGCGCTTCGGCCAAAGGGCGGGTGATCGGCGTGGCCATCGATGACAGCCTTTTGTCGGTGGCCGACAAGGGCATCCTCGAAGATCTCGTCGCCGCCGCGTTCAACGATGCGCGCGCGCGCGCGGATTCCGCGTCTGCCGGGGAAATGCAGAAAGTGCAGATGGCAGCAGGCATTCCGGCGGGCTTCAAGCTGCCGTTCTGATCCGCTGGTTGGACCCGGCCCGGCGTTACTGTTCCGACAGCGCTGCGGGGCGATGAGCGGAGGCTGCGGCGAGTTGGCCTGAACGCAATCCTTGCGCAAATCTCACTGAATTTTGACGTTCTCGTGCTACAGGCCTAAGCGCGCACGTGCGTAAAGCGGGGGTGGGCCATCGTCTCGCCCCCGAACCGCGCCTGCGTGGGCGTGGCGAAAGGACCAGACTTGATCGTGTTTACGACCGCAATTGCGGTATCTTTGGCCCAGCCTGCTCCCATTGCCGCTTCGAGCGATCCTGCCGCGCGCAACGAAGCGGGCGCCGCAGCGGATCAGGCAGCCGGCGCGCCCGCATCGGTCGCCGCGCCGACCGCGCCCCCGGCGCCCGAGCCCACCCCTTCCGAACCCGCGTCTGCCGAGCCCGTTCCAGCCGCGACGCCGACGGCGGCCCCCGCTCCGGCAGCGGCAGCGGCAGCGCCCGCGCCTGCGCCAAAACCGGCGAATGGTGAAATCGTCGTGTCGGGCGAGCGCCATCTCGACAAGATCGACCCGCTGATGGCGGTCAACAAGGCGTCGTATCAGGCCATGCAAAAGGTCGACGACATCATGATCGCGCCGATCGCGCATGCCTACCGCGACGGCTTGCCGGGCCCGATCCGGATGGGGCTGCACAATTTCCTGTTCAACCTGACCGAGCCGGTCAACGCGATGAACCACTTGCTCCAGCTCCATCCCGGCAAGGCGTTGCAAACGGCGGCGCGGTTCGGGATCAATTCGACGATCGGCATCGGCGGGCTGATCGACGTGGCAAAGAAAAAGCCGTTCAACATTCATTACCGGCCCAACGGGTTTGCCGACACGCTGGGCTATTGGGGGGTCGGCCCCGGCCCCTACATGTTCCTGCCGCTGGTCGGACCGACCACGCTGCGCGATATCATCGGCACGCTGCTCGACAAGGCATTCCTGCCCGGCGTGGTCGGTTACCCGCTGAAAAACCGCTATTACGTTACTGCTTCAGGTATATTGACTACGCTCGATTACCGCGTGGTCATCGACCAGGATCTCGCCCGGGTGCGCCAGACCAGCAGTCCCTATTCGAGCTATCGCCAGATCTATCTGAAAACGCGGTTCGAAGAGATCGAGGCGCTGCACGGGCGCGGGCCGCTGGCCGATGGCGAAACGGGCATGGCGCCGTTTGCCAAGCCGCTGCATCCCGTGCCGGACCAGGCGCCCGCCGCGCCCGCGTCTGCGCCGTCCGCCGCGTCGGCGCCCGCTGCGGTCGCGCCGCCAACCCCTGTGGCGCCGCCGCCGGTGGTCTTCGTGGCCTATCCGGTGGTTCAGTCGCATCCCGTGGTTCAGCCGCTGCCTGCGGACTACAAGCCGCACTCCGGGCACTGAAACGACACCATTCTCAACCGTCTTTGGGGAAAGGGCATTGCGGGCAGGCCGCGGCCATCCCATATCTGGGTCAAGCCCCGCCACGGGCCAAGCGGTTGCGCGATGCTGGTCGCGCGGTCGCCGGATGTCAGGCGGGGGAAAGGAACCGGACTGCAATGCAACATTACCCTCTCCTGCCGCTGCGTGACATCGTGGTTTTCCCCGGCATGGTCGTGCCCCTGTTTGTCGGGCGCGAAAAGTCGGTGGCCGCGCTTGAGGCGGCAATGGGCGGTGCGAAGGACATCTTCCTGCTCGCCCAGCTCGATCCCGGGATCGACGATCCCGATCATGACGACCTTTACGACACCGGTGTGATCGCCAAGGTTCTGCAATTGCTCAAGCTGCCCGACGGCACCGTGCGCGTGCTGGTCGAAGGGCATCAACGCGCCCGGCTTGCCGATCTGGCTGCCGAAACCGGCGCGCATGGCGCGATGCTCGTCGCCGGTGTCGAACCGGTCGAACCGGACGCGCTGACGGGCCCCGAAATTTCCGCGATGATGCGGCAGGTGGTCGAGCAGTTCGGCGAATATGCCAAGCTGTCGAAAAAGCTGCCGCAGGACGCCGGTGCGCAGCTCGGCGAAATCGAGGACGCGGGCAAGCTCGCCGATGCGGTCGCGGCCAATCTTGCGGCCAAAGTCGCGGACAAGCAGTCGGTGCTGTCCGAAAGCGATCCGTTGAAGCGGCTCGAAATGGTGCTCTCGTTCATGGAGGGCGAGCTTGGCGTGCTGCAGGTCGAGCGCAAGATCCGTGGCCGGGTCAAGCGTCAGATGGAAAAGACCCAGCGCGAATATTACCTCAACGAACAGTTGAAGGCGATCCAGTCGGAACTGGGCGGCGGCGACGAAGGCGGCGCCAACGAGATCGACGAACTGGTCGAGCGGATCGAAAAGCTCAAGCTGTCGAAGGACGCGCGCGCCAAGGCGCTGGGCGAGATCAAGAAGCTCAAGGCCATGCAGCCGATGAGCGCCGAAGCGACGGTCATCCGCAACTATCTCGATGTCTTGCTCGGCCTGCCCTGGGGCAAACGCAGCAAGCTGAAAAAGGACATCGGCGCGGCGCAAGCGGTGCTCGATGCCGATCACTATGCGCTCGACAAGGTCAAGGACCGGATCATCGAGTATCTCGCCGTGCAGGCGCGGACCAACAAGCTCAAAGGCCCGATCCTGTGCCTCGTCGGCCCGCCGGGCGTGGGCAAGACGAGCCTGGGCAAATCGATCGCCAAGGCGACCGGGCGGCAATTCATCCGCCAGTCGCTGGGCGGCGTGCGCGACGAAGCGGAAATCCGCGGCCATCGGCGCACCTATATCGGCTCGCTGCCGGGCAAGATCGTGACCAACCTGCGCAAGGCGGAAACGATGAATCCGCTGTTCCTGCTCGATGAAATCGACAAGCTGGGACAGGATTTCCGGGGCGATCCGGCCTCGGCGCTGCTCGAAGTGCTCGATCCCGAACAGAACGCAAAGTTTCAGGATCACTATCTCGAAATCGACGTCGATCTGTCCGACGTGATGTTCGTGTGCACGGCAAACAGCCTCAACCTGCCGCAGGCGCTGCTCGACCGCATGGAGATCATCCGGCTCGAAGGCTACACCGAAGACGAAAAGCTCGAAATCGCGGAACGTCACCTGATTGCCAAGCAAGTGGAGGCGCACGGGTTGAAGTCGGGCGAATTCACGTTGACGTCCGAAGCCTTGCGCGACCTCATCCGCTATTACACGCGGGAGGCCGGGGTGCGCACGCTTGAGCGCGAGATCGCGCGTCTGGCACGCAAGTCGCTGCGCCGCATTCTGGAAGGCAAGGACAAGGCCGTGACGATCACGCCCGAAAACCTTGCCGATTTTGCCGGGGTGCGCAAATTCCGCCATGGCATGTCGGACGAGGAAAACCAGGTCGGCGCGGTCACCGGGCTTGCCTGGACCGAAGTCGGCGGCGAACTGCTGACGATCGAAAGCGTGACCGTTCCGGGCAAGGGCGCGGTTCGCACGACCGGCAAGCTGGGCGAAGTGATGAGCGAAAGCGTCCAGATGGCGTTCAGCTTCGTCAAGGCGCGCGGGCCGAGTTATGGCATCAAGCCTTCGATCTTTCAGCGCAAGGATCTGCACATCCACTTGCCCGAGGGCGCCGTGCCCAAGGACGGGCCGAGCGCAGGCGTCGGCATGGTGACGGCGATGGTCTCGACCCTGACCGGGATTCCGGTGCGCGCGGATGTGGCGATGACGGGCGAAGTCACGCTGCGCGGGCGCGTGCTGGCGATCGGCGGGTTGAAGGAAAAGCTGCTGGCCGCGTTGCGCGGCGGCATCAAGACCGTGCTGATCCCCGAGGAAAACCGCAAGGATCTGGTGGAGATTCCCGCCAACATCCGCGACGGGCTCGAGATCATTCCGGTTTCCCACGTCGATGAAGTTCTGGCTCTTGCGCTGGTCGCGCGGCCCGAACCGATCGAATGGACCGAAGCGGACGATCTGGCCAGCCAACCCACGGCGCAAGTCCCGCCAGGGATCGCGCCCCAGACGGCGCACTGATTCTGCGCGCAATTGTCGGAAAATTGCACCGGGCGCCCATCGGTGGCGCCCGGTGCAGCCTTTTTTGGGGCAGTTTGCACAGTTATCGCGACGCCGCTCGATCACACTCCATCATGAAAACGGCGCGCTTCACCTCTGGGGCAAGCCTTTGCACCTCCGGAATTGCCCGGATTCCGGGGATAAATTCGCCGGATGGCAGTGATTTGCCTTTGACAGTGACGGGGTTTCCCGTTCATGTCCGCCAACCCGTCACATTGATTCCGACGCAACAAGACCTGCACAAAACCAAGTAGGGGGTTCCCGGTATGAACAAGAACGATCTGATCAGTGCTGTTGCCGACGCAAGCGGCCTGACCAAGGGTGATGCGACCAAGGCGGTTGAAGCCGTGTTTGAATCGGTCACCGGTGCGCTGGCCAAGGGCGACGAAGTCCGCCTGGTCGGTTTCGGCACTTTTTCGGTTGCCAAGCGCAAGGCCTCGACCGGTCGTAACCCGCGCACGGGCGAACCGATGTCGATCAAGGCTTCGGCTCAGCCGAAGTTCAAGGCCGGCAAGGGTCTGAAGGACGCCGTCAACTGAGCCTTGCGCGCCGGGTCAGCCGGGCGATTGTGCCCGGCGCCTGACGCACAAAAAACCGCGCCGGGGGGTATCCCTTCCGGCGCGGTTTTTGTTTGCCCGGCAAAAAGCCCAGTCCCAAAAGCCTTCAGTCCCCCAAAAGCCCTCAGTCTGTGCCGCCGGTATCGCGCGTTGCCGCAGCATAGAGCGCGATTGCGGCTGCGTTCGAGACATTGAGGCTTTCGATCTTGCCCGAAATCGGCAGGCGCGCCACCGCGTCGCAATGTTGCAGGACATTGTGGCGGATCCCTTCGCCTTCGGCGCCGAGCACCAGCGCGACGGGGCCTGCGGGCAGGGCAGAGGGAAAGCTTGCCTTGCCCTCGCCATCGAGCGCGATGCGCCAATAGCCCGCTTCGGAAATCGATTCGAGCGCGCGCGCCAGATTGACCACGCGCACCCATGGCACGACTTCCAGCGCGCCCGAGGCTGATTTGGCCAGCGTGCCGGATTCGGGCGGGGCATGGCGGTCTTGCGTGATCACTGCGGCGACATCGAACGCGGCGCAACTGCGCAGGATCGCGCCGACATTGTGCGGGTCGGTGACCTGGTCGAGAATGACCAGCGTGCGCCCTTCGGCTTCGTCGAGCGCATCGCCGAGCGTCAGATCGGGCAGCGGGGCGCAGTCGAGCACCAGCCCCTGATGCGGCGCGTCGCGCGCGACCAGTCGCCCCAGATCGGCGGCTTGCGCATATTCGACCGGCAGCGACGCGGGCAGTTCGGCATCGTGGTGATCGAGCATTTCCTGGATCGCTTCGCGCGTGCCCCACAGTTTTTTGGCGACGCGTTCCGGATTGGTCAGTGCGGCCTCGACGGCGTGGCGGCCCCACAGCCGGATGGCTCCGGCGCTGCCGCGGCCCGATCCGCGTCCGCCATGCATGCGGCCTTCGCGACCGCGCAGCGAGGTTTTGGTCCGACCGCTTTCGTTGACCCCTTCGCGGGTGTTGCGGGAGCGATCGTCTGACGGGCGACGGGGCGAGGCCATGGCGGGGTTGCTTTCGTAAGGAGCTAAAGGATGAAAAATTCCTGCGCCCTGTGCCAGCCCCCCCATTGACAGGCAAGCCCCGCTTCGCCAAAGGAGCGCCTCGCTCGGCTGGTAACGCCGCTTTCGCTTCGGCGAAGGCAGCAAAAGCCAGGTTTCGCAAGAAGCCCGGCACCGGCAAGTCTGGTGTGGACAGGTGGCCGAGTGGTTAATGGCAGCAGACTGTAAATCTGCCCGCGAGAGCGTACGCTAGTTCGAATCTAGCCCTGTCCACCACTAGACTTCCATCATGATCAGGCCCGGCGTTTGGGCCAGGCGGCGCAGGCGGGCAAAGCCTGCGCTCAGCGCGGCAGGGTCGGTCTTGGCGCGGACCAGCATGCCTTCGTAACAGTCGATGATCAGCGCGGCGGTCTCGTCCGCGTCGAGCGCCGGATCGGTTTCGCCGGCTTCGCGCGCGTCTTCGAGCAATCGGGCCAGTTCGGTCTGCCAGAGGGCGAAGACGGCGGCGAGCCGGGAGCGCAAGCCTTCGGTGCGGACCGTCGCGGTCTGCGCCAGCACGCCGTAGAAACAGCCGCCGAGCGGCGTTTCGGCGCGGTGAATGTGTTCCAGCGCGTCGAGCCAGGCGACCAGTCGGTCGAGCGCGGGGCGGGTGCGGTCGGTAAAGATGGCCTGGCGCATCGCGGCATAATGCGCCTGATAGGCATCGAGCACGGCCAACGCAAAGGCCTCCTTGCTGGCGAAGAAATGATAGAACGAGCCCTTGGGCACTCCGGCGGACGATAGAATGCCGCCGATCCCCACCCCGTCATAGCCGTGGCGCAGCATCGCCGAGAGGCCATGCGCGATCAGTCGCGCCCGCGTGTCGTGCGGATCGCCATCCTTTTTGCTTATGCCCGGCATCGTGCTTGTCCCGGCCCTGTTGAATGCGTAGTAGACCGGTCGTCTACTGCGGTTCAGGAACGGGAGCAAGCATTGGTCGGCGGATCGCCCGGGGGGACACACCCAACCAGCCCGCGCGAGCGCCAACGCGGGATCGTGATGGTCGCGGCTTCGGCGGTGCTGTGGAGCACGGCCGGGTTGTTCGTCCGGCTGGCGACGCTTGATACGGCGACTCTGGTCATGTGGCGGTCGCTGTTTGCGGCGCTGACGCTGGGCGGGCTCGCGTTGGCGCGCGGTGGCCCGGCGCGGCTGTGGGCCGTGCGGCGCAGCGGCGGCACGGGCTTGCTGTTCATCGGCACGTCGGTGGTGTCGAGCATCGCCTATGTCCTCTCGCTGCGGCTGACCACGGTGGCCAATGTCATGACGGTCTATGCCGCCTTGCCGTTCGTCGCGACGGCGATCGCGTTCGTGTGGATCCGCGAACGGATCAGTCGCCGCTTTCTGGTCGCGGGCGGGTTGGGCGCGGGCGGGATCATCGCCATGGCCGGAGCGTCGACCGGCGCCGGGGATCTCGCCGGAATTGGCGCTGCGGTGGTCATGACGGCGGGCTTTGCCGTGCAACTGGTGGCGATCCGGCGTTATGGCCGGGTCGATGTCATGGCGCTGAACGCCTGCGCGGCGGCGACTTGCGTCCCGCTGATGGTGCCGTTTGCGAGTATGGCGCTGCCCTCGCCGGTGCAGTTGGTGGCGTGCGCATGTTATGGCGCGATCACCACCGGGTTTGCCTATGTCCTTGCGCTCGAAGGCGGGCGCCGGGTGCCGCCGGGCGAAGTCGGCTTCATCTCGATGCTCGATGTCGTGTTGGGGCCGTTGTGGGTGTGGTTGGCATTCGGCGAACGCCCGGGGGCAATGGTCATCACGGGCGGTGCGGTCGTGCTGGGTTCGGTGGCCTGGTATCTGTGGTCCAGCGACAAGGCGGCTTCTGCAGGCGCTTGACGGCGTATCGCGCGGTTCGCGCGGTTCGTCGTATCCGCCTCGGCGGCGGCGGCGCGGGCTCGCTTCGTTCATCCTGCCGACAACTGCCGCATCGCAGGCCGTGTTTCCGGGGCGGCAGGCATCAGGAAAGGACCGAGCCATGCAACTGACTTCTGGGCAACTGACTTCCGGGCGCGGATTACCGCGCGTGATGCTGGCGGCGACGCTGCTGCCGATAGCCCTGGCCGGATGTGCCACGACCGGATCGGTCAAGCGTGCGCAGGCGAGCGCCGATGTGGCGATGGCCCGCGCCAACGCGGCAGGCGACGCGGCGCAACATGCACAAGGCAGCGCCGATGCGGCATTCGGCGCCGCGCGCCAAGCACAAGGCACGGCTGATGGCGCTGCGACTGCCGCGCAGGGCGCAGGCAGTACCGCGCAACAGGCGCTCGCCGCAGGCCAGGGCGCCGACGGTCGCATCAGCGCGCTCGAGAGCCGCATCCGGCGACTCGAGCGCCGCAAGGCCTACGAAGCGCACATGCGCGCGCGTCATCGCCACCATCACGGCGCGAAGGCCTGTCCGGTCAAGCCCGGGAAATGATCGGCCCGGCGCCGCGCGGGCGACCGTGCGGCGCCGGTCGATGAAACGCGGCTCACCCCGCCGCAATCGGCAAGCGGTTGGGGTGCAGACAGGTCCGACACCCGCCGTACAACGAGGGTGCGAGACCGTCTTTTGCACCCATTCGAAAAAACCGGTCCCACTTATCCGCATGATGCTCTAGAAGCCCGCCATGCCTGGAGACATTTTAGACAACCGGGGTCGTGGGTCAGCCGGTTGGAGCTGGCCCTCGATTCATCCCGAAGGCCGCAAGTTCGGCGCCATTGCCGCGATTGCCGCGGCGGTCATTTTCATTTTCGGCTGGAGCTATATCGCCTGGCCGCTGGTCGCGCTGACATTCGGCATTCTCGCCTTTTTCCGCGATCCGGAACGTGTCACGCCGCGCGATGATGCGTTCATTGTCGCGCCGGCAGATGGCCTGATCACGTTGATTCAGAAAGTGCCGCCGCCGCGCGAGTTGTCGGCCAACGACGGCACCGGGATCACCGGGATGGGGACGGAGCCGGTGACACGGGTATCAATCTTCATGTCGGTGTTCGACGTGCATATCAATCGCGCGCCGATCGGCGGCACCGTGCGCCGGGTGGTCTATATCCCCGGCAAGTTCCTCAATGCCGATCTCGACAAGGCGAGCGAGGAAAACGAGCGGCAGCATTTCCTCATCGAACGCGGTGACGGGCTGCGGATCGGCTTTACCCAGATCGCCGGGCTGATCGCGCGGCGGATCGTGCCGTTCGTCAAGGGGGGCGACATCGTTGCCGTCGGTCAACGCGTCGGCCTGATTCGCTTCGGCAGCCGGGTCGATGTCTATTTGCCCGAAGGCACCGAGCCAAAAGTGCTGATCGGCCAGCGTGTCGTCGCGGGCGAAACCGTGCTGGCCGAATTGGGCCAGGCGCCGTTGATCGAGGGCATCCGCCAGTGAGCGGCAAGGCAAACGCCGATTCGATTGATGATGGCGCGATTGAAGATAGCGCGGAAAACAGCGGGTACGATTTCGGTCGGCGGCCGTTGCCACCCGGACTGACGTTGCGCGGGCTCGTGCCCAATGCGATCACGTCTGCGGCCTTGTGCTGTGGTCTGACCGGGATTCGTTTTGCCATCGGCGGCGATTTCCGCTCGGCGGTGCTCGCGGTGATTCTGGCCGGGATGCTCGATGGTATCGACGGGCGCGTGGCGCGGGCGATGCGTGCGCAATCGCGCTTCGGGGCAGAGCTTGACAGTCTGTCCGATGCGATTGCCTTTGGCGTCGCGCCGGCGCTGATTCTCTATTTGTGGTCGCTGCAACAGATGCCGCGCTTCGGCTGGTTTGCCGCGCTGGCGCTGGCGGTGTGTTGCGCGCTGCGCCTCGCGCGGTTCAACGCGCAGATCGACATGGCCGACCAACCGCACAAGAGCGCAGGCTTTCTGACCGGGGTTCCTGCGCCGGTCGGGGCAGGGCTCGCGCTGATGCCGCTCTATCTGTGGATCGCCAGCGGACGCGACGAGTTCCGCACGCCGATCGGCGTTGCCGTGTGGACCGCGATCATTGCCTTTCTGATGATTTCCAACACGGCCACGCTCGGCTGGACCGGGTTGCGCCCGCGCCGCGCGATCCGGCTGGAAGTCATCGGTCTGATCGGGTTGGTCTTTGCGGCCTTGCTGACCGAGCCCTGGCTGACGCTGGTCGGGGTCTGCGCGGCCTATCTCGCGTTCATTCCGGTCGGCGTCGTGCGCTATCGCCGGTTCAAGCGGCTGCGGGGAGCGTCGCGGGGATAAACGGCTGGCGCACCCGCGCTCCGCGCCGGACCCGAGCAGCGGCTGCGACCGGTTCGGCGACAACCCGCGCCGGCGCGGCGACCGTGCGGGCAACGAGCTTTGGCGCCGGGGCCAAGACGCCTTCGTGGCGCGGCGTCTCGATGATCGTGATCAGATAGGCCCGATCTTCGGCCAGGGAAGCGCGTTCGGCGTTCAACCGGCGCAGCGCGGGCAGCGCATCGCGGATACTGGTGCCGATGACGGCGGCGCTGGCGCATCCGGCAGTGGCGAAAACGAGCGAAGCAAGCACTGCGATCATGGCAATCACCTCCTGAACATCAGGGCTGGCGGGCAGGCCCGGCCAGTCTTCTCGGCGCCGCAGGGTCGGGGCCGGTAACGGGACGCGCATTTCCGCACACGCCGGGGCAGGGCCCTGACGATAATGCCTAAGCACGCATCCCGGGCTTGACACCCTGGGGCATGGCTGTGGATAACCTTCGAAGCGGCCCGTCTTTGCTCATTGCCGCGATGGGCTCTTTGTTCCACTTTTGTTCTGATCCGTCAAGCGTATTTGCTGCGGCCATCCGCAATACCCCTTATGTTTGCCGCAACCCACGGAACAAAGCCTGCTTTTTCAGAACCAAAGTCGAGCAAGCCGGGGCTTTGTCCGGTGGTATTTGCCCCACGACGGACCCATCCCCTTGCAACGGAGCGGCATGTGCGATTCGCCCGGCGGGGTTGCGGTGGGCTTGGCGAGGGGGTGAACGGGCGCGCGAATCGGGGCTGTTTTGCATTTGCGCTGGATTTGCGGGCCGACAGCGGCTAACCGCCCGATCCGTCGCATGATGATTCGGGTGTCCTGAGTCCCGTGCGGCGAAACCCATGTTTCAATTCCACATGGACGGACCACATACCGGTGCCCCACGCGGTGACGCGTCGGGTTCCTTCCGTCCAGAGGCTAAACCGGAAAGGAATTCTCCTATGGCGGCACCTGTCGTCACGATGCAGCAACTGATCGAGGCCGGCGCTCACTTCGGCCACCAGACCCATCGCTGGAACCCGCGGATGAAGCCGTATATCTTCGGCGCCCGCAACGGCATTCACATTCTCGACCTGTCGCAGACCGTTCCGCTGTTTGCCCGCGCGCTCGAATTCATTTCGGCGACCGTGCAGGCCGGTGGCAAGGTTCTGTTCGTCGGCACCAAGCGCCAGGCGCAGGAACCGATCGCCCAGGCCGCGCGCGCTGCGGGTCAGCACTATGTCAACCACCGCTGGCTGGGCGGCATGCTCACCAACTGGAAGACGATCTCGGGCTCGATCAAGCGTTTCAAGACGCTCGAAGAACAGCTTTCGGGCGACACCGCCGGTCTGACCAAGAAGGAAGTGCTTCAGCTGACTCGCGAACGCGACAAGCTTGAGCTGTCGCTGGGCGGCATTCGCGACATGGGCGGCATTCCCGACGTCATGTTCGTGATCGACGCGAACAAGGAAGAGCTGGCGATCAAGGAAGCCAACGTGCTGGGTATTCCGGTCGTGGCGATCCTCGACTCGAACGTTTCGCCGCAGGGCATTGCGTTCCCGATCCCGGCGAACGACGACGCCAGCCGCGCCATCCGCCTCTATTGCGAAGCCGTCGCCGCAGCCGCCACGCGCGGCGGTCGCGATGCCGCGATTGCGTCGGGCGTGGATCTCGGTGCGCTTGACGAGCCGGTCGCCGAAGACGCGATCGAAGCCTGAGAAAGCCGTATCGGACTGCGGTGACGAACCTTTGCGGGTTCGTCACCGAATTGTCCCGCTTTGCGAATACGGGCCGCGGCAGATGTTGCTGCGGCCACACTTGTTTGAACGATGAAGGACGAACGCAATGGCTTATACCGCCGCTGACGTGAAGAACCTGCGCGAGCGCACCGGCGCCGGCATGATGGATTGCAAGAAGGCGCTCGACGAAACCGGCGGCGAATTCGAAGCCGCGGTTGACGCGCTGCGCGCCAAGGGTCTGGCTGCGGCCGCCAAGAAGTCGAGCCGCACCGCCGCCGAAGGCCTCGTCGGCGTGGCCGTCAACGGCACCAAGGGCGTTGCCGTCGAAGTCAATTCGGAAACCGATTTCGTCGCCAAGAACGACCAGTTTCAGGATTTCGTGCGCAAGACCACTCAGGTCGCGCTCGACACGGCGGTTGCCGACATCGAGGCGCTCAAGGCCGCGGCCTATCCCGATGGCGGCACGGTCACTGAAAAGCTGACCAACAATGTCGCCACGATCGGCGAAAACCAGCAACTGCGCCGTCTCAAGCATGTGGCCGTCTCGGCGGGCGTCGTCGTGCCTTATGTGCACAACGCCGCTGCCCCCGGCCTCGGCAAGATCGGCGTGCTCGTCGCGCTTGAATCCGAAGCGGGCGCCGACGTGCTCGAAGCGCTGGGCAAGCAGATCGCGATGCACATCGCTGCCGCTTTCCCGCTGGCGCTGACGGCCGAAGGGCTCGATGCCGAACTGATCGCGCGCGAACGCAAGATCGCCGCGGAAAAGGCTGCCGAAAGCGGCAAGCCCGCAGAAGTCCAGGCCAAGATGGTCGATGGCGCGGTGGCCAAGTATGCCAAGGAAAACGCGCTGTTGTCGCAGCTGTTCGTGATGGACAACAAGACCCCGGTCGCTCAGGTCATCGAAGCTGCCGGCAAAGCTGCGGGCACCAAGATCGCGCTGGTCGACTATGTCCGCTTCCAGCTCGGCGAAGGCATCGAGAAGGAAGAAACCGACTTTGCCGCCGAAGTCGCTGCGGCCGCCGGCCTGAAGTAACACTCTCAGGGGCCGCTTTGCACAAGCGGCCCCCTGGCATCGAAATCCCCGCGTCGGTGCGCCCGTCATTCGGGCCCGCCACGGCGCGGGGATTTTCGCATCCGGAGTTTGCGCGCGCGTCCCTCGGCATGCTTGGGCCTCGGCATGCTTGGGCCTCGGCATGCTTGGGCCTCGGCATGCTTGGGCCTCGGCACGCTTGGGCCTTGGCACGCTTGGCCCGGTGCGTATAAGGGCGCCGTCACGCGTCCCGGAACAGCCGGCCCATAACAACGGAAACCCGATTTCTCATGACCCAGACTTCGACCATGCCCACATTCCGGCGCATATTGCTGAAGCTTTCGGGTGAAGTGCTGATGGGAAGCCAGCCGTTCGGAATCGATACCGATTTCGTCGCCAGCCTGGCCGCCGAGGTCAAGGCGGCCAAGGAAACCGGGCTCGAGCTGTGTCTGGTGATCGGCGGGGGCAACATCTTTCGCGGCATGGCAGGGGCCGCCAAGGGCATGGATCGCGCCCAGGCCGATTACATGGGCATGCTGGCGACGATCATGAACGCGCTCGCGATGCAATCGGCGCTGGAAAAGCTGGGTGTCGATACCCGCGTCCAGTCGGCGATCCAGATGGACGCGGTGTGCGAGCCGGTGATCCGCCGCCGCGCCGAACGCCATCTGCAAAAGGGCCGCGTGGTGATCTTTGCCGCCGGTGTCGGCGCGCCCTATTTTACCACCGATTCCGGCGCGGCGCTGCGTGCGGCGGAAATGCAGTGCGATGCGCTGTTCAAGGGCACCAGCGTCGACGGCGTTTATAATGCCGATCCGAAAAAGGACGCCACCGCGCGCCGCTATGACACGATCGATTATGACACTGTGCTGGCCGACAATCTGAAAGTGATGGACGCCTCGGCTGTGGCGCTGTGCCGCGACAATGCAATACCCATCGTGGTGTTCTCGATCCGGGAGCAGGGCAATCTCGCCCAGGTTCTGGCGGGCCGGGGCACCCAGACCATCGTCAGGAAGGAATGCTGAACCATGGCCAAATATGACAAGGCCGATCTCGAACGGCGCATGAAAGGCGCGGTCGAAGCGCTGAAGCACGACCTGTCCGGGCTGCGCACCGGGCGCGCCAACACCGCTCTGCTCGATCCGATCATGGTCGAAGTCTATGGTCAGCGCATGCCGCTGAACCAGGTGGCAACGGTCTCGGCCCCCGAACCGCGCCTCCTGTCGGTGCAAGTGTGGGACAAGTCGACCGTCGGCCCCGTCGAAAAGGCGATCCGTTCGGCCGGGCTCGGGCTCAATCCGATCAACGACGGCACCACGCTGCGCCTGCCGATTCCCGATCTGACCGAGGAACGCCGCAAGGAGCTGGCCAAGCTCGCCAGCCAATATGCCGAAAAGGCACGCATCGCGATCCGCAATGTCCGCCGCGACGGGATGGAAGCGTTGAAAGCCGATGAGGCCAAGAAGGAAATCTCGGAAGATGATCGCAAGCGCGCCGAAACCGACGTGCAGAAGCTGACCGACGAGATCATCAAGGCTGCCGATGAAGCCGCGTCGGAAAAGGAAAAGGAAATCCTCGGCAAGTGAGCTCTGCGCCGGCCATCGGCGGCAAGCGCGGGCATGAGCCCCGCCATGTCGCGATCATCATGGACGGCAATGGTCGCTGGGCCAAGCGTCGCCACCTGCCGCGCGTGCTGGGCCATCAGCGCGGCGTGGAGGCGGTGCGCCGCACCGTGCGCGCCGGGGTCGAACTGGGCCTGTCGGCGCTGACGCTCTATGCCTTTTCGACCGAGAACTGGCGCCGGCCCGAGGACGAGGTTTCGGCGTTGATGGGGCTGCTCAAGCGTTTCATCATGGCCGACCTCGAAGAGTTCGCGTCGAACAACATCCGACTCAAGATCATCGGCGACATCAGCGCCTTTGCCCCCGACATCATCGAGCTGATCGAACAGGCGCGCGCGCGCACTGCCGACAACACCGGCATGGTCATGGCGATCGCGCTCAATTACGGATCGCAGGACGAAATCGCCCGCGCCGCGCGCGCAGCAGCGGCCAAGGGGGAGATCACCCCCGAAACGATCTCGGCCGAGCTCGATACCGCCGATCTGCCGCCGCTCGATCTGATCATCCGCACCTCGGGCGAAGTGCGCCTGTCGAATTTCCTGATGTGGCAGGCGGCTTATGCCGAAATGCTGTTCCTCGATGTGCTGTGGCCCGATTTCGGGCGCGAGCATCTGGAAGAGGCGATGGCCGAATATGCACGACGGGAGCGACGTTTTGGCGGACGGTGATTCTGTCGTTGCCGCGAAGAAGCGGTCCGACCTGCCGGTGCGAGTCGCCTCGGCGGCGGTGATGCTGACGGTCGCGGGGGCTGCGTTCTGGCTGGGTGGCTGGGCGTTGATCGGTTTCATTGTCGCGATCGGTTTGGGCATATACGCCGAGTGGGCCGCTCTGGTTTTTGCCTTCGAGGCGCGTTTTGCAGTGCGCGCGATATGGCTGGCCGCTGGTCTGGTGTATATCGGGCTGGCTTGCTGCGCGGCTTTGCAATTGCTTGATCCGTCTCCTCGCGGATTGCTCCTTGTCGTCGGTAGCGTGATCGCGGTCGATGTCGGCGCCTATTTTGCGGGCCGCACATTCGGCGGGCCGAAGATTGCTCCGTCGATCAGCCCCTCCAAGACGTGGAGCGGCCTTGGTGGCGCAATCCTTGCTGCCAGTGCCGTCTATATGATGTATGTCTGGACGATATACCGGCATGAACTTGAGATCACGCGGTATGTCATTGCGCATTACGGCGCAGAGGTTGGAAACAAGACCAGCCCACAGTTCCATTGGTTGCTTGCAATCGTGCTTGGAACGGCGACGGCGGTTATCGCGCAATCGGGCGATTTTTTTGAAAGCTGGATGAAGCGCCGGGCAGGGGTCAAGGACTCCGGGCGATTGATCCCCGGGCATGGCGGGTTCTTTGACCGCGCAGACGGCCTGATGGCTGTGCTGTTTGCCAATGGCGTTGTCGCGCTGATCTGGTTTATGAGACCGTGACCATGCGTTCGCTGACCATCCTTGGCGCCACCGGCTCAATCGGCGCTTCGACGCTCGATCTGGTGCGGCGCAATCGCGATGCGTTTCGCATTGTCGCGCTGACCGGGCACAGCAATGTCGTCGCGCTCGCCGCGTTGGCGCGCGAATTCGCGGCGGAAATCGTGGTGATCGGCGATGAGGCGCGGTTGCCCGAATTGCGTGAGGCGCTCGCGGGCAGCGGCATTGTCGCGACCGGCGGTGCCCCGGCGCTGATCGAGGCGGCGCAGCGGCCTGCCGATGTGACCGTGGCGGCGATTGTCGGCTGCGCCGGGCTTGCCCCGACGATGGCAGCGATCGAACAGGGGCGCACGGTCGCGCTGGCCAACAAGGAAGCGCTCGTTTCGGCAGGCGCGGTGATGACGCGCGCGGTGGCGCAGCATGGCACCACGCTGCTGCCGATCGATTCGGAACACAATGCGATTTTCCAGTGTCTGGCGGGCAACGATCCCGCGCATGTGCGCTGGATCACGCTGACCGCGAGCGGCGGGCCGTTTCGCGATTGGGAATTCGGGCGGTTGGCCAAGGCGACTCCGGCCGAGGCGGTGCGCCATCCCAATTGGTCGATGGGCGCCAAGATCAGCGTCGATTCGGCGACGATGATGAACAAGGGCCTCGAATTCATCGAGGCCTGGCATCTGTTTCCGGTGGGCGTGGAGCGGCTGCGCATTCTCGTCCATCCGCAATCGATCGTCCATTCGATGGTCGAATATCGCGACGGGTCCACACTGGCGCAGCTTGGGCCTTCGGACATGCGCGTGCCGATCGCGTCGGCGCTGGCCTGGCCCGCGCGCATGGAAACGCCGTGCGAACCGCTTGATCTCGCCGAAATCGGGACTTTGACCTTTCGCCGCCCCGATGAAGTGCGCTTTCCGGCAACGCGACTGGCGCGTGAGGCGGTGGTTGCCGGCGGTGCGGCGGCGGCGGTGCTCAATGCTGCGAATGAAATTGCAGTCGCCGCGTTCCTTTCGGGACAGATTGGGTTCACCCAGATCGTGCAATGTTGCGAAGACGTGCTAGCCTATGGCCTGCCTTCGTCGCCGCAATGCCTCGAAGAGGTCGTCGCGGTCGATCTGGAGGCGCGCGCCAGGGCGCGCGAAGCCATGGAACTTGTGCCTTGATGGAGCTTTCCCTTTGACGGCGATGCATTCTCCCGGCCTGTTGATTACCCTCGTCGGTTTTGCCCTCGTGCTCGGGCCGCTCGTGTTCATCCATGAATTCGGACATTATCTGGCCGGACGGATGCTCGGCGTGCGCGCGGATGTCTTTTCGATCGGCTTTGGCAAGGAGCTGCTTGGCTGGACCGACCGGCGCGGCACACGGTGGAAACTGTCGGTGCTGCCGCTGGGCGGCTATGTCCAGTTTGCCGGTGACAGCAATCCCGCCGGGCAGCCGAGCGCGGAATGGCTTTCGCTGTCGGCCGATGAACGCGCCAGCACGTTGCAGGGCCGCGCCTTGTGGCAACGCGCGCTGATCGTCGTGGCGGGGCCGGTGACCAATCTCGTGCTCGCGGTGCTGATCCTGTCGGGGTTTGCCTTTGCTTATGGCACGATCATTGTGCCCCCGGTGATCGGGCTGGTCGCGCCGGGGACGGTGGCGGAAAAGGCCGGGCTGAAATCGGGCGACCGGATCGTGTCGCTCAATGGCGCGCCGATCGCGGGCTTTCTCGATATCCGCATGGCGGTCATGCAGCATCCCGGCGAGCGTATGGATGTGGTGCTCGATCGCGCCGGGCATCGCATGACGCTTGGCCTGACGCCGGCAAAGCGCGTCGAAACCGATCGCTTCGGCAACAGCCAGGCGAGCGGCTTTCTCGGCATTGCCCCGTCGCCTGCCTCGATCGAGCGTCGTCCGCTCGGCCCGATCGGCGCATTGGGCGAGGGCCTTTCCGAAACGCGCGACATCATCGGCATGACGATAACCGGGATTCAGCAGATCGTGACCGGTCGGCGCGACACGCGCGAACTGGGCGGGCCGATCAAGATCGCCAAGTATTCGGGCGAGCAACTCGTTTCGGGCTGGCAGAGCTTTGTCGGCTTTATCGCACTGATTTCGATTAACCTGGGGTTCATCAATCTCTTGCCAATCCCGGTGCTTGACGGCGGGCATCTCGCGCTGTTTCTGGCCGAGGCGATCCGCCGCAAGCCGATCAGCCTGCGTGCGCAGGAACTGGCCTTTGGCACCGGGCTCGCGCTGGTGGTGGCGCTGATGCTGTTCGTGACGTTCAACGATGTCAGTGCGCTCAAGCTGTTCGGAGGGTAAGAGCAAAGTCGCCCGTTATGAAAGACGCGCAGGCGTGATCCGCCCCCGGCGGCAAGCCGTTGGTCGGAAAACATGTCGGCGAGAGGTTCCCGGGGACAACTTTTCGGGGAATTTGCGTCGCAATGTCGATCGTTCGCGCCAAGCTTGCTTGCGCGATCCGTCGGCTTCGGGCAGAGGGCAGGCGGATCATGAGCTCGATCTGGTCAGGTGTGTGGCCGGCCTGGTGCGTGGTCTTGGTTTGGGGCCCCTGGGTCGTTGGTCATGGGATTGTCGTTGGCCATGGAAATGCGGCTCTCGCGTGTGGGCCGCTTGAATAGGACGGGATGGCGCTTGGTGATGATTGCAAGGAACGCGTGCCGGACCGCAGCTGGCCAGATGGGCATGACCGCCATGGTCGGTGTGCTTCTGGCAACCAGTTGCCTCGCCGCTTTGCCCGACAGCGCTTTGGCTGCGGCTGACGAAACGGCGCCGACCGCTGATCCGACTGCGGCGCCGACGCCCGCACCGGCAAAGCCGCGTGGCGGTGCGCTCCTGGCCAAGCACCGGACACCCAAGCCCAAGGCTGCCGCGCCTGCCGAGGCTGCACCTGCCAAGGCACAGGCTGCCGTTGATCAGCCTGCCGTCAATCAGCCCGCTGCCAAGGTCAAGGCGGCCAAGGCCAAGCCGGTCAAGGTCGCGCCCGCGAAAGTAGCGGCGGACGAAGCCGCGTCCGCAAAGCCGCTCCGTACCAGGCGTGCCGAGGCGGTGGCGCCCGCTGCCGCCAGGCCCGGCAAGTCGGTGCCGATTTCACTCGATGCCCCGGCGCCCGATGCGCCGCGTGCGCCTGCGGCCCCGGCAGAAGGTGTGCAGACGGTCCGGTCGATCACCATCGACGGTGCGCAGCGGCTCGAATCCGATACCATCCTGTCGTATATCCGCATGCATGTCGGCGATCGCTATACCCAGGCGGGCGCCGACCAGGTGCTCAAGGATCTGTTTGCGACCGAGCTGTTTTCCGACGTTCGCCTGCGCAACGATAACGGCGCGGTGGTGATCGAGGTCAAGGAAAACCCGGTCGTCAACCGGATCATCCTCGAAGGCAACAAGCGGCTGAAGGACGACAAGATCCTTCCCGAAATCAAGCTGGCGGCGCGCCAGATCTTTACCCGGTCGAAAGTCCGCGCCGATGTCACCCGGATCATCGAGCTCTACAAGCGCGAAGGCCGCTTTGCCGCCTCGGTCGAGCCGAAGATGGTGCTGCTCGACCAGAATCGCGTCGACATCGTGTTCGAAGTGACCGAAGGGCCCAAGTCCAAGGTCCGCCAGATCAACATCATCGGCGCGCACAAGTTTTCCGTCACCCAGTTGCGCACGGAAATGGTCACCAAGCAGTCGCGCTCGTTCCGCATTTTTTCGTCGGGTACGAGCTATGACCCCGATCGTCTCGCCTTTGACCAGCAAAAGCTGCGCCAGTTCTACCTGACGCAAGGCTATGCCGATTTCCGCGTCGTTTCGGCGGTCGCCGAACTGACCCCGGACAAGCGCGACTTCATCGTCACTTATGTGGTGGAAGAGGGCAAGCGCTACAAGTTTGGCGATGTGAAAGTCGAAAGCCAGCTGCGCGATTTCAACGGCGATCAGCTGGTCAAGCGACTGTCGATCCACAAGGACCAGTGGTACAACGCCAAGGCGGTCGAAGATACGGTCGACTCGCTGACCGAAACGGTCGGCAGCTTTGGCTATGCCTTCGCCGATGTGCGCCCCGACTTTCAGCGCAACAAGGACAACCTGACGATGTCGGTTACCTTCCGCATTGCGGAAGTGCCGCGCGTCTATGTCGAGCGCATCGATGTCAACGGCAACACGCTGACCGAAGACAAAGTCGTGCGCCGCGAATTCCGCCTGAGCGAAGGCGATGCGTTCAATTCGTATCAGATCAAGCGTTCGTCAAACCGCATCAAGTCGCTGGGCTATTTCCAGGAAAAGTTCGAAATCGAGCAGAAGCCGGGCAGTACCGCCGACCGCGTTGCGCTCGAAGCCAATCTGGAAGAAAAGCCGACCGGTCAGTTGCAGCTTTCGGCGGGCTATTCCAGCCTTGAAAGCTTCATCTTTCAGGCCTCGATCCAGCAGAACAATTTCCGTGGCCGCGGTGAAACGATCGGCACGACTTTCAACTATTCGGCCTATTCCAAGGCGGTCCAGCTCAATTTCACAGAGCCCTATGTTTCGGACAAGAACGTTTCGTTGGGCGTCGATGTCTATCGCCGCGATTCGTCGAGCTTCAACTACTACGGCACCAACCGCAACACGACGTACCAGCAGAACACCACCGGTTTCCAGGTGCGTGCGGGTGTGCCGCTGACCGAATACAGCTCGCTGATCGCGCGCTATACGCTCAATTACGAGCAGGTCACGCTCGACCAGGCGACGTATTACATCAACGGGCAGTGCTCGGTTTACCTCGCCGGGCAATATCTGTGCGACGCGATCGGGGATCGGACCAGTTCGATCATCGGCGCGTCCTATGTCTATGACACGCTCGATAACCGCATGCACCCGACCAAGGGGACGACCTTCATCCTTGGCGGCGATGTGGCGGGGCTGGGCGGGTCGGTCAAATATGCTCGTGCGACGGTCAATGCCTCGCACTATATCCCGGTGGGCCACGGCTTCATCTTTTCGCTGAGGGGCGAGGCCGGGGCGATCCATGCGCTCGAAAACAATGCGCCCAACAGCTACGAAGATCCAGTTCGTCTGACCGACCGTTTCTTCCTTGGCGAACCGCAGATGCGCGGTTTCGACATTCGCGGCGTCGGCCCCCGCGTGTTGCGCAAGTACTATACCAACCCCAGTGCGGTTGGCAGCAGTGCGGTGATTAACGAAGACAAAAACAGCTGGGTCAATGATGCGCTCGGCGGCAAGTATTACTATCTCGGCCATGCCGAAATGGAAATTCCGCTCGGTGCGGGTGCGCGTGAACTCGGCCTGCGGCCCTCGATCTTCATGGACGCGGGCGCTGTGTGGGGGGTGACCTCGCCGCAGACGGTCGGGACCACGACCCTCTATACCGACGCCGTTACCGGGAAATACACGACCAACGCGACGGCTTCGAACGGCACCGCGAACGCGATCGCCCAGAAGTTCGTGGAAGAATTCGTGGGCAACAGCCCGCGGCCGCGTGTCTCGATCGGGGTCGGGGTGAACTGGAACTCACCGTTCGGTCCATTCCGTATCGATATCGCCAAGGCCCTGACCTCGGTCTATGGCGACACACTCAAGACGTTCAGCTTCAACGTGGGAACCCAGTTCTGATGCAACTCCGTCATGTGTCCACCGCGCTGGTCGCGGGTCTTTCGCTTGCCGCTGCTCCTGCGGCTTTTGCCCAGACTGCCGGGGGCATTGTCGTCCCGGGTCTTGGCGTCGCCAACCAGCCGGCAGTGGTCGGCTCTTCGAACGCCTACAAGGCGGCGATGCAGCAGCTGCCGACGGCCTACAAGGCGCAGATCGATCAGGCCAATACGCGCAAGGTCCAGCTCCAGGCCCAGCTCAAGCCGATGTACGAAAAGCTTGATGCCGATGCCAAGGGCGGCAAGACCGACCGTGCCGCGCTTCAGGCCGAATACGCCCAGATCGAACAGATCCAGCAAGCCGGCGAGCACGAGTTGCAGCAGATCGTCGAGCCGGTGAATCTGGCGCGCCAGTATGTGCTCGAACAGATCGGCGACAAGCTTGATGCCGCGACCCAGGCCGCGATGACCAAGCGCAAGATCACCGTCGTGCTCGATGCGCAGTCGGTGCTCAAGGCCGATCAGGCCTATAACCTCAACCAGGACATCCTCGATCAGCTCAATCTGATCGTGCCGTCGGTTGGCGTGACCCCGCCCGCCGGTTGGCTGCCGCGCCAGCAGCGCGAACAGCAGGCGCAGCAGCAGGCCGCCGCCGCCGCCGAAGCCGCGCAGGCCGGTGCCGCCGCGCCCGCGAACAAGAAGTCGCCGCAGGGCCGTTGATCGTTCGATGACCGATACGCAAGCAGGCGAAGCGTCGGCGGTAGCCCCGCTGGCCTTCGATATAACCCGGGTGATGGCGGCGCTGCCGCACCGCTACCCCTTGTTGCTGGTCGACCGTGTGGTTGAACTCGTCGTTGGCGAGCGCATTCACGCGGTCAAGGCCGTCAGCATGAACGAGCAGTTCTTTCAGGGGCATTTCCCGGGACGCCCGATCATGCCCGGCGTGCTCCAGATCGAGGCGCTGGCCCAGGCGGCGGGTGTGCTCGCGGTCGAATCGCTCGGCCTCGCCGGGACGGGCAAGCTGGTCTATTTCATGGCCATCGAAGAGGCGAAGTTTCGCACCCCCGTGCTGCCCGGCTGCTTGCTCGACCTTCATGTCGAATTCACGCAGAAGCGGGCGCGGGTCTGCAAGTTTGCGGGCAAGGCGATGCTGGGTGACAAGATCGCCACCGAGTGCAGCTTTACCGCGATGATCGCCGACGCCTGATGTTGGGTCGCGCTTGCGGGCGGTCTGTCCGTAAGACAAAGACTCATCTCGACATTGCGGCCGCATTCCGTTAGGGGCGCCGCTTCGCATTTCCTGCGGCCGGTCGGAACCGGACGCGCCACGGAGCAGTTGTCATGAAGGCCAATATCCACCCCGACTATCACTTCATCAATGTCCAGATGACCGATGGCACCGTTTTCCAGACCCGTTCGACCTGGGGCAAGGAAGGCGACACGCTGGCGCTCGACATCGATCCGACGTCGCACCCGGCGTGGACTGGCGGCAGCGGTCGCCTGCTCGATCAGGGGGGCCGCGTGGCGCAGTTCAACAAGCGCTTTGGCGGGCTCAGCCTCAAGAAGAGCTGATCCGGCTACCCGGATCAATGGAAAAGGCGGCCGTTGGCCGCCTTTTTTGTTGCATGATCAAAGGGATGGCGAAGAATTCAGACAATTTTGCGCTTTCCTTGGCATTTTTCCCTTTTCATTTCGCCGCCACTTCTGCAAAGGGGCGCCTCTCGTGGCGATCATAGCTCAGTTGGTTAGAGCGCCGGTTTGTGGTACCGGAGGTCGTGGGTTCGAACCCCATTGGTCGCCCCATTTTCCCTTTTGCATTCCTCCACGCCGCTGCTAGGCCACGCGCTGCTGCGTGCGCCTGTTCGCCAGCCTCCTTGTTGCCGGCCTCCTTGTTGCCAGCCTCCTTGTTGGGCGTTCGGCGTGTCCCCCTTTTTGGCGGGTCGCGTTTTGATCTGGCCCGTTGTACGGCTGATCCGACTTGTGGCAGGGCGCAGCTCTGCGAGCGGGCCAAAGCAGGCTCGCCAATCGGGGACTTGTGGCGTTTACATGCACGGTTTTGCCAATCCTGCCCGTTTCCTGCGCATGGCGCGCTGGCTCCTGCCGCTGCTGCTGGTGCCGGGGCTGGTGCTTTCGCTGGGCGCACTCGCCTGGGGAATCGCTTTTGCGCCGCCCGATCATCTGATGGGCGTGACCGTAAAAATCCTGTTCATTCATGTGCCCTGCGTGTGGCTCGGTATGGCCGGTTGGTCGACGATCGCCGTGTCGAGCATTGCCGAGCTGGTCTGGCGCCATCCGCTGGCGGGAATCGCGGCACGTGCGGCGGCTGTGCCGGGCGCGGTGTTTACGGCGCTGGGGCTGGCGACAGGGTCGATCTGGGGGCGTCCCACATGGGGGACATGGTGGGTGTGGGATGGTCGGTTGACCAGCTTTCTCGTGCTGCTGTTTCTCTATTTCGGGTATATCGCTCTGGCCGATGCGGCGCAGCGTGATGCGGCAAGCGGCGGCAGTGCCGGGCGGGTCACGGCCATTTTCGGTCTGGTCGGTGCGATCAATATCCCGATCATCAATCGTTCGGTGGTGTGGTGGAACAGTCTGCATCAGCCGCCTTCGATCACGCTGGGCCGTTCGGCGATCGACGGCACCTATCTTTGGCCGCTGCTGTTGGGCGCGCTGGGTTTTTCGCTGGTGTTCGGGGCGGTGGTGATCGCCCGGATGCGCATGTTGCTCGCCGAAATCCAGACCGAGGCGCGCCTTCGCCGCAAGGCGCTCGGTTGAACAAGAAAATTGGGATCCATGCACGAGAGGCTTGATCAGTGGGAATATGTCTGGGCGGCGCTGGCGATCGGCGTGGTCGGCATGCTGGCGATGGTGAGCTGGTCGCTCATCGCGATGATCCGCGCCGAACGGCGACGCGATAAGGTGCGACGCAAATGAACTCTGAAACGGTGCGGTCGCCGATGATCAAGCCCAAACACCAGCGGCTCGTGCTGGTGATGCTGGCGCTGGCTGCGCTGGTCGGTGCCGGGCTGCTTGCGGCCTGGGCGCTCAGCCGTCAGGCGAGCTATTTTTACATTCCGAGCGAAATCGCCGCGCACGCGCCCGAACAGGGCCGGGCGATTCGGTTGGGCGGGATGGTGCAAAAGGGCTCGATCAAGACCATGCCCGACGGGATCACCATCCATTTCACGGTGACCGACGGCAAGGCGCAAGTTCCGGTGCGGTTTTCCGGGATCACGCCCGATCTGTTTGTCGAAGGGTCCGGCGTCGTTGCCGAAGGGCGGATGGAAGGGGCGACATTTGTCGCTGACAACCTGCTTGCCAAGCATGACGAGAAATACGTCCCGCGCGAAATGAAAGACATGGTTTCCGCGCGGTCCAAGCAAGGGATGGCCCAAACGAAATGATCGCGGAACTGGGTCTGGCCGTCTTGTGGATGGCGGCAGCGCTGGCAGCGTTGCAACTTGTCGCGGGCGCGCTCGCGCTCAGGCCCGAAGGCGGGCAACTCGGCGGTCTGGTGCGTCCGGTGGCGGTGATGCAGGGTGTGCTGGTACTGATCGCCTTTGCTGCGCTCGTCTGGCTGTTCGTGACTACCGATCTGTCGGTCAAACTGGTCGTCGAAAACAGCCATTCGGCCAAGCCGCTGATTTTCAAGATCGCCGGAACCTGGGGCAACCATGAAGGCTCGATGCTGCTGTGGGTGACGATCATGGCGGTTGCGGGCGCGTTCGTGGCAGTGATCGAGCGGCGGCTTGATGAGCGCACGCTGATCGCGACATTGGGCGGTCAGGCGTTCATCAGCCTTGGTTTCTATGCCTTTTTGTTGTTTGCGTCGAACCCGTTTGCCCGGCTTGCGCAACCCGCCGAGGAAGGGCAGGGGCTCAACCCGCTGTTGCAGGACATCGGCCTCGCGTTTCATCCGCCCACGCTTTACGTCGGCTATGTCGGGCTTTCGATTGCTTTTTCATTCGCCATCGGCGCCCTGATTACGCGCAATGTCGGGCCGGCCTTTGCCCGCGCGATGCGCCCGTGGGTGCTCGGCGCCTGGATATTCCTGACGCTGGGGATCACGGCGGGGTCGTATTGGGCCTATTACACGCTCGGCTGGGGCGGCTGGTGGTTCTGGGATCCGGTGGAAAACGCCTCGCTGATGCCGTGGCTGGCGGCGACCGCGCTGCTTCATTCGGTTTCGGTGCTGCAAAGCCGCGACGCCTTGCGCGCCTGGACGGTGATGCTGGGCGTGCTGGCCTTTTCGATGTCGATGGTCGGCACGTTCCTCGTGCGCTCGGGCATCTTGACGTCGGTTCATGCTTTTGCTGTCGATCCGCAGCGCGGTGCGTTCATCCTGGCCCTGCTGGCGATCGACATCGGCGGGGCGCTGGCGCTGTTTACGCTGCGCGTGTCGACCGTGACCGAAGGCGCGCGGTTTTCCCTGCTCAGTCGCGAGGCGAGCCTTGTCTTCAACAATGTCATGCTGTGCGGCATTCTCGGCATTGTCCTGATCGGCACGCTCTATCCGCTGATGACCGAGGCTTATGGGGTCAAGGTTTCGGTCGGGCCGCCCTATTTCAACCCGGTTTCGGCGATCTTTGCCTTTCCGATGCTGGTGGTCATGGCGATCGGGCCGCTCTTGCGCTGGCGCCGCGACCGGTTGACCGGGGACCGCGCCGCGCGCGTGACCTGGCCGCTGGCGGTGTGCGCCGCGCTGGCACTGGCCGTCTTTGTCGGGGTCGAGACTCTGGCCCATCATATCACGTTGCTTCCGGCGCTGGGGCTGGCCTTGGCGAGCGGGTTGTTTCCGGCGAGCTTCCTGCCGCTGGTCGGGCGCAATCTGCGGCGCACGCCGTTGCCGGTCTGGGGCATGGTCGTGGCGCATGCGGGGATCGCCGTCTCGCTGTTCGGCATGGCCAGCGAAAGCGCCTTTTCGGTCGAGCGGTTGGCGGCCCTGACGATCGGCGAATCGCGCGATGTCGGGCCCTGGCAAGTCCGGCTCGATGGGATGATGCCGGTGGCCGGGCCCAACTGGACCGCGCTGCAGGCGAGCGTTTCGACGCGCTATGCCGGGGCTGCGCCGACCGTGCTGCACCCGATGGCGGAAACATTCACCAACCCGCCGGGTACGCGCAACGAATCCGCGCTGCAGACTCGCTGGAACGGACAGCTTTACGTCGTGCTGGGCGAACAGGCGCAGGACGGACGTTGGCAGATGCGGTTCTGGTGGAAGCCGTTTGTGCCGCTGATCTGGGCGGGCGGGGCGATGGTCGGGCTGGGCGGCTTGCTCGCGCTGCTGGGCCGTGTGATGAGCGATCTGCGCCGCCTGATTGCCAAGGACAAGATCGCCTATAGACGCACGAGGCAGGGTCGATGAGCGACAACACCGAAAAACCGCGCAACCGGTTGGCGCTGTGGCTGCCGCTGGCGATATTTGGCGGCCTGTTTGCGCTGTTTGTGCATGGGCTGATGCGTCCGGCAGACAACAATGTGCCCAGCACTTTTGTCGGCAATCCGCTGCCGCAGTTCGATTTGCCCGCGGCGGCGGCCGATCGTCCGGGGCTGGCGACGAGCGCGTTTCGCACCGGCAAGCCGCGGCTGCTCAATGTCTTTGCCAGCTGGTGCGTGCCGTGCGCTGCCGAAGCGCCGCAACTGGCCGCGCTGGCGCAGGCCGGGGTGGATGTAGAGGGGGTGGCGATCCATGATCGTCCCGAGGATCTCGCCCGGTTCCTTGCCAACAACGGCAATCCCTATGCCGCGATCGGCCGCGACGACAAACGCGTGGTGCAGATCGCGATCGGCTCGTCGGGCGTGCCCGAGACGTATGTGATCGATGGCCAGGGCGTGATCCGCTATCAGCATATCGGCGACATTCGGGCCGATGATGTGCCGATGCTGCTCGGCAAGCTGAAAGAGGCGGCATCGAAAGGCGCCGGATCATGAGAGTCGCGTTCCTTGCCGCCATGATGCTCGTCGTTGCCGTGCCGGTCGCCGCGCAGCAGGAGGTGCCGCCCGCGCCCTTCGCCTATCGTCAGTTGCCCGATCCCGATCAGGAAGCGAAGGCCAAGGCGCTGATGGTCACGCTGCGCTGCGTGATGTGCCAGAGCCAGTCGATCGCCGATTCCGACGCGCCGATTGCGGGCGACATGCGCAGCGAAGTGCGCACGCGGATCGCGGCGGGCGAAGATCCCGAACATATCCGCCAGTGGCTGATTGCGCGCTATGGCGATTATGTGACCTATACGCCGCAGATAAAGCCGATCACCTGGCCGCTGTTCGCCGCGCCGGTGATCATTCTGGCGCTGGCCGCGCTGCTCTTGCGCGGGCGTTTCAAGCGCGGCGAGCGGATCGATACGGGAGAGCAGGCATGACCTGGGTACTGATCCTCGGGCTTGCCGCGGTCGTCTTTGCGGTGCTCGTCTTCGTGCTGAAAGTGCCGCGCGCGACTTGGGAAATTGCCGGAGCCGCGCTGTTGTTCGGCCTTGCCGGCTATGCTGTGCAAGGGCACGCGAGCCTGCCCGGCGCGCCCAAGGCGCCGGTCGAGGACCAGCGCGCCGCCGATGCCACGCTTTTGCGCCAGCGACAGCAGATGGGCGACAAATTCGGCGAGGGGCAATCGTGGCTGGTCGTGGCCGACGCGCTTTCGCGTGAGGGGCAATTCCGCGCCGCGGCCGATTTCCTTGGCCGGGCGGTCGCGCAGCATCCCGATGATGCCGATCTGTGGGTCGCGCTGGGCAATGCGCTGATCGGACACAGCGACGGCATGATCACGCCTGCGGCGCAATTCGCCTTGCGCCGCGCGGCAAAGCTGAACCCGGATCATCCCGGCCCGCCGTTCTTCATGGGATTGGCGCTGGCGCAATCGGGGCATCTGGTCGAAGCGCGCGCGATGTGGGCCGACTTGCTCAAGCGATCGCCGCCCAATGCGCCGTTTCGCGGCGATCTCGTCGCGCGGCTGGCGCGGCTCGATCAATTGATCGCGATGAGCGAGGGCAAGGCGGCGCCAAGCGCCGCGCCCGGCGATGGCGTGCCCGCCGATGGCGCGCCCGGCGATGGCGTGCCCGCCGATGCCGTTCCGGCCGATAGCGGTTCTGCCGGAGCGCGTTGAGGCCCCATTGCCCGTGCATCAGGGCGATGCTAAAGCGCCTGGCCGCCGGGACAGGATCCCGTTTCCCGGCGCAACAGGCCGGGGGCCGGGTATCATGAGCACGAATCCAGGCGCGGTCCTCGAATCCGGCGAAGTCCGGGGCGTACAACGACCCATCGGCGAAGGCGGCGGCGGCGCGATGGCCCGGCTGGCGGTCGGCGCGATGGGCGTCGTGTTTGGCGATATCGGCACCAGCCCGCTCTATGCCTTGCGCGATACGTTTGCCGGGCGGCATCGCTTGCCGCTCGATTCGCTGCATATCCACGGCATTGTCAGCCTGATGTTCTGGTCGATGCTGATCATGGTCACGCTGAAATACGTGATCGTGATGATGCGCGCCGACAATCGCGGCGAAGGGGGCAGCCTGGCGCTGCTCGCGCTGATCAACCGCGAAGCCACCGAAAAGCGCTGGGGGCGCGGGGTGATCGTGCTCGGGGTGTTTGCCACGGCGATGTTCTATGGCGATGCGATGATCACGCCGGCGGTCTCGGTGATGGGCGCGATCGAAGGGGTCGCGGTCTATCGCCCCGAATTGCATTATGCCGTGGTGCCGCTGGTGGTGCTGATCCTGATTGTGCTGTTCCTGTTGCAATCGCGCGGCACGGCGCGGCTGGCGTCGTTCTTCGGCCCGATCATGCTGGTCTATTTCGCGACGATCGCGGTGCTCGGGGTCATCAGCATGGCCAGCCATCCGCAAGTTCTGGCGGCGTTGTCGCCGCATTATGCGGTGGTGATGTTCGTCGCCGATCCCTGGCGCGGGTTCCTCGCGATGGGCGCGGCGGTTCTCGCGGTTACCGGGGCCGAGGCGCTGTATGCCGACATGGGCCATTTCGGGCGGACGCCGATCCGGCTGTCGTGGCTGACGGTCGTGTTGCCGGCGCTGGTGCTCAATTATCTGGGGCAGGCGGCGCTGCTGTTGCGCCAGCATGAGGCGCTCGAGAGCCCGTTTTTCCTGCTGGCGCCGCACTGGTTTCAATGGCCTTTGCTGATTCTCGCCAGTCTGGCGGCGATCATCGCGTCGCAGGCGGTGATTTCGGGCGTGTTTTCGGTGACGCAACAGGCGATCCAGCTTGGTTTCATCCCGCGCATGACGATCCGTCATACCAGTCTTGCCGCCGGGCAGATCTATATCCCGGCGATCAATCAGGCCTTGCTGGTCGCGGTGATCGTGCTGGTTCTGGTGTTCCAGCGTTCGACCAACCTGACCGCGACGTATGGCGTTGCGGTGACGGCGGCGATGCTGATCGACAACGTGCTGCTCGCAGTGGTGCTGTTCCGGCTGTGGCATTGGAAGCCGATCTTTGCGGTCCCCCTGCTGACGTTGTTCTTCGTGGTCGACGCGGTCTATCTTGCCGCCAATCTGACCAAAGTGCCCGATGGCGGCTGGGTGCCGCTGGCGATGGGGGTGGTGGTGTTCGTCCTCCTGACCACCTGGTCGCGCGGGCGTGTGCTGATGCGCAAGACCATGGCGGCGAGCGGCATTCCGCTCGAAGTCTTTGCCAAGTCCGCCCATGCCAGCGCGATTCGCGTCCCCGGGACGGCGGTGTTCATGGCCTCTGCCTCGGCGGGCGTGCCCTCGGCGCTGTTGCACAACATGAAGCACAACAAGGTCTTGCACGAACGCATCGTGCTGATGACGGTACAGATCGAGGATACCCCGTTTGTCGATCCGGAAACCCGCGCGGCGGTGCGCGATTTCGGCAACGGGTTCTATCGTCTGAAGCTGCGCTTTGGCTTTCTGGAGGAAACCGACGTGCCCGCCGCGCTCAAGGGGCTGACTCTGGGCGGCGAACCGTTCGACATGATGCGCACCAGCTTCTTCCTGTCGCGCCAGACGCTGCTGGCGTCCGACACGCCGGGCATGGCGGTGTGGCGCGAGAAACTGTTTTCATGGATGTTGCGCAACGCCGCCAGCGCGATGGAATTCTTCCGCCTGCCGACCAACCGCGTCGTCGAACTGGGCAGCCAGATCAAGATCTAGGCAGATCGAGATTTAGGCAGATCAAGATTTAGGCAGAGCAGGATTGCAGCGTGTCGGGCTTCTACGAGCGGATCACGCCAAGATAACGCCCCAGTGTCTGGCTGATTTGGACCATGACGTCAGGCGGCAACTGGCCGAGCGGTTCGGCATGGCGTGCCTCAATCGTGGCGATCTTGGCGGGTCTGACAACGGAGGGGGACGGCAGTCCCGCTTGCGCCAGATCGCCGATCGCATGGTCATCGGGCCAGCGGCGATTTTCCGCGCTGGTTATCATGGCGACCCACAGCAGCGGTTGGCCCTCGCCCAAATCACCATGCGATACCACCAGTGCAGGCCGATGCTGGCGCGTGGCCTTGTCGGTATAGGGAAAAGGGACGCGGACGACGTCGCCCTGTCTGAAGCTAAAGTCCGGCATAGGCCCGTCGATCCGCTGCGCTGTCCCATTCGGAGAACGCCCCGAAAGGGTCGTCGGTCACCTCGCTCGCCATGATTGCGGCGCGTGCCTCGATTTCGTCGATGTGCTCGACGATCGCTTGCCGCGCATAAAAGGTCTTGGTCCGGCCCGTTGCCTTGGCGAGCGCGTCAAGCCTTTGTTCGATTTCAAGCGGAAGCCTGATTGCCAACACGACGATCTCCTGCGTTTGCGCTATACGGATATAGCACGTCCGAGGAATATCGATCTATCGGGTTTTTTCGGGCCGCGCCGACACCGCCCTAATCGTGCGGGGTGGTGGTTTCGGCTTCGTCTTCCGCCGTTTCGCCCATGCCGTGGCGCATCAGCATGGGCAGTTGGGCGAACGTGAAGGCGAACGACAGCGCGGTGACGCCCCAGACCTTGATCGTCAGCCAGGTCGCAAAGCCGCCGTTGTCCTTGTTGAAATAGTGGCGCAACACCTCGTTCAGCACGGCGAGGAACACGAAGAACCACGCCCAGTTGCGCGACAGTTTCAGCCAGCCTTCGTCATTGAGCCCGTCGAACGCCGATTGCAGCAGATCGCGCAGCATGGGGCGGCGAAAGTGCAGGCCGCCGAACAGGATCGCGGCGAACAGGACATAGACGACCGTGGGCTTGATCTGGATCCAGGTCGGATCGCCCAGAAACACGGTCAGCGCGCCAAACCCGATGATCAGTGTCGATGACAGCCACAGCATCGGCGAAATCTTGCCCAGCCGCCATTTCGAAATCACCAGCGCAGCGACCGTGGCGACCATGAACACCACCGTGCTTTTCGTCACGGCGACGGCTGTGCCGATGCCGACATCGCCCCCATTCGGGCTGAAATGGCGATAGGCGAGGAAGAACACCAGCAAAGGGCCGTAATCGACGAGGAGATTGATCCACGACGATGCGGCGGGCTGGTTGGTCTTCGCGTTCACTGGACATCTCCGGCAATGACCCGCGCGACCAGCGCGGGGTCGAACGGGCGCAAATCATCGATCTTTTCGCCGACGCCGATCGCATGGATCGGCAGGCCGTATTGTTCCGCCGCCGCAACCAGCACCCCGCCGCGCGCGGTGCCGTCGAGCTTGGTCATGACGAGCCCGGTGACGCCGGCCACATCGCGAAAGATTTCGATCTGCTGCAAGGCGTTCTGTCCGTTGGTGGCATCGAGCACGAGTACCACGTCATGCGGCGCCGCCGGGTTCAAACGCCCGAGCACGCGGCGGATCTTGGCCAGTTCGTCCATCAGCTCGCGCTTGTTCTGCAACCGCCCGGCAGTATCGACGATCAGGACATCGGTGCCCTGTTCGGTCGCCTGCTTCACCGCATCAAACACGATCGAGGCGGGGTCGCCGCCTTCGGCGCCGGAAATGATCGGCACGCCCAGCCGTTCGGCCCAGACGCGCAATTGCCCGATCGCGGCGGCGCGAAACGTGTCGCCCGCCGCCAGCATGACGCTGTAATCCTGTTCCTGGAACAGATGCGCCAGCTTGGCGATCGTGGTGGTCTTGCCCGATCCGTTGACCCCGATCACCAGGATCACTTGCGGGCGGGGAAAGGCGATGATGTCGAGCGGACGCGCCACGGGTTTGAGAATGGCCTCGATCTCGCCCGCCACGGTCGCGCGCAGGGCCGCTTCGTCGAGCCCGGTTTCGAACCGCCCCGAGGCGAGCCGTTCGCGGATTCGCGCTGCCGCGCGGGGGCCGAGATCCGACGCGATCAGCGCGTCCTCGATATCGTCGAGCTGTTCGTCGGACAGCCGCCCGCCGCCGGTCAGCCCCGCCAGATTGCCGGCGAGGCGTTCCTGCGTCTTGCGCAATCCGCCCAGCAGGCGGTCGCTCCAGGTTTCGCTACTCATGCCAGCAATCCTTCGGTGATCGTCCGGGGCGTCATGGTGACAAGGCTGCCCGCCGCCGTCCCCGGAGGCAGGCGGTAGGGGGCGAATTCGCCCGAATGGCCGGTGCCGTCGCGTTCGGCAAGCACTTCGCGCGGGTGCCCCACCAAAGTCCGCAGCCAGGCTGCGCGCTGGTCCGCCACCGCTGCGCGCAAGGCCCCGGCGCGGGCCCGCACCAGCACCGGATCGACTTGCGGCATGCGCGCCGCCGGGGTGCCGGGGCGCGGCGAATAAGGAAAGATATGGCCGTGAACGATCCGCGCCGCTGCGATCAGGCTGAGGTTGTTGGCGTGCATCGCGTCGGTTTCGGTCGGAAAGCCGGCGATGAGATCGGCGCCGATGGCGATCTGCGGGCGGCGCGCGACCAGCCGCTCGACCAGATCGATCGCCTGCGCGCGGCTGTGGCGGCGTTTCATCCGCTTCAACACCATGTCGTCGCCCGATTGCAGCGAGAGATGGACATGCGGCATGACCCGCGCCTCGCCGGTCAGGATCTCGAACAGGGCATCGTCGATTTCCACCCCGTCGAGCGACGACAGCCGCAGCCGGGGCAGCGTCGGAAACGCCACGAGAATCGCCGCGACCAGATCGCCCAGGCGCGGCGTATCGGGCAAGTCGGCGCCCCATCCGGTGACATCGACTCCGGTCAGCACCACTTCGTTGACGCCGTGCGCGAGATGCGCGGCGATTCGCCGGATCACGTCATCGACCGGGCTCGACACGCCGGCCCCGCGTCCAGCCGGAATGATGCAGAACGTGCAGGCATGGTCGCACCCGGTCTGCACCGGGACAAACGCACGGGTATGATGCATGGAGGCATGATGCGCAGCGGTATGATGGGGTGGAGGCGAAAGGTCGGCGGCAGGCGCCAGCCAGCTTTGCGGGGTCAGCTTGGCCGGATTGGGCACGACCGCATCGACTTCGCCCATCGCGGCAAAGGTATCCGGCTCGATCGTTGCGGCGCACCCGGTGACCACCAGCCGTGCGTCGGGATGTGCGCGGCGCAGCCGGCGCACGGCGCGCCGCGACTGGCGTACCGCTTCGGCGGTGACCGCGCAGGAATTGACCACCACCGTCCGCCCCGCCGCCCCGGCGAGCATGGCGCGGATCGCCTCGCTTTCGGCAAGATTGAGCCGACAGCCGAGCGTGACCACGTCATCAAGCGTCGAATCGGGGGAAACCGGCGCGGTCATGCCGGATAATCGTCCTCGGCAAATGTGCCCTCGAAACTGGTTGCCGCAGGGCCCGTCATGACGATCTCGTCGGTATCGTCCCATTCGATCGCCAGCGGCCCGCCGGGCAGAGTGACCGTGACTTTGCGCCCGGTCAGGCGGCGGCGCATCGCCGCGATGGCCGTGGCGCAGGCCCCGGTGCCGCAGGCGCGCGTCAGCCCGGCGCCGCGTTCCCACACGCGCAAGGCGATCGCATCGGGCCCGGTCAGAGTCGCGACATTGACATTGATGCGCCGCGGAAACAGCGGATCGGTCTCGATCAGCGGCCCGAGCCGGGCCAGATCGACGGCATGGGTATCGGGCACGAAGAACACGACATGCGGATTGCCGACATTGACGGCGACCGGCTCGACCAGATCTTCCCAGCCGACCGGCATGGTCAAGGTATCCATCGCATAGGCGAGCGGAATCTCGTCCCAGCCAAAGCGGGGGCGGCCCATGGCGACGCTGATACCGTTTGTTCCCGCCTTCGCGACGATCGTTCCGCCCAGCGTCTCGATGCGCGTTTCGCCGCCGCGTTCGTCGGCCAGCAGCAGGCCGACCGCGCGGCTGGCATTGCCGCAGGATTCGACTTCGCCGCCGTCCGGATTGAAGATGCGCATGCGCACATCGGCGCTGTCGGAGGGTTCGAGCACGATCAGTTGATCGCAGCCGATCCCGGTCTTGCGGTCGGCGAGCGCGGCGGCGCGGCGCGCTGTCATCGCCAAAGCGCGCACGCGCGCGTCGATCACGACGAAATCGTTGCCGAGGCCATGCATCTTGCGAAAGGGAATGTGCATGGCGCGGGCTAGTAGAACATGCGGCGCCATTTGGAAATCAGCTTCGACGGATCGGGTCGGGCTTGGCCAAGCCTGCCGAATCAGGCCCTGGCGTATCAGGCGCGGTGCCGGTCCTGATCTTCGCACGTTTGGGCAAGCGGGGGTTGGGCAAGCAGATCGCGCTCGGCCAGATCGCGGCGCAAATCGTCGGCATTCATCGGCAGGCCATAGATATGGCCCTGGCCCATGAATGCGCCGAGTTTGCGCAGTTCGGCCAGGATTTCGGGCGTTTCGATGCCTTCTGCGGTGATCGGCAGGGCCATTCCCCGACCTAGCGAGCCGATCGCTTTGACGACTGCCGCGCTGTCGTGGCTTTTGCCGAGGCTGGTGATGAAATTGCGGTCGATCTTGATCCGGTCGAACGGCAAGGCGCGCAGATGGGCAAGGCTCGACGCACTATGGCCGAAATCGTCGAGGCTGATGCGCACGCCCTGATTGCGCAATGAGGTGACCAGCGAACGCACCATCGGCAGGTTTTCGGTCAGGCATGCCTCGGTGATCTCGATGTCGATCCGATTGGGCGGCATGCGCGCTTCGATCAGCAGTTTGAGCAGTCTTTGCGCAAACCACGGATCGCGCAATTGCACCGGCGAAATGTTGATCGCCAGCGTCAGATGCGGCGCCCAGTCGCGCGCATCGATCAGCGCCTGACGGATCAGCGCCTCGGACAATTCGGGCATGACCCCGATCTCTTCGGCAATGGGCACAAAGACATCGGGGCCGATCAGCCCGCGTTCGGGCGAATGCCACCGCGCCAGCATTTCGAGCCCGGCGATCGCGCCGGTCGCGAGATCGATCTGCTTTTCGTAATGGGGGCGGAATTCCCCGCTTTTCACGCCGTGGCGGATCGCCTGTTCGAGCGCGCTACGCGCCAGCATGGCCGCTTCCATGCTCGGGTTGAACCAGCAGTGCCGATTGCGGCCCGCTTTCTTGGCTTGATACATCGCCACATCGGCATGACGCATCAGCGTGTCGGCTGCATCGCCAAACGGCGCCCCGGCATATGCCGGATTGCAGGCAATGCCGATCGAGGCGGTGACGGAGATGGTGTGTTCGCCGCATTCGACCGGCATGGCGATCGCCGTGCCGATCCGCGCGGCAATGTGTTCGGCCTGGGCGATGGCGTCGACGCCGCGCGCAAACGGGACCAGCGCGGCATATTCATCGCCGCCAAGACGCGCCAGCGCGGCATCTTTCGGCAGCATCTCGCGCACACGTCGCGCACACTCGATCAGGACGGCATCGCCGACCTGGTGGCCATGCGAATCGTTGGCGCGCTTGAAACGGTCGAGATCGATCAGGATCGCCGCCAGGCAGCCCCTGTTTTCCGCAGCCGTCGCGATCAGCCGGGGCAGGATCGCGCCCAAACTGCGCCGATTGAGTAGGCCGGTCAGCGAATCGGTATCGGCCAGTTGCAGCGCCGCCATCTCCGCCATGCGACGTGCGGCGATTTCCCGCGTCAGGTCGACATAGCGCCGCCAGCCAAAGATGATCAGCGCGACATTGAGCAGGAGGGCGTTGATCAGCAGCGTGTCGACAGCGGCCTCGCCAAACAGCAGGTGCCGCGCCAGCCTGGTCAACGCCGCTGAACCGGTGGCGACGAACAGGATGATTGCGGCAACGATGATTCCCAGCCCGATCAGATCGCGCTCGGTCCGCGTGGTCCCGGCAGGCATCGAACGGGCCTGGGAACCGGGCTGGAGCGCGCAACAGGCGGGCGCGACCGATCCCGGCGTCCCGACGCTGTCCTGCCAATGCTGGATCTTATGCCCTGGCATTGCTTGCGGTATGCCTCCCCGTTCCTGAATCTATCCGGCAACACCTAAGGGATTCTGCTGAAATTTCGGTTAAGGTCGGCTCGTGCGCCGGTGGGCTGCCGATCGCGAAACCGGTCGCTTGCTAAAATGCCCGTCACGGCTTATGGGCCCGGTTTGAAACAGCCGGGATCGGCTGCTTCGTTGGATTCGCTTTCGGCTCTTGCAGCGGAAATGCCAACGCTGGTCGGCGAGGTTTCGCCCACCGGCGTTTTCGGCGTTTTTGGTTCCGGGGGGCGAAAGAAGGGCAGGAGTGGTGCGGATTGTTCGATAGTCTGTCAGACCGGCTGAGCGGTGTATTCGACCGCCTGCGCGGCCGTGGCGCGCTGTCCGAAGAGGACGTGCGCGCCGCCATGCGCGAGGTGCGCATCGCGTTGCTCGAAGCCGACGTCGCGCTGCCGGTGGTCCGCCGCTTTGTCGATGCCGCGACCGAACAGGCGATCGGTCAGCAAGTCTTGCGCTCGGTCACGCCCGGCCAGCAAGTGGTCAAGATCGTTCACGACGCGCTGGTTGACATGCTCGGCGGCGGAACGGTCGATCTCGATCTGGCCGCGACGCCGCCGGTGGTGATCATGATGGTCGGGCTGCAAGGCTCGGGCAAGACCACCAGCACGGCCAAGATCGCCAAGCTGCTCAAGGAAAAGAGCGGCAAGAAAGTTCTGATGGCCTCGCTCGACGTCAATCGTCCGGCGGCGCAGGAACAGCTCGCCGTGCTGGGCGGGCAAGTCGGGGTGGCGACATTGCCGATCATCGCCGGGCAGCAGCCGGTCGAGATCGCCACGCGCGCGCTTCATGCGGCAAAGCTTCAGGCGGTCGACGTGCTCATGCTCGACACCGCCGGTCGGCTTCACGTCGATCAGGCGCTGATGGACGAGATGAAGGCGGTCAGCGCGATTTCGTCACCGCGCGAAACGCTGCTGGTGGTCGATTCGCTGACCGGGCAGGACGCCGTCAACGTGGCGCAGAATTTCGCTGCGCAAGTTCCGCTGACCGGCGTGGTGCTGACCCGCATGGACGGCGATGCGCGCGGCGGCGCGGCATTGTCGATGCGCGCCGTGACCGGGCAGCCGATCAAGTTCGCCGGGACGGGCGAAAAGCTCGATGCGATCGAAACGTTTGATCCCGAGCGCGTCGCCGGCCGTATTCTCGGCATGGGCGACATCGTCTCGATCGTCGAAAAGGCCGCTGCGGCGGTCAATGCCGATGAAGCCGACCGCCTGGCCCAGCGTATGGCCAAGGGCGAGTTCGACATGAACGACTTGCGCACGCAGCTTCGCCAGATGCAGCGCATGGGCGGTCTTGGCGCGCTGGCCGGGCTGATGCCGGGCATGAAGAAGGCGAAGGCGGCCATGGCCAATTCGGGCATGGATGACCGCGTGCTTCTGCACATGGATGCGATCATCGGCTCGATGACGCCCAAGGAACGCAACAAGCCCGAACTGCTCAATGCCAAGCGCAAGATCCGCGTGGCCAAAGGATCGGGCACGCAAGTGCAGGACGTCAACAAGATCATCAAGATGCACCAGGAAATGGCGCGCGCGATGAAGCAGATCCGCAAGATGGGCGGGCTGAAGGGTCTTGCCGCGATGTTCGGCAAGGGCGGCATGGGCGGGGCGATGCCCGGGCTCGATCAGCAGATGGGGCCGGGCGGGCTTGGCGGTCTCGGCGGCGGGCTTGGTGGTGGCGCAAAGCTGCCCGGGCTTGGCAGCATGCCCTCCAATCTGGGTGATCTGCTCAAGCGCAAATAATTGAAGTTTCACATAATCAGTTTTTGAAATTTGTTGGAAAGGTACAAGTCATGTCTGTTTCTCTGCGTCTGTCGCGCGGCGGTTCGAAGAAGCGCCCTTATTACAAGATCGTCGTTTCCAACAGCCGCGCGCCGCGCGACGGCAAGTACCTGGAACAGGTCGGCACTTACAACCCGCTGCTTGCCAAGGACGATGAAAACCGCGTGCGCATGGTCGAAGACCGCGTGCGCTATTGGCTGGGCGTCGGCGCGCAGCCGACCGACCGCGTTGCCCGTCTGCTCGACAAGGCAGGCATCAAGGAACGCGTTGTCACGCTGAACCCCAACGCGGGCGTCCCCGGCAAGAAGGCCAAGGAACGCGCTGAAGAAAAGGCTGCAAAGCTGGCCGAAGCGCAGGCCGCTGCCGCCGAGCCTGCGGAAGCCTGACACTTGGGCACTGATCGTCCGGTCACGCTGGCAGCCATTGCCGGTGCGCATGGCGTGGCCGGCGAAGTGCGCCTGAAACTGTTTGGCGATGGGGTGGCGACGCTGAAGCGCCACCTCAATCGGGCCGGCGCGTTCAATGGCGGCGGCCTGACGCTGACCGCCGTGCGCGAAGACGGCAAGGGCGGGGCGATTGCCCGGCTCGCCGAATGCCATGATCGCAACGGTGCGGAAGCCTTGCGCGGGACGGCTCTGGCCGTGCCGCGTTCGGCGCTGCCGCCGCTGGGCGAAGGCGAATATTATTACGCCGATCTGATCGGCCTTCCCGCCGTTTCGACCGATGGCGCCGATCTTGGCACCTGCATCGCGGTCGAGAATTTCGGCGCGGGCGACGTGCTCGAAGTGCGTCGGCCCGATGGCAAGACTTTCATGGTGCCGATCCGCGCCGAAGCCGTGCCCGAATGGGATGATACGCGGCTGGTGATCGAGGCCGTCTGGGCCGAAGACTGAGCCGCATCCCCAAAAAGGGGTCGGGCGGGCTTCTTGCTCATAACCCATTGTATTCATGAAATTAAAAACACCGTTCATCCTGACCCTGTCGAAGGATGCGCGCGACCTTGCGGCCTGGCGCACCAACCCCGTGCGGCGCGGGCGTTGACGCGCGCCCTGCGACAGGGTCAGGATGCGCGCTTGGGGTAAGGACGGAGGGCCAGTCGTGCGCGCAAGACCAATGATCGCGGCATTCGCGGCGGCCATCATGGCGGTATCGCCCGCCTCGGCCCAGCCTGCCCCCGCCGCGCTCGAAAGCGTCGAACCGGCGATCGATGCGATCTTTGCGCGCTGGATGGCGGACAATCACGTGCCGGGCATGGTCTTTGGTATCGTTGCCGACGGACATCTCGCCTATGTCCGCGGCATGGGCGTGCAGGACATCGTGGTGCGGCGTCCGGTCGATGGCGACACGCTGTTCCGCATCGCCTCGATGACCAAGGCGTTTACCGCGCTGTCGATCCTGTCGTTGCGCGACAAGGGGCTGCTCAGCCTTGACGATCCGGCGGAAAAGTATGTCCCCGAAATGCGCGGATGGGGCAATGCGACGGCGGATTCGCCCCGGATCACCATTCGCGATCTGCTGCACCATGTCGCCGGCTTCGTCACCGACGATCCCTGGGGCGACCGGCAACAGCCTTTGCCGCAAGAGGATTTCACCCGCCTGCTTGCCGCCGGGGTGCCGTTTGCGCGGGCGCCGGAAATGCGCCACGAATATGCCAATCTCGGCTATGCGATCCTGGGCCGGGTGATCGCCAATGTCACGCATGCGCCCTATCGCACCTATGTCGAAAACACGCTGCTGACCCCGCTCGGCATGACCGCCAGCGGCTATGACGTGTTTGCCCATCCGCGCGATCGACGCGCGATCGGCTATCGCTGGGAAAACGAGACCTGGGCGCAGGAGCCGACCATGGCCGATGGGGCCTTCAACGCGATGGGCGGGCTTGAAGTCAGCGCGCGCGACTATGCCAAATGGCTTGGCTTTCTGCTGTCGGCTTGGCCGCCGCGCGATGATCCCGACGCCGGCCCGGTGCGGCGCGGCACGGTGCGCCAGATTGCCGAAGGGCTCAATTTCCAGTCGGTGTTTCATCGCTACGGCGCCAGCGGGGCGAGCGCCTGCCCCGGCGCGCTGGCCTATGGCATGGGCTGGCGGGTGGTCAGCGATTGCGAGCTTGGCCTGACTCTCAATCATGGCGGCGGCTTTCCCGGCTATGGCAGTCATGTCCTGATGCTGCCCGAATTTGGCGTCGCGCTGTTTGCGCTGACCAACCGGACATATTCCGGCCCGTCGGCGCCGGTGTGGGACAGCGCGGTGCTCCTGTTGCAAAAAGGCCTGCTCAAGCGCCCCGTGGCGCAAGTCTCGCCCGATCTCGCCAGATTTTACGCCGCCGCGCGCGATGTCTGGGCCGATGGCAGTGTCGCGGCGCTGTCGGGCAAAGTCGCGGTCAATTTCGCCATGGATCGCAGCGATGCGAACTGGGCAAAATTCCTCGCCGAAACAAAGGTCGGGGCAGGCCGTTGCGAGACCGCAGCGCCGCTCCGCCCTGACAGCGCGCTGTCGGGCACGTTCGCCTGGGAATGCGCGCGCGGCCGGATCGAAGGCACCGTCCTGCTCGCGCCGACTCGCCCGATCACGCTTCAGGCGCTGCGCTTTGCCTTCGTGCCCGTTGATCGCCCCTGACTCTGGACAAATTGCCCAGGCTGTATATACATGGCGTATATACGGGAGTCGGCTATGGGCCAGGAATACAACGCCAAAAGCTTTCGCTCGGGCAATTCGGTGGCAATCCGCATGCCCGCTGCCTTGGGCATCGAGCCCGGCGCCGACTGGATCGTGGTCGAACAGGCGGACGGTCTGGTATTGCGCCGCAAGGACGCGCCGAAGCGCAAGATCGATGTCAGCGGCTTTGCCGGAAAGGCGCCGGGTATCCGGCTTGCGCCGCGTGAGGATTTCGAGGAACGGCCGAGCGTGATCGCCGCGCGCAAGGCTGCAGGGTTCGAGTGATTCGATACCTGATCGATGCGAATGCCGCAGTCTATGCCATGGATGTGGGGTACGAGCGGTTGACCGCCCGTATCGCGGAGTGCGCGGCGGGCGAAATCGGCATTTCCACGATCAGCTTTGCCGAAGTCGCCTATGGTACTTATGTCGGCAAACCCCCGTCGCCCGAGGTGCTGGACGCATTTATCGATGCCATACCGTTGATCGCGTTCGACGAAGCTGCGGCGCGCGCCTACGCGCGACTGCCGTTCAAACGGGCGCGTTTCGATCGCTTGCTGGCCGCCCATGCGTTGAGCATCGGGGCGACGGTGATCACGGCAAACCTTGCGGATTTCACTGACGTTCCGGGGTTGGCGGTCGAGGACTGGACCCGGTGACCGGCGCTCGACAGTCCGCTCCACACGGGGCATGAGCGCGGCCATGACATTCGCTGCCACCATCCTCACCCTCTATCCCGACATGTTTCCGGGGCCGCTGGGCCACAGTCTTGCCGGGCGTGCCCTGGCCGAGGGGACGTGGTCACTCGATACTGTGCAGATCCGCGATTTTGCCACTGACAAGCATCGTACCGTCGATGACACGCCCGCAGGCGGCGGGGCGGGTATGGTGCTCAAGGTCGATGTGCTGGCGCGGGCCATCGATCATGCGCGCGCCTTGCATCCGGACGCGCCTGTCGTGGCGATGACGCCACGCGGGCACCCGCTGACCCAGGCACGCGTGCGCGAGCTGGCGGCAGGGCCGGGGGTGACCGTGCTGTGCGGGCGGTTTGAAGGGTTTGACGAGCGGATCTTTGCCGGGCGCGATGTCGAAGAGATCGCGGTGGGCGATGTCGTGCTGTCGGGCGGGGAATGTGGGGCGCTGATCCTGCTCGATGCTTGCATTCGGCTGCTTCCCGGCGTAATGGGCGCGGCTTCCAGTGGGCACGAGGAATCGTTTGAAAACGGTCTTCTCGAATACCCCCACTATACCCGACCCAATCTTTGGGAAGGGCGCACGATCCCTGAAGTGCTGCGATCGGGGGATCATGCGAAGATCGCTGCATGGCGTCATGCCATGGCAGAGGTCGATACCCGGCTACGCAGGCCGGACCTTTGGGAACGCCATGGCGGCGTTCGGGTCCAGTCTGCCTCTGGTGCGCAGCATGGAACGACGGACGACAAAAAATGAACCTGATTCAGCAGCTTGAAGCTGAAGCCATTGCCGAGTTCAAGGCAAAGAAGGACATTCCCGCTTTCCGCGCCGGTGATACCGTGCGCGTGGGCGTGCGCGTTGTTGAAGGCGAACGCACCCGCGTTCAGGCCTATGAAGGTGTGGTGATCGCGCGTTCGAACCGTGGCCTCGGCTCGAACTTCACCGTGCGCAAGATCTCGTTCGGCGAAGGTGTGGAACGTGTGTTCCCGCTCTATTCGCCCAACATCGATTCGATCACCGTGGTCCGTCGCGGCGTCGTGCGCCGTGCGAAGCTCTATTATCTGCGCGGTCGTCGCGGCAAGTCGGCGCGTATTGCCGAACGTCGCGATCCCCGGCCCAGCGCCGAGGGTTGACCAGGATGGGCCGTTAAGGCGGCCCATTGCCGACCACGAGACAAACGTGAAAAGGCGTCCTGGCACACCAGCCGGGGCGCCTTTTTGCTGTCCTGCATCGATCTTGCGAGACCACAGATGCGTCCTGCCCCGCTTTTGATGCCTGCCCCGCTGTTGATGATTGCTGCGCTGATGGTCGGCCTCGTGCCTGCCTCGCTTGCCGCCCGGGAGAATGCCGTGTCCCAATCTGCCGCGCCCACACAGATCAGCCTCGAACGCGTCTTTGCCAGTCCGGGCATCGCCGGGGCCGTGCCGCGCGGGGTGCGCCTGTCGCCCGATGGGCGTTTCCTGACCATGCTGAAAAACCGGCCCGACGATCGCACGCGCTATGACTTGTGGGGCTTTGACCGACACAGCGGCACGTGGCGCATGCTGGTCGATTCGGCCCGGCTCGCCAGCGGCAAGGACTTGTCCGAAGCCGCCAAGATGCAGCGCGAGCGCGAACGCATCGGCGAGCTGAAAGGCATTGTCAGCTATGACTGGGCCCCCGATTCGCAAAGCGTGCTGGTCCCGGTCGACGGGCGCCTGTTCCTCGCCCATGTCGCGGGCAAAGAGGCCGGGACAGTCGTGCCGATTGCCGCTGCGCAAGGCGGTGAAGTGCTCAATCCGACGCTGGGGCCCAAAGGCGGGCATATCGCCTTTGTCCGCGACCGGCGGCTGTGGGTCGCCCCGTTGGCGGGCAACGCGATTGCGGTAAGCCCGGCTGAAACCAGCCCCGACGTGCATTGGGGCGAAGCCGAATTCATCGCGCAGGAAGAACTGCACCGCATGGCCGGGACATGGTGGGCGCCCGACGAAACGCGGCTGGCGGTCGAACGCTATGACGAAAGCGGCGTTGGCCTGGTCACCCGCGCGGCGATCGGCGCCGGCGCGACCAGCGTGACGCAGCAGCGCTATCCGGCGGCGGGCGCGGCCAATGCGGTGGTGTCGCTGGCGATCCTGTCGACCGACGGCGAAACCCGCGTCGATGTCGATCTGGGAGCGGACAAGGACATCTATCTCGCCCGCGTCGATTGGGCGCGCGATGGCAAAACGCTCTTTGTACAGCGGCTCAACCGCGCGCAGGACCGGCTCGACATGCTGGCGGTCGATCCCGGGTCGGGCGCCTCGCGCGTGCTGTTTACCGAACATGCCGCGCCCAAAAGCTGGATCAACCTGTCCACCGCCTATCGCTTCCTTGCCGATGGCAGCCTGATCTGGTGGTCCGAACGCGATGGCCATGGGCATCTCTATCGCTTCAAGGGCGGCCAGTGGCAGCGGCTGACTCAGGGCGACTGGGAAGTCACCGCGCTGGTCGCGGTCGATGAAAAGGCCGGGCGCCTGATCCTGACGGGCAATCGCGACGATGTCCTGTCGGGGCAGGTCTATGCGCTTGATCTTGCGCATCCCGACACGCTGACCCCGCTGGGCGATCCGGCCTATGACAACAGCGCCAGCGCCGATGCCGCCGGGCACACGCTGATCGTGACGCGCAATGCCGATGCACAGCCGCCGCAATCCTATCTTGCCGATGCCAAGGGCGAACGCCTGGCATGGATCGAGGAAAACCGCGTCGAGGGGCATCATCCTTATGCGCCCTATCTCGCCGCGCACCGCCCGGCGCAGTTCGGCACGATCAAGGCCGATGACGGCACCGATCTGCACTGGATGATGATCACTCCGCCGCTGGAGCCGGGCAAGCGCTATCCGGTGTTTACCTATCACTATGGCGGCCCTTCGGCGCAAGTCGTGCGGCGCGGCTGGCAGGGCGCGCTGGCGCAAGCGGTCGTGGCCAAGGGCTATATCTGGTTTGCCATCGACAATCGCGGCTCGGCCAATCGCGGCGTCGCTTTCGAAAGCCCGATCTGGCATGCAATGGGCACGGTCGAAGTCGCCGATCAGCTGGCGGGTACGCGCTGGCTCAAGGCGCAACCGTTCGTCGATCCGGCGCGGATCGCCACGTTCGGCTGGTCCTATGGCGGCTATATGACGCTGAAAATGCTGGAAGAGCACCCCGGCGAATGGGCGGCGGGCATTGCGGTCGCGCCGGTGACCCGGTGGGAACTGTATGACACCGCCTATACCGAGCGCTATCTCGGCGATCCGCATGCGCCGGGCGGGGTCTACGATCGCGCCGGGGCGCTGATCGACGCGCCGAAGATCGCCGATCCGCTGTTGGTGATCCATGGCATGGCCGATGACAATGTCGTGCTCGACAACACGACTGCGCTCGCCGCGACGTTGCAGGCGCATGCCGTGCCGTTCGAGATGATGCTCTATCCGGGGCAGACGCATGGTATCGGGGGGCCGAAGATCAGCGTGCACCTCTATGACCGGGTGTTCGATTTCCTTGCCCGTCACGGTGTCGTCGCGGGCGGCCAGTAACATTCGTCCCGGCGCAGGCCGGGGCCAGAGGAGGTACAACGATGGGTTATCGCGTAGCGGTCGTGGGTGCGACGGGTAATGTCGGCCGCGAAATGCTCAACATCCTGGCCGAGCGCCAGTTTCCGATCGACGAGATCGCCGCGCTGGCGTCATCGCGCTCGCAAGGGACCGAGATCGAATTCGGCGAAACCGGCAAGATGCTCAAAGTCCAGAATGTCGAACATTTCGACTTCACCGGCTGGGACATGGCACTGTTTGCCGCAGGCTCCGGCCCGACGAAGATCTATGCGCCCAAGGCCGCCGCGCAGGGCTGCGTGGTGATCGACAATTCGTCGCTCTATCGCATGGACCCCGATGTGCCGCTGGTCGTGCCCGAAGTGAATCCCGATGCGATCGACGGCTACAAGGCGCGCATGATCATCGCCAACCCCAACTGTTCGACCGCACAGCTCGTCGTGGCGTTGAAGCCCTTGCACGATCTCGCCAAGATCAAGCGCGTGGTCGTCGCGACCTATCAGTCGGTGTCGGGCGCGGGCAAGGAAGGCATGGACGAACTGTTCGAGCAGAGCCGGGGCATCTTTGTCGGCGATTCGGTCGATCCGAAGAAGTTCACCAAGCAGATCGCCTTTAACGTGATCCCGCACATCGATGTCTTCCTCGACGATGGTTCGACCAAGGAAGAATGGAAAATGGTGGTCGAAACCAAGAAGATCCTCGATCCCAAGATCAAGGTCGTGGCGACGTGCGTGCGCGTGCCGGTGTTCGTCGGCCATTCCGAAGCGGTCAACATCGAATTCGAAAACGAAATCAGCGCGACCGAAGCACAGGACGTGCTGCGCGAAGCCCCCGGCGTGATGCTCGTCGACAAGCGCGAAGACGGTGGATACGTCACCCCGGTCGAATGCGTCGGCGATTATGCGACCTATGTCAGCCGCGTGCGCGAAGACTCGACCGTCGAAAACGGCCTGACACTGTGGTGCGTGTCGGACAACTTGCGCAAGGGCGCCGCGCTCAACGCCGTCCAGATCGCCGAACTCCTGGGCCGCCGTCACCTCAAAAAGGGCTGATTGACCGGTCCAGAACGAACACGCCCCCCGGCTCGTCATGGCGAAAGCGGGCCGGGGGGATGCCGCGTTCGGCAAGGGCACGGGCGAGCAAGTGGACCGGCTCGTCGCGGCTTTCGTCGCTGAGCGGAAAGACGCCCCAATGGATGGCGAGCGCTTGTCCCGCATCGAGGTCGCGCATCACGCGCACGGCTTCGGCGGGGTTGGTGTGCTGATCGCGCATGAACCAGCGCGGGGCATAGGCGCCGATCGGCAGCAGCGCGACATCGGGCGATCCCAGTCGTTCGCGGATCGCGGCAAACAGGCTGCCGTCGCCATAGCCGGTGTCGCCGGCGAAATAGACCGTGGCATCGCCCGCGCGGATGTGAAAGCCGCACCATAGCGCCATGCGCCGGTCGTAAAACCCGCGCGCCGACCAGTGTTGCGCGGGGACGATGGTCACCTCGACGGCGTGATCGAGGGCGTGCGTGTGCCACCAGTCGCCGGTGGCGATCCGTGCCTTGGGGATGGCGCGGCGGATGATCGTGTCATTGCCGAGCGGGGTCAGGATCAGCGGATCGTGGTGCCGGACCAGCCGTCGCATGGTGGCGATGTCGAGATGGTCATAGTGATTGTGGCTGAGCAGCACGGCGTCGATCGGCGGCAGGTCTTCGAAGCGCACGCCGGGGGCGCAGACGCGTTTGGGCCCGGCGAACCGGACCGGGCTGCACCGCTGCGACCAGACCGGGTCGGTCAGCAGGTTGAGCCCGCCGGTCTGGATCAGCACGGTGGCATGGCCGACCAGCGTGATGCGCGTGCCCTCGGCACGTTCGGGCGGCACACAGGGGTGGACGGGCAGATGGCCGGGCCAGGGTGCGCGGCGCGAGGTGCGGCGCCAGCGGCGGATGTCGGCGAGCGTCTTGTCGGTGGTTTCCGGCGCGTTGTTGAAAAAGCGACCGTCGAAATGGTCGCTGAACGGCCCGTCGTAATAGCGATTTTTGGGCATGGGGCGGGCTACAGGCCCAACGCCGCGCGCTCGCGCTTGAGAATATCGACGCCGGTGCCGATCAGGCGGGCGATCGCTTCAGGGCTTTGCCAGCCGGTGTGCGCGGTCAGCACGGCGTGGGCTGCGCGGCGCATCGGATGATCGGCGGGCAGCGGCTCGGTGCTGAAGACATCGAGCCCGGCACCGGCGAGATGGCCGTCTTCGAGCATGGCGATGACTTCGGCTTCGTCGGTCAGTTCGGCGCGGGCGGTGTTGATGAAGACCGCGCCGCGCTTCATCCGGCGCAAGCGAGCGGCATCGAGGAAGCCTGCGGTTTCGGCCGTGTAGGCAAGGTGGGGCGAGACAATGTCGGCGCGGGCGAGCAGCGTGTCGAGATCGACGTGTTCGACGCCCGGAATGTCGACCGGGCGGCGCGCCCAGACCAGCACTTTGAGGCCGAGCGCCTGGGCGATCCGCGCGACTTCGCCGCCGATCGCGCCGACACCGATCAGGCCGATGGTCTTGCCCGACAATTCGCCGAGCGGCGCACCGGTCCAGTGCCCGGCGCGGATCGAGGCATCTTGCGCGGCGATGTCGCGATAGACCGCAAACAGCAGCGCGATGGTGTGTTCGGCGACGGCGCGGTCGCCATAGCCCTTGATCGTGTGGACCGGAATGCCGCGCGCCACCGCCGCCTCCAGATCGACGAAATTGGCCGCGCCCGTGCCCAGAAACAGGATCTGTCTGAGCGCGGCGCTCGAATCCATCACCGCCGCGCTGATTCGGCTTTCGTTGACGACGATCACCGGATAGCCGGCGACGCGCGCGATCATCGTCGCCTCGTCGGGCTGGCCGATATGGTGCGCGACGAGGCTGTCATCGGCACCGGCGCGCGCAAAGGCCTCGACCAGCAAGTCGGTGGAATCGGCAACAACTGCGAAAGCGGTGGTCATGGGCGTGCTCTCGCTCAATCCGCGAAGCCGGGATCGGTGCGTTCGAGTTCGCGCACCAGCGCGGTCCATTCGGGGACGCCGGTTTCCTGGCCGCCGAAGTTTTCGGTCTGGCGCGCGGTCAATTCGCGGACATGTTCGGGCACCGGGTAGAGCGCCGCGCCGCCGCTCATCGCCGCGATCTGCACCTGGCAGGCGCGTTCGAGATTGTACATCGCCGAAAACGTCTCGGCGATCGTCGGGTATGCGGTCAAAAGACCATGGTTGCGCAGGATCAGCGCGCCATGCGTGCCCATATCGCGCACCAGCCGGGGCTTTTCGTCTTCGAGCAGCGCGATCCCTTCGTAATCGTGGTAGGCAATGCGGTTATGGAATTGCAGCGAATACTGGCTGATCGGCAGCAGTCCCTGCGCCTGACACGCGACCGCGACCCCGGCCACCGTGTGCGTATGCATGACGCAGCCGACATCGTGGCGCGCGCCGTGGACGGCCGAATGGATGACATAGCCCGCCGGATTGACATCGCGCTCCGATGGTTCCTCGTCGATGCGGAACTTGACGAGGCTGCTGGCAGTGACTTCGTGAAACTGATCGCCAAAACGATTGATCAGCAAATCTTCCGTGCCGGGAATCCGCGCCGAGATATGCGTATAGATCACGTCGGTCATGCCGAACTTTGCCGCAAGGCGATAGCACGCGGCGAGGTCATAGCGGGTCTGGCGCTCGGCGTTGTCGAACTTTGCGGCAGGAAGCGAGGCCATCAGCAGGGTTCTCCCAACTGGCGCGACAGCACGCGCCAGCGCGAATTGATTTCGTCGCGATCGACATAGGCACCCTGCAGATGGCGCGAGCCGGTCTGCGGGTCGAATTCGCGTCGTGCATGCATCACGCGGCGGTTGTCAAACGCCCACATATCGCCGGGCGCCAGACGGCGTTCGATGAAATACTTCGGATCGCGCGTCATCGCCTGAAACAGGCGCAGCGCGGCATAAATATCGCCCATTTTTTCCGCCGGGGCGTCGATCGGCCCGCGCAGGAAATTGGCAAAGCGCACTTCGTCGAGATCGCCTTCGTCATTCAGCGCGATGGCCGGTGCGCTCCAGCGGTAATCGGTGCGATCGTCGCGGTTCCAGAAGGCCATCGGCGTGGTGGTGATCGTGGCGAATTCGCCCGGATGGTGCTTGCGCATCGCTTCGCCGATGGCAAAGCCGTCGACAAACACGCTTTCGCCGCCAGTCGCTTCGTTTTGCAGGCAGTGCAGGAATTGTACCCCCGGCTGCAATTCGCGCGTGGGCAAGTCGGTATGCGCGGGCAGGTTGACGCTGGTATAGGCGGCGCTGTCGGCGCGCGGTTTCGACTTCACATCGAACACGCGGCCGAAATTGGTTTCGCGCAAGTGCGAAATTCGCGCAATCGGGCCGAGCAGCGCTTCTTCTTCGACCGGCACGTTGCGGATCAGAGTCAGCCCCGACGACTTGAGCGCGCTGAGCCAGGTCCAGAGCGCGCCGTCGTCGGCCATGATGTCGCCATAGTCGAACGATTGCAGCGCATCGGCATATTCGCGGCCCCAGATGAACGGCTGCGCGCGTGCGGCGTGGCGCTCGGCGCGGCTTTGTGCGTCGGGTGCATGGGCGCGCAGCCAGCCGGGGGCGTAGCGGCTGGCATGACCGTCGGTCCAGCCGATGATCAGATCGCCGGCGGCGCTGATCGCGGCGCTGTGCACGGCAAGATCGGCGGGCGCGTCGGTCACTTCGAACAGTTGTTCGCGCGTCAGCGGCAGGTAGCATTGCGAACAGGGGCAATTGTCGCGCAGGAAAAAGCGGTGAAACGCGGTTTCGCGGCCGTCGCTCCAGCTCACCACGGTATCGTCGCCGCTCAGCGCAACGCCGGCAAGGCTGTGGTCGGTGGCAAACACGCGCCAGTCCTGAACGATTTCAAGCTCGATAGTCATGGGCGTCAGTCCTCTTGATTGGCGCGCGTATGGTCGCCCCAGGGCTTGCGGGAAAAGATCGTTTCCAGCGCCGGCAGGAACGCCTCGATCGGCAGGGTGTCGTAATCGGGATCGAACGCCTTTTGATCCCATGCGTCGGTAAACCGCGCGGTGCGGGCAAAGGCGGGGTGATCGCGGTATTTGTCGCGCGCATGCTTGTCGCCGCCGAAATACTCGGCGTAGAAAAAGCCTTGAAATTCCTCGTGATGTTCGATCATCCAGGCATTGAGCGGGGAAATGTAGGGCGCCATGATCGCGGCAGCCATCGCCCCGTGATTGACCGGGGCGAGCGTGTCGCCGATGTCGTGCAGCAAGGCGCAGACGACCATTTCATCGTCTGCCCCGTCGCGCAGCGCCAGCGTCGCGGTCTGCAGCGAATGGATATAGCGATCGACCGGATAGCCGAGGTCGTGCGTGGCGAGCAGGCGCAGATGCGTGACCAACTGGCCGACCAGCCCGGTCTGGAACGCATCGAACTTTTCGCCGATCGGCTTCCAGTCCTCGGCGGTGGCTTCGTCGAAATGGCGGAACATGAACCGGCGCTCCTTCAGGCAGGCTGCAACAGGCAGGCGGGCTGCAACAGGCGGCGGCGGCTGCCGACGCTGTCGCGGTCGAGATAGCATTGGCGCATGTGGCGCGACCCGGTGGCCAGCGTATAGCCGGTGCGACCGTGCAACAGGCGGTAATTGTCCATCATCAACAGCTCGCCCGGTTGCAGCCGGAATTGGAGCGTGAGCGGCGATGACGGCGCGATCAGCCGCCAGAACGCGGCGCGCGCGGCGTAATAGGCCTCCAGCCGTTCGACCGGCAGTCGCCCGATCATCTCGGTGCGGTTGGAATAGCGGATCTGCACGACTTCGCCCGCGCCGTTGCATTCGATCAGCGGACCGTGGTTTTCCAGAAACGCGGTCTCGTCGTGATAGCGGAAAGTGACATCGGTGGTGACCAGCGTTTCGAACGCCGCCGGATTGTCGCGACGCAGGATCGCGGCGGCATGAAATCCGTCGACCAGCGTCGAATCCCCGCCATCGGCGTCGTTGGTCAGGCAATGCAGCAGGATATAGCCGGGCACCGGCTCGCGATAGGGATTGTCGCTGTGCGGTTCGAGATGACGCGGCGTCATGGTCAGGTCATAGGCATTGGGGATCGCCTTGACATCGGCCACACCGCCCCAGTTGGTGCGGCGGATCGGGCCGATCAGGTCGGCAAATTCCAGCCCCCCGTCCATGTCGAGCGGAACGCCGCGCACCACGGCAAAGCCATAGGCATCGAGCCCGTCGAGCAAGCGCCCGAGCGTTGCCGGATCGCGGCGCAAGTCGGCAAGATCGGCCGCCGGGAAAGCGGCATGATCGAGCGTGCCGTCCCAATGTACATGGCCGCCATGCGCCGGTTCGCCGATGATCGCCCCGGCCAGCCAGGCGGCGGGCAGGCGGGTCGCAAACCCGTCGGAAAAGGTGATCGTGCCATCGAGTTCGGCGGCCGTGACGCGCAGATCGGTCGGGGTTTCGGCGGCTTCTTCCAGCCGTTGCCCGGTGCGCGGATCGAGCACCGCCGCATCGGGCAGGCGCTCGCGCAGCCAGATCGGATGCAGCACCAAGGGCTCTGCCCCGCTGCTGGTGACCTGCAATCGACCCTGCTCGGTGACCTGTAGATCCATGCCGCAATCCCCAGTTGATTCGAGCCCTGATTGATTCGAGCTGTATGATGGCGGGTAGTCTAACTCTGAAACCGCTCTGCTATCGCAGCTTTGCGACATGATGCGCGTATTTTGCGACTTCGGCAAATATACCTTGCCACAGGCCAAAACGGGTTTTGCGCTCACGCGAATCTGTGTTTGTCTCCCGATCCATGAATGTCGCATTCGCTCCGCTGGAGCAGGAAACCTACAGCTTTTACCTCGTGCCGGGCTTTTCCGCGATGGGCTTCGTCGCGGCGATGGAACCCTTGCGCGTGGCCAACCGACTGGCGCAGCGGCCGGTTTTCGCCTGGCGGTTGTTTTCCGCCGACGGTCAGCCGGTCGAAGCCTCGTGCGGGTTGAAAGTCGCCGTCGACGGCCCGCTTGATGAAAATACGCAGACGCTGATCCTGTGCGCCGGGTTCGAACCGCGCCGGGGAATCAGCCGCTCGCTGGTCGCGGCCTTGCGGCGCATGGCGCGGCGCGGTGTCGCGCTCGGTGCGCTCGACACCGGGGCCTATGTCCTGGCCGAGGCGGGGTTGATCCGCGATCAGCCGGTGACGCTGCATTGGGAAGCGGTCCCTGCCTTTCGCGAGGACTATCCCGAGGTGCGCGTGACCGAGGAATTGTTCTGCCTTGGCGAACGGCTGTTTACGTGCGCCGGGGGGACGGCGGCGATCGACATGATGCTCGAACGCATCGCGCTGCGACAGGGGCCGGGCCTTGCGCGCGCGGTGTCGGAACAGTTCATTCACAGCCGCATCCGCAGCCGTGAAGAGCGGCAGCGGCTCGATCTGGGCGCGCGCATCGGTACGCGCGATCCGCGTCTGGTCGCGGTGATCGCGCGGATGGAGGCGGAAATCGAAAGCCCCTGTCGGCTCGAAGACCTCGCCGCCGAGGCAGGGGTCACCCGGCGACAGCTCGAACGGTTGTTCATGGGCCATTTCGGCACGGGCCCGGCGGCCTATTACCGCGCCATCCGGCTGGAGCGCGCGCGCAGTTTCCTTGCCGAAACGAGCCTGTCGCTGATCGAGGTCGCGGTGGCCACCGGCTTTTCGTCAAAGAGCGCAATGGCCCGCGCCTATGTCCAGAAATTTGGCCGCCCGCCCGGCGCAGAACGGGGCCGGTGGAAAACGCCGCCGCTCGCAAACGCCTGAAAGACCACCAGAAGGATCCCCATGGCCGTCACATCCGCCAGCGCGAACCCGATCCGCGACGATGCGAAGATTCCCCTTGCCGTCTGTCTCGGCATTGCCGCTGCCAGCGGGGCGGCGCATCTCGGGATCAACTATACGCCGTTTCTGGTCGGTGGGCTGATCGATCGCTATGGCTTTGGCCCGGCGCAGATGGGCGTGTTTGCCACTGCCGAAACGCTGTCGTTTGCTTGCGCCATGTTCCTGTTTGCCCCGCGCGCGCAAGGGTTTCGTCCCCGGCGCATGGCCCTGGCCGCCAGCGCGCTGATCGCTGCGGTGCAGGCGGTTTCGGCGCTGACCGGGTTCCTGCCGCTGCTGATCGCGGGGCGCGTGGCGACCGGGTTTGGCTATGGCATGCTCAACACGGCGGTCAATGTCGCCGCCGGGCGCACCAGTCAGCCCGCGCGGGCGATTTCGGTCGGCATTTCGCTTCAGGTCTTGCTGTTTGCCGTGATGAACGTGACCATCCCGATGATCGGTGCGGCGGGCGGCGTGGGGGCGATGTTCATCGCGCTGGCGATGATTTCGGGCACTTTGGCGCTGGGCATGCTGCCGCTCTCGGACAAGACGGAATCAGGCAGCCGGGGCGCGCAAGGCGCCGCGCCGATTGTGCCGCCGATGGCGCCGGGCGGCTGGCCGGTGCTGGCGGCGATGGCGCTGTTTGCATTCGGCACGATGGCGATCTGGCCGTTCATGGAGCGTGCGGCCCATGCCATCGGCCTGCCCGCGACCGAATTCGGCCGGTATCAGAGCCTGGGGACGCTGCTGAGTTCGGGGGGCAATTTCGCGCTGACCATGGTGCTCGCGCGGGGCAATCGGCGCGGCTTGCTCGAAGTCGCGCTATTGACGTGCGGGATCACGTGCGCGGTGTTGACCACGGTCGGCAGCCATTGGGTCTTTGCCGCTGCGCTCGTGCTCTATGATGTCAGCTGGTACATCACGTATCCCTTGCTCCTCGGCCTTGCCTACGCGCACGATCCGCACGGGCGGCTGGCGGTCAGGACCACGGGGACATGGCTGGTGGCGCAATCGGGCGGATCGCTGGCCGCCGGGTTCGTGGCGCAGGCGACATCGGGCTATGGCGTGGTCGGCTGTCTCGGCATGGGCACGTGCGCCATGGCGGTCGTCATCGTCATCCGGTTTCAGGCGGGCAAGCGCGCGCAGACCATGCGCGCCCCCCTGCCTTCACATTGAGGGGTGATCAGGCCGCCGCGCCGTCCTCGATCCCCGCATCGGCGATCGCGATATGCGCGCGCTCGGCGACAAGGTCGATCGAGCGGCAGACGAGATAGTAGAACAGCCCCGACACCGGCAGACCGACCAGCATCGACACGTCTGCCCCGCCCAGCATGCGCGCCACCGGGCCGACGAAGACCGGCGTCGAAAAACAGGGCACCATTGCCGCAAAACCGATGAAATAGGCCGAAATCCCGCGCCAGTTCCAACGCCCGTAGATCCCGTCGGGATTGAAGATTTCGCGCACCGAATAGTGCCCGTGGCGGACGAAGAAAAAGTCCACCAGATTGATCGCGGTCCATGGGGTGAACAGATAGATCAGCACCGACAGCAGGTTTTCGATCAATTCGCGCACATTCGCCCCGGCGATCGCCGACAGCCAGGTCGAAGCCACGCCCAGCAGCGCCAGCGCGATCAGCCGCGCGCGCCCCGGATTGGCAATATGGTGAAAACTGTCGAGGATCGACAGCAGCGTCAGCGACCCGCCATAGAGATTGAGCGTGGTGATCGTGACCAGCGAGAGCGATGACAGCACGATCAGCACGGCGCCAAAGCCGGGCCGGACCAGATTGCCGGTTTCCAGCACGGCGCCGACGATCTCGTGCCCGGGGAAGATCGCGACCGCGACATCGCCGACCAGCATCATCCACGCCCCGCCGATGAACGCGCCGATGAACGTCCACCAGAACGAGGCCGCCACGCCCACATCGCGCGGCAGATAGCGCGAATAGTCCGAGACATAGATCGACCATGACAGCTGATACCCGGCAACGGCAAAGAACTGCACGAGGAAGGGGATCGTCGCCCATTTGCCCATGCCCAGTTGCGCCATGCCGTGCCCGAGGATCGCCACCCCGACCGTATAGATCAGCAGCGCCACGATCACCGCCGCCGCCAGTGTCCGTTGCGCGATATGGATCATGTCATAGCCCGCCACGGCAAAGGCCAGCGCCGCCAGGGTGAACGCGCCGAATACGCCGACCAGAGCGCCTTGCGACAGATGCGTGCCGGTCAGATCCTGTACCGCAACGCCGAACACCACTTCGTTGAACACGGTATAGCCGACATACGTCACCAGCGCGAAGCACCAGACCAGCAGCGCGCCGCGATAGCCGAACTGCGGCCGCGACTGGATCATCTGCGGCAGGCCAAGCTCGGGCCCCTGGCTGGAGTGCGAGGCCATGAACAGCGTGCCCATCGCGCACCCGGTCAGGATCGCCAGCACCGACCAGCCGAACCCCAACCCCATCGCCATGCCGATCGCGCCGGTCGCCAGTGTCGCCAGATGGGCATCGCCGCTGAACCAGATCGGCCAGAGGTGCCACACTTTGCCGTGGCGTTCGCTGAGTGGAACGTAATCGATCGAATGGCTTTCAACGAGCTTCATCGGGAGCCTTTGGCGCAAGCGGGATCGCAGGGGCGCAAAAATGCGCCCCAAACGCAATGCATGCCCGACTGCGATCGCAGGCGAAAGGGGGCAGGTGTATTGTGCGGGAAAAAGGCGGGACGCGCGCGCATCGCGCCCTGGCCGCCGGTGGTGCATGGGCGTCGGGTTGACAAACGCCCGGTTCCGAACGAACGCCGGGTGATAGGCGAAAAGCTAGGGTCATATGAATACAGTCGAGCGTCTGAACGCGCGCGGGTCGCTGCGCGGCCTGCTGCACGCCTTTTTGGGCGGACCGTTGGCGCGCGATCGCCTTGCACCGGCGATCGACGTGCCGCCGGGGCGCGATCGGGCGGAGCGGCAAGTCCTGTCTTATGGCGAGCTTGACGCGCTGGCGACGCGGATCGCGCAGCATCTGGTCGGGCGCATGGCCGGGCGCATGGCCGGGCCCATGGCGGGGCGGGCCGGGAGCGAGCCGATTGTCGCGCTGTTGATCGGGCGGACTTCGCCGCTGCTTTATGCGGCACAGATCGGGGTTTTGCGCGCAGGGTGCGCATTTACCTGCCTCGATGCCGCGTTTCCCGACGAGCGCATGGGCGAAATTCTCGACGATGCCGCGCCGGTGGCGGTGCTGGCCGATGCGGACGGGCTCGAACGGCTCGATCGCCTGGGGCTTGCGCCGGGGCTGGTGCTCGATGCTGCGGCGCTGGCGCGCGCGGCGGCGCCCGATGTGGCCTTGCCCGACGATCTGGCGCCCTCGCGGCTGGCTTATGTGATCTATACCTCGGGCACGACCGGCAAGCCCAAGGGGGTGGAGGTCGAACACCGCCATATCGCCAATCTCATCGCCTCGGACCTTGCCGAATTCGGCCTCGGGCCGGGCGACCGCGTGGTGCAGGGGTCGTCTGCCGCATATGATTCCTCGCTGGAGGAAATGTGGCTGGCGCTCGCTTCGGGCGCGACGCTGGTGGTGATGGACGACGCGACGGCGCGGCTTGGCCCCGATGTGGTCGGCTGGTTGCAGGACGAACGCGTTACCGTGTTCTGCCCGCCGCCGACTTTGCTGCGCGCATCGGGCTGTGCCGATCCGCAATCGGCCTTGCCCGATCTGCGCCTGCTCTATGTCGGGGGCGAGGCCTTGCCGCAGGATCTGGCCGATCTGTGGTCTGCCGGGCGGCGCATGGTCAATGGCTATGGCCCGACCGAATGCGCGGTGACGTGCCTGCGCTGCGATGTCGTGCCGGGGCAGCCGGTGGGGATCGGGCGGCCGGTGCCGGGCATGGTGGCCTGGGTGCTTGACGAGGCGCTGAACGAAGTGCCGGCGGGCGCGCATGGTAAACCGGGCGGGCAGAGCGAACCGGGCAGGCAGGGCGAATTGTGCATCGGCGGCGCGGGTGTGGCGCGCGGCTATCGCCATCGCGACGACCTGACGGCCGAAAAATTTGTCGATCATCCCCGGCTGGGGCGGATCTATCGCACCGGCGATCTGGTCGATCGCGATGAAGCCGGCACGGTCTTCTATCACGGGCGGATCGACGCCCAGGTCAAGATTCGCGGCTATCGCGTCGAACTGGGCGAGATCGAGGCGCGGCTGGGCGCGCTGGCAGGCGTGCGTGCGGCGGCGTGCCGGATGCAGCCGAGCGGCAGGGGAAGCGAGCTGGTCGGCTTTGTCGTGCCCGACGATCTGTCGCGCCCGCCAGAGCCCGATCTGTTGCGCGCCGCGCTGGCGCGCAATCTGCCCGGCTATATGGTGCCGGTGCAGATCGGCGTGATCACCGATTTGCCGACCAGTGTCGGGGGCAAGCTCGACCGCGCACGCCTGCCCTTGCTGACTTTGGCCCTCAATGCCGGGTCGCGCCCGATGATTGCGCCGGTCGGCGAGATGGAGGGGCTGATCGCTGCGGCTGTCGCCGATGTGCTGCGCCGCGATGGCGGCGTTTCGGTCGAGGACGATTTCTTTGCCGACCTGGGCGGGGATTCGCTCAGCGCCGCGCTGCTGGTCACGCTGTTGCGCGACGACAGCCGCACCAATTGGGCCACAGTCAGCGACATTTACGAGGCGCGCACCGTGCGTGCGCTGGCGCGGCAGGCGCATGCCCTGTGCGAGGGCGGGCTGGCGCCGCCTGCCGAGCTGGATCAGCCGCGCGTCGGCACGGTGCGCGTGGGGCTGGCCAATGCGGTGCAGATCGGCTGGCTGGCATCAGAGCTGTGCCTGTCGGGCTGGCTCGGCTGGCTGATGGCATTCCGGGTGTTTCCGGCGGTCTACGGTGAGCTGGGGCCGATCGGTCTCGTGGCTGTGATGCCGTTGATCGCGGCGCTGTCGCTGGCGCTGTATCTCCCGTTTTCGGTGATCTTTGCGGTGCTTGTCAAACGCGTGCTGATCGGGCGCTATCGGCCGATCCGTGCGCGGGTGTGGAGCGGGTGGTATCTGCGCCACTGGATCGTGGTGCAGGCCGCGCGGCTGATCCCCTGGCCGCTGCTGCAGGGGTCGGGGCTGCAACAGGGGATCCTGCGTGCGCTCGGCGCGCGGATCGGGCGCGGGGTGCATATCCATCGCGGCGTCGATCTGGTGCGCGGCGGGTGGGATTTGCTCGACATCGGCGATGGCGTGGCGATCGGACAGGACGCGATGATCGGGCTGGCCGATCTCGACCGGGGCGATGTCGTCATCGGGCCGATCGTGCTCGAAGCGGGGGCGACCATGCTGACCCGATCGGGGATCGGCGGCTGGTGCCGGATGGGGCGGGACAGTGTGTTGACCGCGCTGTCGGTGCTCAATCCGGGCATGGCCATTCCCGACGGCGAGATCTGGGACGGGGTGCCGGCAAAATCGGTCGGCCCGTCGCCAGCGTCGCCCGCGCCGGTATCCGATGGCCTGCCGCATGCTGTGTGGGACGTCCTGGCGATGGGCGCCGAAGCGGGGCTTGCCTTTGCAGCCGCGCTGCCGGCGCAAGGGCTGGCGCTGCTGATCTGTGTGGTGACGGGCACGCGTGCGGCCGATCTGTGGCGCTGGGCCTGGCATCCGACGTTTGCCACGCGGGCAGGGGCCGTCGTGCTGATCGTGACCGTGCTGTCGCTGCCGCTGACGCTGGTGTGGACGGCGGTGCTGATGCGGGCGATGGGGCCGGTGCGGCCCGGTCTGGTGTCGCGCTGGAGCCTTGCCTATCTGCGGGCCTGGCTCAAGGCGGGGATGCTGACTCTGGCCGGCGAATGGCTGACCGGGACCGTGTTCTGGCCGCGCTGGCTGCGGCTGGCGGGGATGGACATCGGCGAAAAGTGCGAAATCAGCACGATCACCGATGTCGTGCCCGAATTGGTCGCGATCGGCGCCGAAACCTTCTTTGCCGACGGAATCTATCTTGGCGGCGGGATCGTTCGCCAGGGCACGGTGCGGCTGGGCCATACCCGGATCGGGCGCCTTACGTTTCTGGGCAACCATGTGGTCATTCCGCCCGGCGAACAGCTTCCCGATGACATTCTGATCGGGATTGCCACGCCCGCCCGCGCCACCGAGATCGCGTCGGGCGAGGCGAGGTTCGGCCATCCCAGTTTCGACCTGCCGCGCCGCGAAGTGATCGAAGTCGACCGACGGCTGACGTTCGATCCCTCGCCGATCCGCTATGCCAACCGGGTGTTCTGGGAAGCCTTGCGCTTTGCCCTGCCGGTGCTGCCGATGGTGCTGACGGCGGAATGGTTCATGGCGTTGAGCGCGGCGCGGGGCACGGTCTCGCCGCTGGCCTACGCTGCGCTGGTGATCCCGGCGGTGACGCTGATGCCGCTTGTCGCCTTGTGCCTCGCCGTGCTGGCGCTCAAATGGCTGCTGATCGGGCGGGTCAAGCCGGGGCAGCATGCGTTGTGGTCATGCTGGTGCAGCCGGTGGGACTATGTCTATGTCGCTTGGGCGCGCTATGCCGCGACGATCCTGCGTCGGCTCGAAGGCACATTCCTGTTGCCGGTCTATCTGCGCGCGATGGGGCTGAAAATCGGGCGTCGCGCAGTGCTGGGGCCGCCCTTTGCGCAAGTGGTCGATCCCGACATGATCGAGATCGGCGATCATGCCACGGTCAGCGCGATGTTTCAGGCGCATACTTTTGAAGACCGGGTGTTGAAAGTCGATCGGGTGCGGATCGGTGCGGGGGCAACGCTGTCGCGCGGCACGGTGCCGCTTTATGGCGCGATGATCGACGAGCGCACGCATCTGGGCGCCAACAGCGTGGTGATGAAACGCGAACACCTGCTTCCCGGCCTGCGCTATCAGGGGGTGCCGTCGCGCGCGGTGGGCGAGGAACCGATCCAGGCGCGCTGATGTCGCAAATTGTGTGCGCCTGATCGTAAAACGTGGCCCTTGATGCGGGGCGCGCGGTATCCTCGGCACAAGAGCAACGGACGGACAGAACCCATGAATTACGAACCCTTCATTACGTGCGCGGTGACCGGGTCGGGCGAAACCGCCGACAAGCATCCCGGCCTGCCGATCACGCCGAAACAGATCGCCGCCGCCGCGATCGAGGCCGCCGATGCGGGCGCGGCGATCGCGCATATCCATGTGCGCGATCCCGAAACGGGCAAGGGCGCGCGCGATCCGAAACTCTATCGCGAAGTGGTCGAGCGCATCCGTGATTCGGGCAAGGATGTCATCATCAACCTGACCGCCGGGATGGGCGGCGACATCGTGTTCGGCCCGGGCGAGACTCCGCTGCCGCTCAATCCGGAAGGCACCGACATGGTCGGGCCGCTCGAACGGCTGATCCATGTCGAGGAACTGCTTCCCGAAATCTGCACGATCGATTGCGGCACGATGAACTTTGCCGCAGGCGACTATGTCATGACCAACACGCCGGGCATGCTGCGCGCGATGGCCCAGCGGGTGCAGGAACTGGGCGTGCGGCCCGAACTCGAAGTGTTTGACACGGGCCATCTCGTGTTCGTCAAGCAGCTGATCAAGGAAGGCCTGCTCGACGATCCGGTGATGATCCAGTTGTGCATGGGCATCCCCTATGGCGCGCCCGACGATCCGCTGACGACGATGGCGATGGTGCACCGCATGCCTGCGGGCGCGATTTTCAGCGGCTTTTCGATCGGCCGGATGCAGTTGCCCTATGTGGCGATGGCGGCGCTGGCGGGGGGCAACGTGCGTGTCGGGCTGGAAGACAATCTCTATCTCGGGCGCGGGCAGCTGGCCAGCAACGGCGATCTCGTGTCGCGTGCGCGGCAGATTCTCGAAGGCATGGGCGCGCGCCTGCTCGGCCCGGCCGAAGTGCGCGAAAAGCTCAAGCTGACCAAGCGGTGGGCCTGACCATGAACGAGACCATGAACGATATTTCCACGATCCGCACGATCGGGCTCGTTGGCGGCGGCGTCATTGGCGCGGGCTGGGCCGCGCGTTTTGCACTGGCCGGTTATGACGTGCGCATGTTCGATCCCGATCCCGAAATCGGCCGCAAGGTCGACGCCGTGCTCGGCAACGCGCGCCGTGCGCAGCAGCGGTTGCTGGGCGCCCTGCTTCCGCCCGAAGGCGCCGTGCATATCGCCACGAGCCTTGCCGATGCGGTCGAAAGCGCCGATTTCATTCAGGAAAGCCTGCCCGAAGTCGAAGAGCTGAAGCAGCGCGTACTGGCGCAGATCGAAGCGGCGGCGCGCCCCGGGGTGGTGATCGGCTCGTCGACGTCCGGCCTGTTGCCCAGCCGCCTGCAATCGGGGATGGCGCATCCCGAACGTTTTGTCGTCGGCCATCCGTTCAATCCGGTCTACCTTTTGCCGCTCGTCGAAATCTGCGGCGGCGAAGCGACCAGCCAGGCGACCAAGGATCTGGCTACCGCGCTTTATACGTCGTGCGGGATGCAGCCCTTGCAGGTGCGCGTCGAAATCGACGGGTTCATTGCCGACCGCCTGCTCGAAGCGCTGTGGCGCGAGGCGCTGTGGCTGGTCAATGACGGCGTGGCGACGACGGCGGAAATCGACGATGCGATCCGCTATGGCGCGGGGCTGCGCTGGTCGTTCATGGGCACGTTCCTGACCTATCGGCTGGCCGGTGGCGAAGCGGGCATGCGGCATTTCCTCGCGCAGTTCGGCCCGGCGCTGAAACTGCCCTGGACCAAGCTGGTCGCGTGCGAACTGACCGACGAGCTGACCGACCGGGTCGCCGCGCAGTCCGACGAACAGGCCGCCGGAATCGGCTTGCGCGCCTACGAGCAGAAGCGCGACGACTGTCTGGTCGATGTCATGACCGCGCTCAAGGCCAATGACTTTGCCTCGGGCGCGACGCTCAAGGCCCATGCCGAACGGCTGGCGGCGCGTCAGGCTGTGCCCGAAACCACGGGCGAGGGGCCGCTGCCGCTCTTGTCCACGCATGTCGATGCGGCGTGGATCGATTACAACGGCCACATGACCGAATGGGCCTATTTGAAGCTGTTTGGCGATACCACCGATGCGCTGCTGGCGCGGATCGGGGCCGGGCTCGACTATGTTGCAGCGGGGCATTCGTTCTACACCGTCGAAACCCATTTGCGCCATCTCGGGCAGGCGCGGCTGGGCGAAGCGGTGCGCGTGACCACGCAAATCCTTGGTGCCGATGCCAAGCGGCTGCATATCTTTCACGCCATGACCGGCGCGGACGGCGCCGTGATCGCCACCGCCGAACAGATGCTGGTCCATGTCGATGCCGCTGCCGAACGCAGCGCGGCGATGCTGCCCGCAGTGGCCGAGGCGGTTGCCGCGCTGGCGGCGGCGCATGCCGGGCTTGAGCGTCCGGCAGCGGCGGGGCGCAGCGTCGGCCTGCCCGCAGCCTGAATGCCCAAAGCCTGAAGGCGCAGAAGGAGGGGGGCTGAAAGCGGCCCCCTTCCGCCAGCCTCTGGCGCGTTCGCTCCCGATGCGCCAGAGTGGGCGCCATGTCCGATCCTGCTGCCCGTATCGACCGCAATTTCGCCGCGCGTGTCGACTGGAACCTGTTGCGCACATTTGTCGAGATCGTCCGCGCGGGCGGGATCGGCGCCGCCGCGCGCAAGCTCAATCGTCAGCAACCGACGATCAGTGTCGCGTTGAAGCGGCTGGAAGATCATGTCGGCACGCAATTGCTGCGCCGGTCGGCGGGCGGGGTCGAATTGACCGTTGCGGGCCGCGCGCTCCTGCTGATTTGCGAAGACATGTTCGAAGCGGCGCGGATGGTGCCGCATCAGGTCGCGCAGGCGATGAAGCAGGTCCAGGGGCTGGTCCGCATCCAGATGATCTCGTCGATCGTCTCGCCCGAATTCGATGAAGCGATTGCCACGTTTCGCCGTCGTCATCCCGCGATCCAGATCGAACTGCGCGTATCGCCCTGGCGCGACGTGCTCGAAGCGCTCGAACGCGGCGAAGTCGAAATCGGCGTCGGCTGTGACAGCGGGGTGCGCGTCGGGCTCAATTACGAACCGCTGTTCGTCGAAGTGCAGCAGCTCTATTGCGACCGCAATCACCCGCTCTATGGCCAGCGGATCTCTCGCCTGAACGACTTGCGCGATCAGGGCTTCGTGCTGACCGGCACCGACGAGCTCGACACGATCACCCGCCTGCGCCAGCGCTATGGCCTGGGCACGGTGGTCAACGGCCTGGCCGAAGACGTGCACGAGGCCAAGCGCCTGATCAGCCTGGGGGTGGGGATCGGGTTTCTGCCGGTGCTTGCGGCCGAAGACCTTGTCGCGCGCGATCGGCTCTGGCCGCTTTTGCCGCGCGATGCAGAACCGGCCTATGACATCTATCTCCTCTCGCGGCAGATTCCGACGCGCGACACGCCGACGCAATTGTTCCTTGAAGAGATCCTGCGCCGCCTGCGTGCGCGACCTCATCCATGAGGATGCAGGGCATAGATGATTTCTATGCCCCCAATCACAAATCAGGCTCTAGCGTGATGGCCTGCCGATGGGGCACCTCTCGATCAACCACGACAAAAGGATTCTCTGCCGTGATCCGCTCTTCCCGCCTTGTCCGCTCGCTCGCTCTTGCCGGTCTGTTCGCACTGGCTGCCTGCGGGCATTCGAAAAGCGGGCCCGCCGCCGGGGCTGACGGGATCGCGAGCGAGGCGCCGAAGAAGGACTTTACCATCGGCTGGTCGATCTATGCCGGATGGATGCCCTGGCCTTATGCGCAAGAGGCCGGGATCGTGAAGAAATGGGCCGATAAATACGGCATTTCGATCAAGCTGGTGCAAGTCAACGACTACGTCGAATCGGTCAATCAGTATACCGCAGGCAAGCTTGACGGCGTGGTCGCGACATCGATGGACACGCTGACCATTCCCGCCGCCGGGGGCAAGGATACCTCGGTGGTGATTTTGGGCGACTATTCCGACGGCAACGACGGCGTCGTGCTGAAGAATGCGCATTCGATGGCCGACATCAAGGGCCGCTCGGTCAATCTGGTCGAGCTGTCGGTGTCGCAATATCTCTTGGCGCGCGGGCTCGAAAAGGCCGGGCTCAAGCTGTCGGATGTGAAGCTCGTCAACACCGGCGATGCCGACATCGTCGGCGCCTTTGCCTCGCCGACGGTCAATGCCGTGGTCGCCTGGAACCCGCAATTGTCCGAAGTGAAAAAGGCGCCGGGCGCGACTTTGGTGTTCGACAGCCACCAGATCCCCAACGAGATTCTTGACTGTCTCGCGGTCAGCAGCGCGACGCTCAAGGCCAATCCCGCGCTGGGCAAGGCGCTCGCCGGAATCTGGTATGAAACGATGGCCCTGATGCACAAGGACGATGCCGCCGGAAAGGCAGCGCGCGCACAGATGGCGCATGATGCGGGCAGCACGCCCGACGGCTTTGATGCGCAGCTCAAGACGACGCACCTCTATTACACCGCCGCCGACGCGACCGCTTTGGCCAAGAGCGCCGAGTTGATGACCGTTACCGACCGCGTGCGCCAGTTTGCCTTTGCCAAGGGGCAGTTCGGACCGGGCGCGACTACGGTCGATGCGATCGGGATTGCCTTTCCCGGCGGCAAGACGCTGGGCGATCCGGCCAATGTCAAGCTGCGCTACGATGCGACCTATATGCAGCTCGCCGCCGACGGAAAGCTCTGAGCCCGTTTGCAATCGCACCCTGCGACAAGGAGTGACGCCGCGATGACCCGCCTCATCAATCTGCGGCCCAGCCGACGCGGACGCATCGTGGCCGGGGCCATCCCGATCCTGCTGCTGTGTCTGGCCTATGCGCTGGCCGCCGCGCTGCGCCATGCCGACAATCCGGCGGACAAAGTCCTGCCGACGCTGGGCGCGATGGGCGCGGCGATCTGGCACATGGCGGCGCAAGTCGATCCGGTCACCGGCCAGATCACGCTGCTCGCCGATACGCTGGCCAGCCTGTCCCGGCTGGGCGCGGGGCTGGCGCTGGCGACGGTGTCGGCGCTGGTGATCGGCCTTTTGCTGGGGGTCATGCCGCTCGCGCGCGCGATTCTCGGGCCGATGATCACGGTGATCGCGGTGATCCCGCCGATCGCGGTGCTGCCGATCCTGTTCATCGCGCTGGGGCTGGGCGAAACGGCCAAGATCGCGCTGATCGCGATCGGTATCGCGCCTTACATGACTCGCGATCTGGCGTCGTATGTCGCGGGGCTGCCCGCCGAACAGTTCATCAAGGCGGAAACGCTGGGCGCCAATTCGTGGGTCGTGGCGATCCGGGTCGCCTTGCCGCAGATGATGCCGCGCCTGATCGAAACGCTGCGGCTGTCGATGGGCCCGGCCTGGGTGTTCCTGATCGCGGCAGAGGCGATCGCATCGGATGTCGGGCTCGGCTATCGCATCTTCCTTGTGCGGCGCTATCTCGCGATGGACATCATCCTGCCTTATGTGGCGTGGATTTCGCTGCTGGCGATTGCCGCCGATGCGCTGTTGCAGATGCTGTCGCGCCGAGCCTTTCCCTGGGCCGGGGGAGGCGCACGATGAGCGAGACCGGAAAGCCGCCGCTGCTCGAAATGCGCAATGTCTGGGTCGAATACGGCGACAAAGTCGTGCTCGAACGCGTCGATCTGACCATTGCCGAAGGCGCGTTCGTCTCTGTCGTGGGGCCTTCGGGCGCGGGCAAGAGCACATTCCTGCGGCTGATCCTCGGGCAGGAAGCGCCCAGTCGGGGGCAGATCCTGCTGAATGGAGAGCCGATGCGCGCCGAATGCGGCCCCGATCGCGGGGTGGTGTTTCAACGCTATTCGGTGTTTCCGCATCTGACGGTGATCGGCAATGTGCTGTTCGGGCTCGAATGCGCCGCCGCGCCGATCATGGGGCGCCTGTTTGGCGCGCGCCGCCGTGCCGCGCTGGCCGAGGCCGAAGCCATGCTCGAAGCCGTCGGCCTCACCCATGCGCGCGATCAGTATCCGGCGCAGTTGTCGGGCGGCATGCAACAGCGGCTGGCGCTGGCGCAGGCGCTGGTCAAGCATCCGCGCGTGCTCTTGCTCGACGAACCGTTCGGCGCGCTCGATCCCGGCATTCGCGCCGACATGCACGAACTCGTCAGCCGCCTGTGGCGCGAACACGGGCTGACCGTGATCATGGTCACGCATGACATTACCGAGGCGTTCAAGCTCGGTACGCGCGTGCTCGCTTTCGACAAGCGGCGCCACGATCCCCATGCCCCGCACCGCTACGGTGCCACCGCGACCTACGACGTGCCCTTGTTGCGCAAGGTCAGCGCGGAACCCCATGCGAAGAGCGCCTGAATGACCCAGATTGCCATGACCCGGACTCCCTTGCCGTTCGCCAAAGTCCTGATCGCCAATCGCGGCGCCATCGCCTGCCGCATCATCCGCACCTTGCGCGCCATGGGCATTGCCTCGGTCGCGGTGTTCAGCGAGGCCGATGCCGGATCGCGCCATGTCGCGCTGGCCGACGAGGCGGTGCCGATCGGCCCGGCTCCGGCGGGCGAGAGCTATCTGAACGTCGAGGCGATCCTGGCCGCAGCGAAAGCGACCGGGGCCGAGGCGATCCATCCCGGCTATGGCTTCCTGTCGGAAAACACCGGCTTTGCCGAAGCGTGCGACAGGGCGGGGATCGTCTTCATCGGGCCGACGCAGGATAATATCCGCGCCTTTGGCCTCAAGCATACCGCGCGCGATCTGGCACAGGCGCATGGCGTGCCGCTGGCGCCGGGCTCGGGCCTGTTGACCGATGCCGCAGCGGCGGCGGTCGAGGCGGCGCGGATCGGCTATCCGGTGATCCTCAAGGCCACGGCAGGCGGCGGCGGGATCGGCATGAAAGTCTGCCACGATGAAAGCGAACTGGCCGAGGCCTTTGCCATGGTCGCGCGGCTTGGCGCGGGCAATTTCGGCCATGGCGGGGTGTTTCTCGAACGCTATGTCGCGCGCGCGCGCCATATCGAAGTGCAAGTGTTCGGCGATGGCGAAGGGCATGTCGTCGCGCTGGGCGAGCGCGATTGTTCGCTGCAGCGGCGCAACCAGAAAGTGGTCGAGGAAACCCCGGCGCCGCATTTGCCCGCCGCCACGCGCGCGGCGCTGATCGAGGCGGCGCTGCGGCTGACGTCGGGGGCGAAGTACCGCTCGGCCGGGACGGTCGAATTTCTCTACGATGCGATCCGCGACGATTTCTTCTTTCTGGAAGTCAACACCCGGCTTCAGGTCGAACACGGCGTTACCGAGCAAGTGACCGGCGTCGATCTGGTCGAATGGATGATCCGGGGGGCGGCGGGGGACTTTGCGTTTCTTGACGGCTTCGTCGCTCAGCCGCAGGGCCATTCGATCCAGGTCCGGCTCTATGCCGAAGACCCGTCGCGCGATTTTCAGCCCAGTTCGGGGCGGCTGATCGAAGTGGCGTTTCCCGACGGCGATCGCGCGACGTTGCGGGTCGATGGCTGGGTCGAAAGCGGCAGCGAAGTGCCCGCCTGGTACGACCCGATGCTGGCCAAGCTGATCGTGACGGCGCCGAGCCGCGAAGAAGCGATCGTCGCGCTGCAATCGGCGCTCGATGCGACGCGGCTGGCGGGGATCGAGACCAATCTGCGCTGGCTGCGCGCGGTGGTGCGCGACGACGTGTTTGTCAGCGGGCAGGTTTCGACGCGCGCGCTGGCCGATTTTGCCTGGCAGCCGTCGTCGATCCGCGTGTTGACGGCGGGCGCGGCGACGACGGTGCAGGATTATCCGGGGCGCACCGGGCTGTGGGATGTCGGCGTGCCGCCGTCGGGCCCGATGGATGCGCTGTCGTTCCGGCTGGGCAATCGGCTGCTCGGCAATCCCGAAGGCGCGGCGGGGCTGGAAATCACCGCTGCCGGGCCGGTGCTGCAATTCCTGGGCGCTGCGCGCATCTGCCTGACCGGGGCGGAGTGCGGGGCGACGCTCGACGGCATTGCCGTGCCGCGCTGGACGCCGGTGGCGGTCGCCGCGGGGCAGGTCTTGCGCGTGGGCCGGGTGCAGGGCGGGGGCTTGCGCGCGTGTCTGCTGTTTGCGGGCGGGCTCGATGCGCCGCTCTACCTCGGCAGCCGCAGCGCATTTACCCTGGGCGAATTTGGCGGGCATGCAGGCCGCGCGGTGATGACCGGCGACATGCTGCACCTTTTTGGCGAAGCGACCGGCGCCGAAGCGATGCTGCCCGCAGCGCTGGTGCCGGCCATCGGCCACGAATGGAGCGTGCGCGTGCTCTATGGTCCGCATGGCGCGCCCGATTTCTTTACGCCGGGCGACGTGGCGATGATCTGCGAAACGCCATGGAAAGTGCATTACAATTCAAACCGTACCGGCGTGCGGCTGGTCGGGCCAAAGCCCGAATGGGCGCGGCGCGACGGCGGCGAAGCGGGGCTGCATCCGTCGAACATTCATGACAACGCCTATGCCATCGGCGCGGTCGATTTTACCGGCGACATGCCGATCATCCTCGGCCCCGACGGGCCGTCACTGGGCGGGTTTGTCTGTCCGTTTGTGGTGATCCAGGCCGACTTGTGGAAAGTGGGGCAGCTTTCGCCGGGCGATACCGTGCGCTTTGCGCCGGTTTCCGAAGCCGAAGCGCGCGATGCAGAGCGCGCGCAGGATGCCATGGTGGCAACGCTGGCCGCTCCGGCGCCGTTTACAGGCGAGCGCACACCGCCGACATCGCCCGTGCTCCACACCATTGCCGCCGATGGCGCGCGGCCCACGGCGACCTATCGGCGGCAGGGGGATCGCCATCTGCTGGTCGAATATGGGCCGATCGTGCTCGATCTCGAATTGCGCCTGCGCGTCCATGCGCTGATGATGGAGCTTGACCGGCTGGCGCTGCCCGGAGTGATCGATGTGACGCCGGGCGTGCGCTCGGTGCAGATCCATTACGATGCGCGTCTGTTGAATCAAGGCGCGCTGATGGATGCGCTGATTGCCGCCGAAGAACGGCTGGGCGGGCTCGACGATTTCGCCATCCCCTCGCGCGTGGTGCATCTGCCGCTGTCATGGCAAGACCCGGCGATCTATCAGACCATCGACAAATATATCTGCGCGGTGCGCGACGATGCGCCGTGGTGCCCCGACAACATCGAATTCATCCGCCGCGTCAACGGGCTTGAGACGATCGAGGATGTAAAGCGGATCGTGTTCGATGCCGATTACCTCGTGCTCGGGCTCGGCGATGTCTATCTCGGCGCGCCGGTGGCCACTCCGGTCGATCCGCGTCACCGGCTGGTCACTACCAAATACAATCCGGCGCGGACCTGGACCCCGCCCAATGTCGTGGGCATCGGCGGCGCCTATATGTGTGTCTATGGCATGGAAGGGCCGGGCGGATACCAGTTGTTTGGCCGCACCATTCAGGTGTGGAATACGTGGGTCGGTTCTGGAAAGCAGGCCGATGCGTTTCGGGATGGCAAGCCTTGGCTGCTGCGTTTTTTCGACCGGATCAGGTTCTTCCCGGTCAGCCACGACGAATTGACCGAGTGGCGCCGCGATTTCCCGCTGGGGCGCCGGGCGATTCACATCGAGGAAGGCCTGTTTCGCCTGTCGGATTATCGCGCGTTTCGCGAAACCCATGCCGACAGCATCACCGCGTTTGAAACAACCCGCCAGGCCGCTTTCGACGAAGAGCGCGCGCGCTGGCAGGAAAGCGGCGAATTCGACCGCGTTGCCGCCCTGGTCGAAGCGGGCAGCGGCGCGGGCGGGGACGATGCGGCGATCGACGTGCCGCCAGGGTCCGAACTTGTCGAAGCGCCGTTCGGTGGCAGCGTGTGGAAACTGCTTGCCGGAGAAGGCCGCGCGGTCGCGGCGGGCGAGCCGATTGCGGTGATCGAAGCGATGAAAATGGAATGTCCCGTGGCCAGTCCCTCGGCAGGCGTCGTGCGCCGCGTCTATGTCAGCGAGGGGCAAGTGATCCAGCCCGGTGCCGCCATGCTGGCGATAGAACCGGCATGACCGAGACCGCAACCGCCATCGCCGAGGCCGTATCGAGCGGCACGACGCGCGCCGAAGCCGTGGCCGAAGCCGCACTGGCGCGGATTGCTGCCTATGCCGCGATCCAGCCTGCGGTGTGGATTCACCGCCTGCCCGAAGCCGACGTGCTGGCCATGGCGCGCGCGGTCGATGCGCGGATTGCGGCGGGCGAAGTCCTGCCGCTGGCGGGCGTTCCCTTTGCGATCAAGGACAATATCGATCTGGCGGGCGCGCCGACGACGGCGGGCTGCCCCGATTTCGCTTATGATCCGGCGCGGTCGGCGGGTGTCGTCGCGCGGCTGATCGCGGCGGGCGCGGTGCCCGTGGGCAAGACCAATCTCGACCAGTTTGCCACCGGGCTCAACGGCACGCGCAGCCCTTATGGCGCGCCGGCCTGCGTGTTCAACCGCGCCTATGTCAGTGGCGGGTCCAGCTCGGGCTCGGCGGTCGCGGTCGCGGCGGGGTTGGTGCCGATTTCGCTGGGCACCGATACGGCGGGATCGGGCCGGGTGCCCGCCGCCTTCAACGGGCTGATCGGGTTCAAGCCCACCAAAGGGCGCTGGAGCACCGCCGGGCTGGTCCCCGCTTGCCGGTCGATCGATTGCATCACGGTGTTTGCCCACGATGCCGCCGATGCCGCGCTGGTCGATGCGGTCGTCGCGGGGCATGACGGGGATGATCCGTGGTCGCGGGAAAAGGCGGATCGGGCGCTGGATCTGTCGCGCGTGGGCGTGCCTTTGCCGCATCAGCGCCAGTTTTTCGGCGATGCGGCCTCCGAACGGCTCTATGCCCGGGCGCTCGACCGGCTGGTCGCGATGGGCGCGGAACTGGTCGCAATCGACCTGGCGCCGTTGTCCGAAGCCGCGCGGCTGTTGTATGACGGGCCGTGGGTCGCCGAGCGCACGGCGGCGATTGCCGAATTTCTGGCCGACCATCCCGACAGCATCGATCCCACCGTGCGCACGATCGTCGAGGGCGGTCTTGGGCGCAGCGCGGTCGAGGCGTTCCGGGGCATCTATCGCCTGGCCGAGCTGAAACAACAGGCCGATGCGCTATGGGGCGATATCGACGCGCTGTGTCTGCCGACCGCGCCGACGATCTATCGCCTGGCCGAAATGCGCGCCGCGCCGATCGCGCTCAACAGCAATCTGGGGCTCTATACCAATTTCGTGAACCTGCTCGACATGGCGGCGATTGCGGTTCCGGCGGGCTGGCGCGGCAATGACACCGGCTTTGGCGTGACTCTGATCGGCCCGGCCTGGACCGACCGCGCGCTGATCGCCATGGCCGCGCGCTGGTGCGCAGGCGATCCTTACCCCCATCCCCCGCTCGATCTGGAGACCAAAGTGGAAACCGTGCATCTCGCCGTTGTCGGCGCGCATCTCGAAGGCATGCCGCTGCACTGGCAACTGACCTCGCGCAACGCGCGTCACATCGCCACGACCCAGACCGCGCCGAGCTATCGGCTCTATGCCATGGCCGACAGCGTACCGCCCAAGCCTGCGCTGATTCACGATGCGACGGGGGCGGCCATCGCGGTCGAAGTCTATGAGCTCGACATGGCGGCCTTCGGCAGCTTTGTGGCCGAAGTCCCGCCGCCGCTGGCCATCGGCACGGTCACGCTGGCCGATGGCAGCACGGTCAAGGGCTTCGTCGCCGAACCGCGCGCGATCGTCGGCGCCACCGACATCACCGATCTGGGCGGCTGGCGCGCCTTTATCGCCTCGAAGGCCTGACTTTCCCGCATTGAGCGGCGTGTCCTGCGCTTCGCCTGCCGCTGATGCGGCCGGGCGAAGCGCGTGTGGAAAGGCGCCGTTTGCGCAATTTTACGGATATGGCCGGGCAGGGATTGTTCGGCGCCGTCTGACAAAGCTGGCAGCCTGAAAAACCGATTGGGCGCGCCGCTGTTGGACAATGGACCTTTCATCGCTGTTGCAGATCACCGCGTGAGCGGGCGGATGGCACGCGCGGCGGTTGTTCAACTGTGCCTCGTGCTCGCGATCCTTGCTGCATGCCTGGCTTTGCCGCGCCCGGGCGGTGCGATCCTGCTGATCCCCCTGTTCGCGCCGAGTACCGCGTCTGCCGTGCATGCGGCGGGTGGGGGGCGGATTGCCGTGCTGCGTTCGGGATGGATACCCGGCAGCCTTTTGGTGCGGATCGATGGCGACGTCCCGGCATGGGCTTTCCTGCGCGCTGGCGTGCTGCCGTTGGGCGCGCCCGCCTTGTTCTGCGCATCCGCAGAACCGACCACACCTTGACGAGAAAAGGGACACCTGTCGCCATGAACGAACTGGCCACGTTGCGCCTTCAGGGCGTTCGCATCCTTGCCGGGATTGCCTGGCTCGCCGCGCTGGTGGTGATCGTGTCCGCGCCTTTTGCCGGATCGGGGTTTTTGGCGCCCTTGCTGGCTTTGGCGCTCGTGGTCTTTCCGACACTTGCCGCGCTACGCGGCGCCGCCGACCCGATGACGCGCGTTGCGCTCGGGGCGACGATGCCGTTGTTCTGCGCGGTGCTGCTCTATCAATGGAGCGGCGGGGCGTGGATGATCGACCTGCACATGACTTTTTTTGCCGCGATCGCGGTGCTTGCGGTGCTGGCCGACTGGCGCCCGGTGCTGGCCGGCGCGGCAGTGACCGCCGTGCATCACCTTGCGCTCAACTTTCTTGCTCCGACGCTGGTGTTCGGCGCGGCGAGCGATTTTGGGCGGGTGCTGCTGCATGCCGTGGTCGTGGTGGTCGAAACGGGCGTGCTGGTGCAAATCGCGCTGCAGTTCGAAGTGCTGCTCGTCTCTCGCGCCGCCGCACAGGCTGCCGCTCTGGAGGCCGAACGCGAGGCCGCGCGCGAACGGGCCCAGCGCGGCGCCGAACAGGATCTCGTGGTGACCGCGATTGCCGATGGTTTGCGTCGTCTTGCCGCAGGCGACCTTGGCGGCCACTTTGCGACGGCTTTTCCCCCCGCGTTCGAGCCGCTGCGTATCGATTTCAATCAGGCGCTCGTCGAGCTTGAGGCGCTGGTCGGGCACGTTGTGCGCGCATCGAACCAGATCCGCACCGGCGCCGGCGAGATTCGCGCTGCATCGGAGGATCTGGCGCAACGCACCGAGATCCAGGCGGGCACGGTCGAACACGCCATGAGCACGATTGTCGAACTGGTCGACGTGGCCGGCGCTACGCTGGGCCGCGCGCAGGCCGCCAACGGCGCGATCGTGCAGTCCGGCGAACGCGTGAGAGCCGGGCACGAAGTCGTCGCCTGCGCCATTGCGACGATGGAAAAGATCCAGCATTCCTCCGGAGAAATCGGTCAGATCGTCAGCCTGATCGACGGCATTGCGTTTCAGACCAATCTGCTGGCGCTCAATGCCGGGGTCGAAGCCGCGCGTGCAGGGGATTCGGGCCGTGGTTTTGCGGTGGTCGCCAATGAAGTGCGCGCGCTGGCGCAGCGCAGTGCCGACGCCGCGCGCGACATCAAGACACTGATTACCGCGTCGACCGCGCTGGTCGGGGAAGGTGTCGAGCTTGTCGGGCAAACCGGTCAGGTGCTGCGCGAAGTGGTCGATGATGTCACCACGTTTACCGAGACCGTGGGCGAAATCACCCGCGCCGTGGGCGATACGGCGCGAAATCTCGCGCATGTGCGCGATACGTTTGGTTCGCTCGACAGCGCGACTCAGAAGAACGCCGCGATGGTCGAGGAAAGTCATGCAGCCTTGCGCTCGCTGGCCGAGGAAACCAACGTGCTGGTCGATGCAGTCAGGCGTTTTTCGACCAACGGGCCGCAGATCGGGACGCGCCTCGCGGCGTGATCCATCGGGCATAAATCATATCTATGCCTATCATCGAAAATTGGCGTCTAGCATGATGGGTGGCTGATCGGTCATTCTCCTGTTGCACTGCAAAGCAGCAATGGGGAATCAGGAAATGACGGTAAGCCGTGGGTCGTCGCGCCGGATCGCGCTTTGCGCCGCAACATCGGCCTTTGCGCTTTTGCTGGCGCCCGGCCTTGCCCGCGCCCAGACCGCGCCGGCGAGCCTTGCGGCTCAGCCCGAAGCCCCGGCGGGCGAGGGCGCCGGTGGCGAAATCATCGTTACCGCGCAAAAGCGCAGCGAAGACATCCGCACCGTTCCGATCAGCCTTTCGGTGCTGTCTGGCGCGGCGCTCAAGGATCAGAAGATCGCCAGCTATGACGATCTCAGCCGCGCGGTCCCCGGTGTCGCGTTCAACGCGGTGGCGGGCGAGGAAGGGCGCACCAATATCGTCATTCGCGGGGTCAGCTCGGTCTCGGGCGCCTCGACCGTCGGGCTCTATCTCGACGATGTGTCGATCACCGTGCCCAATCTCTATCGCGACGGCTCGATCGAAGTCCGCCTGCCCGACATCGAGCGTGTCGAAGTGCTGCGCGGGCCGCAGGGCACGCTTTACGGCGACAGCTCCGAAGGCGGCACGATCCGCTATATCACCACGCAGGCCAATCCCGATGCGCTGGGCATGACCGCCACGGCCGATGTTTCGGGCACGAAGCACGGCGGGGTCAATTATAGCGAAAGCGGCATGATCAACCTGCCGCTGGTCAAGGACAAGCTGTCGCTCCACGCCGCCGTCGCCTACCAAAAGGACAGCGGCTGGGTCGATCATTACAACACCGACGGCACGCTGGACAAAAAGGGCGTCAACAGCGCCAACAGCCTGACCGCGCATGTCAGCGCGACCTGGACGCCGGATTCAACGCTGACGATTACCCCGGCGTTCTTTTATCAGCGCGCCAACAACGCCGATAACGCCGCGTTCTATCCCAATATGGGATTGTGGCAGCAGAACAAGGAAGTCGCCGAGCCGAGCCACGACACCGTCGCGCTGGGCAGCCTGACGGTCAAAAAGGCGATGGGTTTTGCCGACCTGACCTCGGTCACGGGGCTCTATGACCGCGTCGCCGCGCGGCAGGAAGACGGGACCTACTTCAACAGCACCGCCTTTGCGCTGTTCTTTCTCGACACGATACCAAGCTATGCGCAGTATCAACCGCAGAACGACAGCATTATCGCCAATCTGCCCTCGGTGGTGAATTATCGCACGCATTACCGCCAGTTCAGCCAGGAACTGCGCCTGTCATCGAACGATACCAGCGCGGCGGCAAGCTGGCTGAAATGGGTCGTCGGCGCCTATTATGCGACGCAAAGCGTGCACAACACCGATTACCAGACGATCAACGGGGTCAATTCCACATTCCAGTCGATCTATGGTGTTCCGCTGGATCAGTCGCTGGTCCAGACCACTTACGGCAACCCGGCTTACGGCACGCCGAACGGTGGTCCGGCGATCCCGCTGTTTCCCAACGACATCGACGAAAGCGACAACCGCACCTATCGGCAGCAGCAATACGCGGTGTTCGGTCAGGTCAGCATCGCTTTTGCCAAGGGTTGGAAGCTCGATCTCGGCGGCCGCTTTTCGGCGGCGCACGAAGACTTCGTCTCGGTCGAAACCGGGTTCTACCAGATCGGCAATCTGGGCTACCAGACCGCCGGGCAACCGGCCGCTGCGCCTTATACGCAGGATGGGACCAGCCAATCGTTCCTGCCCAAGGCGACGCTCTATCACGATCTGTCGCCGACCAGTTCGGTCTATGCTTCTGCGGCCAAGGGTTTTCGCCTGCCCGGACCGACCGGCCCGATCGTGTTTGGCCCGACCTCGGTCTGCGCCGGCGATTTTGCCACGATCGGCCAGAAAAGCCAGCCGACCCAATTCGGTTCGGACAGCCTGTGGTCCTATGAAGTCGGGTCGAAGAACGAATTTCTCGGGCGCCGCATCCGCTTCAACGCCTCGGGCTATCTGACCAACTGGAAGAACATTCAGCAGCAGATCTATCTGCCGACCTGCGGCTATTATTTCACCAGCAATATCGGCAACGCGCGGATCTGGGGCGCCGAAGCCGAAGCCTCGTTCAAGCTGACGCCCAGCCTGTCGCTGTCGGGCACGGCCAGCATCAACAATGCCAAAGTGGTGCAGTCGAACAACCCGATCGACGTTGCCGTCGGTCAGCATCTGATCGATGTGCCCAATGTCACCGCGACGGCGGGCGCCAATTACCTGCACCCGCTGAGCCAGTCGGCGGCGCTCGTCGCCCTGGTCAACTATGCCTATACCGGGCATAGCTACGGCAGCTATCTGCTGACCGACAGCAATTACTACAACCCCGCCTATGGCGTCGTGAATGCCAGCATCGGTGTGCGCTTTGGCCCGCATCAGATCACGCTCTATGCCAAGAACCTGTTCGACAACCAGACGATCATCCAGCGTCCGCAGATCAACACTGTCACCGAAGGCTATACCGTACACCCGCGCACGTTCGGCGTGACGCTCAAGCTGGTCGACTGAGGGAGTGCGAAACCGTGACTGATTCCAGCACTACCGCCGATCCCGCCGGTGCCCGTGCCCACGCGCGGGCCATGGCCGGAACGCGCGTCGAAGCCATGCCGACGATCCCTGCGACCGCCGCGACCGACTTGCCGCCGGGCATCGCGTCCGACGAAGTGGTATGGGACGAAACGATCGCTGCCGGGGGCTATGCTGCGCGCCTGTTGAAGCGCGGCAGTCGGCTGCGGCTCAGCGATGTTCATGGCGATGCGGCCGTTGCCATGCTGGTGTTCAATGCCGAACGCCCGGTCGAGCGGCTCAATGTCGCCGATACGGTCAAAGTGCAGTGGAACGCTTATCTTGGTGCCGGGCGCCTGCTCCTGTCCGACATGGGCCGGGTGATGATGTCGGTGATCGAGGACGATACCAAAGGGCATGACGCCTTTTGCGGCGCGTCGAACCTGGCGTCGAACGCGCGCAAATATGGCGACGGGTTCAACCATGGCGCGCATCCCAATGCGCGCGATCGCTTTGTCATCGCGCTGGCCAAATACGGCATGAACCGGCGCGACATTCATCCGTGCATCACCTGGTTCAAGCCGGTGTCGATTGCCGCCGATGGCGCGATCGAGCTGGATGTCGGCCCGCATCGCGCCGGGCAGCACGTGACGCTGCGCGCGGAAATGGATGTGATCGTCGTGCTCGCCAATTGTCCGCATGTGCGCGATCCGCGTCACGATTATGCGGTGACCCCGGTGCGCGCGACGGCATGGCGGGGCGTGATCACGCCCGAAAACGATCCCGTGCGGCTGGCCACGCCAGAAGGCCTGCGCGCGTTTGAAAATGTCGAAGACTATTACCGGCGGTGAGGTAACTCCATGATTTCCAATACCCCCGTTCCCGATCTGCCCGGCAAGATCGTCCATGACGAAGTCGTCGCGGCGCGCGCGCCCTGGCATCACCTTGTCAAAAAGGGCGAAACGCTGCGCATTGTCGATCTGGAAGGCAATCAGGCGGTCGATTTCCTGATCTATGCCGCTGCCGACGATGCCGAACGCTATAGCGCGCAGGATACCATCGCCGCGCAAGGCAATGTCTATCTGACCACCGGCACGCAGCTCTTGTCCAACGAAGGGCGAGCGATGATGACGATCGGTTCGACCTCGGTCGTGCGCCATGACACGATCGGCGGGGCCTGTTCGTGCGAATCCAATACCTTGCGCTATGGCCATCACACCAAGGCACAGCACGCGTGCGTCGACAATTTCCTGCTCGCCAATGCCGACTATGGCCGGACCAAGCGCGACATGGTGTCGAACATCAATTTTTTCATGAATGTGCCGGTCGAAGCCGACGGTTCGCTCGGCATCGTCGACGGCATTTCGGCGCCCGGCCTGCATGTCGATCTGGTGGCGGACATGGACGTGGTCGTCGTCGTGTCGAACTGCCCGCAGATCAACAATCCGTGCAACGGTTTCAACCCGACTCCCGTCCGGATGATCGTCGCCGCCGGGCAATGAACGGCCATGCCCGGATCAGGTCCGGGCATGGCCTGTCATGATCAGCCCTGCTTTTCGAAAGCGGCAGTGATCGTCAGCTTTACATCATCGCCGATCAGCGGGACGTACTTGGTCACGCCGAATTCCGAGCGCTTGATCGAGCCCGTGGCGGAAAAGCCGATGGTAAAGGCCTTGCTCATCGGGTTGGTGCCGGCGCCGCCGAACGTGGCATCGAGCGCGATCGCCTTGGTCACGCCGTGCAGCGTCAGATTGCCGTCGATATGCGCGGTGTGGGCGCCGGTCTGCGTCACTTTGGTCGCGGTGAAGTGAATTTCGGGATACTTGGCCGCGTCGAGCCAGGTCGGATCCTTCAATTCGCCGTCAAGCACGCTGTTGGTCGTCGAAATCGCCGAGACGGGCAGAGTCACGTCCAGCTTGTCCGCCGCCGCATTGGCCGGATCGAGCGTCAGCGTGCCGGTCGCGCTGGGGATCACGCCATAGAAATCGTTGAAACCCATGTGGTTGATCGAAAAGATCGCCAGCGTGTGATGGCTTTCGACTTTGTAGGTGCCGGCGGGAACCGGGGTTGCCGGGCTGCCGCCCATCTGGGCCTGGGCCGCACCGGGGATGAGCGCAGCGCCAAGCAGCGCGAGAGCAATGGTCTTGGTCATGTGGGGATCCTGTCTTGATGTGATCGGGCAGGGGTATGATGGGACTGGGCCCAAACGAAACGCGACAGCGTGCCGGCAGCGGGTCCGGCGCGATGGTGGGGCAGATGTAGACATAACACGCCATGATGATAATCAGCGTTTAAATCGCTATTCTTTCAACCAGGAGTTGAAAATACCATGGACCGGCTCAGCGGCATCGAAGTCTTTGTCCGCGCCCTGCGGCTGGGCGGATTGTCGGCGGCGGCGCGCGATCTGGGCATGTCGCCGGCCATGGCGGCCAAACATCTCAATGCCCTGGAAGCGCGATTGGGCACGACGCTGGTCAACCGCACCACGCGCCGGTTGGCGCTGACGCAGGCGGGGGCGGACTATTTCGACAAGGCGGAGCGCATTCTGGCCGATCTGCGCGAGGCCGAGGCGGAGGCCGCCTCGCGCGCGGTGGCGGTCGAAGGGCTGTTGCGGGTCAGCGTCGGTGCGACGTTCGGCGTGCGGCATATTGCGCCCCTGATCGCCCGGTTCAACCAGCGCCATCCCGGGGTCACGGTCGAACTGGGCTTGTCGGATCGCTTCGTCGATCTGGTCGAGGAACGCTGGGACGTGGCAATCCGCATCGGTCGCCTTGCCGACAGCCGCCTGATCGCGCGCAAGCTGGCGCAGATGCGCATGGCGATTTGCGCCGCGCCGTCCTATCTCGCGCGGGCGGGCACGCCGCGGACGACGGCTGATCTCGCCACGCACGATTGTCTGGGGTTTACGCTGGCGCAGCCGGGTTGGCGCGAATGGCGGTTTGGCGCCGATGCGCAGATCCGCGTGCCGGTGCGCGGCTCGCTTCATGCCGATAACGGCGAAGCCCTGGCCGAGGCGGCAGTGGCCGGGCTCGGGCTGGTCTATGGCCCGCGTTTCATCACGGCCGATGCTTTGGCCGATGGGCGGCTGGTCGAAGTTGCGCTCGATCAGCCGTTGATGAATCTGGGCGCGGCCTACGCCGTGACACACCCGTCGCGCCGTCCCGCGCTCAAGATCCGCGCATTTGTGGATTTCCTGGCCGAGACGGTCCCCGAACGCGCCTGCGCGTGGTAGGGGCCCGCCGATGACCGAAGCTCCCAAACGTCGCCCGCCGGGCCCTGTAACGCTGTCGCCGCTGACTTTGGCGCTGATCCTGATCGTATTGGCGCTGGCGCTGATCGCGGTGTGGATGGTGGTGCATCAAAAACCCGCCGCGCCTGTCGCGCCGTCCGAAGCCGGTCTGCCGGCCACGACCTGGCCAAACCGCGCGCTGACACCCGGCGCGATCGACCCGGCGGTGAGCGATGGCGCGATCTGCGCGCATGACTGGGCGCCGGGCGACCCGCCGCAAGAGGGCGGGGACATGACCTATTCAAAAGCGGCGCGACACACCTCAAGCCATGTCAAGGATGCGGTCTTTGCCGAATACAATCTGACCAATCCGCATGACGGCGGGCAGTCGTGGGAAATCGATCATCTTGTCCCGCTTTCGCTTGGCGGGCGCGATGTGCAGGAAAACCTCTGGCCTGAAAGCCGCACGGGCGACGGGCTCAACGCCTGGGCCAAGGACCGGCTCGAATTCCGGCTCTATCGCATGGTCTGCGATCCGCCGCCGGGCACGCAGCGTCTGCCGCTGACCGAGGCGCAGACGGCGCTGCGCACCGACTGGGTCGCGGCCTATCGCAAATATTGCGCCAGCGAGGCGGATTGCCCGGCGTTTGGCGGCGATTAATCCCCGCCCCCGACTAATCTGTGCCGTCAACTCCGGCCCAACCGGGCAAGTGCCGCGCTTCCGGCCCGCGCGCGAGCGGCACGGCTTCGATGACGCATTTGTCGAAATGGTCGTCGAGCCGTTCGGCCTTGATCCGGTCGCGGAAGAAATCGGCCCACAGGAATTCGGTATAGGGCGTGGGTGATTTGGCATAGCCGCCCGACCGGCGCACTTCGCCCGCCAGCGAGCGGTAGGGATCGTCGGCAAGGTCGGCGATCGTATGCGGCAATTCGTCGAAATCGCGCCGCCGCCCCCGCGCGTCATAAGGATGCAGCCAGTTGTGCGCATCCATGAAAGCCAGAAAGCGCTTTTTCGGCAGGGTGTCGAGTTTGGCGATGACCGAGACCATGACCTGATCCACCCCTTCCTTGTGCATGGCCAGGGCGAGGTGGTGGTGATCGACGATCCAGGGGGTGCCACCGGGCCCGATCACCGCCGGGATCATGTGCGACCCCAGGAATTTGCCCTCTGCATTGCGCGGGCGGTTGCGCCACTCTTCGCGCTTGGCGCCGACTTCGCGCAAGCCGACGGTCATCTGCGTCGGGCGCAGATCGGTGATCTTTACCGGATGGAGAATGGGGTGAACGGGGTGCGACATTGCCATGATTCAAAAGCTTCCGGCTGTTGGCGTGAAAGGGAATAGCGCCGCGTGCGCGCGGGATCGTTGATCTCGATGAAATTGGGATCTCGATAAAATTGGGCGTGCGTAAAGGGCGGGTCATGGCGCGCGCGCGCGTTCGGCCGCATCGGCGACGCTGAACGTCGATGCATCCGCCAGCGCGCCGAAACCGGCGGCAGACAGCACATCGCGCACCCGATCATGCGCGCGCGCCAGGATCAGGCGGCAGCCGACGCGATCGAGGCTTTGGGAAAATTCGTCCAGCGCGTCGAGCGCGGTCGAATCGAGATCGTCGCTTTCTTCGAGGCTGAGGATCAACACCCGCGCACCGGCGCCACGCGCATCCCGACCGATTTCGCGCAGAACGGTTTCGGCATTGGCAAAGAACAGCGGCGCGTTGGGCCGGAATATCGCGACACCGGGCACCCGCGCGGCATCGTCATGATGGCTGATGTCGACGAAATCGTGGCTGTTGCCGACGCGGCCCAGTTCGCTGGTGACCGGATGCGACCAGCGATAGAGCAATTGCACGATCGACAGCGCGATCGCCGCGAGCATGCCGTTGAGCACGCCGAGCAAGAGCACGCCGATCGCTGCGGCAAAGGCAATCCATTGATCGCGGTGCAGTCGAAACAGCCGCGCGATCGGCGCGGGGCTCAGCGCATGGAGCAGCGCCGATATGACCACTGCGGCCAGGACCGGCTCGGGAATGCGCGCGATCAAGGGCCCGGCGACGAGCACGAGCGCGAGCGTGGCCAGGCTCGCCACGGTCGATGACAGCCGGCTTTTCGCGCCCGACGCGGCATTGGCCGACCCGATCGAAAAGCCCGCGCCGACCGGCATGCCCTGAACCAGCGCGGCGGCGCTGTTGGCAAGGCCGATTGCGGTCAGTTCGCGGTTTGTGGAAACGTCGTCCCCATGCGCCAGCGCGAGGCCGCGGATCGTGCCCCAGCTTTCGGCAAAGATGATCAGCGTCAGCGGCGCCGCCAATTGCGTGATGCGCGCCCAGACGGCCGGATCGCCGGGCAGCGTCAGATGCGGCATGGCGATCGGCGTCGGCCCGACCAGCACGATCCCGCAATGCGCCAGCGGCCCGAACGAGGCCAGCGCAATCCCGGTGGCCATGACGATCAGCGTCGCCGGTATGCCCGGAATGCGGCGCAACAGGACGAGCGCGATCAGCGCGGACAAGCCCAGCGCCAGGCTCGGCCCATGCCATTGCGACGCATGCGAGGCGACGCCCGCCAGCACGAGGCCGATGGTCGATCCCGGCAGCGACAGCCGAAAGAGATGCGGCAATTGCTTGATGATGATCGTCGCCGCCAGGCCAAAGGCAAACCCGCGCAGCACCGGACGCGAGACAAATCCTGCCAGCCCGCCCAGCCGGAACAGCCCGAGCCCGGTAAACATCACCCCGACCATCAGCGTCATCGCCGTGGCCAGGGCATCGGGACTGGCTGCGCCCGGCATTTGCGGTGCGGCGGCCAGGCTGCCCAGTGCGGCGGCCAGGATCGATGCCGACGAGGATGTCGCCGAAACGACGGCAAAACGGCTGCGCCCGACCAGCGCATAGACCAGCCCGCCGATCACCCCGGCGATCAGCGCGCGCCCCGGCGCCAGCCCCGCGATCCCGGCATAGGCCACCGCTTCGGGCACAAGCAGCCCGGCCACCGACAGCCCGGCCAGAATATCGCCCAATCGTGCGTGCCACGCGGTTTCGGTCATGCGGCGCCCTTCGTTCTGCCAACTCGCGCGACCATAGGCGGCAAGACGCCCGGCGCAAGACGACATGCGCCCATGCCACGGAGGTCTTTGCCATGACGGTTCATCTCGGGCTGGCTATGTGGGGCCGGACCCTGCACAAGTGGATCGCCCCGCCCGCCGGAGAACGAACCGCATGTGCTTTTCGGCGACTGCCAGCTTTGTCGCCTCTGGCGTGATAGGAACGATCGGCCTGGCGACATTGCGGCATGTCCGTGAGCCGCAGACCTTGCTTTTCGCAGCCGTGCCGCTGCTGTTTGCGGTTCATCAGCTGTGCGAAGGCTTCGTCTGGCTGGGGCTGGACGGCCGGATCGGCAAGATTGCGTTCGACCATGTGGCGTTCCTGTTCATGATGTATGCGCAAGGCATCCTGCCCTTGCTGATGCCGTTGGCGGTCGTCTTGATGGAACCTGTTGGCTGGCGTCGCCGCGCGATCCTGATCCTGACGTGTATCGGTGCGGTCGTCTGTGTCTGGGATGTCGCCGGGCTGATCGCCTGGCCGAGCCGGACGTTCATTCAGTGCCACTCGATTGCCTATCGCAATCCGCTGACCGGCAATTTCCTGATTTCCTGCCTTTACATTCTCGCCACCTGCGGCGCGCTGCTGCTTTCGACGCATCGCGTGGTCCGGTGGTATGGCCTGCTGAATGTCATCGGGCTGACCATCGTGGAGATCGTCAGGGAATTTGCCTTCGCCTCGGTCTGGTGCTTTTACGCCGCGATCCTGAGTGTCATGCTCTATTGGCAATTCCATCGCGGCAGGATCGACGTGGAAATGCCCAACAGCCTGTCGCCAAGGCTCAGGCCGTTTCTGTTGCCGTGGTTGCGATGGCGTGGTTTTTGAATTTATGGTCCAGACTTGCTAGGGGCCGGTCATGATGGCTCCAAACCCCGCGCAAGATCCCGATTTCGTCGTCATCGACGTGGAAACCGCCTGCGCGCGGGTCAGCAGTATCTGTCAGATCGGCATTGTCGGGTTCAGGGACGGACGGGAAGTTTTCGCATACGAGACGCTGGTCGATCCGTGCGACGAATTCTCCTCGTTCAATATCGGCATTCACGGGATCACCCCGCGGCAGGTCGCCGGCCAACCGACGTTTCGCGACATCCATGCCGTTGTCGACAGCCACTTGCGCGGGCGTATCACGGTCGCCCATTCGGGGTTCGACAAAGGCGCGCTGGCCGCCGCGTGCCGGGTCGGCGAATGCCCCGCGATCGAGGCGAACTGGCTGGACAGCGTTCGCGTTGCCAAGCAGGCTTGGCCCCAGTTGGGCAGCCATCGCCTGAACGTGCTGTCCCGCTTTCTCGGCATAGAGCATCGCCATCATGACGCGCTGAGCGATGCGCGCGCCGCCGGGCTGGTGATCGTCAAGGCCATCGAACACACCGGCATCGACTTGCAGGGCTGGATGGCCAAACCGGCGCAGCCGCGCGCCAAGTCGCCGGCACCGGCGGATACCGGGCCGCTCAAGGGAGAGCGGGTCGCCATCCTGGGCGAACCGCGCGATGGCGCTCTGGCGCGCTACGTCGCCGCAGCGGGTGGACGCGTTGTCGCTGCGGTGGGCGCCACGACGACCATGCTGGTGATCGCCGAACGGCAACCTTACGGACGCTTTGTCGAATCCAGCGAGCCGCATCGCAAGGCGCGGGAACTGCGCGAGGCCGGGCGGCCCATCGTCGTGTTGACCGAGGAAGCGCTTCGCGACCGGCTCATGCAGGGGGTGTGAGGGCGCGGATATTCGCCGATCCGCCAAAACACGGGCCCCGTAATATTACGGATGGCATGCATGGCGGCGCGCCGCCATCGCCTGACGAAGCGGCAGGTGCCTGCGCTGTCCGCCCGGCCAAGGGGGGCGCCGTCTTTCCGCACCCCGCAACTATCGCGAGAAAAGACGGATTGTCTGCCCTACATGGCAAAGGTGTCTGCACGGGAATGATCGGGGCAAGGGGATGATGTCGCGAAAGTCGTCGCTGGATGATGTTCAGGTTTTTGATATTCTTCGCCTGATCATGGAGCATCTGCCGGTCGGCGTGGCGGTGGTCGATCGAGACATGCGCTATCTGGATTGCAGCAGCCGGTGGTTGAGCGACCGCGGCCTTGCCTGCGCGGACGTCATGGGCCGATCGCACGACGAGATTTTCCCGGAAGCCGGTGATGCCTGGCGCGCGATCCATCGCCGGGTGATGACCGGCGAAACGCTGTCCGGCGATGCTGATCCTGCCGAATCCGGCATGGGCCCGGCTGTTCGGGAGCAATGGAAAATGGTGCCTTGGCATCAACGCGGCGGCGAGATCGGGGGCGCCATTCTCTTTTCCCGGATGCGCGACATCGCCGGGGAAACCGCGCGCGCCGGCGATGCCGATGCGGCTGAGGCCATGCTGCGATCGATTCTCGACACTGTGCCCGACGCCATGATCACGATCAGCGAACAAGGCGTGATCCAGTCGTTCAGCGCGGCTGCCGAGCGCCTGTTCGGCTATACGTGCGAAGAAGTTGTCGGGCGGAATGTGGCGATGCTCATGCCCGAACCCGATGCCCATGCTCATGATGACTATCTGGCGCGGTATCGCGAGACCGGAGAGCGGCGTATCATCGGCACGACCCGGCGCGTTTTGGGGCGGCGCAAGGATGGTTCGATTTTTCCGCACGATCTCAACGTCGGCGAAGCGCGCGCAGGGCAATCGCGGGTTTTTACCGGGTTTGTGCGCGACCTTACCGCCGAGGAAGAGGCCGACCGCCGACTGCGCGAGGCACAAGCCGAATTGATCCGGATTTCCCGCGTTTCCGCTGTGGGAACGATGGCGACCGCGCTGGCGCATGAGCTCAATCAGCCGCTCGCCGCGATTGCCAACTATGTGCAGACGTCGGCCGCGCTGTTTTCCGACAATCAGGAAACGACGGTGGCCATGGTGCGCGGCGCGCTTGAAGAGGCCGGGCGCGAGGCATTGCGGGCAGGTGCGATCATCCAGCGCCTGCGGGAATTCATTGCGCGTGGCGATCCCGAACGCGCGATCGTCGCGCCGCTCGCGCTCGCGATCGAGGCTTGCGCGCTTGGCGCGACGGGCGGTGCCTCGCTCGGCATTCGCTGCGATGTCGTGATACCGGACGATCTGCCGCTGCTGATGGTGGACCGGATCCAGATTCAGCAGGTCTTGATCAATCTGATCCGCAATGCCTTTGAAGCGCTCGGCGACGCCGGGATCATCGTTGTCAGCGCACGACGCGATGGCGCCATGATCCGCATGTCGGTAACGGACAACGGGCCGGGCGTTGCCCGCGATCAGCAGGAAGAGGTGTTTCAGCCGTTTGTCAGCAGCAAGACCGCGGGCATGGGGCTGGGGCTTGCCATCTGTCGGACGATTGTCGAAGCGCACGGAGGTCGGTTGTGGTGCGATTCAGCGCCCGGCGGCGGGGGCGCGTTTCATTTCACGGTGCCGATCGCGGAGCGCGGCAATGGTTGAAGACGCTTTTCGCGGGGGTGTCATTCATGTCGTCGATGACGAGGAATCGATTCGCCGCTCGCTCGATTTCCTGTTGCGTGCCGCCGGCTATCGCGTGGAGCGCTGGCCCAATGGCGAGGATTTCCTGAAAGGGGCGGATCGCACCGTGCCCGCCTGTGTCCTGCTCGACATCCGCATGCCGGGTATCGACGGGCTCGAAGTCCAGCAGCGCATGGTGGCGCAAGGGCTCGACTTTCCGGTGATCATGCTGACCGGCCATGGCGATATTACGCTGGCTGTGCGCTCGATGCAGGCCGGGGCTCTGGATTTCATGGAAAAGCCGTTTGATCGCGAAGCGTTGCTGCGTTCCATCGCGGTTGCGGTGCAACAGCTTGGCAATCGCGCGGCCTTGCGCGAACATCAGGGGTGGGCCCGTGTTCAGATCGCCAAGCTGACGATACGCGAACGTGAAGTGCTGGACGGCCTTGCCTGCGGCTATCCCAACAAGACCATCGCCTTTGATCTGGGGATCAGCGCGCGCACCGTGGAAGTGTATCGGGCCAACGTGATGGAGAAGCTCGGGGTGGCCAATTTCGCCGACGCCTTGCGCGTTGCCTTCGGTGCGGGTCTCGGGGATGCGCAGCGGTGGCGCGACGATCATCCGGTGTGCCGCAAATAGCAGCCGGATTTCGCCATGCGCGGGTCACGCGCGCCCCGCGCTCCGGTACATTGCGGATATGACCCATGGCGGGGCAAAGGCACTGTGTCGCCAGCAGGCGCTCGTGGCCAACCTGGCCCCCCGTTTGGTCATTTGAGTGCCTGCGCCTTTTTTGCCCGGAATACGGGCAAGATGCATAGGTGCGGGCTGATGTTGTCGCTGATTTACGTAAGCCGACCGTTGGTTGATCCGGAGGCTCGCGCCAGGGTTCTCGACGATATTCAGGCCGTGTCGATCGCGCGCAATACCGATCTGGGCATCACGGGATTGTTGATCAGCACATCCGGCTATTTCGCCCAGATTCTGGAAGGACCGGAATCCGGTGTCGAGGCCGTGATGGCCCGTATCGCGGTCGATCCGCGCCATCATGAGGTGCGCATCATCCGGCGGTCGGACGTGAGCGAGCGTCGTTTTCCGCATTGGCGGATGGCCCGGTTCGATGGAGAGAGTTTCGGGGCTGTCAGAGTCAATCCGCTGTTGGCAGACTGCCACGCGAGGGGGGACGCCGACGCAATTGCCCGATTCGAACGGCTGATCGATGTCATCGCAATCGGCGGGCCATTATCCTGAGGCACCCATCGGGCCATGCTGCGCAACCGGCAGGGATATTTTTGCGTCGGCACCGACTTGCGCCAGCTTTACCGCCTCCTCGCTCTGTTTGCGGGGGGGCAATTAACCGGGGGGCAATCGACTGGACCTGGAGCAGATACCGCGCCGGGGCGGCGGTCGGTCGGCTCCGGTAACTTACGGATAGGCGGCGGGCCCGGATTGTCCGATAAAATCTCTGGTTTTTGATCCCAGTCAATGACAACTGCTCCCACTCCACTGCGCCGCGCGCGTTCGGGTGGCCAGTAGCCGGTGACAAGGGGTGCATAAGCCGTTCTCGAAAGAGGGGCTGATTGTCATGGCGACGTGTTCTCAATGCCCGGTTCGCGAAAGCTCCATCTGCCACTCGCTGTCGGCGGACGCGCTCGACCGCTTTGGCCGGGCCGGTCGGCGGCAGACTTTGCTGGCCGGTCAGACGCTGATGTGGGAGGGCGAGGATGCGCTGCTGGTCGGCAATGTCGTGGATGGCATCCTGAAGTTGACGGCGTCCTTGTCGGACGGGCGTGACCAGATGCTGGGGATCGCATTTCCCAGCGATTTTATCGGGCGCGCTTTCGGTACGAAAACCCGGCATTCGGTGACAGCGGTGACCGATGCCGAAGTCTGCACCTTTCGGCGATCGGATTTCGACGATCTTGCGCGGCGGCACGCCGATGTTGAGCACGACTTGCTGAAGCGGACGCTCGGCGAGCTCGACCAGATGCGGAAATGGATGCAGGTGCTGGGTAAAATGACGGCGACGGAGCGCGTGGCCGTATTCCTGATCGAAATGGCAGCGCGCCTGTGCCCCGATGTCGAGAGCGAGACGGCGCTGATCCGGTTCACACTGCCGATCGGACGCCAGGATATGGGCGATTTGCTCGGCCTCACGATCGAAACGGTCAGCCGCCAGATCACCAACTTGCGCCAGCGTCAGATCATCGGCACGCCGGACAGACGCTCGATCGTCATTTATGACCGGCGCGCCCTGGCCGCATGCGCGGGCATGGGGTGAGTGCCGCAGCCACGGCTTCCCGGCACAAGGCGGCCTTTACGCTGGATGGCTCCAGCGCTTTGCCTCGGCCAATAACCGGATGACTTCGGCGTCTTCCGTCTGGGTAAAATCGCGGTAATGTGCACCGACCGCATAGAACGGGGTCGGTGACAAAAGGCACACGATCCGGTCGCAAAGCCCGCGAAGTCCGCCAAGCGTATCGGCAGGGGCGACCGGCACGGCAAGCACGATTTGCGCCGGGCCCGCCTTGGCCAGCGCCTGAAGCGCAGCGCGCACCGTGCCGCCGGTCGCAATGCCGTCGTCGACCACGATTGCCGTTCGCCCGCCAAGCGCGGCTGGTGCCCCTGTGTGATAGAGCGTGCGGCGTCGTTCGATCTCGGCCAATTGTCGCGCGATCTCGCCGTCGATGTAGGCCTGGCTGGCGCCGACGGCGCGGGCCGCTCGTTCGTCGATGACCACTTGCGGCGATGCGCCGTCGACCAATGCGCCGATGCCATATTCTTCATGACCGGGCGCGCCGATCTTGCGCACCAGCAGCACATCGAGCGGCGCGGTCAGCTCCCGGGCGACTTCGAATGCCACCGGAACACCGCCGCGAGGCAGCGCGAGCACAACCGGATCATCGAGTTCGAGCGCGGCGACGGCGTGCGCCAAGGCGCGCCCGGCTTCGCGGCGATCGGCAAATCCTTCCCATCGGGTCATGCTTCATCCCCCAGATGGCGCCGTCCCCGACTTCGTCCCCGCCCCGGTCATAGCCCGAACGGCCAGGTCTCGGGCGCGCCATGGGGGCGTTCCCGCCCCAGCGGCGTGACCGCGCGGGTTTCCTCGAACCAGACATACGCGTCGAACTGGTCGGCCAGCACAGCCTCGAAATAATGGCTCAACAGCTCGGATTGCGGCCGATAGACCACGCCGACCGCCCGTTCGAGCAGGCTTTGCGACAGGACATCGGCCAGCCCCCGCCGTTTGGAGCCGCGCCAGTCGGTGAGGCTGCGGGCAAGGCCGGTGCGGCGAAACGCTTCTTCCCAACTGTGTCGGCGTGCCGGGCGAAGCTCCATCACCCGCATCTCCGCGCCCCAGTCCGACGCGGCGGCAACCGTTCCGCGATCGGTTCCAAAGCCGATCAGAACGGCTTCGTCGCCATAGGCGGCGCGGACCAGTTCGCCGATGTTGAATTCTCCGCGCCACCCCATGGCAGTGGCCGACGCATTGCCGACATGCGAATTGTGCGCCCAGATCACGGCGCGGGCATCCTTGCGAAAGGCCATGAGCCTTTGCACCGTGTCGAACATGTGCCGGTCGCGCAGGTTCCAGCTGGCGGCTCCGCCCCGGTACATGGCGCGGTAATAGCTTTCGGCGGCGCGTACGATCCGCGCGTTCTGTTCGGCATCGAAATAGCTGTCGCCGTCTTGCGCGATCAGATGCATCCGCTGGTGCAGCAAGTCGCGCAATTGGGCCACGATCGCGTCTTCACAACCGACGAGGTGGCCATGCTCGATCGCTTGTCCATAGCGCTGCGGCTCGTCCTGCCACGGCAGCAACTGGCCATAGCGATGGCGCGCTTCTGCGGCGGCCGCCGGATCGTGCGCATCGAGATAGGCGATGACGGCATGGATGGATTCGCCCAGGCTGTAGACATCGAGGCCGCGCATGGTCGCCCGGTCGGCTTCGGGCAGGGCGGCATTGTGCCCGCGCAACCAGTCTGCAAAGTCCAGCACGTCTTCATTGCGCCACATCCACGTCGGAAACCGCACGAAGGGTTGGCCCACGCGCGGACGCGGGGCATTGTGGCGGACATAGTCGTCGATTCGTCCGATGTCGGGCCAGTCGCCCTCGACAGCGACGATATTGAAGCCGTGATGCTCGATGAGCCGACGCGTGATCGCCGCGCGGGCTGCGTAGAATTCATGCGTGCCGTGCGTTGCCTCGCCCAACAGGACGATCCGGGCATCGCCGAAGCGATCGAAGGGGACGGCGAAGTCCGGCGCCTCGACAACCGGCAGAATTTCGGCCGCATCGCGCAATCGTCCGATCAGCGCCGCCCGTTCGGGGGCCATCGGGTCGTCGAGTGCCATCCCTTTTCCCGCATCGGTCATGGGGCGTCTTCCTCCGAAATTGAGTCAACCTGTCGGGTGCATTCGGTTTTCAGCCGGAATTCCATGTGACCCCATGCACGGGGCCATTCTCGGGCTTAGCGCAATGCAGTGCCACCTCTATCCGTTTAGTTACGGAGTGCATGCCCAGGATGATCGGTATCATAATGAACAGGAGTATGTTGAAATGTATCTGAGATATATTTCGTAAAAATCACCATCGAGTGATGTCCGACGGAGAATGATCATGAACCAATGTTCTGCAGTATCGACCGACGGCGACAAGCTTTGTCATTGCGGCAGTTGTGGCTGCCGTATCGATGAAGGGCATGACGTTGCGGCCAAGATGTTTCATCTTGCTCTATGCGCAAAGCATGATGTTTTGAAGAAAAAGATGGAGAAGCTGATCGAGCAAAAAATCGGCGACCATTTGGACGCCATTGCCGAGGTCGCGGTCGAGGCCGTCATCGACAGAATGGAACGCATGGCAGCCAAAAAGCACGCTTCGCATCAGTTCGAAGAAAAAATGATGGACACTCTCAGGAACGACTGAGTTCCATGAATTACCCGTCGTGCCGGCCGACCGGAACGACCGCTTGATCGCCACGGCGTTACGCCGCTGTCGTGATTGCAAGCTGTTGGGAAGCGGGGACGGAATCGAAAAATTCCACTATGATTTTGATTTTAAATATTTAAATTAAAAACCATTTTTAACTGGCCCCCAATTAAGCCCCCCAGTGCGCCGGGTGAAAGCCAAAAGATCGCGGATGGTTGGCCTATCGTCCGTCCAAAAGGACGATATTCCTCATCCCAACCTTTTGGCCAAAGCCGCACTTGCTCATGGCCGGACGACGGCTGCCAGACTGATCCTCTAATCTCGGGCGTGGGTTCTGCGGTCAAGACTGGGGTAGCCGCGCCAAGGCAGCGACACATAGAGCTCCTGCACGATCGCGAACCTCTCATCGAATGGCGGCAGGTCGGATAATTCCAGCTTGAGGGTATCCCAGTCCGCGCGGGCGCGGCGTACGACCTCGGGGTCATCGATGGAGGTGGCAGTTGGCTCGATCCTGCGGGTGCGGCACTTCTCGATCAACGTCGCCAGAATCTTCGCCCTGTCGTCGTCCATGAGGGCGTTGCCCGCGACAAGAAAGGCGATGTCATAGACATCCTGGCGCCGATAGCGGTTTCGCACCGGCTGCTGGAGCAAGGCTCTGAATTTTTCGGCAATGATCTCATGGAGGGTGAATGCCCTGACGGCCACGCCGGCATCTGCCAGATTCAACTCCTGAAAGGCATAAACCTGGTCGCGGAAGCTGATTTCCATATCGAGCACGCGGGATGCCTGCCCGGCCTCGAACCGCTTTTCCTCCGCTGTGCCGCGTCGGGCGGAGCCAATCCGAACCAACAGCGCCGGAAAATCATGATCCTCAAAGTTTCGAGCCTTGGGCATCTTTTTCACCGATTGCACCCGGCACAGCAAATCAAGATATCCAAGGGTTATAGCTGTTCTCGGGAGCAAGCCATTCAGCTCGTTGACCACCAGCTTGGCAAAGGCCTCGGGATCGGCGTTGGCGCTGAAATCAACATCACCGGTCACCCGCTCGCTTTTGAAGGCCAAGGCCATCACCGCGCCACCCTTGAGGACCAGTGCCTTCTTTAGGTCTGGCGCAATACCGATCGACGCCAACACAATCTCTGTGACCTGGCGATCGCGATAGCGGTCGGGATTGGGACGCGCCGCCTCAACCCATGCGCGCACGTCAACATCGACAATCTCGATTCCTGCACCATCGGGAGCCTCGTCGATGTCATACATTGAGAGAAATCATCCATCTTTCAGAATAGGTCGGACCATACGGGGCATCCGGATTGAGTTTTCTCGACCCGCCGCGCTGGGCATATTGCTGCCACGCGTTAATTCTGTCGTCCTCTATTTCTAGAACCTCCGTCAGAATATAGCCTGCCCGTACCTTTACTATTTTTGCTTCGAAGCAATCGACTGCCTGGATGATTTGCGGCGCCCACTGCTCTGCTTCATGGTTCCAGATGTCGAGCACATGGTGGATGCCTCCGCAAAGAGCGGGCTCTGCCAGCATATCCACGAAGGTTCGACCAATCGATGCAATTTGAGTGCGCTCACCGGCGACCGGGATGGGCTGCGCTGGATGACTGGATTCATGCACAATGACGGGGCGGCGGCGAACCACTCCTTTGAACCCCAACCTTACCAGGGCAGGGTGCTCGGTAGGGAGCTGCTCCCCCAAATCCGCTTGTAACTTCCGATCACGAAGCCCGTTCCAGATCGATCGGATCGGCGTTGTTAGGTGGAGAGCTTCAGGGCTGCGATCCGTAAGCCCATAGCGCTGCATCGCAGACAGGTGAGACACATAGCAGAACGGATCGGCGATACATGCGATCTCTTCTGCTGATCCGGCTCGCGTTGATTGCACTACTCGCCAAACGCCGGAGCGAAAATCTACGTCTGGAGCTATGGTTCGGCGCGCGCCCAAACGATTGATTGCGTTTCGCGCACGGGTCCGATCCCACTCCAATGGAAGCCTTTTTAAGGGCTCGCCCTTCCATTCCTTCTTGGCAAAAAGCTGCTGGCCTAGGACAAAAAACTCATAATCGGTGACGATTGGGGCGTCCCGTTCGAGCAATGCGTTTTCAAGGCCGTCGGTGAAGTTCATGCAGCGCCTAATGATATATGTCCTAAGGACATATATCATTAGGCGCTAGATGTAAACCCTGCGAATTTTTATTCGGAGGCGTGCTCAAGGGGGCTTGACTAATGCGATAGTGAACCACATATGTCCTTAGGACATATGTGGTTCACTATCAGAGTTAACTCCGCGCAATCCCAAGCGGTCCAATGGACTCGGAGACGACAGCCCCCCTATTCTGCGTGCGAAGTACCGTCGGTCAGCGCATGGTCGAGCTCGTGAAGCTATCGCACGATCCGAATGTGGGCGGCAAGTGAACAGTGTAAAGTACGGCGAGATCAAGCTTCGCCCAGCTGAGTGCCTCGAAGGGATATAAATGCCAAAGAAATGGCCGCCCAGATAGGGGCGGCCGCCTGGCTATGCCGCCTCCTGCACATTGTCGGGGTTAGCCAATTGGTGGAGATAGGCAATGACCCGCTCCGCATGGGCGGCGGCCTGGACGATGGCGCGGGTGTCGTTTTGCAGCACCTTGATCCAACTTGCGATATAGCTGGCATGGTCGGGGCGTGGCTCGTTGGCCAGGCCAAGATCGGCGGCAAGGAAAGCCGCGCCCAGCTCGGCGACAAGCTCCTCGCGAGCATAGCCTTCATCGCCCCATTTTTCCCGCCCGAACGATCGATCAAGGCGGCTCTCGTGGCGAGTCCAATGGACTGTCTCATGACCCCTTGTGCTGTAATAGCCGTGCGCATCGTGGAAGGCCGCGAAGGGTGGAAGCTGGATGCGATCGACTGATGGCATATAATAGGCACGGTCGCCGCCGTGGTTTACAGTCGCGGGGATGCTGGCAAAGAATGCCTCGGCGGCTGCGATGCGCTCCACCTCTGGCATGGGTTCTGGCACGATGTGGAACCGGTCGGGTACGCACAGAGGGGAAGACATATCTCGGTAAGCCGACGCATGCTTTCGATGACGGCGAGCGCCTGATGCGACAAGGGCACGGCATGGGCTTTACAGGTTCAGCCTCGCGCACGCTCGCGTAGCGGGATGATATCTGCGCCTTTGCGCAGCGTTTCCAGATGGTCGCCCCACCATTGCGCCATGTCCACGCGTTCCTGCCAATGCGCCCCGCGATGGTATGCTGCGCGCACAGCATCCTTGTCCTTGTGCGCCAAGGCCCGTTCGATCGCGTCGGGCGACCACCTGCCCGATTCGTTCAGCAGCGTACTGGCCATCGCGCGAAATCCGTGCGCGGTCATTTCGTCGCCGGAATAGCCCAGTCGCCGCAGCGCCGCGTTGATGGTGTTTTCGGACATCGGGCGAGTGTAAGTGCGGATCGACGGGAAAACATAACGCCCGTCACCAGTCAGGCTGCGTGCCTGTTCCAGCAGCGCTAGCGATTGCGTGGACAGCGGAACAACGTGTTCCATCCGTCCCTTCATCTTGTCCGGCGGGATGCGCCAGACGGCGGCGTCAACGTCGATTTCGCTCCATTCGGCTTGGCGAAGTTCGCCGGGGCGCACGAACACGAGCGCGGACAGTTGCAGCGCGATCTTGGTGATCGGACTGCCTTCATAGCCATCCATCGCACGCAGCAACTCGCCCGCCTTCTTCGGTTCAAGGATGGCAGCGTGGTGCTTGGCTTTGTGGCTGGTCAACGCGCCGCGCAGATCGCGCGTCGGGTCGGATTTGGCCAGTTGGTTGGCGATGGCGAAGCGAAATACCTGACTGGAAAATTGAATGGCGCGGTGTGCGGCTTCGGTTCGTCCGGTCGTTTCGTATTTGCGGACGGCTTCCAGCATTTCGAACGGTTCGATTTCGGCAATCGGACGCTGGCCGATGGCGCGTTCGACCAGTTTCAGCAGCCATTCCTGCTTGGTCACGGTCGCGTCGGCGCGTCCCTCGCGCTTGCACTTGTCGATGTAGGTCCGGGCCACGGCGGCGAACGAGTTTGCCGCGCTGACTTTGGCAATGTGGGCATCGCGACGCTTCTTTTCGGCGGGATCGATACCCTTGGCCAGCAATGTCCGCGCATCGTCTCGCAATGCACGCGCGTCTTTCAGGCTAACATCGGGATAGGTGCCAAGGCCCAGCTTCCTTTCGACCTTCTTGGGATTGCCCTGTTCGTCCCGGCCATCGACCCGGAACTTGAACCGCCAAAGCATTCCGCCCGATGGCTGCACGAGCAGGAACAGCCCTTTTTCATCGGCCAGCTTATAGGGCTTCGCCTTCGGCTTCGCATTGCGAATTGCAGTGGATGTAAGCGCCATTGGGGGCCACGCCTTTTTGCCTAATTTAAGTGGCCCCCGCTGTGGCCCCCAAAATCACCCGATTGTGGGCGAGCAATGGCGAACACCGGCGATTAAGCCAGTGGCATTAATGGCAGATTTCCGGGGTTTTTGCAACTCTTGGCGGGCTTCGGCGAACAGGCCGATGGTGCCCGGGGACGGAATCGAACCGCCGACACCGTGATTTTCAGTCACGTGCTCTACCAACTGAGCTACCCGGGCATCGCGCGATAGGGCCGGTCTGTGGCGGCGCCGTCGCGATGGAAGCGCGCCTATGGCGAAGCACGGGGGGCTTGTCCAGCCCCAACGTGACAGATTTTTTCAGATGCCGTCCTCGTCGCCGTCCGGGCGGGCGGCGGGTGGGCCGGGAATGGTGTAGCCTTCGTCGAGCCAGCGCAGCAGGTCGCGGTCGCGGCAACGCGGCGAACAGAACGGGGCGAAGTCGGGCGCGCGCGGCTTGCCGCAGATCGGGCAAACGCGCGGACGTTCTGGAGAAATGCTCATGGCGCTATCGCCTGCGCGAAACCGCCGTGGAGGGCAAGCCCCACGCGCGCCTCGCGCCGGATCGATCGACCGCTGCGGCGGGCCAGTTCGTCCTCCAGCGCGGGGCTGATCGCGGCAAGGACGTCAGGATGGGCGACCAGCAGCAGCGCGCCCGGCTCGGCCACGCGCTCGGCGCGGCGCAGCAGGGCATAGGCGGCGGCGCGTGCGGGATGAAACGCCATGCGCGCGATCAGCGAGGGGCGGACGAGTCGGCTGATCAGCTGGACAAAGCCAAATCCGTTCATGCCGGTGCGTTCGCCGCGCCAGCCCGATGCCGCCAGCGCCAGATCGAGCGCGGCATCGACTGCCTGGCGCTCGGCGCGCGATTCGAGCCCGGGGAAATCGATCCCCACCGATCCGGCGATGTCGAACCGCGCAAGCGATGCGGCAAGCGCCGGGACGGCTGCGTGGGCCAGCGGCAGCAAGGGCGGCGGGCCGTCGATGTCGATCAGCGTCATCGCCGGAGTCGGGCTGATCGTCAGCAGACCGCCGGGGAAATCGACGATCCCGGTCTGCGCCTGTTCGATCAGGTCGTCCCAGCCTGCCGTGTCAAAGCTGCGGTCGAGCGTGCCGAGCGCGCGCACGGGGATGCCGCTATCGGCCAGCGTTGCGGCGAGCGACGGTGCGGGGCAGGGCGCTGCGTCGCCCGCCGGGCGGCACTGCATCAATTTGAAGCGGCCCTGTTCGGCCAGAGCGGCGCGCGTGATCCGCACCATCAGCGTGGCGCCGTGGGTCAGGCCGGGGGGCAGCGCGTCGATCGTGGCGATCGTGCCGTCGGGCAAGCGCACCGCGCCGCGTCGTGAACCGGGATGGCGATGGTCGAGCCGTGCGGGGGCGACCGCGCCAGCGCGCCATGGTTCGCGCCAGCACACGCGCGCGGCGAGGATGGTGTGATCGTCAACGCAGATCGCGCGATCTTCGCCGATCCCCGTTTCGATAAACCATTCAGGCCCCGAGTGTTCAGGCAAGCCGTACTCCGGCGGCAAGCAGCAGGCGGCGGGCTTCGTAAAGCGGCAGGCCGACAACGCCCGAATGGCTTCCCGCGAGCCAGGCGCAAAAGCCTTCGGCGCTGCCCTGGATGGCATAGCCGCCCGCTTTGCCGTGCCATTCGCCGCTGGCGATATAGGCGTCGATTTCGGCCGGAGTCAGTCGTTTGAAACGGACCACGGTCTCGCTCAACGCTTCGCGCAAGTGCCCGTCGGGGGTGATCACCGCGATCGCCGAAAAGACACGATGGCGGCGGCCCGACAGCAGCGTCAGGCATTGGCGGGCGGTGGCCTCGTCCTCGGCCTTGGGCAGGATACGCGCGCCGAGGCCGACCACGGTATCGCCGGCCAGGATCACCGCATCTGGGCGCAGCGCGGCGGCCGCGCGCGCCTTTTCGGCGGCGAGGCGCACGGCATGGGCGCGCGGGCGTTCGCTGCGCTGCGGGGTTTCGTCTATATCGGCGGGCGCGACGGCATCGGGTACGACGCCGATGCGCGCGAGCAGGTCGCGACGACGCGGGCTGGCCGAAGCCAGCACCAGCGGCGTGCGCGGGGCGTCGGCGTGATCCTGCTTCGGATCAAGGGGCGCCGCAGGAGGCATGCGGTTGCCGCTCAATAAGAGCCGGGGCCGCCGCGACCGGGCATGAAGCGATAGGTGATACGACCCTTGGTAAGGTCATAGGGGGTGAGTTCGACCAGCACTTCGTCGCCGACGAGCACGCGGATGCGGTTCTTGCGCATCTTTCCGGCCGTGTGGCCGAGAATTTCGTGGTCGTTTTCGAGACGGACGCGGAACATCGCGTTGGGCAGCAGTTCGACCACCGTCCCGCGCATTTCGAGGAGTTCTTCTTTCGCCATCGGCGGTTTGCGATGCCTTGTTCTGTTTTGAGCATCCGGCGAAAGAATCGACCGGAACTCGAAATCATGGGACAAATGAGGTTCGATGCGGTGTGCAGGTGATGCGCCGCGCGTGGCGCCCATAACTCGTGTGCGGCAAAAAGGAAAGCCCGCTGCGTATCGGCGTGGCCCCAGCCCCCTTCCAAGCCCCTGTCCAACACGCCCCGTTATTGCCGGGCGAGCCGACGGGCGACAAAATGTTACCAATTGTCCATTGCCCATTCGTGGTGCATTTCGCAAGGGCACACGGCCCTCCTTGCCCCCCGGGAAAGCTATGTCCTCCGCCGTCATCCTGCTTCCCGCCGTTGTCGTCGGCCTCGCTTTGGGCGGCCCGTCTGCGCAAGCGCAGCAGACGCCGGACGCGCCGACTGCGGTTGCACCCCAACCCCAACCTGCTCCGGCGCCTGCGGCCGATTCCGGCGATACCGATGAAATTTCGGTCAATGGCGACAAGATCCTCAAGGCCAATGCGCAAGGGCTCGACAAAAAGGGAGAAATTCTCGTCGTCGCGCACCGCATCAAGGGGCAAGTCGAAACCGAACAGCCGCCGATCGTGACTCTGGATGAGGAAGACATCGCCAGTTACGGCGTGTCGTCGATTCAGGAACTCGTCGCTGCGCTCGTGCCGCAGACGGGCACCGGGCGCGGGCGGGGCGATGGTACGCCGGTGTTTTTGCTCAACGGCATGCGCGTGTCGAATTTTCGCGAAATTCGCGGGCTTCCGCCCGAAGCGATCCGCCGGGTCGAGATACTGCCCGAAGAAGTCGCCCTGAAATACGGATTTCGTCCCGATCAGCGCGTGGTCAATTTCATCCTCAAGGACCATTTCCAAGGATTCAATGACGAAGGTCAGCTCAATGTGCCCGCGCGCGGCGGCTATACCGATCTGCGCGACGAAGCGACCGGGGTGCGCATCGATCAGGGCGCGCGCGTCAATGTGACCGGCACCTATGACCGCCAGACGCCCGAGACCGAGGCCGCGCGCGACATCATCCAGTCGACGCCGGTCGCCGCGGGCGCGCCCGATCCGGCCAAATTCCGCACGCTGCAGGCGGGCACGAGCACCGCGACTCTCAATGCCACCGTGGCGCGGCCGCTCGGGCTGGGCGCGGGGCTGACGATCAACGGCCTGATCGAGCGCGATTCGAGCGACGCGCTCAACGGGATCAAGGCGACCGAGCCGTTGCTCGGGCTGCTGGCGTCAAGCCGCACGACCACCGGCTCGATCGGGTTGGGGCTCAATCGCCCGCTCGGCACATGGTTGCTGTCTGCGACCCTGGACGGCAGCCATGTCTATTCGTCCAGTTCGACCGATTTGCCGTCCGCGCTCCAGCCGCAAATCAGCGATACCACGACCGACACCGCGACGACGCTGGTGACGGTGAGCGGCATGCCCGCGCGTTTGGCCGCAGGCGATGTCGGGCTGACGCTGAAAACCGGCTATGTCTGGTCGTCTTTCGCCGGCAGCGGTACGAACGAGGCGACAGACGCGCGGCTGCGGCGCGGCGATCTGCAAGCCGGTTTCAGCCTCGATGTGCCGATTGCCAGCCGCAAGAATCATGTGCTCGAAGCGATCGGCGATCTCTCGCTCAATCTGAATGTCGAGGCGCACACGCTGTCGGATTTCGGTCACCTGATCGATCTGGGTTCGGGCCTGACGTGGAAGCCGACTGCGCGCCTGGCATTGTCGGGCTCGTATATCGGCACCCAGGTCGCGCCCGGTTTTTCCAATCTGGCCGCGCCCAGCGTGGCGACGCCGGGCGTTTCGGTCTATGACTTCGTGCGCGGCGAGACGGTGCTGGCGACGGTCGTTTCGGGCGGCAATCCGGGGCTTTTGCGCGAAAATCAGCATGACCTGAAATTTGCCGGGAACTGGACCCTGCCGTTTGGCGGCGGCAACGATACGCTGGTGGTCGAATATTTCCGCAACCATTCGGACAATGCGACGAGCACGTTTCCCTTGCTGACGGCGGCGGTGCAGGCGGCTTATGCCGATCGCATCAGGCGCGATGCCGATGGGCAGATCGCGTGGATCGACGAAACCCCGGTGACTTTGGCGATGACGCGCAGTTCGCGCATCCGCACCACGCTCAATCTCGCGGGAAATTTCGGCAAGCCCGATCCGGCGATGGCGCAGCGGCGCGGTTTTGGCATGCGCGGGCCCGGTGGTCCCGGCGGTCCTCCGCCGGGTGGCGGGTTTGGCCATGGACCGGGCGGTGGAGGTGGAGGCGGGGGCGGGGGCTTTGGCGGGGGCGGGCGTGGCCCGGGCGGTCCTCCGCCGGGCGGTCCGCCGCCATCGGACGGGCGCGGGCGGTGGAACCTGTCGCTCGCCTACAGCTATGAATTCTATAACACCGCGCAATTGGCCCCGGGCGGCCCGGTGCTCGATCAGTTGCGCGGCGATGCGCTGACCGGAACCGGGGTCGCGCGCCATACCGTCAATCTCGACGCGGGCGGGTTCTATCGCGGCTTTGGCTTGCGCCTCAATGGCAGCTATGCGAGCCCGACCCATGTCAATTCCAGCGGTCAGCCCGGCGATCTGCCGCTCGATTTCGGATCGCTGGCCACGCTCAATGTGCGGCTGTTTGTCGATCTTGGCCGGATGCCGGGCGTGGTGAAAAAATTCGCGTTCCTGAAAGGATCGCGCCTGTCGCTGGGCGTTAACAATCTGTTCGACGGGCAGCAGAAAGTGACCAATTCTGCGGGCGTGACGCCGCTGCGGTATCAGGCGGGCTATCTGGATCCGACCGGGCGCCTGCTCAAGCTGGAACTGCGCAAACAGTTCTGAGCATCAATAGACGCGACGGCCCTGGACGAATTCCCGGGCGTGGCGCAGTTGACGGTCGCTTTCGAGCGATTCGAAATGATCGTGGATGGCGCGCAGGCGAACGACGTCATCCTTGGCGACCGGCTCATCGAAACACAGCCCGAATCGCGCGCCGCGCCGCCAGACCACCGTGCCAAACGCTTCGACGCCGTTGACCATCAGCACGGCCGAATCGCCAACCGGTGGCGCCTCTTTGGCCACGGTCACACAGGCCCCGGTTTGCGACAGGTCATCCAGCTGGCAGGGCTCGTGCCCGGTGACCAGAATGACCTTGCCCGGCAGGCCAAGCCGCACCCGCGCCGCCTGACGACGACCGGCTGAGCGGGTTGCATGCCCGAATTGGTAAATTTGCGTGGTCACGTCCGCGAGGTTAACCCGCACGTCGTTAAGCGCGGCGCGCCCGCCCGATCCGGTCTATTGCGTAGCGCGGGTCTCGCGTGGGTGCTGGCCAAGCGGGGTCGGAGTCCCTATCTGGAATGGCCCATGGCCCGTTCTTCCTCGCGACCGCCCGCCCCGCCCGTTTTGCCCGACGATGCCCCTGCCGGTCGCACCCCGGCGGGCGCGATGGCCTCGCCGCATGGCGCGGAACGCTTTAACGAAGACAAGGCGACTTATGTCCTGCGCGGGGCGGATCAGCCCGATCTCGATCGCGGGGTCGCAGTTCTGCGTGATGTGATCGCGACCTTGAAGCCGGTCCCCGGGGTCTATCGCATGATCGATGCACGCGGTGACGTGCTCTATGTCGGCAAGGCGCGCGCCTTGAAAAACCGCGTCGCCAATTACGTGCAGGTCGATCGCCTGCCCAATCGGCTGCGCCGCATGGTCAGCCTGACGCGATCGATGACGATCGTCACGACCAATTCCGAGGCCGAGGCGCTGTTGCTCGAAGCGCAGCTGATCAAGCGCTATCGCCCGGCCTACAATGTCCTGCTGCGCGATGACAAATCGTTTCCCTTCATTCTCTTGCGATCCGATCATGGCTATCCCCGGCTGATGAAGCATCGCGGCGCGCGCCGGGCCAAGGGCAATTATTATGGCCCCTTTGCCAGCGCCGGGTCGGTCAACACGACGATCAACGCCTTGCAGAAACTGTTCCTCCTGCGCAGTTGCAACGACGGCTTCATGGCGCGGCGCGACCGGCCTTGCCTGCTTTATCAGATCAAGCGATGCAGCGCGCCTTGCGTCGGGCGGATCAGCGAGGCCGACTATGCCGAACTGGTGCGTCAGGCGAAGGATTTCCTTGGCGGCAAATCGAGCGCGGTCCAGCGCGAAATCGAGACGCAGATGGCCGCCGCCGCCGAAGCGCTCGATTTCGAACGCGCGGCGGTGATGCGCGACCGGCTGCGCGCGGCGACATTCATTCAGGGCAGCCAGGCGATCAATGCCGAAGGCGTCGGCAATGCCGATGTCTTTGCCATGGCGATCAAGGGCGGGCAGGTCGCGATTCAGGCGTTTTTCATCCGGGGCGGGCAAAACTGGGGCCATCGCGCCTTTTTCCCCAGCCACACCGAAGGGCACGATGACGGCGAAGTGATGACGCTGTTTCTGGCGCAATTCTATGAAGACGTGCCGCCGCCGCGCCTGATCCTGGTCGACCGCGACTTGCCCGAAGCGGTGCTGCTGGCCGAAGCGTTGCAGGGCGCGGCAGGCGGGAAAGTCGAAATCTCCGTGCCCCAGCGCGGCGATCGCCGCCGCCTGATGGAACAGGCGCAGCGCAATGCCGACGAAGCGCTCGACCGGCGCATGGCCGAGACCGGGACAAAGGCGAAGATCTTTCGCGAGCTGGCCGATTTCCTCGAACTCGGCGATCCGCCCGATCGCATCGAGATCTATGACAACAGCCATATCATGGGCTCCAATGCGGTCGGCGCGATGGTCGTCGCCGGGCCGGAAGGCTTTCGCAAGGGGCAATACCGCAAGTTCAATATCAAGCGGCCCGAGACCGAGCCGGGCGACGATTTCGGCATGATGCGCGAAGTCATGAGCCGCCGCTTTGCCCGTGCGCAAGAAGAAGACCCCGACCGCGATCGCGGGATGTGGCCCGATCTCGTGCTGATCGACGGCGGCAAGGGGCAGATGACCGCCGTGCGCGAAACGCTGGAAGAGCTCGGGATCGAGGATGTCGCGCTGATCGCGGTGTCAAAGGGTCCCGACCGCAATGCCGGGCGCGAACATTTTCATTTCCCCGACGGGCGCGAAAAGCTGCTGCCGCTGAATTCGCCCCTGCTGTTCCATTTGCAGCTCTTGCGCGATGAGGCGCACCGCTTTGCCATCGGCGCGCATCGCGCCAAACGCAGCCGGGCGATCACCGCCAGCCCGCTCGACGAAGTCCCCGGCATCGGCCCCGCGCGCAAACGGGCGCTGTTGCTGCATTTCGGCACGGCGAGCAAAGTCCGCGCGGCCAGCCTCGAAGACCTGCAACGCGCGCCCGGTGTCAGCGTGGCTGTCGCACAGACGGTCTACGATTTCTATCACCCGTCGGGTTAGGGCCGATTCGGCGCGCCGGAGGCGTCAAACCATTGCTGTCGGTTTGTCCCAACCGTCCCGGTTCGATGCGGATTTCGGGCGTTGCGCGATGACTTGCCCCATTCATCCGATCAGTCGCGGCAAAATTAGGGTCTGGGTAACCTGTTCCTTTCAGGGCAATGTTACCATGCTTCTATAGGTCTTTGTGCCAGTGGGTGGTTCGACCGTTACGGCGGGGACCGTGTGGTGGTGCGGCGCATGGACGCGAAAGGGGGGGCAATGTCTGGCAAGCCAGGAACTGTTGCGGTTGCGCTGGGCGCGATCATGCTGGCGTTGGCAGGGCCCGGCGCGGCCATGGCGCAGGCGGTGGTTTCGACCGGGGTGGGCACGCCGTTCGAACTCGCTTTCTGGCAATCGATCGACAGCAGCAACGACCCTTCGCTTTATGAATCCTATCTGACGCGGTTTCCCAACGGCACGTTTGGCGAGATCGCGCGGGCCAAGATCATCACACTGCGCGGGCGCATGGCCCAAAATCCGACCTCTTCACCGACCGCCAGCCCGGCGTTGACCGTGCCGGTGGCCCCTGCCGCGCCGTCCGCTGCAACGGTTGCGCCGGTCGCTCCGCCGACCGTTCCCGCCCCGGTCCCTGCCGCGCTTCCCGCAGTCCCGGCAGCGCTTCCTGCGGCGCCGCCGGTGGTCGCCGTGGCTGTCGAGCCCGCTGCCGCTGCAGCGCCGCCTTCGGGAAACACGCTGGGGCAGTTGCTGGCCGCGCTGGCCAATAGCCAGACCACGGGCGGGGCGGGCGCGCCGAATGCGGCGTCAGCCCCGGCATCCGCCCCGGCGTCCGCAGTGGTTCAGCCGGTCGCGATGGTCTCTCCGGCGGCGCCCGTCGCACTGCATCCGACCACCGCCGGGTTTGTCCTGCCGCCGCAACCGGCGCTGTCCCCCGTGCCGCAGGTGGCGTTGCCGCCCAGTTTCTGTTCGGCCGAGGCGCGCAATGCGTTTCACGACACGGTCTATGCCCCGTCGGTGAATACCGCGCGGCAGAACAACGAGGCGGCGGCGGACTATCTGCGCCGTTTGCAGGCGCTGTATGACCAATATCAGCTGAGCCACGATCCCGACACGATGAACGCCATCGTCGGCGCGGCGCGGACCTATGGCCAGGTCGCGCAGACCACGTTTGCGATGCAGGCGGCGCTGGTGCGGCAATTTCCGGCGCTGATGGCGGTGCCGGTGGTCCCTTGCGCGCAGCCGACGCAGCCCCCCGCGACGACGCTTGCCAAATGAGCCTTGGCCAAATGAGCCTTGGCCAAATGAGGCGCGGCGTCGGCCTGGTTGCGGCGGCGCTCGCGCTGATCCTTGCCGGGACTGCCGATGCGGCCTGTATCGAAGCGCCGGTGGTCGGCGCCGCGCGGCTGCACGAATTCGAAATGCTGATGATGGACGTATCGTTGCGCTGTACGCGCATCGGCGTGGCGATGCAGCCGCATTACGACAGCATGATCGGCGTGCATCGTTCGCTGTTCGACGGCGCGGCGCAACGGCTGCAACGCTTTTTCGCCACCGATGCCGTGGCCGATGCGCATCATCGCGGGCTCTATGACCGCTATGCCACGATGATCGCCAATCGCTATGGCGGGGGCAATACCAGCCTCGATACCTGCCACGTGTTCGATGCGGTCGCGGTCGAAGTGGCGCGCGCGGGCGACGGCGGGCGCATGCTCGGCGCCGTGGCGCAGGCAATGATCGCGCACCCCCTGCTGGAAGCGGCGACCTGCCCGGCCAAGCCTTAGGCTTTCGATGCAGAAGGCGGCACCGGCCCGCCTTGTCAGTTTTTCGCCGCAACCGGCCGGATCAGCCCTTCCTGCGCGACGCTGGCGACATGGCGCCCGTCGCGGGTAAAGATCTGCCCGCGATTGAACCCGCGCGCGCGACCGGCCCACGGGCTGTCGCAGGCATAGAGCAGCCATTCGTCGGCGCGGAAATCGTCGTGAAACCACAATGCGTGGTCAAGGCTGACCCCCATGACATTGCCGATGATCCAGCTCAGCCCATGGGGCAGGGTGCTCGTGCCGAGCAGGCTCATGTCGCTGGCATAGGCGAGCACCGCGCGATGGATGCGCGGATCGTCGGGCAGCGGCGCGACCGTGCGAAACCATGTGTGCGATTTCGCTTCCTGCGGGGCCGGGTTCATCCAGTGGCGCGGCTCTGCCGGGCGTTGTTCGATCGGGCGCGGGCGCAGCATCATGGCGCGCTTGTCCGCGGGCAGTTCGTCGACATGCGCCGCGCGCAGATCCGCCTCGCTCGGCAGATCTTCGGGCGGGGGAACATCGGGCATCGCAGCGGCGTGACAGGCGCCCTCTTCGCGCCGGTGAAACGAAGCGACCAGCGTCAGGATCGGCTTGTCCGCCTGACTGGCGACCACGCGCCGATTGGCAAAGCTGCCCCCGTCAAGATCGCGCAGGACATGAAGCGCAACGTCCTGCGTCTCGTCGCCGCCGCGCAGGAAATAGGCATGCAGCGAATGAACCGGCCGATCCTCGCCCACGGTCCGCTCTGCCGCGACCAGCGCCTGCGCAATCACCTGCCCGCCAAACATGCGCCCCGTGCCGCCCTGCCGATTGTGCCCGACAAAGCTGTCGGTGCCGGCGGGATCGAGATGGAGCAGGCGCAACAGCCCATCGACAAGCTGTTCGGGCGAGGGCGTTTCGGGTGTGGGGTCAGTCATCGCCGTGCGTTGTGACGCGGCCTGCCGTTTACGTCAACGGCAGAGGTGCGATGGACGACGCCCGGCCGAAGGGCTGCCTGCATCACACATCGCCCGCTGCACTAATATATATTTTGAAATCAATACCGCGCGCCCTTTTCGTCATTCCCGCGAAGGCGGGAATCCAGTCGCCCTAACGTCTTGATGATACGTCGAAATCTGGATTCCCGCCTGCGCGGGAATGACGAACGAAAGTGGAACGTGTAATTGCCATAGGCCGAACGGACGGGGTGGGCAGGCCTCCCTTTCACTCCCTCCTTGCAACAGCAGTTTGGCTTCCCGGAAAAACGCCCGCCCACCATGTCGAACAAACGCCCGCTTATCATGCGGCACAAATACCCGCTCGTCCTGAGCCCGTCGAAGGACGCGCGCGACATGCGATCAGGGGACACGGGCCAGTGCGCCGAGCAGGCCTCCGCGCGCGTCCGTCGACAGATCAAGGATGAGCGGACTTGGATTTGACCGTTTGGCCGGTGTTGATGTCGGGTGCAAAGGTTTCATCCACATGCCGTGATCGTCAGGTCCGCGAAATGGGCAAACTGTCCCCCGATCCCCTGCCGTCCTCGGCTTAGCCCCTAAATTTCGGCCATCTATTGTAGCCAATGGCGGGGTCATTGGCCCGAAATTCAACTATCGCTCGGCGCTCCATCTCATAAACTTCAGCCTTGCTCGCCCCTTCGGACTCCCAAATTATGTTCCGCGTGATCGTAAAACTATATCGCTCTTCACGGGTATAATCCGCAGCAATTAGGGTGCTGGATGCGCTGCCAAAATAGTTTATGCTGTCGGTAATATCCTGCCCGATATATATTTTTCCATTAGGGTACGTGATCCGGTAAATAACCTTCAATCCATCTTCTCCTGAATTCCGGGGAAGGTATACTCAATACCCCCCCCATACAAAACCCCGCCCGGTGGGGCCGGGCGGGGTTCGTATTTGCCGGATTGCTCCGGCAAAAATCCTACATGGCGTGGCTGGCCAGTGCTGCGAGGAGCAGCAGGGCGACGATGTTGGTGATCTTGATCATCGGGTTGACGGCGGGGCCGGCGGTGTCCTTGTAGGGATCGCCGACCGTGTCGCCGGTCACCGCCGCCTTGTGCGCGTCGGAGCCTTTGCCGCCGTGGTGGCCGTCTTCGATGTATTTCTTGGCGTTGTCCCACGCCCCGCCGCCCGATGTCATCGACAGCGCGACGAACAGCCCGCTGACGATTACCCCGAGCAACAGCGCGCCCAGCGCGGCAAAGCCGTTTGACCGGCCCGCCGCGGCGGTGATTACGAAATAGACCACGACCGGCGCCAGCACCGGCAGCAGCGAGGGCACGATCATTTCCTTGATCGCCGCCTTGGTCACCAGATCGACCGTGCGCGCATAGTCGGGGCGGCTGGTCCCGGCCATGATCCCCGGATTGTTGGCAAACTGATCGCGCACGTCGACGACGACATCGCCCGCGGCACGGCCCACCGCCGTCATCCCCATCGCCCCGAACAGATAGGGCAACAGCGCGCCGAGCAGCAGCCCGACGATAACGTATGGGTTTTCAAGGCTGAAATCGACTTTCAGAGTCGGGAAGAATTCCCGCAAGTCGGTGGTATAGGCGGCAAACAGGACGAGCGCGGCGAGGCCCGCCGATCCGATGGCATAGCCCTTGGTCACCGCCTTGGTGGTGTTGCCCACGGCGTCGAGCGCATCGGTCTTTTCGCGCACGCTGTCGTCGAGCCCGGCCATTTCGGCAATGCCCCCGGCATTGTCGGTCACCGGGCCATAGGCGTCGAGCGCCACGACCATCCCGGCCAGCGCCAGCATCGCGGTCGCCGCATAGGCGATCCCGATCAATCCGGCGAGCTGATAGGAAATGACGATCCCGGCGCAGATCACCAGCGTCGGCAGCGCGGTCGCTTCGAGGCTGATCGCGAGGCCCTGGATGACATTGGTGCCATGGCCGGTGATCGAGGCCTTGGCGATCGAGCGCACCGGGCGATAGGCGGTGCCGGTGTAATATTCGGTGATCCAGATGATCAGCCCGGTAATGGCAAGGCCGACCAGCGCGCAATAGAACAGCGTGCGCCCGGTAAACGCGGCAGACCCGATCGGGGTGTTCATGTCGCCGAGCGTATACGTGATCGCAAACCAGATTGCCGGGATCGACAGGACCGTGGTGACCAGAAAGCCCTTGTACATCGCGCCCATGATGTTGTTCGAACTGCCCAGGCGCACGAAGAACGTGCCGATGATCGAGGTGACGATACACACCCCGCCGATCAGCAGCGGCAGGCTCATCAACGGCATCAGCAGATGGCCCAGCCCTTTGACGAGCAGCGCGGTCAGCACCATCGTCGCGCCGATGGTCACGACATACGTCTCGAACAAGTCGGCGGCCATCCCGGCGCAATCGCCGACATTGTCGCCGACATTGTCGGCAATGACGGCGGGGTTGCGTGGGTCGTCTTCGGGAATGCCCGCTTCGACTTTGCCGACGAGATCGGCGCCGACGTCGGCGGCCTTGGTAAAGATGCCGCCGCCAAGACGGGCAAAGATCGACACGAGCGAAGCGCCCAGTGCCAAAGCCGTCAGCGCGGTGATCACGATCCGCTTGTCGGGATCATATCCGGCAGGCCCGGTCAGATACCAGAAAAAGCCCGCAATCGCGATCAGGGCAAGCCCGGCGACGAGCATCCCGGTAATCGCCCCGGCGCGAAAGGCCAGAGTCAGCCCCGCCTGAAGCCCGTTTTGCGCGGCAGCGGCCGTGCGCACATTGGCCCGCACCGAGACATTCATGCCGATGAAACCGGCCGCACCCGACAGCGTCGCGCCGATCACAAAGCCGATCGCGGCCACAGGGCCCAGAAACGCGAACACGATACCCGCAACGATCACGCCGACGACGGCAATGGCGGTATACTGACGCTTCAGATAGGCCTGTGCGCCTTCCTGAATGGCGCCGGCGATGTCCTGCATGGTCTGATTGCCGGCGGGGGATCCCAACACCCAACGACCGGCGAGAAAACCGTAGACGATGGCCAGCAAGGCCAGACCTATGGAAATTTCAACAAGGCTCACAGTGGCATCCCCCTTTTCTGCCCGGTGCGTGCCTACCTTTCGGCCCTTCCGAAAGACGGGTGCGGCGGCGGGTTCCTTTCTTTGCGAAAGGCCCATCGAAGCTAGGGGATTATTGTCTTGCGGCAAGCATTTCCTTGCGCAAGGTCAATGGCTTGGCTAATCGTGCCAATAACCGAGGCGGCCCTTCGGCGGCGCACCATCAAGTAACACGCTGTCCCCGCAAAATTCTTCTGCTCGCCCTATTGCATATGCGAGACAAGGGGGGCACTGATTTGGCGGCAATGTAAACAGCAGTTCGTAATCATCGCCCCATGCCATCGCTTCGCGGCGGCGCGAATTGGGCAGCGATTCAGGGACCGGCACGGCGGCGGAATCGATCGCCAGCGTGACCTGACTGGCCAGCGCCATCCGCTGCGCATCGATCAGCAATCCATCGGACAAGTCCATCATCGCGCCGACCAGCGGGGCCAGCGCGATGCCTTCGGCCAGGCGCGGGCAGGGGCGGCGATAGGCGCTCGTATCGATACCGGCGTTTCCGTCACGCAGCGCTTCGAACCCCAGCATCGCCGCGCCGACCGGCCCGGTGACCCACAGCACTTCGCCCGGTCGTGCCCCGTCGCGCGCCGGGACCGGGCGATGCGTCGCGCGGCCCAGCGCGGTCAGCCCGTGGCTGCGCCCGCCCGCCGGGGCCGAGACGGTATCGCCGCCCAGCAGCGGCACGCCGAAGGCGCTCAGCGCGTCGCCCAGCCCTTGCGCAAAGCGCGCATCGTCGGGCCCGAGCATATAGCCGAGCAAGACGCCGACCGGCTCCGCCCCTTTGGCGGCAAGGTCCGACAGATTGGTCGCGACCAGTTTCCAGGCAATGTCGGCTTCGTCCTGCCCCGGCAGCCAGTGGACGCCTTCGACCATCATGTCGTGCGTGACGATCAGCGTCTCGTTGCCAAAGGCGATGACCGCCGCGTCGTCGACCAGCGCGCGCGCCGCCGGGTCGACCGCCAGCGCGCGCATCATGTCGATGAATTTCTCTTCGCCCGATGCCATCATTCTCCCGTGAAGCGCGGCGCCCGTTTGTCAAGGATCGCGGCGACCGCTTCGGCATGATCGCGCGTTTCGTGGGCGATGGCCTGAAACGCGGCGGACAGTTCGAGCACGTCGTGCGCGCGGCCATGCTGCGCCTCGCGCAACAGTTTCTTGGTCAGGCGCAGCGCGCGCGGCGGATTGGCGGCGATTTCCTCGGCAATGCCGATCGCGGTGGGCAGCAGATCGTCGGCGGGGACGACCGTCCCGACCAGGCCGATCGACTGCGCATAAGCCGCGTCGAACGTGCGCCCGGTCAGAAACAGTTCGGCAGCGAGCGAATAGCCGATGATGCGTTGCAGCGTCCATGCGCCGCCGTCGCCGGGCACGATCCCGACCTTGATGAAGCTGGCGGCCATTTTTGCGCTGTCGGCGGCGACGCGGATGTCGCACAGGCAGGCCAGATCGAGCCCGAGCCCGATGGCATGGCCATTGATCGCCGCGATCATCGGAATTTCGCAATCGAGCATGGCGCGCACCGCGCGCTGGACCCCGCGCCGGTAATTGGTGCGGGTCGAATCCGGCTGATCGAGCACGCCGATCCCCTGGCGCGTCTGCATCCCCTTGATATTGCCGCCGCTCGAAAAGGCGCGACCCGCCCCGGTCAGCACGATTGCCGAAACCTGGCGGTCGTTGCCGAGCGCGAAGAACGTGTCGACGATCGTGTCGCAATCGTCGAGCGTGCCGATCGCGTTGAGCGCTTCGGGCCGGTTCATCGTCAGAATGGCGACGCGACCGCGCCGCTCGACGGTCAGAAACGGGGCGGTGGTCGTCATGGCTCTTGCCTCTTGTTCTTAAGCTTTCGGTTAAATCGGGGTGCCACAGCGCGCGGTGTGACGCAAATGATCGCGCATGCACGAGTGGCTTGACCGATGGCGATCGGCTCCTTAATCGGTCAGTTAAATAGAAATGAGCCAGAGGAGTCGTAAGGGAAATGGGGACGGCCTATATCGTGGACGCCGTGCGCACCGCCGGTGGGCGACGCAACGGACGGCTGGCCGGGGTTCACCCGGTCGATCTGGCGGCGCTGACTCTCGATGCTCTGGTCCGTCGTACCGGGATCGATCCCGCCGCGATCGACGACGTGATCATGGGCTGTGTCAGCCAGGGCGGCGAACAGGCCGGGCAAGTCGGCCGCAATGCCGTGCTCGCGGCAAAGCTTTTGCCCGAATCGACTCCGGCCGTGACGATCGATCGCCAGTGCGGCTCTTCGCAACAGGCGATCCAGTTCGCCGCGCAGGCGGTCATGTCCGGGGTGCAGGACGTGGTCATTGCCGCCGGTGTCGAAAGCATGACGCGCGTGCCGATGGGCAGTACCGCGATGTTCCATGCGAAAGAGGGGCTGGGCACCTACAAATCGCCCGGTCTCGAAGCGAAATATCCCGGCGTGACCTGGTCGCAGTTCATGGGCGCCGAAATGATCGTCCAAAAGCATGGCTTTACCAAGGATCAGATCGACCGGTTCGCGCTGGCCAGCCATCTCAAGGCGATCGCTGCGACCGAGGCGGGCGCCTTTGCCGACGAAATCGTGCCGGTCGGGATCGATACCCCCGAAGGCCACGCGCTGCATATGATCGATGAAGGCATCCGCTTTGACGCCACGCTCGAAAGTATTGCCGGGGTCAAGTTGCTGAGCCCCGGCGGCGCGCTGACTGCGGCGAGTTCGAGCCAGATCTGCGATGGCGCCAGCGCCGCGCTGGTCGTGTCGGAAGCCGCGCTCAAGCGGTATGACCTGGCTCCGCTGGCGCGCATCCACACGATGACCGTGACGGCGGGCGACCCGGTGATCATGCTCGAAGAGCCGCTGTTTGCCACCGACAAGGCGCTGGCGCGCGCCGGGCTGAAAATCGGCGACATCGACCTTTATGAAGTCAACGAGGCGTTCGCTTCGGTGCCGATGGCCTGGCTGAAGCACACGGGCGCCGATCCCGACCGGCTCAATGTCAATGGCGGGGCGATCGCGCTTGGCCATCCGCTGGGCGCATCGGGCGCGAAGCTGATGTCGACATTGCTCTACGCGTTGAAGGCGCGGGGGCTCAAGTATGGTTTGCAGACGATGTGCGAAGGCGGCGGCGTCGCCAACGTGACCATCGTCGAACTGGTTTGACATAACGTTTTGGGACAGAGGATTTTTCGATGAAACTTGAATCCGGCATTTCCGCCGTCGTGACCGGCGGCGCTTCGGGCCTGGGCGCGGCAACGGCGCGCGCGCTGGCTGCCAAAGGGGTGAAAGTCGCCATCTTTGACCTTAACAAGGACAAGGGCGAAGCGATCGCCGCCGAGCTTGGCGGGGTGTTCTGTGAAGTCAACGTGACCAGCGAGGAAAGCGTCGACGCCGGCTTTGCCAAGGCGCGCGCGGCCAATGGCCAGGAACGCATCCTGATCAATTGCGCGGGCACGGGCAACGCCATCAAGACCGCCAGCCGGTCAAAGGAAACGGGCGAAATCAAGCATTTCCCGCTCGATGCCTTTAACGCGATCATCCAGATCAACCTGGTCGGCACGTTTCGCTGCATCGCCAAGTCGGCGGCCGGGATGATGACGCTCGATCCGATCGGGGAATTTGGCGAACGCGGCGCGATCGTCAACACCGCCTCGGTCGCGGCCGAAGACGGCCAGATCGGCCAGGCCGCCTATTCCGCATCGAAGGGCGGCGTTGTCGGCATGACGTTGCCGATCGCGCGCGATCTGATGAACGAAGGCATTCGCGTCAACACCATCCTGCCGGGCATTTTCAACACGCCGCTGCTCCAGGGCGCGCCGGAAAACGTCAAGGCCGCGCTGGCCGCGTCGGTGCCGTTTCCCAAGCGCCTCGGTCAGCCCGAGGAATATGCCGCGCTTGCGCTGTGCATGATCGAAACCGGCTATTTCAACGGCGAAGACGTGCGCCTCGACGGCGCGATCCGCATGGCGCCGCGGTAAATTTCATGTCCTGGGGGCACGTCACAAGGCGGCCCCCATTGTTCCGGGGAGAGCGATCGGTGGGCGAGTATCGGCAAATCCTGTTCGACGTGGCCGATGGCGTGGCCACGATCACGTTGAATCGTCCCGACAAGATGAACGCCTTTACCGGCACGATGATGCAGGAAATGTGCGACGCGTTCGATCGCACCGACGCCGATGATGCGATCCGCGCAGTCATCGTCACCGGCCACGGCTCCCGCGCCTTTTGCGCCGGGGCCGACCTCACCCCCGAAGACGGCAAGCAGGTTTTTGCCAGCGGCGATACCGTCTCCGACTTGTCCGATCCGCGCGTGCGCGACAGCGGCGGGCTGCTGACACTGCGCATCTATCGCTCGAAAAAGCCCGTCATCGGCGCGATCAACGGCGCAGCGGTAGGCATTGGCGCGACGATGCAATTGCCGATGGATATTCGCCTGGCCAGCACCACGGCGCGCTTTGGCTTTGTCTTTGCCCGGCGCGGGATCGTGCCCGAGGCGGCGTCGAGCTGGTTTTTGCCGCGCATTGTCGGCCTGCCGCAGGCGCTGGAATGGTGCATCACCGGGCGCGTGTTTGACGCCGCAGAAGCCTTGCGCGGCGGGCTGGTGCGTTCGCTCCATGCGCCGGAGGATCTTTTGCCCGCGGCACGGGCGCTGGCGCGCGAAATTGCCGATAACACCAGTGCGGTTTGCGTGGCGATGACGCGCGCGATGTTGTGGCACAATCCGCAATTCGATCACCCGATGTTCGCGCATCAGGTTGACAGCCGGGCGATCTACACGCTTTCGCGCGGATCCGATGCCAAAGAAGGGATTGCCAGTTTTCTGGAAAAGCGCACACCGCGCTACCCGGCGCGCGTTTCTTCGGATATGCCGCCGTTTTATCCTTGGTGGGAAGAACCGGGTTGGGAATGAACGAGATCGAACAGACTGCGACGCCTGCGGCGCCTGAAAGCCGCGAAGATGGGGGCGAACAGCAGGGCGCGCGCGAGCTTCTGCTCGAAACCGCGTCGCAGATCATGCGCGAAGGCGATCAGGTCGACATTTCGTTGTCGGAACTGTCGCTGCGCTCGGGGCTGAACTCGGCGCTGGTCAAATACTATTTCGGCAACAAGGCGGGCATGCTCAAGGCCTTGCTCGACCGCGACATGGTCACGATCATCCGCTCGGTCGATGCGCTGCTCGCCAAGGACGACATGCCGCCCGAGGCAAAGCTGCGGCGGCATATCGGCAAGTGCATCGATACCTATTATGCCTACCCGTACCTCAACCGTCTGTTGATGCGCCTGGTGCGCGACAGCGACGAGGGAGAGGCGCGCCGGATTGCCGACAAGTACCTGACGCCGCTCGGCGTGGCCTACGAACGCCTGATCCAGGCCGGGGTCAAAGAGGGGATCTTTCGTCCGGTCGATCCGCAATTGTTCTATTTCACCGTGACCGGGGCGGCCGACCGCTTCTTTTCGGCGCGGCTGGTGCTGCGCCATTGCTATGGCCAGGACACGCTGACCGAAGAGCTGCGCGACCGCTATCGCGAACACACGGTCGATTTCATCATGGCCGGGATTCTTGCGCACAAGGAGTGAAGGCTGCCGTTTCGGTTGTTTTGTTTCTCTTGCAACCGTTCGCGCAATCGATAATGTCGCGAGCGATGCCCGGTTCGAAAAATCGTCTCGCTGATTTCCTGCCTTACCGCATGGCCGTCACTTCCATTGCGGTGTCCGGGCATATTGCCGGCGAATACGGCGATCGGTTTGGCCTGAAGGTTCCCGAATGGCGGATCATGGCGATTCTGGGCGATGCGGGCGCACAGACGCAGCGCGATCTGGTGCGCGCGACGCTGATGGACAAAGTGGCGGTCAATCGGGCGTGCAAGGCGCTGGACGATCGCGGCTATCTGCGGCGCAGCCCCAATGCCGCCGACGGTCGGTCGCATCATCTCGAACTGACCGGGGAAGGCCGCGCGCTCTACGAACAGATCTGGCCGCAGGCTTATGCCGCCTATGAACGGATTTTTGCCGTTCTGACCCCGCGCGAGATCGAACATTTGCGCGAATTGCTCGACAAATTGCTGCAATCGGCGCGGCGCGTCGATGCCGAAGCGGTCGCACGGGCGGGCTGACCCCGCCCCGCGCAGATAAGCCTGGGGCGGATCAGGATGTCACATCTTCCGGTGGAGGAAGTTGTCGCTGATCGAACAGGCAGCCGGGCCCAGGATGACGACGAACAGCGTCGGCAGAATGAACAGGATCAGCGGGACGGTCATGATCGCAGGCAGGCGGGCCGCCTTTTCCTCGGCGCGCATCATGCGTTCGTTGCGGAATTCGGCGGACAGCACGCGCAGCGCAGAGGCCAGCGGCGTGCCATAGCGTTCGGTCTGGATCATCGTCGTGGTGACCCCCTTCATCGCTTCGAGATTGACGCGATAGGCCAGGTTTTCGAACGCACTGCGCCGGTCGGTCAGAAACGACAGTTCGATCGCGGTCAGCGAGAATTCATCGCCGAGTTCGGGATAGGCGCGGCCCAGTTCGCGCGCAACGCGGCCAAAGGCGGCGTCGACGGTCAGGCCCGCTTCGGCGCAGATCACCAGCAGGTCGAGCGCGTCGGGAAGGCCTTTGCGGATCTCCTTGGTGCGCTTGCTGACCAGATTGGCGACCCAGATGTCGGGCAGCTTGTAGCCAAACCCGAGCAGTAGGGCAAAAGCGCCGAATCGCTTGTAATCGGGCCAGTTGGGGAAATAGTTCATCCCGTAAATGACCATCGCGGCCAGGCCGCCGATGACGATCGGGCCAATCATCCGGCCCATGATGATCGCGACGCCCCATTCCTTTTTGCGGATGCCCGCTTGCGCCAGTTTCTGCTGCGCAACGGACAACTGGCTGTCCTGCAGCACGCGCAGGCGCTGCAGGATCGAGCGGATGCGATCGGTGGTCTCGTTGCGCCGCACGATGCTGGCGCGTTTGCGGCTGGCGGCAACGACGATCCCGGCCTTGAGTTCTTCGCGCCGCTCGTTGAGCGCCTTGACCCGCTTGGCCATGGGGTCGCGGATCGTGACCGCAGCATAGATTGCCAGCAGCACGAAGGCGGCGGCCAGACCGGCAAGAACCGAGCCGACGGCAATGACATCGACGCCCAGCAACGTGGGGTGATGCGTGACAGGAACGGCGGAAAATGCGCTCATGGCCTCGGTCTCAGATTTCGAAGTTGATCATGCGGGACATGATGAAAGCCCCGAGCGACAGCCAGATAAATGCCCCGATCCCGGCAATGATAAGGCGTTCGTCAATGAAAAAACGCCCCATATAGGTCGGATTGATCGAATAGATCAGGAAGAACACGATGAACGGTAGCGAGCCGATGATATAGGCAGAAGCCTTTGATTCCGAGCTCATCGCCTTGATTTTCAGCTTCATCTGCGCCCGCTTGCGCAGCACGTCGGCCAGGTTCGCCAGCGTTTCGGCCAGGTTGCCCCCGGTTTCGCGCTGAATCGCGAGCGTGATGCAGAAAAAGCTGAATTCCGCCAGATCGAGCCGGTTGGCCGTTTCCTGCAGCGAATCTTCCATGGTCCGGCCAAGTCTGATGCGGTCGGTGACCAGCTTGAACTCTTCAGCCACCGGGCCGGGCAGTTCGTTGGCGACCACTGTCAGCGTCTCGCTGATCGGCAGGCCGGATCGAAGGCCGCGCGTCAGCAGTTCGAGCGCGTCGGGAAAGCGGGTGATGAAGGCGTTGATCCGCCGACCGATCTGATAGTTGACCACCAGGTGCGGCAGTCCCGCGCCGATCACGATGCCGATGGCCAGCCCGAGCAGCATCGAGCCGCTTTTCAACCCGATGAGCAAGGCAAGGGCCAAAGTCAGGCCAAGGCTGGAATAGATATATTGCTGAACGGTCCAGCCCTTGCCGGTGCGCAACAGGCGCAGTCGCAATGCTTCGCTGCGCGATTGCGACCCGGCGACTTTGTAGCTTGTGGGCTTGCGCTGGGCGACTGCCTTGCGGAACTGCGCCTCGACTTTGTCGACGGCATTTTCGGAATGGCGCAGCTTGATCGCCTGCAACCGGCGCGAGCTTTCGCGCTTTGCGTTCGGCCCGGTAAACGCGATCGCCAGCAGGCCCAGCAGGAACACCGCGCCAAAGACCAGAATCATGATGGGCAAGGACTGCATCGCGGGACCTGCGGTTGGTGGCAAAAGGGTGTTTGCGGGTTGGTGTCAATCAGCGGGGGCTGGCTGGATCAGGCGGGGACTCCCGGCTTGGATTTGGACAGGAGTTTCTTGATGGCAAAGCGATCGAGCAGCGAGCCGGAGCCCTTGGGGGCTTCGGACTCGGTCTGGCTCCGGGCCGGCTTTTTGCCTCCTTTGACGCCATGGGCAGGGGCGGCCGCTTCGCGTTCGCCTTCGCTGGCGATGATCGCATCGGCGATCGCGCGTATCGCATGCGTCGCCTTGGCCGTGCGGTTGGCGCCGACAAAGGTCTGGCCCAGCTTGGCCGCATTCGCCGCCGCCTTGAAATCGACCGGGATGGCAAAGTTCAACTTGCGCTCGATCGAGGTTTCGAAGTCGCTGCGGCTGATTTCGCCGACGCCCGAAGCCACTTTGTTGGCGACCATCAGGACATGCGCATGGGGTGCATTCGATTTGAGCCACGACAGGATGCGGATCCCGTCGCGTGCGCCGGCCAGCGTCAGTTCGGTCACGACCACGACGACTTGCATGTTGGCCAGCAATTGCGGGAAATTGATCAGCATGTTGCGCGGCAGATCGACCACCGTCGCTTCGAAAGAGTGGCGGAATTCCTCGATCAACTGCACAAATGCCGTGCCATCGGTCAGCAGCGGGGCGCTGATCGGGGCTTCGGCGGACAGGATCGCCAGATTGTCGTTGGCGCGGATCATTGCGCGCTCGATGAACAGCCCGTCGATGCGGCTGGGATTGTCGATCGCATCGGTCAGGCCGCGCCCCGGTTCGAGATCGAGCGTCAGCGCGCCGGTGCCGAAATGAACGTCGAGATCGAGCAGCGCGGTCGGCATCTTGTGATCCGCGCTGAGCATCCAGGCGAGCGAGGTGGCGATCGTCGATGCACCGACACCGCCGCGCGTGCCGACCACGGCAGTCGCGATATGGCGCTTGGTCGCAGCGCCGTCGGCGCCGCGCGGGCTGGCAAAGATCGACTGCGCCTGGACCAGCGTGTCGCGCAAGTGTCCCGGCGACAGCGGCTTGAGCAGATAGTCCTGGATCCCCGACGCGACGAGGTCGCGATAGAGACGCACGTCGTTGACCTGGCCGACGGCGATGACCACCGTGCCCGGTTCGCACACTTCGGCCAGCGCGTTGATGTCGTTGAGCGGATCGCCGCTTTCCGACAAGTCGACCATCAGGATCGCCGGGCTGGCCGTGATCGCCAGCGACTGAATGGCGTTTCTGAGGCCGCCCTTCATGACCTTTTCAGGCGGCCAGCCCATGTCGATAGCCACCGAGCGCAGGGTATCGAGCGTGACATCATCGCACACGAAGGCCGAAAAGATGTCGCGGTTGCCGGTTTTCCAAGGCGCGTTCATCGCGTGAAGTCCTTATATGCTTGCTGCCCGAAGGAATGGCTTATTGTGTGGCCTGCTGTTTCAGCGCCTGCGCTCCGGTCGGGCCCTTGGTGCGGTAGGCCTCGATCGCCTTGGTGTTGGTCTGCACGACGGTGTCGCCGCTGCCGCTCTGGCCGTGGACGAGGTCTTCCTTGTTGGCGACCATCGCCGCCAGATTGGAACTGACCGCGCAGCCATAGTTGCGCGATGTGCCATTGGTGTAATTGGCATCCGAATGTCCCGACCAGTCGGGGCATCCCGGCACACTGGCCGTGGCGCGAGACACCACGACGCGAACCGATCCGGCGGGGATCGCGCCCTCGGTCACCGGGGCAACCTGATCGAGGATCAGCCCGAATTGTGCCGCTGCGGCTTCGACTGCGGCATGGGTGGCGCCGACTTCGGCGGGATCATCCAGCGCGATATGGTCGCCATACTTGAGCCCCAGCGCACCGAACCAGTCCTTCAACCGATGCTGTTGCACCGGGTCGAGCCCGCCATTGGGCAAGGGCGTCAGATCAAAGGTGTAATTGGTATGTTCGACCACCGGCTGATGCACGTTGTCGAGTGTGCGGTTGGTCGGCATGCCGCCGCAACCGGCGAGCATGAGGCCGATCCCGAGCGCAAGCGCGCCGGTGCCGAGGCGCAGGGCCCCAAACCTGCGGGTATGGCGGGCAGAAAGGGCCGCAACGGGATGATGCTTGGGCGTCATGACGGTTTCGCCTTTCACTGGATGCTGAAGCCGGGCTGCGCATCGGCGCTGGCCTCGCGCTTGCCCTTGGCGCGCGCCCTGTTGGCGGCGTCGGGGTCGGCGGCGTCGGGTGTGGCTGCGCCGATCTTCGGCCGGTCTGCCGGTGGGGCAGGCGGGGTCGAGGATTGCGTTGCCGGCTTTTCGGTCGGCATGGGCCGGGTCGCGCCCTTGCTGTCGACGCTTTCCTGATTGCCGAGCAATTGCTGCACCGCGTCCGCGCTCTTGAAGCCGTCGGTGGGCAAGTGGATCTGGTTCGCTTCGACCGGATTGACCAGGTACGGCGTGACCACGATGACCAGCTCGGTCTCACCCTTCTGGAACGCGGTCGAACGGAACAGCGACCCGAGCACCGGTATGTCGCCAGCGCCCGGCATCTTGGTGATCGTGTTGGAGCTGGTGTTCTTGAGCAACCCGGCAATCATGAAGCTTTGTCCCGAGCCCAGTTCGACCGTGGTTTCCGCGCGGCGCACAGACAGCCCCGGGATCGAGTATCCGCTGATCGTCACGGCGCCCTCGGTCGTCAGTTCGGACACTTCGGGCCGCACGCGCAGCGAGATCCGACCGTTGGCAAGCACCGTCGGCGTATAGGACAGGCTGACCCCGTATTTCTTGAATTCGACCGAGACCGTGCCGAGGCCGGAGCTCATCGGAATAGGGTATTCCCCGCCTGCCAGAAATTCGGCGGTTTCGCCCGACAGCGCGGTCAGATTGGGCTCGGCCAGCGTCGTGACCAGACCGATCGTTTCGCCAAGGTTGAGCGTACCGAGCAGATCGAGCCCGAGCAGATGGCCTGCGGCTGCCAGCGTGGTGCCGGTGCCTGTGGCCGGGACCGATGTGCCCTGCGTGGTGGTCACTGCGCCGGTAATCGGATTGGTGTAGGTGGTGGTCACCGCGCTGGTGTTGACACCCATCGGCTGGCCCGGTGCGAAATAGGTCGAAGTGCTGCCCTGACCGATGCCGTACTGGAACCCGTTGGATGAGTTGATGGTGGACAGGTTCGAGCTGATATTGCGGGTCAGCGAGCGGCTGACTTCGGCGATCTTGACGCTCAGGTTGACCTGCAGCGGGGTCGCCATTTTCAGCCGGCTGATCACATTGGTTTTTTCGCCGACGAAGGCTTTGACCAGACGTTCTGCTTCGGCGGCATCTTCGGGCGCGGCGACCGTGCCGGTCAGCAGCACGGTGTTGTTCATCGTCGCCGTGGCGATATGCGCATCGGGCATGGCAAGGTGCAGCATCTGGTCGATGCTGTCGAGATTGTTGCCGACCCGGATATTGGCCGACCACACGATTTCGCCGCGCGAATTGCTGGCATAGATGGTGGTTTCGCCGCCTGCCTTGCCAAAGACATAGAGCTGATTGCCCGATTTGACCTGAACATCGGCGATGGTGTCATTGGCGACAAACACGTCCGACATCGTGGCGGGCAGGGTGACCAGTTCGCCGCGACCGATGCCGAGCGCCAGCGAACGGGCCGGGGCGGTGACGCCCGGTGTGCCGAGCAGCATGGGCGGCGTGGCATTGGCGTGCCGCTGGGGCAGACCATGGGGCTTCGCGTGCAGCGGTTTTGCCGCCAGCGGGGCGACAAGCGCCGGCAGGGCGGCGATCACCGCCACGCTCAGCGCCGAAGATACGAAACGCAGTTTCATCGTCTTGCCTTTCGCGCGGATGTCGTTCGCGTCGGTAACAGCCGGGATGGCGGGCCCCTTGAGGCTGATCGGACAGGTGCGGCGATGCATGATCAGAACACTCCCATCGGGCCGATCGGCACGATCCGGGGCATCGGCGCAACCGGTACCTCGACCGTTTCCTTGCCGCGGGTGATGCGCACCGATTGGCCATGGTGAACCGCGATCCCGGCAGGCGCGCCCGGCGTCGGCGCACCCGTCACGGCATGAACGTTTTCATTGACGCCGTTGATCGCATTGGCCGAAGGCATCGTCTTGCGCTGGAACCGCGATACGTCGCCACCGGTGACAAAGCTGGTGTTCTTGTCGACAGGCTTGGTGATCGCGGCCTTGAGCAGGCGATCTTCTTCCTGCTTGCTCGCGCCGTTGGGCACTTTGACCTGGCCCGAGGCGACGGCCTGTTCGAGTTCGGCCGAATTGTCGGCGATCGAGCGCAGCGAGAGGCTGATCGTGCCGATCGATTCGGCAACCGACAGTTCCTCGGCAATCTTGGGCGTGGTTTCCACGGTCACCAGACTGAAACCCTTGACGCGGGTGTGCCCGTCGACAGTTTCCTGATCGGTCGACTGGTCGGTTGCCAGCACGCGCAAATTCTTGAGGATCGTTTCGGTCGCGCGCAGCGGCTGGCTTTCGCCTTCACCCTTGACCGACTGGGTCAAGAGCAGATCGACATGGTCGCCGGGGAAGACAAACCCGGCAACGCCGGTGCGGCTGCTGACCGGAATGGTGACGGCGCGCATGCCGGGCCCGAGCGCGGCGGCGAGAAAGCCGCGGTCGCCGGGCGCAACCAGCGAACCGGTCGTTACCGGCTGGCCCGCAGTGATCGGGTTCTTGACGACCGTGCCAAGCAGCTTGGCCATGTCGATCTTGTCCTGCAGGAAATAGGCGTCCTGCACGAGATCCTTGGGCCAGGGCTGAAAGGACACCGAATCCGCTGTGATGATCGTGCCCACCGGCAAAGCCCGCTGGGCCACCAGAACTTTGGGGCCTTCCATCAATTTGGCCGCAGCCGCTGCCTGCGGCGCACTGCCGCCGATCAGCAAGGCCCGTGCGAGCAGGCTCGTGGCTAGAGCCACGAACAAGGCTCCGACCAGCAAAAACAGCTTCTTCCTGTCCATGGCTCTCGTATCCCGCCCTTAATCCGAACCTGCTATCAATCGGCCAAATTGGTTAAGATTGGCCTAGTCGTGCGTTGCCGCGTGTATCGTGCCGTTACGGACGGTTTTGCACCGGCCAGACGGTTGTATCTGCATGGCTATTGGCCGCGCCCGGGCCGCAGCAACGGCTGCGCAGCGGGGCCCTGACCATGGAACACGACATGGGCCTGCCCCGGATTGGGCCCCGGATTGGGGGTGCCCCAGGCGATCCCATCGTGCCAGTGGGCAACGTCGGCGCTGGCCAGTGTCCACAGACCCGCCAGCGCGATCGCCACCCCATAAGGAATTTTCAGCCGACCGGTCTGGCGGCGCGTCACGTGCCACATGCCCAGCACCACGGTCAGCACGCCGCCCGCGATGGCCATGACCAACAACAGGCGAAGGAACAGAACCGCCGGAAGCCACAGTGCCAGCGCGGTCAAAAGCTTGACATCGCCGCCCCCCATGGCGCGGATCGCGAACAGGCCGGCCAGCACCATAAAGGTTGCCAGCGCAAGACCGACCTGCATGACCATTCCCGGCCATAACGACAGTCCCGTTGCCCACCAGAACAGCGGTGCGCCCAACGCAATTGCGGCGTTGAGCCAGTTGTCGATCTGGCGGCGGCGGATGTCGGTGAATGCGGCAACCAGCAGCGCGATTGCCAAGGCCCCCACCAGTCCGTAAACGATCCATGTTCCCTGCATGACGGGTCTTATGCGGGACAATCACTTACTAAACGGTAACCAACATCCGTCGCGGATTTCGGCGCGGATTTCGGCGAAGAGGCAGGCATTGGCGGATACCCCCCATCCCAAGGCCCCGGAAACGGTGCGCCGCGCCATCCCGGATCATGCGCTGGAATCGGTGTGGCGCGCGCCGGATCGGTTTGCCATCCGTCGCATCGACTGGTCCGGTCGGCAGCGTGATGACGAGGCGCCGCGCGGCTCCTTGCTGTTCCTCCCCGGACGCGCGGATTTCTACGAGAAATATCTCGAAACGCTTGACGGCTGGCACCGCCAGGGTTGGCGCGTGACAGCGCTGGACTGGCGCTGGCAGGCCGGATCGGGGCGCTATCATCGCGATGCCAGGATCGGCGGAACGCGCGATTTTGCCACATGGGTCAATGATTTGGCCGATTTCTGGGCGACCTGGGCCGCAGCCAGCCCGGGGCCGCGCGTGTTGGTCGGGCATTCGATGGGCGGGCACCTTGCCCTGCGCGCCGTGGCCGAGGCAAAAGTGCGCCCCGATGCACTCGTGCTGAGCGCGCCGATGCTGGGTTTCGTGACCCCCGTTCCCGAACGGCTGCAACCGGCATTCGCGCGGTTCATGTGCCGAATTGGTGATGGCGCGCGCCCGGCGTGGAAAGATGGCGAGCGCCCCGGCGACAGCGCTGCCAAGCGTGGCCTGTCGTTGACACACGATGCCGACCGCTATGCCGACGAAGCGTGGTGGCGCGAGCACAGGCCGGAACTGGATCTGGGCCCGGCAAGCTGGGACTGGGTGCGCAAGGCCAGCGAATCGGTAATGCGACTGGCCGAGCCCGGCCTGATCGAATCGATCGACGTGCCGGTTTTGACGTTGGCGGCGCGCCATGATGCGCTGGTATCATGGCCGGCGACTGCCCGCGCGGTGGCCAGGCTGCCGCATGGCGAACTGGTCGAATTCGGTCGCGAAGCTGCCCACGAATTGCTGCGCGAGGCCGATCCGGTGCGCGAGCGCGTGCTTGCACAGATCGATTGTTTCCTCGATCGCGTAGCGCCACCCCGTTTCCCTTCCTGACCTGAGACCCGAATTCATGACCGACATTCCCGTTGCCGCGCCGCAAGACCTCGATTCGCCGTTCGACATCGTCATTGTCGGGGCGGGCATGGCCGGGGCCAGCCTTGCCGCCGAATGTGCGAGCACGGGCAGGGCTCGCGTGCTGATGGTCGAAGCCGAGGATGCCCCCGGCTATCACACGACCGGGCGCTCGGCGGCGTTCTGGGAGGAAAGCTATGGCGGGCCGGGCGTCGTTCCGCTGACTCTGGCGTCGGGCGCGTTCCTTGCCGAGGGTGGATTTCTTGCCCCCCGCGCCGGGCTGACGATCGGTCGGGCCGAAGATCGGGAACGAATCGAGGGATTTGTCGATCGCTTTGCCGCGCTCGGCGTTGATGTCCGGCTGATGGATCGGGCGCAGATTGCCGCGCAAGTGCCGGGCTTGCGACCGGAATGGTGCTTTGGCGCGTATGAGGCGCGCGGCGCGGACATCGATGTCGCCGGGTTGCATCAGTATTATCTGGCGCTGGCGCGGCGATCGGGCAGCGTGCTCAAGGTCCGTGCGCGGATCGAGACGATTGCGCGCGACGGCGCCGGTTGGCAATTGGCCTGGCCGGGCGGGAGCGTGCGCGGCGCGATCATCGTCAATGCCGCAGGCGCCTGGGCCGACGGGGTGGCCGCGCTGGCGGGCGCTGCGCCGCGCGGCATTACCCCCTTGCGCCGCACGATCGTGCAATTGCGCACCGATCCCTTGCCGCCCGCGGACATGCCGCTGACATTCGGGATCGACGAGGATTTCTATTTCAAGCCGCAGAGCGGGCGCCTGCTGGTCTCGCCCCACGACGAAACCCCCGATGTCGCGCATGATGTCGCGCCCGAAGAGATCGATGTGGCGATTGCCGTCGATCGCATGGAGCATGTGCTCGACTGGCGCATTGCCGCGCTCGAACGGCGCTGGGCGGGATTGCGCAGTTTTTCGCCCGATCGTCTGCCGGTCTATGGCTTCGATGCGCAGGTGCCCGGCTTTTTCTGGTTCGCCGGGCAGGGCGGATTCGGCATCCAGACCGCGCCGGCGGCGGCGCGGCTGGGGGCGCAACTGGTGCTTGGCCTTGGCCGCGACGCGATGACCGAGACGCTTGACGCCGAACGGTATGCGCCGGGCCGGTTTTAGCGGCGGGTCAGGCCGCCTTGGCCGCGTCGCTGGCGAGTTTGTCGACGCGCTCGTTTTCGACGTGGCCGTCGTGACCCTTGACCCAGATCCATTCGACTTTGTGCGGTCGCGCGGCTTCGACCAGCGCGCGCCACAAGTCTTCGTTCTTGACCGGCTTGTTGTCGGCGGTCTTCCAGCCCTTTTTGACCCAGCCGAACATCCATTTGGTCATGCCGTCGATGACATAGCGGCTGTCGGTGTGCAGTTTTACCGCGCACGGTTCGCGCAGCGCCTGAAGCGCGCGCAGCACGGCCGTCATTTCCATGCGGTTGTTGGTGGTCGCCGGGTCAGAGCCGGACAGCTCCTTTTCGGTAGCTCCAGCGCGCAACAATGCGCCCCAGCCGCCTTTGCCCGGATTGCCCTTGCATGCACCGTCGGTAAAAATCTCAATCGTTTTCAATCAAAAAGTCCCGTGTTGTCGCGATAGAACGTGAGCCGATGGGCCAGCGGCAAGGGATCCTTGCGCGTGACCAGCGCATCGGCCGGCGTGTTGATCCAGTCATAGGCGCGGCTCATCATGAAGCGCATCGCCGCCCCTTGCGCCAGAAGCGGCAGCGCGGCGCGTTCGGCGGCGGACAGCGGACGCACCGCTTCATAGCCTTCGATCATCGCGCGCGACAGGTCTTCGCGAAACGTGCCGTCGACCGTGTCCCAGCACCAGGCGAGATGCGTCACGGCAAGATCATAGGCGGTGATGTCGTTGCAGGCGAAATAGAAATCGATCAGGCCGGTGATCGTGTCGCCAAGCACCAGCACATTGTCGGGAAACAGGTCGGCATGGATCACCCCTTGCGGCAAATCGGTCGGCCAGGCTTTGGCAAGGCGGGGCAATTCCTCGGCAACCAGCCGCGCGAACGCGGGATCGATCGCAGCCAGCCCGGTCTCGCCGCAGGCCTCTGCGAGGCGGCGCCATTCGGCGATGCCCATGCCGTTGGCGCGCGTCGCGGGAAAATCGGCCGCTGCCTGATGCAGATGGGCCAGCTCGCCGCCGACCGCGCGCGCCTGGCCGGGGGTCGGCACGCTGACCGAAACGCCCGGCAGAAATTCGATCAGCGCCACGGCCTTGTCGCCGATCCGGCGGTACAGCGCGCCGTCGCGATCATGGATCGTGCGCGGCACCGGGCAGCCGTTGGCCGACAAGTGATCGAGCAATGACAGGAAATAGGGCAATTCGACGATGTCGATGCGGAATTCGTACATCGTCAGGATATAGCGCGCGCCGGTCCCGTCGCGGCCGGTGGTCTCGATCAGCCAGTTGCTGTTCGAAACGCCCTCGGCAATGCCTTTGGCGCTGACCAGCGTGCCGACGTCATAGTTCGCGATCAGCGCGGCCATCGCCTCTGCGCCGAGGTGGGTATAGACTGCCATTGTCGTCCGCTTTCACTCGACCGGCATGCTGTCGAGCAACTGCCTGGGAAGCTTGAACACCATGTGTTCTTCGGCGGTGGTCACGGTTTCGGTGGTGATGGCGCGAAACTGCGCCAGCCGATCGATCACTTCGCGCACGAGCGCTTCGGGCGCGGAGGCGCCGGCGGTCACCCCGATCGTGGTCACGCCGTCGAGCCAGTCGGCGGTGATTTCGTCGGCGCGCTGAATCAACTGGCCGCGTGCGCCGCCGCGCTGGGCCACTTCGACCAGCCGCAGCGAATTGGAACTGTTGGGCGCGCCGATCACCAGGATCAGGTCGCAGGCTTCGGCAATGGCCTTGACCGCAGCCTGGCGGTTCGAGGTGGCATAGCAGATGTCTTCGGCACGCGGGCCGACGATGCCCGGATAGCGGACTTTCAACGCGGCAATGATCGCGGCGGTATCGTCGACCGAAAGCGTCGTCTGCGTCAGATAGGCCAGCGGCAGATCCGCAGGCAGGTCGAGCGTGGCGACATCCTCGACGGTTTCGACGAGCGAAATGTCGCCTTGCGCCACCTGGCCCATCGTGCCGATCACTTCGGGATGGCCGCGATGACCGATGAACAGGATGTGGCGCCCCGCCTCGACCTGCCGTTCGGCCTGACGATGGACCTTGCTGACCAGGGGGCACGTCGCATCAAGCCAGTCGAGCCCGCGCGCGGTGGCATCGGCGGGCACGCTTTTGGGCACGCCATGCGCGGAAAACACGACCGGCGCGCCATCGGGCACGTTGTCCAGTTCTTCGACAAAGACCGCGCCCTTGGCTTTCAGCCCGTCGACGACATAGCGGTTATGGACGATTTCGTGGCGGACATAGACCGGCGCGCCATAGCGGGTGATGGCCCGCTCGACGATTTCGATCGCGCGGTCGACGCCTGCGCAAAAACCGCGCGGCGCCGCGATCAGCACGTGCAACGGTTGGGTCGACGCGATGGCGTCCTGTGCCGGATGATGGGTCATGAGCAAGGCCCTTAGCAGCGGTGGGGGCGTCTCACAAATGCCGATCTCAACCTGTCCCCGGCCGCAACCTGTCGCCACCGCAACCTGTCATTGCCCAAAGCGACGGGGCTGGCTAGAGAGGGGGCGGCAGGCGCGCGGCGTCCGCCCGATACGAAGCCCGATACGACGATAGACAAGCCCTAAGGATTGCGCGCCCCGATGTTCGCCAAACTTCCCCGACTTGCCCGGAACGGCGCGCTTGTTTCGCTGCCCCTCATGGTATCGATGCTGGCGCTGGCCGGTTGTTCCAAGAATCATGGCGAACTGGTGGTCGACGATACCGTCGGCGTGACCGCGCTGCGCAGCCCGTGCCCGATCGTCGAAATTCCCGAGATGACCGGCGATGTCACCGTGATGGCCCCCGGCCGCGCCGATGCCAGGGCGATCGACACGGTCGCCGTGATCACCAATTTGCGCAGCCACTGCAACGACGTCATGCGCCTGCCGCAATTGACGACGCATGTCGATTTCGACGTGGTGGCCCGGCGCACCGATACGCATGGCGCGCGTCATATCGATTTTCCCTATTTCTCGGTGGTCCAGCGCGCCGGCACGTCGATTGTCGCCAAGCACGTCGCGACCGTCGGGGTCGATTTTGCCGATGGGCAGGCCCGCGCGGTGGCACACGGTACGGCGACGACTCTGGTCAGCCGCGACGAAGCCTCGCTGCCCGCGCCGATCCGTGCGCGCCTGACGCGCAAGCGCAAGGCGGGCGATGCCGACGCGGCGGTCGATCCGCTGTCGCTGCCCGAAGTCAAGGCGGCGCTGGCCAAGGCGACGTTCGAAGTGCTGATCGGGTTTCAGCTGACCGACCGGCAACTGGCCTACAACGCCACCCGATGAGCGCGTCTGCGATCGGCGGAATGGCGCCGGTCCCGATCCAATTGGGGCCCTCGTGCGCGGCACGGGGGCTTTCCTTGCTGCATGATTATCCGCTATTGCCGCATTCGAGACCAAATTCATGACCGACACAGCACCTGACAGCGTGATCACCCCTGACTTCAATGCAGGGCGGGCGCTATTCGCCGAATTCGCCGCCGTCATCGATGGCGCGCTCGATGCGCTCGTAGCCGCGGGCTCTTTGCCTGCGGGTCTGTCGCGCGGCGCCGTGACGACCGAGCCGCCGCGCGATCCCGCGCATGGCGATCTGGCCACCAATGCGGCGATGGTGCTGGCCAAGCCTGCGGGCACCAATCCGCGCGCGCTGGCCGGCGTGCTGATCGCCGAGCTGGTCAAGGATCCGCGTGTTACCGGGGCGGAAATCGCCGGGCCCGGCTTCATCAATCTGCGCCTGACGCCCGCCACCTGGCTTGGCGAATTGCGCCTGATCGCGCGGGCGGGCGATGACTATGGCCGTTCGACGCTTGGCCACGGCAGCGTGGTCAATGTCGAATATGTCTCGGCCAATCCGACCGGGCCGATGCACATGGGGCATTGCCGGGGCGCGGTCGTGGGCGATGCCTTGGCGACATTGCTGGCCTTTGCCGGGCACAAGGTCATTCGCGAATACTATATCAACGATGCCGGCGGGCAGGTCGATGTGCTCGCCCGCTCGGTGCATATCCGCTATCGCGAAGCGCTGGGCGAAGCGGTCGGCGACATTCCCGAAGGGCTGTATCCGGGCGATTATCTGGTCCCCGTCGGGCAGGCGCTCGCCGCCGAATTCGGCGATCGCTATGCCGCCGCGCCCGAATCCGACTGGCTGATCGCATTCCGCACGCGCGCGGTTGCGGCGATGATGGCGATGATCCGCGACGATCTCGCGCTGCTGGGCATTCACCACGACGTGTTCAGCTCCGAAGCCGAATTGCAGGCGGCGGGCAAGCCGGCCAAGGCCGAAGCCTGGCTGCGCGCGCACGATCTGGTCTATGACGGCCTGCTCGAAGCGCCCAAGGGCAAAGTCGCCGAAGACTGGGAGCCGGTCGAGCTGCCGCTGTTCCGTTCGACCCGGTTTGGCGACGATCAGGATCGCCCGATCCGCAAATCCGACGGAAGCTGGACCTATTTCGGCGCCGATCTCGCCTATCATTTCCAAAAGGCGGAAACCGCCGACGCGCTGGTCGACATCTGGGGCGCCGATCATGCGGGGACGGTCAAGCGGATCAAGGCGGCGGTCGCCGCGCTGACCGGCGCCGCCGGGGGCACGCCCAAGCCGTTCGAAGTCAAGCTGGTGCAGATGGTCCAGCTGCTGCGCGATGGTCAGCCGGTCAAGATGTCGAAGCGCGCGGGGACATTTGTCACGCTCGCCGATGTCGTGCGCGAAGTGGGCCGCGATGTCGTGCGCTTCACCATGCTGACGCGCAAACCCGACGCGCAGATGGATTTCGATTTCGCCAAAGTGGTCGAAGCCTCGAAGGACAATCCGGTGTTCTATGTGCAATATTGCCATGCCCGGGTCTGTTCGACGTTGCGCAAGGCGGCGGCCGAAGGGCTCGCTCCGGGCGATGCCGTGCTCGATCGGCTGGGCGAAGAAGAACTGGCGCTGGTGCGCCTCGCCGCGCAGTTCCCGCGCGTGATCGAAAGTGCGGCCCAGGCGCGCGAACCGCATCGTGTGGCATTCTTTATTAACGATCTTGCCGCAGGGTTCCATGCGTATTGGAACATCGGCAATGACCGGCCCGAAAAGCGCTACATCGTTGCCGGCGATGACGCACTGACTGCCGCGCGGCTCTTCCTCGCGACGCAGATCGGGCAGGTCATCAAGAACGGGCTCGCCATCCTGGGTGTGACGGCAGCCGAAGAATTGTAACACCCGCGCGAAGCAAGGGAACACGGGGTCGATGCACGCAGACGAACACGGCGAAGCCGAAACCGCGCAGAACGGACCGTTTCATGGCGACGAAGCGCATGAAGCTGCGCCATCGCTCGATCTGGGCGAGGAAGAACGCCTGCCCTGGCTGGAAAGCGCCGACGATTTCGAGGCGGAGCAGGCCAAGCGCGGCCATCACCGCCTGATCGCGGCGGCGGTTGTCGCGCTGATCGTGCTCGCGTTGCTGGTCGACGGGATCTACTGGCTGACTCATCGCGGCGGCTCGGCCAAGCCTGCCGACGGCAGCCTGATCGAAGCGAGCAAGGAACCCTACAAAATCGCGCCGGGCGATCCGGGCGGCAAGAAATTTGCCGGTACGGGCGATTCGAGCTTCAAGGTCAGCCAGGGCGAACACCCCGATGCCAGCCTGGCCGGCAGCGCGGGCACGACCCCGCCGCCTGCTGCCGCGCCATCGCCTACGCCTTCGGCAGCCGCAAAAGAGCCCGCGCATGAAGCTTCTCCGGCCAAGCCTGCCGGAGGCGGTGTCGCGGTTCAGGTCGGCGCCTATTCGAGCAATGCCCTGGCCGAAGCGGGCTGGGCGCGGCTGACTGCCGGGCACGACTTGCTCAAGGGGCTGGGCCATCGCGTGGTCGAGGGCAAGGCGGACATCGGCACGGTCTATCGTCTGCAGGCGCTGGCCTCCGACGGCAGCGCGGCGACGAGCCTGTGCAGTCATCTCGAAGCCGATGGTGTAAAGTGCCAGGTCAAGCGCTGATCTTTTTCCCCCGCCGGTTCAAGCCTCGCGCTTGCCGACGGGGCGGCCTTTGCGCCATGTTAGATCGATCATGCTACCGGCAATATTTGGCCTTTCCGGCCCCGTCCTGACCGCCGAAGAGCGCGCTTTCTTTCGCGATGCCGATCCGGCCGGCTATATCCTGTTTGGCCGCAATGTGGTCGATCGGGCGCAGTTGCGCGCGTTGACCGATGATTTGCGCGCGCTTCACGGGCGCGCGCAGACGTTCATCTGCATCGATCAGGAAGGTGGCCGCGTGGCGCGGATGAAGCCGCCGCAATGGGGCCCTTATCCGCCGCAAGGGGTGTTTGCCCGGCTCTATGACCTTGCGCCGGTCAGCGCGATCGAGGCCGCGCGCGCCAATGCCGAAGCGCTCGGGCTCGATCTGGCCGAAGCCGGGATCACGGTCGATTGCCTGCCCTTGCTCGATGTGCGCCAGCCCGGCGCGGATGACGTGATCGGCGACCGCGCTTTGGGCACCGAGCCGATGCGCGTTGCCGCCTTGGGCCGCGCCGTGCTCGACGGGCTTGCCCGCGCGGGCGTGACCGGCGTGGTCAAACATATCCCCGGCCATGGTCGCGCGACTGCCGACAGCCACAAGGCGCTGCCGACCGTGACCGCCGAGGGCGTCGATCTCGAAACCGATCTCGCCCCGTTTCGTGCGCTGGCCGATGCGAAAGCGGCAATGACCGCGCATGTCCGCTTTACCGCGTGGGACGACAGCGCGCCGGCCACTTTGTCGGCGCGGGTGATCGGCGATGTGGTGCGCGGTGCGATCGGGTTTTCCGGGCTGCTGCTGTCCGACGATTTGGACATGGAGGCGCTGACCGGCACGATTCCCGAACGCGCGGCGCGCGCGCAGGCGGCGGGCTGCGACCTTGCGCTCAATTGCTGGGCGCGGATGGACGACATGATCGGCATTGCCGCCGCGCTCGCACCGATGAGCGACGACAGCGCGGCACGACTGGCGCGCGCGCTGGAGGCGACCGACATTGCCCCCGTCGATCTGGCCGAACGCCACGGCGCACTGGTGGCCCGGCGCGATGCGCTGCTGGCGCTGGTGGAATGAGCGAAGCGCCGCCTGTTCTTCAGACCGACGACGAGGCGGACTGGCTACCGATCGCTTCGGCGCCGGGCGGTGATGATGCGCTCTATCTCGAACTCGATGGCTGGGAAGGGCCGCTTGATCTGCTGCTCGATCTCGCGCGGCGGCAAAAGGTCGATCTGCGCCGGATCTCGATCCTCGACCTGGTCGATCAGTACCTCGTCTATATCAACCGCGCTTGTGCGCTGCGGCTTGAGCTTGCGGCGGACTATCTGGTGATGGCCGCCTGGCTGGCCTATCTCAAATCGCTGCTGCTGCTGCCGCGCGATCCGGAAATGCAGCCGAGCCCGGAAGAACTGGCGCTGCGGCTGCAATTGCGGCTGCAACGGCTGGGTGCGATGCGCGAGGCGGCGTCGCGGTTGATGGCGCGCGACCGGCTGGGCCGCGACGTGTTTATGCGCGGCGCGCCCGAAGGGATCAGCATCGACCGCAAGGCGCGCTGGATCGTCGGGCTGTACGACGTGATTCAGGGCTATGGCACGATCAAGGCGCGCAATGCGCCGGTGGTGCATATCGTCCGCGAACGCCCGGTGATCACGCTCGAAGCCGCGCTTGAACGCGTGGCGCGGCTGCTGGGCGTGGCGCGCGACTGGGTCGATCTGCGCGCCTTTCTGCCGCGTGTAGAGCCGGGTGCCGATCCCCGGCTGACTCGCTCGGCTTTGGCCTCGAGCTTTGCCGCCGCGCTGGAACTGGCCAAGCAGGGCCGGGCCGAACTGGCGCAAGACGATGTGTTCGGGCCTTTGCGCTTGCGCGCGGCACAGGCGCATGCGGTATGACCGGGGCCGAATGACCGGGGCCGGGGATGATCTGGTGCGCGCGGTCGAGGCGACGCTGTTTGCGTCCGAGACCCCGCTCACGCCCGAAGAGATCAGCCGCCATCTCGGCGGCGCCATGGTGCGCGGGGCGCTCGAATCGCTTGTCGCGCACTATGCCGGGCGCGGGGTCGAACTCGTCGAGCGCGGCGGGCGCTGGCATTTCCAGACCGCGCCCGACCTCGCGCATCTTTTGCGGCGCGAACGCGAAGAGCCGCGCCGACTGTCGCGCGCGGGCGTGGAGGCGCTGGCGATCATTGCCTATCACGAGCCGGTCAGCCGCGCCGAGATCGAGGCGATTCGCGGGGTGCAGACCGCGCGCGGCACGCTCGACGTGTTGATGGAGGCGGGCTGGGTGCGCATTGCCGGGCGCCGCGAAGGGCCGGGGCGACCGACGATCTATGCCACGACGCCGGCGTTCCTTGCGCATTTCGGTCTGACCTCGCGCCGCGATCTGCCGGGGATAGACGAATTGCGCGCCGCCGGGCTGCTCGATCCGATCGATGCGGCCTATGCCGCGCTGACCGGCGAAACCGACGAATAGCCGCACCCTTTCGACAAGAGGCGCAATTTGTATCGCCCTTGCGTCTGGCGGTTGGCGCAAAAAGCGCCTATCTGGAGCGCAAGAAGGAGATTTACGATGGGTGGCCTGTCTCTACCGCACCTGATTGTTCTGGCGTTGGTGGTCCTGATTCTGTTCGGTCGCGGCCGGATTTCCGACATGATGGGCGATTTCGGCAAGGGCATCAAAAGCTTCAAGGAAGGCATGGCCGACGAAAACAATCGTCCGGTAACGCCGCCTCCGTCGCAGCTTCCCACGTCGCAGCTTCCCACGTCGCAGGCTCCTCAGGCCCCCGCTCCGACGGTGCAGCCGCCTGCGGCCCAGCCGGTTTCCGGCGAACATCAGGGCCCGACCGGCGCTGCATGAGCTGTCTTGTGCGCGCTGATTGCCGGCTGGCCTGACCCATGTTCGATATAGCCCCTTCCGAATTCCTGCTGATTGCGATCGTGGCCGTGGTGGTCATCGGGCCCAAGGACTTGCCGATGGCGTTGCGCACGGCGGGCCGGTGGATCGCGCGCGTCCGGCGCGTGTCAAACCATTTCAAGGCCGGCGTCGAAACCATGATCCGCGAGGCGGAAATGGAAGAGATGGAGCGCAAGTGGCGCGAGCAGAATGCCGCGATCATGGCCGCCACCCCGGTCGTCGATCCGGCTGCGCTGCCGATGGTGGAGCATGGCCCCCTCGAGCATCCGCCCGTGGAACATCCGCCAATCGATCCGCTTGTCGCCGCGCACGCCCCGACGGAACCGATGCACGAACTGCCCGCACCTTCCGCGCCCGAGGCTCCCGCCGCCACGCATCCTGACCATACGGCATGATCAACGACATCGACCAGACGCAGGCCCCGCTGCTCGACCACTTGCTCGAACTTCGCACGCGCCTGTTGCGCGCGATCTATGCACTGGTGATCGCCTTTGCCGTGTGCCTCTATTTCGCCAACGATATTCTGGGCATTCTGATCATTCCCCTGGCGCGCGCCTTTCCGCAAGGCACCGGGCGGCTGATCTATACCAAGCTCTACGGCGCGTTTTTCGTCGAGATCAAGGTGGCGCTGTTTGCCGCCACGCTTGTCAGCTTTCCGGTGATCGCCAACCAGCTTTGGGCGTTCATCGCGCCCGGTCTCTATGCGCGCGAAAAAAAGGCGTTTCTGCCGTTTTTGATCGCGACGCCGTTGCTGTTTTCGCTGGGTGCCAGTCTGGCGTATTTCGTAGTCATGCCGACCGCATTTCGCTGGTTCATCGGCTTTCAGGGGATGCACGGCGGGCTGCAACTCGAAGCGTTGCCGGGGGTCGAGGAATATCTCAACCTGGTGATGCAGTTCATCCTCGCGTTTGGCGGCAGTTTCCTGTTGCCCGTGCTGCTGATGCTGCTCAACCGCGCGGGCATCCTGTCGCGCGATCAGCTGGTCGCGGCGCGGCGCTATGTCATTGTCGGGATCGTTGCGCTGGCCGCGCTGATTACCCCGCCCGATGTCGTGTCGCAGTTGATGCTGGCGATCCCGCTGATGATCCTGTTCGAAGGCACGCTGATCGTCATGCGCTTTGCCGAAGCGAAAGACGCCCGCGAACGGGCCGAGGGCGAAGCGGACGAAAGCCAGCCGGCGGCCTGAGCGCCCCTGACCCCGGTCAAGGCTTGGGAGGGGGCGCCTCTTTTTGCGTCTTTGCATCGATCGGCGCTTCTGCATCGTACGTCTTGCCGCCGCCGACCCAGGTCTGCAGCACTTTGGTCTTGCGGATTGCTTCGGGGGCGGCGCTCATCGGATCGGTGTCGACCAGAATGAAATCGGCGCGCAGGCCCGGTGCGATGCGACCGAACCGCGTTTCGGCAAAGCCTGCCCACGCCGCGGCACTGGTATAGCCGGCAAGCGCGGTCAGCCGATCGACGCGTTCCTGCGGTTGCCAGCCGCCGTCGGGCGCGCCGGTTTCGTCCTGCCGGGTCAGCGCGACGGCCAGCCCGGTCCACGGATCGGGGCGTTCGACCGGCGTATCCGACCCGAATGCCAGCACCGCGCCCTCGCGCTTCAGGCTGGCCCAGGCATAGGCCCCGCGCAAGCGGTCGGGGCCCAGCCGCGCTTCGGCCATCTGGCGGTCAGAGGTCTGGTGGACCGGCTGCATCGAGGCGACAATGCCGCCATGCGCGGCAATTCCGGCCACCAGCGGCCAATCGGCGGGATCGATGATCTGCGCATGTTCGATGCGCCAGCGGCGGTCGCCGCCATAAGTATGGCCAAGGTCGGTGATCGTGGTCAGCAATGTGGCATTGGCCTTGTCGCCAATGGCATGGACGGCGACCTGGTATCCGTCCATCGCCGCCCGGCTCATCAGATTGCCCAGTTGCGTTTCGGTCAGTTGCGGCAGGCCGCTGGTGCCGGGATGATCGGTATAAGGGGCCTTGAGCCAGGCCCCGCGCGATCCGAGCGCGCCATCGGCATAGAGTTTGACACCGCCCATGTGCAGGCGGTCGGCATAGAGCCACAGCGTCGGGCCGGTCCCGCCGATCGCCGCCATCGTCTCGGTGCCCTGGGCATAGACCATGATCCGCACATAAAGCCGGTTGGCATCGCCCGCGCGGCGAAAGGCCAGCCATTCGTTGATTTCGGTGCCCATGTCGGCCACCGCGGTAATCCCGCGTCGGGCAAAATCGGCCTCGGCGGTGGCCAGCGCGAGATCGAGGTCGCGCGGTGTCGGCGTCGGCACCGCCTTGTCGACCAGCGTTCGCGCATGATCGACCAGCACCCCGGCGGGGCGCCCGTCGGCCAGGCGCTCGATCGATCCGCCATCGGGCGTGACCGTGGTGGCGCTGACCCCGGCTGCGCGCAACGCCGCGCTGTTGGCCCAGCCGGCATGGCCGTCGGCGCGGTCGAGCCAGACCGGGCGGTCGGGCACGATCCGGTCAAGCTCTGCCGCCGTGGGAAAGCGGCCCAGATGCCAGCGTTCCTGATTCCAGCCGTTGCCGATGATCCATGGCCGTTCGGGATGCGCCTTGGCATAGGCCGCAATCTTGCCCAGCGCATCGTCGAGCGAGGTGGTGTCCGACAGATCGAGCGTGAGCAGCGCAAAGCCTGTCGCGATGACATGGGTATGGGCATCGATCATGCCGGGCAACAGGACGCGTCCTTTGCCGTCGATATGATACTGATAGCCCTTGCGTCCCTGTTTCGGCCGCTTGTCGCCGGGGGCATAGACCGCCTTGATCACCCCGGCATCGTCGAACAGAAAGGCGCCGAACGTCTTCAGCGCGCCGTCGGGGCCGATCGTTTCGCCCCTGACATTGTCGACCAGCGTATCGGCCTGGGCCGGTGGCGAAAGCGCAAGGAGGCCTGCCGCCAGTGCGAACCGCTTCAATTCCCGCCCCTCCGGGGCAGGCGCCGGATGAGCGCGCTGGTATCCTGTCGCCCGCCGCCCATCGCCTGGACATCGGCATAGAACTGATCGAGCAGCGCGGTGATCGGCACGCTCGCGCCCAGATTGCGCGCTTCCTCGATGGCCAGGCCAAGATCCTTGCGCATCCAGTCGATGGCAAAGCCAAAGTCGAATTCGTCGCGCGCCATCGTGTCGAAACGGTTGTCCATCTGCCACGATTGCGCCGCGCCGCCGCTGATCGCTTCGAACAGCGTGTCGAGATCGAGCCGCGCGTTCTGGGCAAAGCGGATCGCTTCGGACAGCCCGGCGATCGTCCCGGCAAGGCACATCTGATTGGCCATCTTGGCAGTCTGGCCCGCGCCCGATTTGCCGACATGGACCACGCGCTTGGCATAGGCGGACAGGATCGGGCGCGCCGCATCGACCGCCTTTTCGCTGCCGCCGCACATGATCGACAGCGTGCCCGCCTCTGCGCCCGATTGCCCGCCGGTTACCGGGGCATCGACGCACAGCAGTTCCTTGTCGCGCCCTTCGACGGCGATCTGGCGCGCAATCCGCGCCGAGACCGTCGTGTGGTCGATAAACACCCCGCCGCGCCGCAGCGTGCGGAATGCGCCATTGGGGCCGAGCACGACATCGGCAAGATCATCGTCATTGCCGACGCAGGTGATCACTGCGTCGGCGCCTTCGGCGGCTTCGGCAGGGCTGGCGGCGACGCGGGGGGAAAGCTCGGGATTGGCCGCCAGCCAGGCTTGTGCACGCGCCGGGGTGCGGTTGTAGATGGTCAGGCGGTGCCCCGCCTGGCCAAGGTGACGGGCCATGCAGGATCCCATCACGCCAAGGCCGATGAAAGAGATGGCGAGCGGTGCGGTCGTTTCGGTCATGACTGACGTGTTTAACCGGTTTGCCGTCGCTTGCCAGTCCGTTTGAAGGGGCGATCGCGCTTGTCGGGGGCGAAGGCAGCAGCTAGCGCTTTGGCATGATCCAATCCGCTGCATCGCCCCACCCGCGCTCGATGATGTCGCACCCCCTTGCGCAGGTTCTGTTCTGGCTGGCGTCCGCCTTCGCCGTGACGATGGCGCTCTTGCCGCATCCGCCGCACATGCCGATGGATGCGCTGGGTGACAAATTTGAACACATGCTGGCTTTTGCCACGCTGACTTTGCTCGCCGCTTTCGCATTTCCGGATGCGCCGCGCTGGCGCATTGCCGAGCGACTGTCGTTCCTTGGCGCGCTGATCGAGGTGACGCAGTCGATCCCGTCGCTCCATCGCGATTGCGACATTCGCGACTGGATTGCCGATACTGTGGCGATCGCGGTCATGACCGGGCTGATCGCGCTGGCGCAATTTGGTCGCGATCGGTCAAGAAACCGCCCTTGAAGCCCGTTCCCATCGCGCGCTCTTTGGATTAGGGGCGTGCAGATGACAGCTCCTGCTTTTTCCGAAACCGTCCCCAGCCTGACCCTTGACGATGTGCGAGTCGCCGCGACGCGCATTGCCGGGCAAGTCGTTCGCACGCCGACGATGCACAGCAAGACGCTGAGCGCGATGACCGGGGCGGAAATCTGGCTGAAATTCGAAAACCTGCAATTCACCGCCGCATACAAGGAGCGCGGCGCGCTCAACGCGCTGTTGCAATTGACCGAGGAGCAGCGCCGGCGCGGGGTGATCGCCGCTTCGGCCGGGAACCATGCGCAAGGGCTGTCGTACCATGGCACGCGCCTAGGTGTGCCGGTCACGATCGTGATGCCGCGCACCACGCCGACGGTAAAGATCATGCAGACCGAAAGCGTCGGCGGCACGGTCGTGCTCGAAGGCGAAACCTTTGACGAGGCTTATGCCCATGCCCGTTCGATGGAGCGGCAGATGGGGCTGACCTTCGTCCATCCGTTCGATGATCCGCATGTCGCGGCGGGGCAGGGCACCGTGGCGCTCGAAATGCTCGAAGACGTGCCCGATCTCGACATGCTGGCGGTGCCGATCGGCGGCGGCGGGCTGTTGACCGGGATGGGCACGGCGGCGCGCGGGATCAATCCGAATATCGGCCTGATCGGCGTGCAGGCGCTGTTGTTCCCGTCGATGTTCGACAAGCTGAAGCATGAAGACCTGCCCTGCGGCGGCGATACGCTGGCCGAAGGCATCGCGGTCAAGGAGCCGGGCACGTTTACCTCGGCGGTTCTGGCGGGGCTGGTCGATGACATCGTGCTGGTCGACGAAGCCCATCTCGAACAGGCGGTCTCGCTGTTGTTGCAGATCGAAAAGACCGTCGTCGAAGGTGCGGGCGCGGCAGGGCTGGCCGCGGTCATCGCCAATCGCGAAATTTTTGCCGGGCACAAAGTCGGCATCGTGTTGACCGGCGGCAATATCGACACGCGCCTGCTCGCCAATGTGCTCCTGCGCGATCTGGCGCGCTCGGGGCGGCTCGGTCGGCTGCGCATCACGCTGCAGGATCGCCCCGGCGCCCTGTTCAAGGTGGTCGAGGAATTCAACCGTCATCAGGTCAACATCCTCGAAGTCTGGCACCAGCGCATCTTTACCTCGCTGCCCGCCAAGGGCCTGACTGCCGAGATCGAATGCGAGGCGCGCGATCGCGACCAGATCGACCGCCTGGTCGAAGCGCTGCGCGCGCGCGGCTACGAGCTGGAACAAGTCGAACTGGGATAATCTTTACGTCTCGCCTTGCGGCTGTCCTGCGCCGGGACAGCGGCGAAGCGACGGGGCACGCAGCGCCGATTTTGGATGAGCAAGCCCTGTTCCGAGTGTGATTTTCGTGGTTAAAGTCCTTTAACCGCGTCGGCGGGTGCGGCATTGTCGCAGGCGTTGGCAGATGCCGGGCTCTTCCGGCAGCAGCAAAGGACATTGGCCGTCTCGTGAGCGCCCCGGTTCGCTTCCCCCGCTTTTTCGTCACCAGCCCCGGCCCGTGCCCCTATTTGCCGGGCCGGACCGAGCGCAAGGTGTTTACCGAGCTGAAAGGCGCCAATTCCGACGAGCTCAACGACGCGCTCAGCCGGATCGGTTTTCGCCGCAGCCAGACGGTCGCCTATCGACCGAGCTGCGACGGGTGTACGGCATGCGTTTCGGTGCGCGTCGCGGCGCGCGAGTTTCGCGCTTCGTCCAGCCAGCGTCGAACCGCGAAGCAGAATGCCGACCTGATCGTCTCGGTGTGCAAGCCCTGGTCGACTCCGGAACAGTATGAGCTGCTTCAGGCCTATTTGTCGGTGCGTCATCCCGGCGGTGGCATGGCAACGATGGATGAGGTCGACTTTGCCGACATGGTGGAGCATACACCGGTACGCAGTTATGTCGTCGAATATCGGGAGCCCAATGTCGATGGCTCTCCTGGTCGATTGGTCGGGGCGTGCCTGACCGATCATCAGGGGGACGGGCTCTCGATGGTTTACAGTTTTTACGATCCTCATCATCCGACGCGGACCGGGCTTGGCACTTATATCATTCTCGATCACATCCGGCACGCGAACGACATCGGCCTGCCCTATGTCTATCTCGGCTATTGGGTCGAAGGATCGTCATGCATGCAATACAAGGTCCGCTTCCGGCCTATGGAGCGGCTCGGCCGCGACGGCTGGGAACGATTCGACCCTGTCGAACAGGCGGTTGCCATCGATCGTCTCGGCGCCGGTTCCCGCATCGCCGAGGATGCCGGAAAGGATGGCCTTATCACGGCCTGTTCGCGCGCCTGAGCCGGTGACCGATTTCCGGAATGCCGGGTCGGTCTGCCTTTGGGCGCTCATCGCCGCGCTGGTGTCGGTTCCGGCAGAGGCGCAGACGCAGCCGACCGATCCTGCGTTGACCGCGCTGATCCCCGACAGCGCGGTCGCCGATCCCCAGCAATGGGCGCTCGATACCGACGCCGCGCATCATGCGCCCGATCCGCAAAGCCTGCCCGATGTCACCTGGCTTGACGGCCATGACGGCATCGCGCCGGTCTCCGGGGCTGCTGCGGGGGCGATTCCGGGGTCGGCCATTCCGGGGTTGACCATCGCCTGGCCCGACACCTTTGAGGTGCCCCCGGTCGAACTGCTGAGCCCCGATCCCGACATTGCCGACGTGGCCAGCGTCACGCGCGAAGCCGGCGCGGCGCTTGACGTTGCCATGCCGCGCGGCGGCTGGCGGGGGCCGCTGGGTGCCGATGCGGTGGTCCGCCATGCCGGGCCGGGGATCGATCTCGTTTTCCCGCATGATACGGCGCTGCCCGAAATGGACGATCTGCTCGATCGTTTTGACGAACTGTCGTCGCTGCGCACGCTCGGACGGGGGGATGACAACCTTGCGCAGATGTCGCGGCGCGCGCAGGACGATGTCGGCGTGTTGATCCAGATCTTGCGGGTCTATGGCTATTACGATGCCGAAGTCAGCCAGAATCTGGTCGGGCTTTCGGCGGCGGCGATCGCTGTGCAACCGTCTGCGCCCACGGTCAAAGCGCATGGGCCGACGCCGCCGGCGGCGACCGTGCGGTTCGAAATCGTGCCCGGCCCGCGCTATCCGCTTGCGGCGATCGACCTTGGCGACATTGCGCGCAGCCCCGATCAGACCGCGCTGATCACCGCCTTTGCGCTCAAGACCGGCGATCCGGCCAACACCGAGACGATCCTCGCTGCACGCGGGCGGTTGATCGATCAGCTCGGGCATATCGGTTATGCCTTTGCCAAAGTCGGCGATCCCGCCTTGTCCGTCGATCACGAAGCGTTGAACGCCGATCTTGCGCTTCCGGTCACGACCGGGGGCAAATATGTCTTTGGTCAGGTAACCAGCTCGCTGCCTCGCTTCATCAACGCGCGACATTTGCAACGCATGGCCCGCTTCCGTCGGGGCAAGACCTTTGATCACCGTCTGGTCGACGATTTCCGTCAGGCCGTGCTGTCGACGGGGATCGTCGGCGGGGTCACGATCGCTCCGCGCGAAGTGAGCCCGCCCACTGCCGCCGCGCCGGGGATTGCCGATCTCGATGTCACGCTGACCAAGGGGCCGCAGCATTCGGTGACCGCGCAGATCGGCCAGTCGAGCGGCCAGGGGTTCTATGTCGAGGGCAGTTGGGAAGATCGCAACATGTTTCCGCCCGAAGGCATGGTGCGTGTGCGCGGGGTGCTCGGCACGCGCGACGAACTTGCCGGGCTGACTTTCCGTCGCAGCAATTTCCTTGCGCGCGATCAGGCATTTACGGCTGATCTTTACGCTCAGGTGCAAAACACCGACGCCTATGACGCGCATACGCTGTCGGCGACCGCCAGCCTGAGCAAACAGAGCACGCTGATCTTTCAGAAGCGATGGGCATGGTCGCTGGAGATCGAGGCGATCGCGACCAGGGAACTGGCCGCAGGCTCGGCGCCGGGTACGCCGTTTACCGCCTATTTCATCGGCGCCTTGCCGATGACGCTGGCCTATGACGGCAGCAACAATCTGCTCGATCCGGTGCGCGGCATTCGCATCGCGGGCACCGTGTCGCCCGCCATCTCGATTCAGGACGGGCCGCGTTCGTCCTATGTCATGACTCAGTTCGACGCGAGCGCCTATCAGCCGGTGTCCAAGCTGGTCGTGCTGGCCGGGCGGGTGCGTCTCGCCTCGATCAGCGGCACCTCGATCGACAATATCGCCCCGTCGCAGCGGCTCTATGCCGGTGGCGGGGCCTCGATCCGGGGCTATGCCTATCAGGCGGTGGGGCCACGCGATTCGAGCAACAATCCGCTTGGCGGCCTGTCGGTCAGCGAATTCTCGCTCGAGGCGCGGGTGCGTACCGGGCTGTTCAACGGGGCGTTCAGCGTGGTGCCGTTTCTCGATGGGGGCATGACGGGCACGACACCCACGCCGACGATGCGCGGGGCCAAATTCGGCGCGGGCATCGGCGTGCGCTACAAGACCACATTCGGGCCGATCCGTATCGACATCGGCACCCCGCTCAATCCCTATCCGCACGACAGCCGGATCGGCGTGTATATCGCGCTGGGGCAGGCATTCTGATGAGCGAGACCGCGCCCCCGCCCCCATCCTCCCCGCAGGAACCGCCCCGCAGGCGGACCTGGGCTGCGGCGGCGCTGCGGCTGGCCGGGCTGATCGCGCTCGGGCTTGCCGCGATGATCGCCTTCGGGCTGCTCGTGCTCGATTCGCCGCTGGGGCATCGGCTGGTGACCGACCGGATCGCCGCGCTGAAATTGCAGACCGGGCTGGTGATCACGATCGGGCGGATCGACGGGTCGCTGTTCGGCACGTCGCAATTGCACAACGTGGTGTTCTCCGATCCCGCCGGGCGGTTCATGAATGTGCCCGACATCGAGCTGGACTGGCGCCCGTTGCCGGCGCTGCGGCTGCTTGCCGGCTTGGGCGGCGGGCTCGATATCCGTAACCTGACGCTGCATCGCGGGCTTTTGCTGCGGGCGCCCCGGCTCAATCCCACCGATCCCACCGCGCCGATCCTGCCTGATTTCGACATCCGGATCGATCGCTTCCGCGTCGACGGGTTGACCGTGGCGCCGGGGCTGGCGGGGGCAAAGCGGCGCATCGATCTCGCCGCGCGCGCCGACATTCATCGCGGGCGCCTGCTCCTGTCGTGCGGCGGACGGCTGGGCGGGCGTGATCGCCTGTCGCTGCATCTCGACAGCGAGCCCGACCGCGACCGTTTTTCACTCAATCTCGACTATCGCGCGCCGCGTGACGGGCTGCTTGCCGGGCTGACCGGTGTGCATCACGGTATTGTCGCGCGGATCGGCGGCGCGGGGCGCTTTTCGCAATGGCACGGCTGGGTTCTGGCCGAAGCTGACGGGAAGCGCATGGCAGGCGGGCTGGTCGACAATCGTGCGGGGCAATACCGTCTTGTCGCGCTGCTGCGTCCGGCGGCGGCCATCGCAGGGCTCCCCGCGCAATTGGCCGGGGATCGGCTGGCCGTGACTTATGCCGGGTCGTTTGTCGATGCGCGGCTCGCCGGGCGCTATCACCTCGCCAATGCGCTGGCGCGCCTCGACGGGCAGGGCGCGATCGATCTGGCAAAAAACCGCGCCGACGCGTTGGCGCTGACGCTGCGGCTGGTGCGGCCGGACCTTTTGCCCGCAGACTGGCGCGCATCGGTTCAGCCGGGCCCGGCGGTGCTGACCGCGCGGCTCGACGGCGCCTTTACCGATCTTGCCATCCGCCACGATCTGGCGCTGACCCGGCTTGCGGCGGGTACGGCGCGGTTTGACGGCCTGCATGGCGCAGGGGTCGCGCATTGGCGCATGACCCGGCAGGGCGGGCGGCTCGACGTGCCCCTCGCGGTCAGCGTTGCGCGGGTCGATACCGGGACGCCATGGCTTGACCAACGGCTCGCCGGGGCGCGGCTGACCGGGGCGCTCGGCTTTGACGGCACCACGCTGTCGGGCGATGGCTGGCATCTGGCGGGGCGCGGCGTGACGGCCGATCTCGTGCTCAAGGGCGATGTCCGGCGCGGCGGCTATGCGCTGGCCGGGCGGGTTGATACGCATGGTTTTGGCGTGCCGCAGCTGGGGACGCTCGATGCGACGGGCAAAGGCGTGCTCGTGGCGGGGCGGGGCATTCCCTGGACGCTGGCGGTCAATTATGCGGGCAATGCCGGGCACTTTGCCAATGCCGGGCTGAGCGCCTTTGCCGGGCAAACCGCGCATCTGGCGGGCAGCCTGCATTGGGGGGCGCTGCGCCCGCTGCAATTTGCCGACATGCGGATTTCCTCGCCGCGCGTGACGATGACGGTCAAGGGCAGCTACGGCCCCGACGGAAAGCTCGATCTTGCGACCGAGGGCCGCCATGCCGACTATGGCGCTTTTGATGCGCAAGCGATGATCGATCGCGGCACAACCCGCGCAGAGGCCCATCTGGCCGACCCTGTGCCTGCGGCCGGGGTCAAGGCGGTCACGCTTGCGCTCGCGAGTGCGCCGGGCGGGTATCATCTGGATGCAAAGGGCGATTCGCGGCTTGGCCCGATCGCGGCGGCGATCGATTTCAGCATTCCTTCCGATCCGCGTCCCGGCGATCCGGCGCGGATGACGTTGTCGGATGTGCGCGTGTTCGATACCCGGCTGAGCGGAACGCTGGCGTTTGGCGCGGACGGGCTCGACGGCGATCTGACACTGGCAGGCGGCGGGCTCGACGGCACGATCCATCTGGCCGGGCGCAAGGGCGCGCCGGGCGAGGGGGGGCAAGCGGTCGATGCGGCGATCAACGCCCATGCGGCAAAGTTCGGCGGGGACAAGCCGATCACCATCGGGCAGGCCAAAGTCACGCTCAAGGGCCTGTTTTCGGCGGGCGATGCCACGCTCGACGGCTCGCTCCAGGCACAAGGGGTCGCGGTCGGCGGGCTGTTTATCGGTCGGCTGATCGCCGATGCGACAGTGGTCAACGGCTCGGGCTCGATTACGGCCTCGCTTGCCGGGCGGCGCGGCACGCGCTTTGCCTTGCAGGGCACCGCCGCCTTTGCGCCCGACCGGGTGATCGCCTATGTCGCGGGCGATTACGCCGGAAATGCGATCACCATGCCGCGCCGCGCGATCCTGACACGCGATGGCGATGGCTGGCGGCTGGAGCCGAGCCAGATCAGCTTCGGCAGCGGCGCGGTGATCGCCAGCGGGCGGATCGGGGCCATCGCCTTTGCCGGAAGCGAGACCGAATTGCATGTCGCGGTGTCGCGCATGCCCTTGTCGGCGCTCGACATCGTCTATGCGAACCTCGGCCTTGGCGGCTATGCTTCGGGCGTGATCGATTATCAGAACGATCACACCGGCGCGCCGGCAGGGCACGCCGCGCTGGCGGTTACGGGGATGACCCGATCGGGCCTGGTGCTGACGTCGCGCCCGCTCGATCTGGCGCTGGTGGCAAAGCTTGACGAACGCGCGGTTCAGGTGCGCGCGGTGGCGCGCGAGGGCAAGGCGCCGCGCATGCGGCTGGAAGCACTGGTCTCCGATTTGCCGCGCGGCGGAACGATGATCGAGCGCGTGCGCGGCGGTCGGCTGCGCGGACAATTGCGCTATGCCGGGCCGGCCGATGCCTTGTGGCGGCTGGCGGCGATCGATGCCTTCGATCTGACCGGGCCGGTCGGTGTGGCCGCCGATGTTTCCGGCACGATCGACAATCCGGTGTTGACCGGCGCGGTTGCCAGCCACGGCATGCGCGCGCAAAGCGCGATCAGCGGGTCCGATGTCCAGAACATCGATCTCGTCGGCAGCTTCAGCGGGGCGCATTTGTCGCTGGCGCACTTTACCGGAACGACGGCCAACGGCGGACGCATTGCCGGCAGCGGATCGATCGATTTCAGCGACGTGTCGTCACAACGGCCGAAAGTCGACATTCGCCTTGGCGCGACGAACGCCGAACTGGTCAATCGTCCGGAAATGGGCGCGACGATCACCGGGCCGATGCGTATCGTTTCCGACGGGCAGGGCGGCACTGTTGCCGGGCGGCTGCGGATCGATCGTGCCCGCTGGGTGCTGGGCCGTACCGCCGCAGCGCAAGGCTTGCCGACAATCGCGGTGACCGAGCGCAACACGCCCGCCGATGTCGCGCCGCCGCCGCCGCGCGGCGCGCCATGGAAACTGCTGATCGATGCCACCGGCGCGAACCGGATCGACGTGCGCGGCATGGGGCTTGAAAGCGAGTGGCAGACCGACGTGCGCGTGCGCGGCGACACCACGACGCCGCAAGTCTTTGGCAGCGCCGAAGTGATCCGGGGCAGCTATGAATTCGCGGGAAAGCGGTTCGATCTGACGCGCGGGCGGATCCGCTTCAACGGGGAAACCCCGATCGATCCGCAGCTCGACATCGTCGCCACCGGCGATGCCAACGACATTTCCGCAACGATCAGCATCGCCGGATCGTCGCAGCACCCGCAGATCACATTTGCCTCGACCCCTGCGTTGCCCGAAGAAGAACTGCTCAGCCGTATCCTGTTCGGCAGCTCGATTTCGCAGATTTCCGCGCCCGAGGCGATTCAGCTTGCCTCGGCGCTGGCTGCCTTGCGCGGGGGCGGCGGGCTGGATCCGATCAACAAGCTGCGCGGCGCGATCGGGCTCGATCGGCTGCGCGTGTTGAGCGCAGACCCCACCATCGGGCGCGGCACGGCGGTAGCGGTGGGCAAATACCTCGGGCGCAAATTCTACGTCGAACTGGTCACCGACGGGCACGGCTACAGTGCAAGCTCGATCGAATTTCGCCTGACCCGCTGGCTGTCGCTGCTCGGCACGATCTCCACGGTCTATGATGAATCGATCAGCCTGAAATTCACCAAGGATTATTGACGGTGATCCTTTCAGTGGTGCGCAATCACCACTGACACCAAAAATTACAATTCGCGGCGCAACGGAGTCACTGTGATGTCATAGCGTCATGGCTGAACTGCCATGGTGATTGCAATCGACCCCGTACTGCCCATCTGCGACCTCACCCAAAGCTATGCGCCTGTGGGCGGGGGAGGTATCGGCACGTATTTGCGTGAAAAGCGCGACTATGTGCTGTCGAACAGCGACTTTCGGCTGGTGCAGATCGTGCCCGGGCCGGTGGATCGGGTGATCGAGAACGGCCGCCACGTCTGGGTCGAGATCGGTGCCGAACAGGTTCGCGGGAGCCCGAATTATCGGTTCATTACCCGCACATCGGCGGTGCGCGCGGTGCTCGAACAATACCGCCCGCAAATCATCGAATCGCAATGCCCGTGGGTCTTGCCCTGGACGGCGATCAACTATCGCCGCGCGCATCCCGATACCGCGCTGGTTGCCGGTTATCACACCGACTTTCCCAATACCCACGTCTATCGCGTCGGTGCATCGCTGTTTGGCGATTTCGTCGCGCGGGGGTTGCGTCGCCTGTCGGCCAGCTATGCCGAACGGACCTATCGCGAATTCGACCGGGTCTATACGCTGGGGCAGGATATGCGCTCGATGCTGGCGCAATATCAGGTGCCGCATGTCGATGTCCTGTCGCTGGGCGTCGATGCCGAAACATTTCATCCCGCGCGGCGCGATCCAGGGCTTCGCGCCGAACTGGGTCTTCCCGAAACCGGGCCGCTGCTGGCTTATGCCGGGCGCATCGACAACGAAAAGCGCGCCGATCGCCTGCTTTCGATGTTTCGCCAGTTACCGCCCGAGCTTGGCGCGTCGATGATCCTGATCGGCGACGGCAAGCTGCGTGCGCCTATCGCGGAAGCTGTGCGCGGCCTGCCGGTGGTCTTGCCCGGCTATTGCGCCGATCGGGCGCAACTGGCCCGGTTGCTGGCCTCTGCGGATGTCTATGTCTCGGCGATGGCCGATGAAACCTTTGGCCTTTCGGTGCTTGAGGCACAGGCCTGCGGGCTGCCGGTGGTCGGATTTGCATCGGGCGCCATGGTGCACCGGGTGCCGCGCGGGCTTGGCGAGCTGGTCGAACTCGACGATGTGGCAGGTATGGCCCGTGCGGTGGCCGCCGTTTGGCATGGCGATCCGCACGCGATGGGCCGCCGCGCCCGGGCGCATGTCACGGCGCGTTTTTCGTGGGACCAGACGTTTGAGACGCTGTTTGGCGAAGTCTATCCGCGCGCGCTGGTCGCATCACGGCGGCGTCAGCACAAGCCGGGCTGGTTCCGGCGCAGCGATGCGCAGCAAGTGCTGGCGGGGCATCTGAGATAAAGCAACGGGGGGCGCGTGAAGCGCCCCCCGCCGATGTCTTGCGCGTTAGATGTCTTACGCGTTTACAATGGTCTTCACTTCCATGAAGTCCTTCAGCCCGTGGCGACCGCCTTCGCGACCGTTGCCCGACTGCTTGTAGCCGCCAAACGAGCCGCCCTTGACGCCGCCCCACTGGTTCACCGCGACGAGCCCTGCGCGCAGCTTGCCGACCACGCCCTTGGCCGCTTCCGGATCGCCGGTAACGGTCGCCGACAGGCCGTAGACGGTCCGGTTGGCCAGTTCGATCGCTTCGTCGAGCGTATTGTAGGTGGTGATCGTCGCGACGGGGCCAAAGGTTTCCTCGTGGAAAATGGTCATGTCGGGAGTCACGTCGGAAAAGACCGTCGGGCGGATGTAATAGCCGCGGTTGAAGCTGTCGGGCAGGCCGGGGCCGCCCTGGAGCAGGCTCGCGCCTTCCTCGATCGACTTTTCGATCAGGCCCTGCACTTTGGTCCATTGCGCCTTGTTGACGACCGGGCCGATGTGCCCGCCTTCTTCGGCCGGATTACCGACTTTGACAGCGGCGAAATAGTCGCGGACGAAAGCTTCGGCTTCGGCCTTGCGCGCGGCAGGAACGAGGATCCGGGTCGGGGCGATGCAGCTTTGGCCGGTGTTGGCGACAATGCCCTGCAACGTTCCGGGCAGGTTGGCGGCGAAATCGGCATCTTCGAGCACGAGGTTGGGCGACTTGCCGCCCAGTTCCTGATGCACGCGCTTGACGGTGTCGGCGGCATTCTTGGCGATCTGAATGCCGGCGCGGGTCGAGCCGGTAAAGCTGACCATATCGACATCGGCATGCTTGGTCAGCGCGACGCCGACGCCCAGGCCATCGCCCTGAACGAGGTTGAACACGCCCGGCGGCACGCCTGCTGCATCAAGCACTTCGGCAAAGATCACCGCGTTCGACGGGCATTCTTCCGAAGGCTTGAGAATGACGGTGTTGCCCGCGAGAATGCAGGGCGCGATCTTGGCGCAGATCTGGTTGAGCGGCCAGTTCCAGGGGGTGATCGCGGCCACGACGCCGATCGGTTCATAGACGATGCGCGCATTGGCGCCGGGAACCGGCTCGTCCCAGTCAAACCCGTCGAGCGCTTCGAGCGTGCCGAGCAGATAGCCGATGCCGGCACCGGTCTGCGCGGTGGCGGCAAAGCTGATCGGCGCGCCCATTTCCTCGCTGATGACGTGCGCGAAGTCGGGGATCCGCTTCTTGTATTCGGCGATGATCCGCGTCAGCAGCGCGGCGCGTTCTTCGAGCGATGTCTGGCTATAGCTGGCAAAGGCGCGCTTGGCGGCGGCAACCGCCTTGTCCACGTCGGTCTCGCTGCCGAGCGTGATCGCGGCGCAGGGTTCTTCGGTTGCAGGGTTGATCACTTCGTAGCGGCGACCGCCTTCGCTAGCCACCCACTGCCCGTCGATATAGTGTTTCAAGAGTTCGCGCATGATTCCTCCGACGGCGCGAGTCTTGCTGCGCCGTTCATCAGCCACTGTGGCGTGGCGCGCCCAAAAAGCAAGATGGGTGGCAGGTTGCAACCGGCTTATGGCGGTCGGACGAGTGCTGTACCGGCCCACTCGGTATTTTCCGCTATGGTTGTTCCCCGTCGGGACTAACCATTTGTTCGCAAAGGATCGCTTATCCGGGGGGCATGGGCCTCGCACATTTCCGGCGCCATGATGCGGAGCGGCAGATCGCTACCGGGCTTCGCACCGGCTGGATTGCGCTGGCCACATTTCTGGGGTTGATCGCGCTGTCGGCGGCACTGGTTGCGGCCTTCGAACATGCCATCGTGGTCGCCGACGATCTCGCGCGCGACGATGAACGCCAGCGCGTGCAGCGCTTTCTGGCTCGTGCGATGGAGGCCGATGTCGCGGCCGAAATGGGCCTGATCAACTGGGACGAGGCGGCGCGCCGCGTCCGTGATCATGCCATGGCCAAGCGCTGCTCGGCGCGGGATACGGGCTGGCTCGATCGCGAATTCGGCCATTATGCCTGGACCACCTATGGCACCGATCAGGCGTTCCTCGTGCGCCCCGACGGCACCCTGGTGCGCGCCTGGGAAAGGGGCAATCCGGTCGATGATGCACGGTATCGGCCTTTGCGCGCGCAGATCATGCGCCTGATCGCGGCCAGCACGGCCCCCGGGCAGACGATCGGCGTTGCGACCGGGATGATGCGCCTGATCGACGGCCGCCAGTGGCCGGTCGACCGGGCGGGGATGATCCTGCCGCGTTGGGCCGGGGGGCTGATGCGCGCGTCGGGCCGGGTCGACATGGTGACGGCGGCCTCGATCGTGCCCGACCGCGATGCCGCGCTGCTGACTCCGCCGCCGATCTACTTCGTGACCATGCAGGGACTCGAACCTGCGGTCATCACCCGGATGCGCCGCGATCTGCTGTTGCCCGATCTGGGCCTTGCCCTCGAGCGCGGGCAGTCTTCGGGCGATAATGTGGTGCCTCTCGCAGCGATCGACGGCAGCCCGCTCGCCTGGATCCGGTGGACCGCGAAAAGTCCGGGGCCGACGATCGTGCGGAGCACTGCGCCCATGCTGTTGGCCTGGATACTTCTGTTTCTGGGCGTGCTGATCGGGGGCAGTGTGGTGTTGCGGCGGACACGGCGCACTGCGCGCGAATTGCTGGCGAGCGAGGCGCAGGCGCGGCACAATGCGTTGCACGATGGCATGTCGGGCCTGCCCAACCGCGTTCATTGCACGCAGCGGCTGCGTCATGAACTGGCCGCGTGCATCGCCGGTGAAGTGCGCGGCGACGTGTTTGTCGCCTACATCGATCTCGACGGCTTCAAAGTGGTCAACGATACGCTGGGCCATCATGTCGGCGATGAACTGGTGCGTCAGGTCGCCCTGCGGCTGCGCGCGATGCTTCCCGCCGGCGATTTCATCGCCCGGTTTGGCGGCGACGAATTCGTCGTGTTGCGCCGGGGCGAAGGCGGCCGGGCGATGGCCGACCGGTTCGGCGGGCAAATCATGGATGTGCTGCGCGAGCCATTCGTGATCTCGGGCAATTCGATCGACATCACGTGTTCGTGCGGTATCAGCTGGGGCCCGGCGCAAAGCGAAGACCCGGGCGAGCTTTTGCGTCGTGCCGACATCGCGCTCTATCGCGCCAAGCAGCGCGGGCGTTCGCGCTATTGCCGCTTTACGCGCGACATGGATGCCGGTGTGAAGCTGCGGCTCGATCTGGAAATGGAGCTGCGCCGGGCGATTGCGCGCGAGGAACTGTCGGTCGCCTATCAGCCGCTCGTCGGTGTCGGCGGAAATCGGCGAAGTGGCGAGATCCTTGGCGTCGAGGCGCTGTTGCGCTGGCAGCATCCCGAACGCGGGGCGATCCGGCCCGACTTGTTCGTCCCGATCGCAGAGCAGGGCGGGTTGATGATCCCGCTCGGCAACTGGATGTTGCGCCACGTTTTCAGCGAATGCCGCAATTGGCCGGCATGCGACATTTCGGTCAATCTGTCGCCGATCCAGATCATGGCGGGCGATTTTACGGCGACGATGGCGGGGCTCGTCGCCGAGACCGGAATCGATCCGGGGCGGGTGGTGCTGGAAATCACCGAAGGGGTCATGCTCGATCGGTCGGAGCATGTCATGACCGTGTTGCGCGAATTGGGCCGGATGGGTTTTCGCATCGCGCTCGACGACTTCGGCAACGGCTATTCGAGCCTGAGCTATTTGCGCCTGTTTCAGTTCGAACGAATCAAGATCGACCGTTCATTCGTGTCGAACATCGAAACCGATGCCGACGCGCTGGCGATCTTGCGCGCAATCGCCTCGCTTGGCCAAAGCCTGCGCATGAAAGTCGTCGCCGAAGGGGTCGAAACCGATACGCAGCTGCGCTTGGTACAAGCCGCAGGCTGCGAGATGGTGCAGGGCTATCTGTTCTGGAAACCGATGCCGGCAGAGGAACTGCTGCCGCTGCTCGGTCCGGCGCAGGGGGCCGAAGTGCGCCGCTCAGCCTGAGCGGGGCGCAGGATCAAGCGATTCAACCGGCGTCGGTATCGCTGTCGCTGGCCTTGCTGGCGGTTTCGGTAGCCGGGTAGATGAAGCCGAAAGCGGGCGAAGGGCGCAGACCGAGCGAGGCGGTCGGGCCGTACCACACGCGGACTTGCGACCAGTCGCCGGCGTCGGACACGTCGACGGCCATGACGCCCTTTTCGACCGCGCCGGGGCGCGACCAGTTGGCATGGCTGATCAGGACGTGGCGTTCATCGATCACTTTGCTGACCACCGCGACATGGCCCATCGGCATCGCGTGGGTCGCGCGGAATGCCAGGACGGCACCTTTGCGCGGGGCATTGCCACGGGCATAGACGCCCTCTGCATGGCCCCACCAATCGCGCGCATTTCCCGAAAGCTGCACTGCGGAAGCCTGACGCGCATAAGCCACGCACTGCAGCCGGGCATGGGCTGCGGCGGGAACCGCGACCGCGCTGGCAAGAGCGAGAAGGCCGGTGACAGTGCGGAGGAGAGGTGAACGCTGCATGAGCGCATTCCTAAGGATTTGAGCTGATTCGCAAACCCCGCGGCGGTTCGGTTCGCCGCTCGCGCCCAACCGTTCGTCCCGTCGCGCGGCGCCTTGTGGAAAACCGGTGCGCATTTGTGTGCGCCGCAACGAAAAGGGCGCCCGGACCAGTGTCCGGGCGCCCGTTCGGCACCCCTTTGTGGGGGTGCGCAGTGCCTCTTTGATCAGGCGCTGTAGTACATGTCGAATTCGACCGCCGACGGGGTCGTTTCCCAACGCGACACTTCGGGCCACTTCAGCTCGATATAGGCATCGATCTGGTCCTTGGTGAACACGCCGCCTTCGAGCAGGAATTCATAGTCGGCTTCGAGCGAGTCGAGAGCTTCGCGCAGGCTGGCGCAGACGGTCGGAACCAGCGACAGTTCTTCCGGCGGAAGGTCGTAGAGGTTCTTGTCCATGGCTTCGCCCGGGTGGATCTTGTTCTTGATCCCGTCGAGACCGGCCATCAGCATCGCCGCGTAGGCGAGGTAGGGGTTGGCCATCGCGTCGGGGAAACGGAATTCCACGCGCTTGGCCTTGGCGCCCGCGCCATAGGGGATGCGGCACGAAGCCGAACGGTTGCGTGCCGAATAAGCCAGCAGCACCGGCGCTTCAAAGCCCGGCACCAGCCGCTTGTAGCTGTTGGTGGTCGGGTTGGTGAACGCGTTCAGCGCCTTGGCATGCTTGACCACGCCGCCGATGAAATAGAGGCACATGTCCGACAGACCGGCATAGCCGTTGCCGGCAAACAGCGGCTTGCCTTCGTTCCAGATCGACATGTGGGTGTGCATGCCCGACCCGTTGTCGGCCTTGATCGGCTTGGGCATGAAAGTCGCGGTCTTGCCATAGGCCTGCGCGACCTGATGCACGACATACTTGTAGACCTGCATGCGGTCGGCGGTCTGGACCAGCGTGCCGAAAGTCAGGCCGAGTTCGTGCTGGGCCGAGGCCACTTCATGGTGATGCTTGTCGCAGGGCAGGCCCATGTCGAGCATCGTGCGGACCATTTCGCCACGGATATCGACCAGGCTGTCGACCGGCGCGACGGGGAAATAGCCGCCCTTGGCGCGCGGACGGTGGGCCATGTTGCCCGCTTCGTAGACGCGGTTCGAATTGGTCGGCAGCTCGATGTCGTCGATCTTGAAGCCGTTGCCGTCATAGTCGTCATAGAAGCGCACATCGTCAAAGACGAAGAATTCGGCTTCGGGACCGACATAGATGGTGTCGCCGATGCCGGTCGCCTTGAGATAGGCTTCGGCGCGCTTGGCGGTCGAACGCGGGTCGCGCGAATAAAGCTCGCCGGTCGAAGGCTCGACGACGTCGCAATTGATGATCAGCATCGGCGAGGCCGAGAACGGATCGACATAGATCGCATCGAGGTCGGGCTTGAGGATCATGTCCGATTCGTTGATGGCCTTCCAGCCCTCGATCGACGAACCGTCGAACATCAGGCCGTTTTCCAGCTCATCTTCGCCGAGCACCGAAGCAACCATGGTAAGATGCTGCCACTTGCCCTTGGGATCGGTGAAGCGCAGGTCGACCCACTCGATCTCCTCGTCCTTGATCTGGGCGACAATGTCCTTAGCTGTTGCCATTGCTGGTCCTTCTGGTTGCCCCTTGCGGCGGGGCTTTGACATGATGCGGGGTAATCAAGCGGGTTTGCCGCAGTGTGGCCGGTCCCCACCCTGCCACGCGGCGCAAGCACCCCCGGCGCGCCCTTTTTGCAAGGGGCACGCCAAAAGGGGCAATCAGATCGCGTCGTCGTCGCGTTCGCCGGTGCGGATGCGCAGCGCGCTTTCGACGGGAATGACAAAGATCTTGCCATCGCCGATGCGCCCGGTCTGGGCCGCCTGCGCAATCGCTTCGACCACCCGGTCGACCAGCGAATCGGCAACGACGACTTCAAGTTTCACTTTGGGCAGGAAGTCGACGACGTATTCGGCGCCGCGGTACAACTCGGTATGGCCTTTTTGTCGGCCAAAGCCCTTCGCCTCGGTTACGGTAATGCCGGATGCGCCCACTTCGTGCAGCGCTTCCTTCACTTCGTCCAGCTTGAAGGGCTTGATGATCGCTTCGACCTTCTTCACTCGATCTGACCCCTGCGAGCCGTCCCGCTTCAACCAGCGCACCTTTGGGTCGGTGTCTGGCGAACCGGATACGGCGGTTTTTCCCGGCGGCGTGTCGCATACCTAGAATCGTGCCACGCCCAATCATTGGTTCCTAGGCCATCGCCGGGCTTCGCGAAAGTCGCAAAATGCGAGGGGACGGCAAGATAAGAACGGACTGTGGCCATTTGACATTACGCAAATTACGCCCGACTTTGCGAAAAGTGCATAATATTTACGCAACCGCTGCTTAATTATTGGGCATGCGCTGTCTTTGCTGTCGCGATCACAGATAGGGCGGGAAATGGCGTCCCATCGGGCTGAGCGTGAAAATCTCGTGGCCCTGCTCGGTGATTCCGATCGAATGTTCGAACTGCGCCGACAGCGACCGATCGCGCGTGACCGCCGTCCAGCCATCCTCGAGGATCTTTACCCCCGGCTTGCCGAGATTGATCATCGGCTCGATGGTGAAGATCATGCCGGGCTTCAGTTCCGGGCCGGTCCCGGCGCGGGCGGCATGGACCACTTCGGGCGCGTCATGGAACAGGCGGCCAAGTCCGTGACCGCAGAAATCGCGCACCACGCCATAGCGAAAGCGTTCGGCATGGGCCTGGATCGCTGCGCCGATGTCGCCGAGCCGGGCGCCGGGGCGCGCTGCGTCGATGCCGATCATCAGGCATTCATACGTCACTTCGACCAGCCGTCGCGCCTTGAGCGGGACATCGCCGACAAGATACATGCGGCTCGAATCGCCGTGCCAGCCGTCGAGCAGCGGGGTTACGTCGATATTGACGATGTCGCCATCGCGCAGCGTGCGGTCGGACGGGATGCCGTGGCACACCACATGGTTGATCGAGATGCAGCACGAATGGGTATAGCCGCGATAGCCCAGCGTCGCGGGCAGCGCGCCCGCCGCCAGCGTCATCTCGCGCACGACATCGTCCAGATCGGCCATCACCGCGCCGGGCACCGCCAAAGGCGCCAGCGCATCGAGGATTTCGGCAGCAAGGCGGCCCGCCTTGCGCATGCCTTCAAAGGCGGCGGGGCCATGCAGCTTGATCGTGCCGTCGCGGGGCTGAAGTTCGGTCTCGTCAGCGATTACATATTCGGTCATCGCCCCAATGTAGCGTGGCCGGGGCGTTCTGGCGAGGGGGGCTTGCACCACTTTCCGCTCGCATAGGCGGCCATCGTGCGGCAAGACTTCGCAGATGACCGACCGCCATGCACTGATCCAGCCTGATCGCGGGCAAAAAGCCATTTCGATCCACCTCGTTGCCAGGGGCGGGCTCGATGCGCTGCTGCGATCGCTTGGCGAAAGTCCGCGTGCCGCGATCGCCGCGCAGAAGTTCGAGGCCGGGCCGGGCGAAGTGGCGATTGTGCCCGATGGCAACGGCTGGTTCGCGCTTGCCGGGACAGAGGAGGGCGACCAGCTCGGGACCTGGGCGCTGGCGCGGCTGGCCGAAGTCCTGCCGGGCGGAACCTATCGCATCGCGCCGCATGCTTCGGCAGGTGGCGCGGCGCTGCCCCGGATGAGCGCGGCTCTGGTCGGCTGGGTCTGTGCGCAATATCGTTTTGATCGCTACAAGACCGATGGCGCCGTCATGGAGCCGCGCGTGTTGCTGACCAGGGAAGCCAAAGCGATTGCCCCCGCGCTGGCGGAGGCGGGCGCGATCGGGCTGGTGCGCGATCTCGTCAACACGCCTGCCGAAGACATGGGGCCCGCGCAGCTTGAAACCGAGGCGCGGGCGCTTGCGAAAACCTTTGGCGCGGAGATCCACGTCGTTTCCGGCGATGCGCTCGAACGCGATTATCCGATGATCCATGCCGTGGGCCGCGCCGCATCGCGCCATCATGCGCCGCGCCTGATCGAGCTGGAATGGGGCGATCCGAAACACCCGCGCGTCGGCGTGGTCGGCAAAGGCGTGTGCTTCGACAGCGGCGGGCTCGATTTGAAGACCGGTTCGGGCATGGCGCTGATGAAAAAGGACATGGGCGGCGCGGCCCATGCGCTGGCGCTGGCGCGGCTGGTGATGGAACACGCGCTGCCGGTGCGGCTGCATCTGCTGATCCCGGCGGTCGAGAATGCGGTTGCCGGCAATGCCATGCGTCCGGGCGACATCTTGCGTTCGCGCAAGGGATGTTCGGTCGAAGTGACCAACACCGACGCCGAAGGGCGGCTGATCCTGGGCGACGCGCTGACCCGTGCGAGCGAGGCGAGCCCTGAACTGCTGATCGATTTTGCCACGCTGACCGGCGCGGCGCGCGTGGCGCTGGGCCCCGATCTGCCGGCGGTGTTCGCGCGCAAGGATGAAACCGCCGCTGCGCTCGCCGCTGCCGGAGCAAAAGCCGATGACCCGGTCTGGCGTCTGCCGCTCCACGACGGCTATCGCGAATATCTCAAATCGGATGTTGCCGACATGGTCAATGCCCATGCCAACGGCTTTGCCGGGGCGAGCGTTGCGGCGCTGTTTCTCGACCGGTTTGTCGGCGAAGGCATCGACTGGGTCCATTACGATACATTCGCCTGGCGCCCGGTGGCAAAGCCCGGTCGGCCCAAAGGGGGCGAGGCGCTGGGCCTGCGCGCCGCCTGGGGGCTGCTGATGTCGCGCCATGGCGGGAGCCACGCGGCTTGAACCCGGCGGCTATTTCCCCTACGCGCCCCGCTTTGCCTTTGCTGGACACCGGACCCTTGAGCGCTGACCTGTTGCCTGCCGATCTGACCGCGAATCTCACGCGGCGCGATTTTCCTCTCGCGCATCCGTCCGAGGTGTTCGACCCGTTGCGCCGTCCGGTGCGCGGCGATCTGGCGCATATCCGCTGTGCCGGGCGCATTTTCGTGCCGCATTATGCCGTGCCGATGCCGCATCGCGTGATCGCGGGCGGTGCGGCGCTGTTGCGCAGCCTGCGTCGGGATGCCGAAGTTCTGACCGATCTTGCGCCGGGCGATGTGTTCAACGTGCTCGATATCGCCGGCGGCTGGGCCTGGGGGCAAGTGGGCGATGACGGGCTGGTCGGCTATGTGCCGATGACCGCGCTGGAGGCAGCATGACGACCGGTGTTTTCATTGACGGCGCGGCGGGCACCACCGGGCTGGAAATCGCCGCGCGGCTGGCGGGGCGGAGCGAATTTTCGCTGATCACGCTCGCCGATGACCGGCGCAAGGATGCGCAGGCGCGCGCCGAGGCGCTCAATGACGCCGATGTCGTGATCCTGTGCCTGCCCGACGATGCCGCGCGCGAAGCGGTGGCGCTGATCGCCAACGACCGGACCCGCGTGATCGATGCCTCGACCGCGCATCGCGTTGCCGAGGGCTGGACTTATGGCTTTCCCGAAGTGATCGGGCGCGACACTGTCGCCGCGGCCAAGCGGATCGCCAATCCGGGGTGCTATCCCACCGGCTTCATCGCGCTGGTGGCGCCGCTGGTGCGGGCCGGGCTGTTGCCCGTCGCCTGGCCTTATACGTGCCATGCGGTGTCGGGCTATTCGGGCGGCGGCAAGGCGCTGATCGAACGTTTCGCGCGTGAGCCCGGGATTGCCTGGCGCGGCTATGCGCTTGAATTCGGGCACAAGCATGTCCCCGAGATGCAGGCTTATGCGCATCTCGCGCTTGCGCCGCTGTTTGCGCCCGCCGTGGTTGCGGCCTATCGCGGCATGGTCGTCGAAGTGCCGCTGGCGCTGTCGATCATTCCCGGCGCGCCCGATCCGGCGCTGCTGCGCGATGCCTTGCGGGCGTTCTATGCCGGTTCGCCGGTTGTCAGCGTTGCCGATGATCTGCCCGAAGGGGGCGAGATCGTGCTGCGCGAAGGTGCCCCGGCATGGGACGGCCTGCGCCTTCATGTCATTGCCAGCGCGGACGGCAGCCAGGCACGGCTGGTCGCCGAACTCGACAATCTGGGCAAAGGCGCGAGCGGCGCTGCGGTGCAGAGCCTCAATCTGATCAGCGGCCTGCCCGAAACGGCGGGGCTGGTGCTCTAGGACTAAGGCAGTACGGGCAGCGGCGGCTTTTCCGCGCCGGGCAGCGCGGCGCCCATCGCACGCGCCAGCGTCGGGGCGATCGCGCGCATGTCCACTTCGCCAAGGTCGCGCGCTTTGGCAATGCCGGGCCCCGCGATCAGGAATGCCGAGCGCATTTCGGGCGCGGCGGGGAAATAGCCGTGCATCCCCTTGTAGGCCGCAGACGGCAGCGTGAGCGGCAGGCCGCTTGACAGGAATGGAGCTGCGACCGCGCCGATCTTGAGATTGACATAGAACACCGCGCGCGGGTTTCCGCCTGCCGCCGCAATCGCCGGTTCGGCAATGACTTGCGCGATATGCGCCGCAGGGTTTGCCGCCAGCCGTTCGAGCAGATTGCCGACTTTGGCACGCAGGCCTGCGTCTTCGGGATGGGCGAGCACGATCGCGAACGAGCCGCCGGTGGCCCAGGGCGTCGCTTCCCAGCCGCTGATCTTGCCCCCGGCATCGATCGTCACCAGCCCGGCATCGATGAACGGGCGATAGAGGTTGATCGCGGTATCGGCGGGGGCAAAGCCATGGTCGCTGACCACGGCAATGACCGCATCGGGATGAAACTGGCGCTCGATCGCGATGATGTCTCCGACCAGACCGTCGATCGTTTCGAGCGTCTTGCGCGCTTCGGCCGAGCCCGGCCCGGTCAGGTGCTGCTGATGATCGAGCGAGGCCAGATAGACGGTCAGAAAGCCGGGCTGGTGATGGCGGATCAGCGATTGCGCAAAGCCCGTGCGCAGCTTGTCGCCGCCGAGCGTTTCGTCCTTGCCGTCGGCATAGCCTTCGCGCCGCGCCGCTTCGAGTTCGGCGACAAGGCCCGGCGTGGCCAGCGCGCGCACCAGTTTGCGGTCGTCGGGATGGCCGGTGCGCCAGATCTGCGGCAGGTTCCAGGTGACATGCGCCGCGCCGACCGAAACCGGCCAATGCACGTTGCCCGTGGTCAGCCGCGCGCGAAAGGCCGCGTCCCACAGCGTTTCGGCCTTGTTGTCCTCGGCATACCAGTACCAGCCGTCATCATTGATATGCATCGGGTCGAACGTGGTGTTGGCGACGATTCCGTGATGCGCGGGTGAAACCCCGGTGATCAGCGTGGTGTGGCTGGGGTATGTCAGCGTCGGCAAGACGCCGACGACGCCGCGGGCATAGCTGCCATTGGCCAGAAACGCCGCAAGGTTGGGCAGGTTCAGCCCGCGCTGGCGTGCATCGATCACATCGGCGGGGCGCAGCCCGTCGATCGAAATGAGCAGGACCGGGCGGGCAAGCGCGGGCAGGGGCACCAGCGCAAGCAAGGCAAGCAGGCAGGCAACCACGCGCCCGAACCAGCGGGTCATGCTCTGTTGCGGCATCGTGATTCGCTCCTGCACCATGGCTTCGATCCGATGCATTCAGCAAAAAGGCCCGCCTGCCAAGGGGCAAGCGGGCCTTTTGCAGAGCGGGTCGACCGGCTCAGTCTTCGGGAGCGATCGTCACCTTGAGGCCGTCGAGCGCGTCGGTGATCGCCAGCTGGCACGACAGGCGCGACGTGCCGTCGCGATATTCCGAGCTGTCGAGCAGGTCGTTTTCGTCTTCGCTCATCGGCGAAAGCTTGTCGGCGAAGGCGGGGTCGACGAACACGTGGCACGTCGCGCACGAGCAGCAGCCACCGCACAACGCCAGAAGCTCGTCAAAGCCGTTGTCGCGGATCGCTTCCATCACCGTGGTCCCGGTGGTGGCATCAATGGTCTTTTCTTCGCCCGCGCGGTTTACGACAGTCAGCTTCGGCATGGTCCCAGATCTCCGCTTTCGCAAACGCGCGCTTTCGGCAAATTCGTCGGCCGACGCCACGCGTGCTTGTCCCTCTTTGGGCCGGGCTGCTATCGCTCCTGCGTGTCTTTGGCAAGCCTGCCCGATGCGCGAGAATAAAAGGATGGCCGGATGGGAATAGTCGAAGGGGGGCGAGCATCATGGGGCTGACCGCCGAACAGCTTCGCTGCGGGCTCGATCATGTCGGGCGGACCAGTGCGCCGCTGGCCGATGCGATTGCCCGAGTCGGCTATCCCGAACCGCGCATTCGCGCGCGCGGCTGGCACACCTTGCTGCGCACGATTGTCGGGCAGCAAGTCAGCGTGGCCGCTGCCGCCTCGGTCTGGGCACGGCTCGAAGCCCTTCTCGGAACCGGGATGGCGCCCGATGCCGTGCTGAAGGCCTCGTTTGACGATCTGCGTGCCTGCGGCCTGTCGCGGCAAAAACAGGGCTATGCCCGATCTCTGTGCGAGCTGGTCGCAGATGGCGCGGTCGATTTCGAAGGGTTGCCCGACGACGATGAGGCGGCCATCGAATTGCTGACCCGGATCAAGGGGATCGGCCGCTGGTCGGCAGAGATCTATTTGCTGTTTGCCGAAGGGCGGCCCGATATCTGGCCCGCAGGCGATCTGGCGGTGCAGGCGGGGCTGGCGAAATTGCTCGCGCTTGAGGCCCGGCCCGATGAGCGCAGCACGCGCGCGCTGGGCGAAATCTGGCGCCCGCATCGCGGCGCGGTCGCGATCTTTACCTGGCATTGCTATAACAACCCGGCGCTTTGAAACGGCGCGGCGCTGTGTCAAACTCGTTTCAAATCGAAACGGGATGGGGCATTATGGTGGACAGGACGGCGGGCGCTGCAAAGGCAATTTTCATCACCGGCGGCGGGTCGGGAATCGGTCGCGCCGTGGCACGGAAATTTGCCGCCGAGGGCTGGTTTGTCGGGCTCGGCGACATCAGCGAGGAGGGTATGGGCGGCACGCGCGCGCTTTTGCCCGAAGGTCGCTGCTTTACCGTCCGCTTCGACGTGCGCGACCGGGGGCAGTGGGATGAGGCGCTGGCCGCTTTTGCCGCCGAGGCGGGCGGTATCGATGTCCTGTTCAACAATGCCGGCATTCCCATCGGCGGCGCGCTGGCCGACCTTGCCCCCGAAGAGATCGAGCGCGTGCTCGACATCAATCTCAAGGGCGTGATCTTTGGCGCGCAGGCGGCCTATCCCTGGCTCAAGGCGCGCGCGCCGGGATCGTGCCTGCTCAATACGGCGAGCGCGGCGGGCATTTATGGCGTGCCGGGCGGGGCGGTCTATTCGGCGACCAAGTTCGGCGTGCGCTCGATCACCGAATCGCTCGATGGCGAATGGGCCGCCGACGGCATTGCCGTGCGCGACCTGATGCCGGGGTTCATCGAGACGCCGCTGCTGGATATTGCGCCCAATCGCAAGAGCAATGAACTGATCCGCGACCGGGTCGGGACTGCTGGCCTTGAAATCACCCCGGTCGATGTCGTGGCCGAGGCGGCGTGGGACGCGGTTCATGGCGAACGACTGCATACGCTGGTTGGCAAGACGGCCCGTTCGGCGCAATTTGCCTCGCGCTTTCTGCCCGGCATGCTTCGCCGCCGCAATCGCACGGCGGGCCGTCCTCTCGGTTAGACGCCGAAGCTGTCGATCGCCCCGGCCAGCGCCAGATCGCGCGTCGACAGTCCGCCGGCGTCGTGCGTGGTCAGGCGAATTTCGACGCGGTTGTAGACGTTGAACCATTCCGGGTGATGGTCGGCCTTTTCGGCGACGATCGCGACGCGCGCCATGAATCCGAAAGCCTGGGCAAAATCGGCGAAAATCAGCGTGCGTTCGATGGCCAGGCCGTCTTCGCTCAGTATCCAGCGAGGCAAGTCTGCGAGCGCGCGGTCGCGTTCGGCTTCGGTCAGTCGTGTGATGGCCATGGCTCCTTGTTCTCCCGCTGCTTGTTCGATCCGCCTGTTTCCCCTATCGGCTGCGCGGATGCAACCATGCCGCCTTTTTGCCGAAGAGCTTGCCTGTCGCCGGGGCGATCGGCTGTTGTTGCGCAGGGTCGGCTTTCGCCTGGTTGCAGGCGATGCGCTGCACCTTGCCGGGCCGAACGGGATCGGCAAATCGAGCCTCTTGCGCATCCTTGCCGGGCTGATGCGGCCTTATGCCGGGCGGATCGATGCGAGCGGCACGATTGCCCTGTCCGACGAACGTCTGCCGCTCGATGCGCACCGCCCGCTGGGCGCGGCGCTCGATTTCTGGCGTCGGCTTGACGGAGCCGGGGCGCAAAGCTCGGATTTCGGGCTGGAAGACCTGCACGACGTGCCGGTGCGCTATCTTTCGACCGGGCAGCGCAAGCGCGCGGCGCTGGCGTGTCTGTCGGCGAGCGGCACGGGCATCTGGCTGCTCGATGAGCCGCTCAACGGGCTCGACGCGTATTGGGCCGGCGTCGCGCAGGCCGCGATCGAGGCGCATCGTGCAAGCGGCGGGATCGCGGTGATCGCTTCGCATCAGCCGCTCGATCTCAAAGGGCTGGTCGTGCTGCCGCTGCTGGATCATCTGCCATGAGCCGTACTGCCATGAGCGTTACCGGGCGCCAGCTTTGGCTGATTTTTCGGCGCGATTGCGGGCTTTTGCTCGGTGGTGCGCGCGGGCGCGGCGGGGCGACTTTGCCGCTGCTGTTCTTTCTGTCGGTGGCGATGCTGTATCCTTTTGCGGTGGGGCCCGATGTGCGGCTGCTGGCGCGGACCGGGGCGGGGGTGATCTGGGTCGCGGCCCTGCTCGCGGCGATCCTGCCTTTGGATCGGCTGGTCGAGCCCGATGTCGAGACCGGCTTTTTTGACCAGTGGGCCTTGCGCGGGCTGTCCGAAGAAGCGGTCATGCTGGTGCGGATCGTGGCGCACTGGCTGTGTTTTGGTGTGCCGTTGATGCTGGCGACGCCGATTGCGGCGGGGCTCTTGTCGCTCGAAGGCACGCAATTGGTGCGGCTCGAGCTGGGATTGCTGGCCGGGACGCCCGGGCTGGCGGCAATCGGGGTGACGATCGCGGCGCTGACGGCGGGTCTGCGCGCCGGGGCGGCACTGGGCGGCCTGCTGCTGATTCCGCTGGCGGTGCCGCTGCTGATCTTTGGCGCGGGGTCTTTGCAACCGGGCGGCGAAGACGGGCTGGCTCTGCTGGCGGCGGCGAGCCTTGTCGCGGTGGCTGTCGCGCCGTTTGCCGCAGGGGCCGCGATCCGCGCTGCCAGAGAGTGACGCGAATAGCGGGGCTATTGCGGCCAGAGTGCATTTTACGTTGCCGATGCCGCAGGTCTTTTCTACCTGTTCGGCTATGACCCTGACGCCCGCGCTCCACGACACGCTTTCGCTTATCGGCAACACGCCGCTGGTCCTGCTCAAAGGGCCGAGCGAGGCGGCCGGGGCAGAGATCTACGGCAAGTGCGAATTTGCCAACCCCGGCGCTTCGGTCAAGGACCGCGCCGCCTTGTGGATCGTGCGCGATGCCGAACAACGCGGGAGCCTTGCGCCGGGCGGAACGATCGTCGAAGGGACGGCGGGCAATACCGGGATCGGGTTGGCGCTGGTGGCCAATGCGCTCGGCTATCGCACCGTGATCGTCATGCCCGAGACGCAGTCGCGCGAAAAGATGGACACGCTGCGTGCGCTGCGCGCCGAACTGGTGCTGGTGGCCGCCGCGCCGTTTTCCAATCCGGGCCATTTTGTCCATACCAGCCGCCGCATTGCCGAGGAAACCGAAGGCGCGATCTGGGCCAACCAGTTCGACAATATCGCCAATCGCCGCGCCCATATCGAAAGCACCGCGCCCGAAATCTGGGAGCAGATGGAGGGGCGGATCGACGGCTTCACTTGCGCGGCGGGCACCGGCGGCACGCTGGCAGGCACCGGGCTGGGGCTCAAGGCGTTTGACGAAAGCGTCACCGTCGCGCTGACCGATCCGCATGGCGCCGCGCTTTACAACTATTATGCCCATGGCGAGCTCAAGGCCGAAGGCAGCTCGGTCGCCGAAGGGATCGGGCAGGGGCGGATCACTGCCAATCTCGAAGGCGCGCCGATCGACACGCAATTCCGCATGTCCGATGAAGAGGGGCTCTACTGGGTGCGACGCCTGCTCGCCGAGGAAGGGTTGTGCCTTGGCCTGTCGAGCGGGATCAATGTCGCAGGCGCAGTCGCCCTGGCCAAGGCGCTCGGGCCGGGCAGCCGGGTGGTGACGATCCTGTGCGACACCGGGTTTCGCTATTTGTCGAGCCTCTACAATCCGGCCTGGCTCGAAGCAAAGGGCCTGCCGGTCTTCCCCTGGCTCTCCGCTTAGGCTAAAACCATCGGCATGGCCTTGCTCGGCAAGACATCCGAACGATTGAAGCGCATGCGCACTCGTTCTTCCGGCTTTGTCGGCGCGGTGGGTGATTCCGCCGCCGATGGTGTGTCAGGCGCTCTGCAAAATGGTCCGATGCCCGGTTTTCCGGGCTCGCGCGAATTGCGCGCGCAGGCGGTGCATCGGCTGCAAGTCGGGATATTCGGGCTGGCGACGATGCTCTTGCTGGTCAGTCTTGCCAGCGTGATCATGCAGCGGGTCAAGACCGCCGACCGCAGCGCCGTGGCCGCAGCGCCGAACGGCGCGGCCAGCGCGTCGCCCGCCAACGATCCGCTGGTCGATCTGGGCGTCGCTCCGGAAGTTCCCGTGGGCGGCAATGCCCCCGCGCACAAGCCTGCCAAGCCCGAATCCGCGCACTGACCCCAAACTCCTGACCCTGCCTCACTGACCCCGCGCTGACTGCGCGCATTCGCGCAAGGGACGGGAAAATACGGGACGGGGCATCGCTGACGCGCGCCCGGTCTCGGTTGGAGGCGCCGACTTCTGCGGAATTCCGATCCTTTTCGCCGAGTCGCGGTTGCGCGGGGTCCTGTTTGCGCAGTTTGCGGGAAAATGCGGGACAATCGCTGCACCAGCGTCTCCACCATTTCGACAGATTCAGGGATTCCCATGCTTTTGCGGTATTTGCATGGTTAGCGCAGTGTTGCGGAACTCTGTTTGTGCGGGGCGATAGCACGCAACAGATCACGTAGAATCAACGGGATTCCGCTTAGTCCCGTAATTTCCCGTTGTAGCCCGCATTATCCCACGATAAGACTGTGCCATCGGGACGAAATCCTTGCCGCATCCCTGGGGGATGAACCGCCGCGCCATGCGCGCGGCGGGGCGGAGGATTTTTGCCTTGTGAGTTTATTTTTTTGCTGCGCGGCCCCGGTTGGCCCGCGCGAAATGGGGGCAGTGGGTGACGGGTTCGCCGTCAAATTACTGGGGACAGGGCTTTTCGCCGCGTGGCGACAAGAGCCGCTTTGTCTTGCCCGCCGACTTCCGCGCCGCTGTCCTTGCCGCCTCGGGCAATACCCCGACACTGTGCCTCGACAAACATCACAAGCTGCCCTGCCTCGTCGGTTTTGGCCTGTCCCGTGCCGAATCCTTTGCCGGGCAGATCCTGCATGAAGAACGCATTGCGCTTGAACGCGGCGAACCGTTCGATGCCGACGAGCGCGCCGCGCAGCTTTACGGCTTTTTGCGCACGAAGTTCGACGACTCGGGCCGCTTCATTCTGCCCGACCATCTCGCCGAACAGGCGCAAGTGGGCGAGGCGCTCTATTTTCATGGCGGCGGCGGCCATTTCACCATCTGGGCGCCCGACGTGCTGTTTGCCATGGGGTCCGGCTGGGACAGCGCCAAGGCGACGTGCCGCGCGTTGATGGCCGAAACGGCCGCGCGCGGTCCGGGGCGGAGGGCGCGCAAATGACTGGTCCGCACATGAATGCCCCGCATATTCCCGTCCTGCTCGACGAAGTGCTCGCCGCGCTGGCTCCGGCGCCGGGCATGGTCATCGCCGACGGCACATTTGGCGCGGGCGGCTATTCGCGCGCCTTGATGGCGGCGGGCGCGCGGGTTCACGGTTTCGATCGCGATCCCGACGCGATTGCCGCCGGCAGCGCTCTGCCCGAAGCCGCCGGGCCCGATGCCGCGCTGATCCTGCATCACCGCCGCTTTTCCGAACTGGCCGAAGCGCTGCGCGAGGCCGGGGTGACCTCGGTCGACGGCGTGGTGCTCGATATTGGCGTCAGCTCGATGCAGCTGGACCAGGCCGAGCGCGGTTTTGCCTTTTCCACCGACGGCCCGCTCGACATGCGCATGGGCCGCGAGGGCGAGAGCGCGGCGGATTTCCTCAACACCGCCGACGAAGCGGACATTGCCGACGTGCTTTACCGCTATGGCGAAGAGCGCCAGTCGCGGCGGATCGCCCGCGCGGTGATTGCCGCGCGCCCGCTGAGCACGACGCGCCAGTTTGCCGAAGTCGTGCGTCGCGCGCTCGGCTGGCGCCCCGGTGCGCCCAAGGATCCGGCGACGCGCAGTTTTCAGGCCGTGCGCATCCATATCAATGGCGAGCTCGATGAACTGGCCGCCGCGCTGTCCGCTGCCGAGGCCGTGCTTGCCCCGGGCGGGCGGCTCGCGGTGGTGACCTTTCACAGCCTCGAAGACCGCATGGTCAAACAGTTCCTGCGCGAAGCGTCGGGCATGGTGCCCGGCGGATCGCGCCACTTGCCCGAACAGGCGCACAAGGCTGCGCCGGTTTTCGGCAAGCCCTCTCCGGCAATCCGGCCGGGCGAGGAAGAGCTGGCGCGCAACCCGCGCGCGCGTTCCGCCACTTTGCGCTGGGCCATCCGCAGCGATGCCCCCGCGCGCAATCCGAGGGATCTTGCGGCATGATGGTCACCGCCCGACGCCTGCGCTCGATTGGCTGGATGGCCACGCTGGTGGTCTGCGTTGCGCTGGTCATGGTGCTGGCGTTCCGCGTCAACGCGCTGCGCAGCCAGGTACACCAGTCCGACGCGAAGATCGTCGCGCTCAAGCAAGAGACGATGTACCTCGAAACCGAATTCGAAACCCGCGCCAATCAGCAGCAGCTGAAAAACTGGAACGATGTCGAATTCGGCTATGTCGCGCCGGTGGCCACGCAATATCTCGACAACGAGCGCGAGCTTGCCTCTTATGCCAAGCCGGTCGAAGCGGGGGCGCCCGCGCCGATCCGCGTGGCCAGCGCGGATGACGCGGTGGTCGCGGCAGCGGCGTTTCCGGCCATGGTTTCGCCCCTGACCGGTCGCCCGGTCAGCGAGGCGAGCGATGCGGTCGATCATGTGGCGGTAACCGCCCCGGTTGCGCACGATGACAGCGATGCGCCGCGGCCCGCCCACAAGGTTGCGGCGGCGTCCGGCCTTGCCGGGCTGGGCGATCGCCTTGCCACGGTGCATCACGCGGCCCGCGACAGCGCGAAAACGCCCGCGCACAAAGTCGCCGCGAAGGGCCTCGCAGCCAAGGACAAAGGCAGCAAGGCCAGGGACGCCAAGGCGCTTGCCGCGAAGAAAGCAGCCGGGCAAAAGGTCAAGAGCGCGCGGGCACCGGTGGAAAAGTCGCCGTCGCGGGCTTTTGCCGGGCGTGCGGTGCGGCCAAAGGATCGTTTTGCCAGTGCCGACCGGACCAGTGCTGTTGGGCATCGCCATGCAGGGAACGGCACGCCGCTGATCAAGCTTGCCTTGAAGGATGCAAAGACGGTCAAGTGAACGCCACCAGCCCTCCGGGAGCCCCCAACGCCAGCAGGCCGAGCGCGATCGGGCCCAGTGCCATTTCCGGAGCCACCGCGACCGGCCGCCTTTATCTTGCCAATTTGCGTCAGCGCTCGTTGCAGACCGCGCGAAAGCGTCTGATGTGGGTCGTGGTCGGCTTTGTCTTTTTCACACTGACCGCGTTCGTGCGCATCGGGCAATTGGGCTTTGTGTCGCAGACGCCGGACCATGGCGCCGCCGCCGATGCGCTGGTGCCGCCGCGCGCCGAAATCACCGATCGCAACGGCGTGCCGTTGGCGCGCGCGTTTCCCGCCTATTCGTTGTGGTTCAATCCCAAGGCGCTGGGCCCCAAGGGCCAGCCGCTGGTCAAGACGCCCGAGGAAGTCGCCCGCGCGCTCGTGCAGATCTTTCCCGACGAGGATTATGCCGACCTGTTTGCCAAGCTCAAGGCGGGCAAGCCGACCTATCTGCGCCGCCGCGTCCTGCCCGAAGAAGCCAACAAGATCTTTGCGCTGGGCGAGCCCGCGCTCGAATTCCCGCGTGAGACGCAGCGGTTCTATCCGCAGGGCTCGCTTGCCGCCCACGTCCTCGGCTATGTCGATGAAGAAGGCCATGGCAAGCTGGGCATGGAAGAAGTGCTCGATGCGCGGCTGATCGATCCGGCGCACCGGGCCGAGCCGGTGGCGCTGTCGATCGATGCCCGGGCGCAAGGCGCGATGGAAGACGAGCTGTCGCGCGGCATGCTTGAAACCCATGCCAAAGGTGCCGCGGGGATCATCCTCGACGTCGATACCGGCGAAGTCATCGCGCTCGCCTCGCTGCCCAGTTTCGATCCCAACCGGGGCGATCTGGCGCGCAATGCGCTGGTGTTCAATCGCGCTTCGAACCAGGTCTATGAACTGGGTTCGACGTTCAAGCCGTTTACCATCGCTTCGGCGATCGATGCCGGCGTGGTCACCGACATGGCCGTGCGCTATCCGGCAACCCCGCTCAAGATCGACGGCTTCACCATTCACGACAGCCACGCATTCGGCGCCTCGCTCAATGTGCCCGAGGCGCTGATCCATTCGTCGAACATCGTAACCGCGCAAGTCGCCGACAAGCTGGGCGGGCAGCGCCTGCGCGATACGATGATCGCGCTGGGCATGAATGCGCGCCCGACGATCGAATTGCCGGCCAAGGGTTTCCCGATCTGGCCCAAGGGCGAATGGCCGCGCCTGCGCACGATGACGGTCAGCTATGGCCACGGGATCGCGGTCACGCCGCTGCACCTTGCGGCGGGCTATGCCGCGCTGGTCAATGGCGGAATCTGGCGTCCGACGACGCTGTTCAAAGTCGATCCGGCGCATGCACCGGAAGGGCGCCGCGTGTTTCAGGCATCGACCAGTGCGCGCATCCGGCAGCTCCTGCGCCTGATCGTGGTCGACGGAACCGGCAAAAAGGCCGACGCGTCGGGCTTTCGCGTCGGCGGCAAGACCGGCTCGGCGGAAAAGGCGGGCAGCCACGGATCGGGCTATCGCAACAAGACCGCGATCATCGCCACATTCGCCGCCGCTTTTCCGATGGACCGACCGCGCTATGTCGTCATCGCCATGCTCGATGAGCCGCAGGCGACGCAGTTGACGTCGGGCCAGCGCACCGCTGCGTGGAACACCGCGCCGGTCGTCAGCCGCGTCATCGCGCGTACCGGCCCCTTGCTCGGCGTGGTGCCCGATGGCAGGCGCGATGTCGACGTGTCCGACCTGACGCCGCTGGTGGCCAACGGAGATGGGGAATGAAGCTCGCAGGATTGCTTGCCGAAGCCGGTATCGAGGGAAACGCGGTGGATCCGGGCGCCAATGTGACCGGCTTTGCCATCGATCATCGCAAAGTCGCGCCGGGCACGGTGTTCGGCGCCTTTCCCGGTACGCGCGTCAATGGCGAGGATTTTATCCCGGCCGCGATTGCCGCCGGTGCGATTGCTGTGGTGGCGCGGCCGGGTGCAAAAGTCGAAGGCGCGGTGCATATCGCGTCGGACGAACCGCGCCGGACGTTCGCGGCGATCGCGGCGCGGTTCTTTACCCCCGTGCCCGCAACGATCGTCGCGGTGACCGGGACCAACGGCAAGACTTCGACCGTCGAAATGACGCGCCAGATCTGGCGCATGGCCGGGCATCGCGCCGCCTCGATCGGTACGCTGGGCGTGACCACGGCGGACGAAAGCATCTCGACCGGGCTGACCACGCCGGACATCGTCACTTTCCTTGCCAATGTTTCGGGGCTGGCGCGCGAGGGGATCAGCCATCTGGCCTATGAGGCGTCAAGCCACGGGCTGGATCAGTATCGCAACGAAGGGCTGACGGTCGCAGCGGGGGCCTTTACCAATCTGTCGCGCGATCACCTTGATTATCACACCACGTTCGAAGCCTATTTCGCGGCCAAGATGCGCCTGTTCGACGAGGTCGTCGCCGATGACGGCGCGGCGGTGGTCTGGGCCGATGACGAATGGTCGGCGCGGGCGATCGGCCATGCGCGCGCGCGCGGCCTGCGCCTGGTGACCGTGGGGGCGGCGGGCGAGACGATCCGGCTGACCGCGCGCACGCCGACGCTGCTCGGGCAAACGCTCGACCTCGTTTACGAAGGGCGGCAGCGCACGCTGACGCTGCCGTTGATCGGGGCCTATCAGGCGGCCAATGCGCTCGTCTCGGCGGGGCTCGTGCTGGCGACCGGCGGCGATGCGGAGCGCACGTTCGAGGCGTTGACGCGGTTGCAGCCGGTGCGCGGACGGCTCGAACGCGCCGCGATCAGCGCGGCCGGAGCGCCGGTCTATGTCGATTACGCGCATACCCCCGACGCGCTGACGGCGGCTTGCGAGGCGCTGCGCCCGCATGTGAAAGGGCGGCTGATCCTGGTATTCGGCGCGGGCGGCGATCGCGATCCGGGCAAGCGCGCGCCGATGGGCGCGGCGGCGGTTGCCGGAGCGGATGTCGCTATCGTTACCGACGACAATCCGCGCGGCGAAGACCCGGCGGCGATTCGTGGCGAGATTCTGGCCGGATGCGCAGGGCGCGCGCGCGACATTGGCGACCGGCGGGCGGCGATTGCGGCGGCGATTGCCGAGGCACGGGCCGGCGACATCGTGCTGATCGCGGGCAAGGGACACGAACAGGGGCAGATCATCGGACGGGGCGAGGCCATGCGCATCCTGCCGTTCGATGATGTCGCCGTAGCGCGGGAGTCTACAGGATGAGCGCCATTCTCGACTGGCCGATCGAAGCGTCCGACAGGCACGGAACGGCCTTGTGGACCGCCTCGGAGATTGCCGAAGCGACCGGGGGCAGCGTCGCAGGCGGCGATTTCGCCGTATCGGGCGCCGCGACCGACAGCCGCGAAGTCATGGACGGCGACTTGTTCATCGCGCTTTTGGGCGAGGCCGCCGACGGCCATCGCTTTGTCGACGGTGCTTTCGCGAAAGGGGCGGCGGGCGCGCTGGTCGATCGCGCGGTGGCGCATCCCCATGTCCTTGTCGGCGATACCACGCTCGCGCTCGATGCGCTGGGTCGCACGGCGCGGGCGCGGATCGATGCCGAAGCGCGGGTGATCGGGGTGACCGGGTCGGCGGGCAAGACCGGGGTCAAGGAAGCGCTCTATGCCGCGCTCGACCGGTCGAGCCGGGGGCAGGCGCATCGCTCGGTCAAAAGCTACAACAACCATGTCGGCGTGCCGCTCAGTCTCGTGCGGATGCCCGCGCGCACGCGGTTCGGCATTTTCGAAATGGGCATGAACCATGCGGGCGAACTGGCCGCGCTGACCCGGCTGGTGCGCCCGCATGTCGCAGTGGTGACGACGATCGCGCCTGCACATATCGGCCATTTTTCGGGCGAAGCGGCGATTGCCGAGGCCAAGGCGGAAATCTTCGAAGGGCTTGAGCCGGGCGGCACCGCGATCATTCCGGCAGACAGCCCGCATGTCGAAGTTCTGGCCGCAGCGGCCGGGCGCCATGCCGCGCGGGTGGTTCGCTTCGGGACCGGCGCCGATGCCGATGTCCGGCTGATCGACGCGCTTCCAACGGCGGGCGGGGGCACGCTGGTCACGACCGAATTTGCCGCGAGCACCGGTATGGCGCGCAAGCTGTGCTATACCGTTTCGCAACCCGGCGCGCATTGGGCGGTCAATTCGCTGGCCGTCATGGCGGCGGTTGCGGCGGTGGGCGGCGATCTGGGCGCGGCGGGGCTGGCGCTGGCCGAATTGCCCGATCTTGCCGGGCGCGGCGCGCGCCACCGGATTTTTGCCGAAGACGGCGACGGATCGGGCAGCGCGCTGCTGATCGATGAAAGCTATAATGCCAATCCCGCCTCGATGCGCGCGACGATCGCGCAATTGGGGGCCACTCCGGCGCGGCGTCGGCTTGCCGTGCTGGGCGCGATGAAAGAACTGGGCGAGGCGGGCGAGCGCTATCATGCCGCGCTGGCCGAGCCGCTGGTCGCGGCGGGCGTGGCGCGCGTTTTGCTGGTCGGCGCGGAAATGGCAGCATTGGCCGATGCGCTGGGGAAAATCGAGCGATCATCGCTTGCCGCCGGGATCGAGTTCGTCCACGTGCCCGGCGCCGCTGCGGCTGCCGAAATCGTGGCTTCGCCCGATTGGGCGCCGCAAGGCGGCGATGCGATCCTGATCAAGGGGTCCAATTCGGTCGGGCTCGGCGTGCTGGTCAAGGCGCTGACGCAGCGCGGGGCGAACACATCTGATGGTCGGCTGGCGACCGGGGACGTTTGAATGTTGTATATTATCGCGCAGTGGCTTCATTTCGAAGGGCTGACCAACCTCATTCGCTATCAGTCGTTCCGTTCGGGCGCGGCGCTGCTGACTGCGCTGACGATCGGCCTGTTCATCGGTCCGCGCTTCATCGACATGTTGCGCATGCGCCAGGGCAAGGGGCAGCCGATCCGCGCCGACGGGCCGCAGACTCACCTTGCCAAGCGCGGCACGCCGACGATGGGCGGGCTGATGATCGTGATCGCGCTGTCGGTGGCGCTGTTGCTGTGGATGGATCTCAATAGTCGTTATGTCTGGGCCTGTCTGGTGGTGACGCTGGGCTTTGGCCTGATCGGCTTTCTCGACGATTATGACAAAGTGACCAAGTATGCGCACAAAGGCGTGCCGGCCAAGGCGCGTCTGCTGGGCGAATTCATCATTGCCGGGATCGCGGTTGCGCTGGTGACCACCCAGACCAATCTCTATGTCCCGGTGTTCAGCAATCTTTATATCCCGATGGGGCCGTTCTATTACCTGTTTGCCGCATTCGTCATTGTCGGCGCGGGCAATGCGGTCAATCTGACCGACGGGCTCGACGGGCTGGCGATCATGCCGGTGATCATCGCGGCGGGCACTTTCGCGATCATCGCCTATCTCGCCGGGCGCGCCGACTATGCGCATTATCTCGGCATTCCGCATGTTCCCAAGGCGGGCGAACTGGCGATCTTTTGCGCGGCGGTGATGGGCGCGGGGCTGGCATTCCTGTGGTTCAACGCGCCGCCGGCGGCGGTGTTCATGGGCGATACCGGCAGCCTTGCGCTCGGCGGCACGCTGGGCGTGATCGCGGTTTCGGTGCATCACGAGATCGTGCTGGCGATTGTCGGCGGGCTGTTTGTGATGGAGGCGGTTTCGGTCATCGTTCAGGTCTTCGTTTACAAGCGGACCGGGCGGCGGGTGTTCCGCATGGCGCCGATTCACCATCATTTCGAACAGCTCGGCTGGCAGGAATCGACTGTGGTGATCCGTTTCTGGATCGTCTCGATCGTGCTGGCGCTGCTCGGCCTGGCCACGCTCAAGGTAAGGTGACGGCCGCATGATCACTTCTTCGCGCTTTGCCGGCCAACGCTTTGCGGTGCTGGGTCTTGCCCGTTCGGGGCTGGCCAGCGTCGAAAGCCTGCTGGCCGGCGGCGCCGAAGTGACCGCGTGGGACAGCCGTGAAGAAGCCCGCGCGCATGTTGCCGGGCGCGCGACACTGGCCGATCCTTTGACGATCGACCTGACCGGGTTTGCAGGTGTCGTGGTGTCGCCCGGCGTGCCGCTCAACCGCCATCCGATCGCCGCGCACGCCGCGCGCTTTGCTGTGCGGGTGATCGGCGACATCGAATTGTTTGCGCAAATCCGCCCCGATCTGCCGGCGCATCGTGTGGTCGGCATTACCGGAACCAACGGCAAATCGACGACCACCGCGCTGGTCCATCACTTGTGCCGCGCCGCCGGGATGCCGACGCGGATGGGGGGCAATATCGGCCTGCCGGTGCTCGGCGAAGAGGCGCTGGCGGCGGGCGGGGTCTATGTGCTCGAATTGTCGAGCTATCAGATCGACCTCACGCATTCGCTCGCCTGCGATGTCGCGGTGCTGATCAATCTCAGCCCCGATCATCTCGACCGCTATGACGGCTTTGCCGGGTATGCCGCGTCCAAGGCGCGGTTGTTTGCCATGCAGGGCGAGGGGCAGGACGCGATTTTCGGGCGCAGCGATCCCGATACGCTGGCCATCGCCACGCGTGTCGCGGCAGAGCGCGGCTCGGCGCATGTGCATATCCCCGATCCGGCAGAGCTGTCGGGTCAGGCCGACTGGCCCTCGTTGCAAGGGCCGCACAATCTTGAAAATGCGGCGATTGCCGTCGCCGTGGCGCAAGTGCTGGGGATTGACGAAGCGGTGTGGCGTCCGGCGCTGGCCAGCTTTGTCGGCCTGCCGCATCGCATGGAGCGCGTGGCGGAGGCGAACGGCGTCTTGTTCGTCAACGACAGCAAGGCGACCAATCCCGCCTCGACCGCGCCTGCGCTGGCCGCTTATCCGCGTATTCACTGGATTTGCGGCGGATTGCCCAAAGCCGACAATCTCGACGAATGCGCCGGTGGATTCAGCCATGTCGTCGCGGCCTATACCATCGGCGAGGCGGGGCCGCGCTTTGCCGAAATCCTTGAGCCGCTGATGCCCGTTACACGCAGCGAAATGCTGTGTGATGCCGTGCGTCAGGCGATGGCGGCGGCGCAGCCGGGCGATGTGATCATGCTGTCGCCTGCTTGCGCCAGCTTTGACCAGTTCCGCGATTTCGAAGCGCGCGGCGATGCCTTTCGCCAGATTGTCATGACGTTGATCGCCGACCGCGATGCGGCCTGTCCCGAAGTAGGGGGCAGTTCCTGATGGCCGGTGCCTCGACCACCACGCGCGCCGTTCCCGTGCAGACCCGCGATGGCGGGGTGCGCGTGATCGGTCGCGCCAATCGCTATCGCCGCAGCCGGCGCAGCGAGCTGGTGATCTGGTGGCGCGAAATCGATCGGGTCCTGCTCGGGCTGGTCATGGCGCTGGTGGTGATCGGCGCGATCGCGGTTGCCGCCGCCTCGCCCGCCAGTTCGCATCGGCTGTCGACGCCGCAAAAATCGCTGAGCGATCTGCATTTTTTCTGGCTGCACTTGCGCTGGTTGGGGGTCGGGCTGTTGACGATGTTCCTCGCCTCGCTCCTGCCCAAGGAAACCGCGCGGCGGCTGGCAATCATTCTGGCGGCGGCGATGATCGTCGGTCTGGTGCTCGTGCCGCTGGTCGGGACCGAAGTCAAAGGGGCGCGGCGCTGGCTCAATGTCGGAATCAGCCTGCAACCGTCCGAATTTCTGAAGCCCGGTTTTGCCATTGCGCTGGCATGGGTCTTGTCGTGGCGCGCGCGCGATCCGAAAATCCCGGTCATGGGGATTTCCGTGGCGCTGATCGTCGTGGTGTTCGGCCTGCTGATGGCGCAGCCCGATTTCGGTTCGGCCGTGCTCTATCTCGGCGTGTGGTTCGTGCTGGTGTGCCTTTCGGGCCTGTCGAGCCGCAAGATTCTTGTCGTCTTCGGCGGGGGGCCTCTGGTGCTCTTGCTGGCCTATCTGTTCTACCCCAACGCGACGCACCGTATCGACGCCTTCCTGTCGGGCGGCAGCGAATTCGATCAGGTCGATCTGGCCATGCGCACGCTGCTCAATGGCGGCTGGGCCGGAACCGGGCTGTGGCTCGGCACGCGCAAGATGGCGCTGCCCGAGGCGCATACCGACTATATCTTTTCGGTGATCGGCGAAGAATTCGGGCTCATCGCGTGCGCCGTGGTGGTCATGCTCTATTGCGCGATCGTGATGCGCGTGCTGCTGCGCCTGCTCGATGAGGACGACTTGTTTACCGTGCTGGCCGCTGCCGGGCTGACCGCGCAGCTGGCCGGGCAGGCGTTCATCAACATTCTTGTCAACCTGCAACTGTTTCCGTCCAAGGGGATGACGCTGCCGCTGATCAGCTATGGCGGGTCTTCGACGATCGCCTTGTTGCTCGGCGTGGGCTTCCTGCTCGCCATTACCCGCCGCAACCCCTATCTGTCGCGCGAAACGTTCGATCCAAAGGAACGCCTTGCGCCATGACTGTCTCGCGCCATTTCGTGCTCGCTGCCGGGGGGACCGGCGGCCATCTGATTCCCGCCTTTGCGCTTGCCACAGAGCTGGAACGGCGCGGTCACCATGTCGCGCTGGTCACCGACGATCGCGGCGCGCGCATTCCGGGCAAGCCCGATTTCCTGCCCGCGCATGTCCTGCCCGCCGGGCGGCTGGGCAAAAACCCGCTGACCACGATCAAGGGGCTGCGCGCGATCTGGCAGGGGCGGGCGATGGCGCTGCGCCTGTTTGAAAGCTTTCAGCCATCGTGCGTGGTCGGATTTGGCGGCTATCCGGCGCTGCCCGCGCTGCTCGCGGCGCAAAGCGCGCAGATCCCGACAGTGATTCACGAACAGAATGCCGTGCTGGGCCGGGTCAATCGCCTGCTCGCACGCCGGGTCAACGCGATTGCCACGGCCTATCGCGATGTCGACCGGCTCGATGCGAAATGGTCGGGCAAAGTGCATCTCGTCGGCAATCCGGTGCGCGCCGAAGTGCTTTCGCTGCGCAAGGAGCCGTTTCCACCGCTCGATGAAGACGGCTTGCTGCGCGTGCTGGTCACCGGCGGCAGCCAGGGCGCCTCGATCCTTGCAGAGGTCGTGCCCGATGGTCTGGCGATGTTGCCGCCCGCGCTGTGCCATCGCCTGCAAGTGACGCAGCAGTGTCGGCCCGAAGACATCGAGGCAGTGCGCGCGCGCTATGCCGCGCATCAGATTCCGGCGGAACTGGGCACGTATTTCGAGGATATGGAAAACCGTCTGGCCGAAACGCATCTGTTCATCGGTCGCTCGGGCGCTTCGACGATTGCCGAGCTGACTGCGGTCGGCCGTCCCGGCATTCTCGTGCCGCTGCCGATCGCCACCGACGATCATCAGGCGGCCAATGCGCGCGATCTGGTCAAGGCGGGCGGGGCGCGGGCGATTCGCCAATCGGGCTTTACGCCAAAGGAACTGGCCAAGCAGGTCCAGGCGATCGCGCTCAATCCCGAATCGCTTGCCAATGCGGCCCATGCTGCGTGGAACTGCGGCTTTCCCGATGCTGCGGGCGATCTGGCCGATCTTGTCGAAAGCTTTGGCCGCGCGCCGATCATGGATGTCATTCGAATGAAAAGCGCACCTGCGCATGCCGGTTTTGCCCCAGCAACCGCCGGGTCCGCGCGGGAGGATGCACGATGAAGGGCGTCGGCATCGACATCGGCACGATCCATTTCGTCGGGATCGGCGGCATCGGCATGTCGGGCATTGCCGAAGTCATGCACAACATGGGCTATTCGGTGCAGGGCTCGGACATTGCCGAAAGCTATGTCGTCGAAGGCCTGCGCGCGCGCGGGATCACGGTGATGATCGGGCACAACGCCGCCAATGTCGCAGGCGCGGCAGTGGTCGTCACCTCGACGGCGGTACGGCGCGACAATCCCGAAGTGCTGGCCGCGCTCGAAGCGCGCATCCCGGTGGTGCGCCGCGCCGAAATGCTGGCCGAGCTGATGCGGCTGAAAAATACCGTTGCCGTGGCGGGCACGCATGGCAAGACCACGACGACCTCGATGGTTGCCTGCCTGCTCGATGCGGGCGGGGTCGATCCGACCGTGATCAACGGCGGGATCATCAATTCCTATGGCTCGAACGCGCGATTGGGCGACAGCGACTGGATGGTGGTCGAAGCCGATGAAAGCGATGGCTCGTTCCTGCGGCTCGACGGCACGATCGCGGTCGTCACCAATATCGATCCCGAACATCTCGATCACTATGGCAGCTTTGACCGGGTGAAGGCGGCGTTTGTCGAATTCATCGAAAACGTGCCGTTCTATGGCGCGGCGATGCTGTGCATCGATCATCCGGTGGTCCAGGCGATCATCCCGATGGTGCGCGACCGCCGCGTGATCACGTATGGTTTTTCGGCGCAGGCCGACGTGCGCGGCGAAGCGGTCACCCCGGTCCCCGGCGGCAACCGCTTTACCGTCGTGCTGCGCCGTCGCGACGGTACGTTTCACCGCATCGAAGACATTCATTTGCCCATGCCCGGGCGCCACAATGTCCAGAACGCGCTCGCCGCGATTGCCGTGGCGCGCGAAATGGGCGTGCCCGACGAGGTCATTCGCGGCGGCTTTGCCAAATTCGGCGGGGTCAAGCGGCGCTTTACCAAAGTCGGCGAGATCGCGCTCGATGGCGGCGTGGCCACGGTGATCGACGACTATGGCCATCACCCGGTCGAAATCCGCGCGGTGCTCGCAGCCGCCCGCGAAGGCGCGCGCGGGCGCGTGATCGCCGTGGTTCAGCCGCACCGGTATACCCGGCTGCGCGATCACATGGAGGATTTCCAGGGCGCCTTCAACGACGCCGACGTGGTGTTCGCAGCCCCGGTCTATGCGGCAGGCGAAGCCCCGATCGAAGGCGTAAATGCCGAAGTCCTGGTCGAAGGGATCAAGGCGCGCGGCCACCGCAGCGCGCATTGCATCGCCGGGGCCGACGCGCTGGCCCGCGAACTCGCCGCCATTGTGCGCGCCGATGACATGGTGGTGTGCCTCGGCGCGGGCGACATCACGCGGTGGGCCGCCGGTCTGGCCGATGCGGTCCGGCGCGAACAGGGGGCGGCATGATCACCCCGCGTGGCCGGCTGACGGCACAGGCGCCGCTGGCTCCACTGGTCTGGTTCAAGGCCGGCGGTGTCGCGCAATGGCTGTTCGAGCCAGCCGATGCCGACGATCTGGGCGCCTTTCTCGCGTCGCTTGCGCCCGATGTGCCGGTCATGGCGCTGGGGCTCGGGTCAAACCTGATCGTGCGCGATGGCGGCGTGCCGGGGGTCGTGGTGCGGCTGGGCAAGAGCTTTGCCGGGGTGCGCGCGATCGACGCGGTCACGCTGGACTGCGGCGGCGGCGCCTCGGGCGTGCTGGTGTCTTCGACCGCGCGCGACAAAGGCATTGCCGGGCTGGAATTCCTGCGCTCGATTCCGGGCACGGTCGGCGGCTTCGTGCGGATGAACGGCGGCGCCTATGGCCGCGAGGTCAAGGATGTGCTGGTCGATTGCGACGTGGTGATGCGGTCGGGCGCGCGGGCGACGCTGTCGGCGGCCGAGCTTGGCTACAGCTATCGCCATTCGGACCTGGCCGAGGGCGCGGTGGTGGTGGCCGCGCGGTTTCGTGGGGCTCCCGGCGATCCGGCGACGATTCAGGCGGAAATGGACCGCATTGCCGCCGCGCGCGAGGCTTCGCAACCGCTGCGCACGAAGACCGGCGGCTCGACCTTCAAGAATCCCGATGGGCACAAGGCGTGGGAACTGGTCGATCGCGCCGGGTGTCGGGGCTTGACGCTGGGCGGCGCGCAAGTCAGCGACAAACATACGAACTTCCTTATCAACACCGGGGATGCCACGAGCGCCGAGATCGAGGCGCTGGGCGAACTGGTGCGCGACAAAGTGCGCGCCGCGACCGGCGTCGATCTGGAATGGGAAATCAAGCGGGTGGGTTCCCCCGCCAAGGATGGTGACGCGTGAGCCTGCCCAAACTTCATGTCGCCGTCCTGATGGGCGGCTGGTCGAGCGAGCGGCCGGTTTCGCTGATGAGCGGCGAAGGCGTCGCCCGCGCGCTCGAAGCGCGCGGCCATCGCGTCACGCGGATCGACATGGGGCGCGATGTCGCGCAAGCGCTGGCGCAAACCGCGCCCGATGTGGTGTTCAACGCGCTGCACGGCACGCCCGGCGAAGACGGCACGGTGCAGGGCATGATGGACCTGATGGGGCTGACTTATACCCATTCGGGGCTCGCCGCCTCGGTCATCGCCATCGACAAGGAACTGACCAAGCAGGCGCTTGTGCCCCACGGCATTCCCATGCCCGGCGGGCGCGTGGTGCATACTGCCGAGATTTTCGAACACGATCCGCTGCCGCGTCCTTATGTGCTGAAGCCGGTCAACGAAGGCTCTTCGGTCGGCGTTGCGATCGTTACGGCCGAGGGCAATTACGGCAATCCCGTCGCGCGCGATGCCGTCGGCCCGTGGCAGCAATTCGATCACTTGCTGGCCGAACCGTTCATTCGCGGGCGCGAGCTGACCACCGCGGTCCTGGGCGATCGCGCGCTCATGGTCACCGAGCTGCGGCCCAAATCGGGCTTTTATGACTTCGATGCCAAATATACCGACGGCATGACCGATCACATCTGCCCGGCGGACATTCCCGAAGACGTGGCCGAAGCGTGCAAGGACATTGCGCTGCGCGCGCATCGCCTGCTCGGCTGTCGCGGCACCAGCCGCAGCGATTTCCGCTGGGACGACGAACGCGGGATCGACGGGCTGTTCCTGCTCGAAGTGAACACCCAGCCGGGGATGACGCCGTTGAGCCTCGTGCCCGAACAGGCGCGCGCGCTCGGCATGGACTACGGCGATCTCGTCGAGACGATCATTGCCGAAGCTCTCGAACGAAAAGGGATCCGCTGAGATGGCCCAGACGATCCGGCGCGGCGGCAAAGGCGTGCGGCGCGCGGCAGCGACGCGCAGCGCCAAGACCCGCGTCGCCACCGCGCGCAAGCAGACCGGCAATATCGTCGGGCAGGCGGTGCGCTGGCTGCCGTTTTCGGACGAGACGCTGCACAAACTGATGATCGCGGGGATCGTCGGCGGTGTGCTGGGCGTCGCGGCGATCGGCGCGGTGGCCGCCGGTGTGCCCTCGATGATCGAACAGGACATCGCCGGGCTGGCCGGACAGGCCGGGTTCAAGGTCAAGCGGGTCGAAGTGCGCGGGGTCAACCGCATGAACGAGCTCGTCATTTACGAAAAAGTGCTGGGTCAGCGCGATCAGGTCATGTCGCGGCTCGATCTGGCCGCTTTGCGTGCCGATCTGTTGACTCTGCCGTGGGTCAAGGATGCGCGGGTTTCGCGGCAATTGCCCGATACGCTGGTGGTCGATGTGGTCGAGCGCAGCCCCCGCGCGGTTTTGCGCGATGCTGGCCGTTTCGTGCTGATCGACGATACCGGCCACGCGCTTGAGACGGTGCCTCCGTCGCGGGCCAAGGGCATGCTGGTGCTGGCGGGCAAGGGCGTCGAAAATCAGGTTGCGGCGTATGACAAGCTGCTCGAAGCCGCGCCCGCGCTCAAGACTCAGGTGGCCGAGGCGGAATGGGTCGGCAATCGTCGCTGGAATCTGACATTCAAGACCGGACAAGTGCTCGCGCTGCCCGAAGGCGATGACGAAGGTGCCGCTGCGCTCTTGTCGTTTGCGCGGATGGATGGGGTCGACCGGCTGATCGGCGGTAAAGTCGCCGCATTCGACATGCGCGTGCCCGAACGGGTCTATCTGCGCATTCCCGGCCATGCCGATGACATCGCCGCCGAAGCCAAAGCGGCCGCCGTGGCGCGCGCAACAAAGGCCGCCGGTGCCGATGGCCCGGCAAAATCTGCCAATCATGCCGCCAATCATGCCGAAAGCGCGACGCATGCCCTGGCGCATTCCGGCGCCACGGCGCACGACTGATGCGGAGAGTGTGAACCCCAAACGATGGCCATTCCGCGCATCACCAAAGTATTTGCCGCCGTCAATATCGGCTCGTTTCGCACGTCAGCGATGATCGCCGGGCTCGCCGAAACGGGCGATCTGGTCGTGCTCGGCTCGGGCCACCGCGCCAGCGCGGGGATCAAGCGCGGCTATGTCATCGACATGGTCGCCGCGACGCATTGCGTGCGCGATGCGATCGAACGCGCCGAAAAGATGGCCAATGCCAGCGTGCAATCGGTGTGGATCGGCTGTTCCGGGGCGGGGCTCGCCAGCACCACGGCGCGGGTCGAAGTCGAAATCGGCGGACGACGCATCGAGCAGGATGACATCGAGCACCTGCTGATCGCGGGGCGCGAAGTGATCCAGCCCGAAGGACGGCAAGTGCTTCATGCCCAGCCGGCCCATTATACGCTCGACGGCGCGCATGGGGTGCCCAATCCCAAGGGGCTTCATGCCGAACGGCTGGCGGTCGATATTCACGTCATGCTGGCCGACGGCGCGCCGATCCGCAATCTCAAGGAAACAGTCGAACAGGCGCACTTGCGAGTCGAGGCGGTGGTCGGGTCGCCGGTTGCCACCGGGCACGCCTGCCTGACGCCCGAAGAGCGCGAGATCGGCGTGGCATTGGTCGAATTCGGCGCCGAAGTGACGACGGTTTCGGTCTATGCGGCGGGGATGCTGCTCGGGATGCAGGTGATTCCGTTCGGATCGGGCGACATTACCGATGCGGTCGCCTCGGCCTTCGGCATTCGCCGCTATCAGGCCGAACGGCTCAAATGCATGTCGGGTTCGGCCATCGCCAGCCCCGCCGACCATCGCGAGATGATCCCGGTCAACGCGCCCGGCGATCCCGACGGGGCCGGGCCGGTCGCGCGCCACGCCGATGACAAGAACCGCATTCCGCGCGCCGAGCTGATTTCGGTGATCACGCTGCAACTGGGCTATTTTACCGAGGAAGTGTCCAAGGCGCTGAAGGCGATGGGCTTTACCGGGCAGCGCGGGCAACAGGTGGTGTTGACCGGCGGCGGCGCGCAAATGCCGGGGCTGGCCGATTTTGCGCAAGGGGCGCTGGGCCGCCCGGTGCGGATCGGATCGCCGCCGACGATGCTCGGCCTGCCGCCAGGCAATGCGACGCCCAGTTCCTCGACTCTGGTCGGCCTGTTGCTCTATGCTGCGGCCGAGCCGGTCGACATTCGCGCGATCGGGCCGAAGTGGAAACCCGAAGGCGATTATCGCGGGCTGGCGCTGATCACGCGAATCTGGCGCGCGCTGCGCGAGTATTTTTGAGCCGTGTCTTGCCGATTTTTCCCTTACTTTCGGCGCCGGGCGGAGGCAGACCGCGAAAACGGCACGGCTTGGCGCCGATTACGCGCTGCAATCTGTGGAAAAGCCGTGATTGACTTTGATTCGTCGAATCGTTGTGTGCCAAAGCAAGGGTTACTTTGAGCATCCAGCTTTCTGGACATTCCTTTTTTCGGGGCCTTGCCCCGGACCGTACCGGGAGACCGACATGAGCATCAACATCGGACCGCCGTCGATCGATGAACTGCGGCCCCGGATCACGGTGATCGGGGTTGGCGGCGCGGGCGGCAATGCCATCGCCAACATGATCCGCGCCGGAATCGAAGGCGTCGATTTCGTCGTCGTCAACACCGATGCGCAGGCGCTCAACAATTCGATCGCGGATACGCGCATCCAGCTCGGGCCTGCGATCACGCAAGGGCTGGGCGCGGGCGCCCGTCCCGAAGTCGGTCGCGCCGCTGCCGAAGAAACGCTGGTCGAGCTCGAACGCGCGCTCGACGGGGTGCACATGGTGTTCATCGCCGCCGGGATGGGCGGCGGCACCGGCACCGGCGCCGCGCCGGTGATCGCCGAGGCGGCGCGCCGCAAGGGCGTGCTGACCGTGGGCGTGGTGACCAAGCCTTTCCTGTTCGAAGGCGCGCGCCGCATGCGCTCTGCCGAAGCCGGCATCGAAGAGCTGCAAAAGCACGTCGATACGCTGATCGTCATTCCCAACCAGAATCTGTTTCTGGTGGCCAAGGCGGAAACGACCTTCAAGGAAGCGTTCGGGCTGGCCGACGAAGTCCTGCAGCAGGGCGTGCGCTCGATCACCGACCTGATGGTCATGCCGGGCCTGATCAATCTCGACTTTGCCGACGTGCGCTCGGTGATGGGCGAAATGGGCAAGGCGATGATGGGCACCGGCGAGGGCGATGGCCCCAACCGTGCGCTCGAAGCGGCGGAACGCGCGATTGCCAATCCGCTGCTCGACGGCGTGTCGATGCAGGGTGCCAAGGGCGTGATCATCTCGATCATCGGCGGCGACGACATGAAGCTGCTCGAAGTCGACGAAGCGGCCAATCACATCCGCGAACTGGTCGATCCCAACGCCAACATCATCTGGGGCTCGGCGTTCAATCCCGATCTGGATGGCAAGATCCGCGTCTCGGTCGTTGCCACCGGGATTGAGCAGACCTCTGAACAGGCCGAGATCGCGGCGCGCCCGGCTTCGCTGGGCAGCTCGCGCGGTCCGGCGTTCCCCGGCGCAACGCAAGGCATCGCGCCGCGCCCGCCGGTTGGTGCACAGCCCCCGGTTGCAGCGCCTGCCGCGTCGGCGCCCGTCCAGCCGCCGCTCGCCGAGCCCGTGGCGCCGCAATCGGCTCCGTCGCCGACCGCTGCGCCCGAACCGCTGGCATGGCAGGCCGCCCCGCCTGCCGCGCCCGAGGATGAACCGTTCGACCTGACGCTCGACCTCAGCGAAGAACCGGCCATCGAAGCGCCCGCGCAGCCTGCAACGGGCCTGCCGCGTTTCGGTCGCGCCGCTGCGTCGTCCGATTTCGGCGAACCGCCTGCTCCGGCACGACCGGCCGCCGGTGGCTCGACGCTGTTCGAGCGCATGGCCAACTTGTCGCGCGGCAATCGCCAGGGCGAGGAGGGTGAAGCCGAAGAGGATGGCAAAGCGCTGAATATTCCGCGTTTCCTTGGCCGTCAGAACAATCAGTAGCGGCGGGCAGTAAGCGCGGACGGTAAGCGCGATTTGCGGTTCATCGGGTTGGCGGCAGGATCCGTCGCATCGCGTCGCCGACCCGGTCCTTTTGCGTTAGAGGCGCTGACAATGATTCGGTTTGCCTCTTTGATGTCTTCCGCCGCGATGGCCCCGGCGCGCTTGCGCGACCGGGTTGTCTCGCTTTTGGTGGGGGCGGCGCTTTTGGTTGCGCCGCCGGCTCTCGCCGCCGCGCCGCAAGATGACCAGCAACCCCCGGCCAGCGTTTCGCATCCGGTGGTGGAGCCGACCGCGCCGAGCGCGGGCCGGGCGCTCAATGCCGCGCTGGGTCGGTTGGCCAAGGATCCGCGCAATGCCGATGCGCTGGTTGAAGCGGGCAACGCCGCGCTCGCGCTGGGCGATAACGAAGCGGCGCTGGGCTTTTTTACGCGCGCCGATCAGGTTTCGCCCGCCAATGCGACCGTCAAGGCGGCGATTGCCGGCGCCCGGCTTCATCTCGGCGATCCGGTCGAAGCGTTGCGCTGGTATGCCGAAGCGGAAAAGACCGGGTCCGACCCGGTTGCCTTTGCGCTCGATCGGGGCCTCGCTTTCGATCTTGTCGGCGACAATGCGGCAGCGATCGCGCAATATCGCCTCGTGCTCGCGCGGAGTTCCGATCCGGCCCTGCATGACGAGGCGACCCGGCGCGAAGCCTTGAGCCTGGCGATCGGCGGCGACCGGCGCGCGGCGGATCTTGCGCTTTTGCCCTTGCTGCAACGTCAGGACCGCGCGGCGTGGCGTGCCCATATCTTTGTGCTCGCGATTGCCGGTCGCGCCGAAGAAGCGGTCAGCGTGGCGCATGCGACAATGCCGCCCGATCTGGCCGAGGCGATTGCGCCCTATCTGCGTTTCATGGTGCGGCTGACCCCGGCGCAAAAGGCTGCCGTTGCCAGCCTTGGCCGTTTTCCGAGAGCCGCCGACATCGGGCGCGACGATCCGCGCATTGCGGCTTATGCCGCCGCGCATCCCCGCGTTCCGCTCGCGCCGTCCGTCGCGCCCGCTCTGGCGCAGGCCGCGCCATCGGCCGCCGATGCCAAAGCGGCGCGGGCACGCCACCGTCGCGGCCAAAGTGCCTCGCCCCAAGCCGCTGCGGCGACACCGGCCCCGGACGCCGACATCGCGCTGCCGCCCCCGCCGCCGCCTGTGCTCGCGGCACAGGCCACTGCTGCGCGCGGACCTGTGCCTGCCGCCAAGGCGTCGCCGCCGGTTGCCCCCGTCGCGAGCCGCACCTCGACTGCGGCACAGCCCGGTTTCGATCTCGCGCGAGTGACCGGCAGCGCCCCGGCGTCTGCAAGCGCCGAGACCAAAGTGCCGACTGCAACTGCTGCGCCGAGCGTGCCTCAGCCTACGGTGCTTTCTCGCCTCGACATGCCGCCGCCTCCGCGCCGTGCGCCTGCGCCGCCGGTGCGGGTCGCAACGGTCAGTGCGCCGCCGCCTGTCGTGCCCGTCGCTGCCGCGCCGCCGGTCCAGCCAACGGTCGCTTCATCGTTGCCCACAGTCGGGGCGCCCGCTGCGCAAACCGCTTCGGCGCCGGTTGCTTCCGAAGCGGCGGCCCCGGGCATTGTCGCGGTTCCGCTGCCCGCATCGGCCGTGGCCAGCCCCGCACCGGTCGAGGAACCGGTGATGACGCAGCATCCGGTGGTTCAGCCGATCCCGGTGGCTGCCGCCGCTCCGCCCCAGGCCGGACCGGCTTCCGACAAGCCCGTCTTCGACAGGACGGGGCACGAAGATGCGGCCGTCAAAGCGGCAGCGGTCAAGGGTAAAGAGCCCGTCGGCAAGGGCAAGACGGCCTCTGACAAGGCAGGCTCCAACAAGAACGGACGGGAAAAGGCCGCCAAAGACGAAGCCGCATCCGCCCGGTCGGCCAAGGACAGCAAGGGCCGGATCAAGGCGGGCAAGGACAAGCCTGCCGAAGATACCGGCAATACCGAGGATGTGCCTGCGAAAGGCAAGCTTGCGAAGGGCGCTGCCTCGAAAGGCTCTGCTTCGAAAGAGAGGGCTGGCGCGAAAGGCAAGGCGGCGAAGGACGAAGAGGCCGACAGCGCGCCGGCGCCGTGCAAGCCCGTCGCCGCAACCAAGGGGCGCAAGGGCAAGTCCGCAGCGAAAGTCGACAGCGCACGCGCGGCCCATGGTGCAAAGGGCAGAAAGCACGCCGCCGATGACAGCGAGACTTGCGCTGCCGTTGCGCGTGGCGACCGGCCTGACGGGCCCGCAGGCGTCTCGCGCGACAGCGACACCGAGGATAGCCGCGCCGCCAAAGGCAAGGGCAAAGGCAAAGGCGGCGAAAAGGTCACGGCCAAGGACAAGGCTAACGACAAAGCAGGGGACAGGGCCAGCGAAAAGGGCGGGCGCAAGGCGCATTATGCCAGCCGCATCTGGGTCCAGGTGTTGACCGGCGGCGATCGCGACAAGATGCCCGGCGAATGGCGCTCTCTGGTGCGCAAGGCGCATGCGCTGAAGGGGCACAAGCCCTATCTGACGCCCTGGCGCAGCAATTTCCGTCTGCTCACCGGCCCATTCGACAGCGATGCCGATGCGCAGGATTATATCGCCGAATTGCGCAAGGACGGCGTGTCGGGTTTTGAATGGACCAGCCCGGCCGGGCAAGCCGTCGACGGCCTGTCGCTTCCCTAGGAAAGCTGCGCGCCTGTCAAAAAGGCGACCGACTTCCCCTATAGGGGGTGGTCTGGAGGGGGCTGACATGCCAACTTAACCCCCATGTCCACAGGTTTTACACAGTCTTGTCGAGTTTTGCGCAAGGGGTGTGAGGCCTGTCATTGCCGATTGCCGATGCCTTGGCGATGGATCGGGGCAAGCGACAGCGGGGTTGGTTGACGTGCGATGGGCGGCTCTCAAGGGCCTTGCCTGCCATGACCGGACCGATGTACTGGAGTGCCGATGATGCGGACTGCCCACGATAATGCCGAACGCGAGGATGCCGCGCCTGTCGACATGCTTGCCTCGCTGTTCGAAGCGCGGGGCTGGCCCTTCGAATTCGTGTCCGATGACGAGATCCATGGCGAAATCCAGGGCTCCTGGGCCAATTTTCAGATCCGCTGCATCTGGCGCGAAGAAGACCACGTGCTGCAGATGCTGTGCCTGCCCGACATCCGCGTTGCCGATGACAAGCGTGCGGCGGTCTACGAGGTCATGGCGCTGATCAACGAGCAAGTCTGGGTCGGTCATTTCGACATGTGGTCGAACGGCGGCGTGCTGCTCTATCGCCACGGGCTGATGCTGGGCGATGAAGGCCTGCTCAGCCTGAGCCAGGCGCAGGCGGCGATCGAGGCGGCGGTCGATGAATGCGACCGGTTCTATCCCGCGTTCCAGTTTATCCTGTGGGGCGACAAGAGCCCGGCCGATGCGCTGGCCAGCGCGCTGGTCGACGCGGTCGGCGAAGCCTGATCCCTTTTTCCCTTTTTTGATGAGGCCCGCTTTGCGCTTTTTTCAGTTCGGCTGCGGCAACATGGGTGGGGCGATGCTGGCCGGATGGCTGGCGGGCGGGCTTGATCCGGCTGCCTTTACGGTGATCGATCCCTTCCTCGCTGCGGCGCCGGAGGGTGTGCGTCTGCTCGACGCGGCGCCGGACGAAGCATGCGCCGATGTCGTCCTGCTGGGCTTCAAGCCGCAGCAGCTGGCCACTGCCGCACCGGCTGTCGCGCCGTTGGCGGGGCCGGGCACGCTGATCCTGTCGATCCTCGCCGGGGTTGACCTTGCCACTTTGCGCGCGACGTTTCCGCAAGCCGGGGCGATCGTGCGCGTCATGCCCAATCTGGCCGCTGCGCTGGGGAAATCGCCGATCGCGCTGTTTGGCGATGCCGCAGGTGCCGCGCGCGACCGGACCGACGCGCTGATGGCGCCGCTGGGTCAGGCGGAATGGCTGGCCGATGAAGCGGACATGGATCTGGTGACGGCGCTGGCGGGATCGGGACCGGCATTTGTCTATCGCTTCATCGACGCGCTGGCGAGCGGGGCTGCGGCGCTCGGGCTTCCGCGCGAACAGGCCGATCGACTGGCGCTGGCCATGGTCGAAGGCGCAAGCCAGCTCGCGGCTGCATCGCCGCACAGCCCGGCGGAACTGGCGCGCCGCGTCGCCAGTCCGGGCGGCGTGACCCAGGTCGGGCTCGATGTGCTCGATGCCGATGCACGGCTCGCGCGGCTGATCGAGGACACCTTGCGCGGCGCGCGCGATCGCAGCGCCGAGATGACCGCAGAGGCAATCCGCCGGTTGCAAGCCTGAATCCGGACAGGCAATCGGAACAGGCCATCGCGCTTGGGCGTTCAGCGATCCGCAAGGGATCGTATGGCATGACAATATTCGCCGGTTTCGCTTGAAAGCGCGGGCAACCGGGGCGATATTGCGCTTGTGGGTCCGCTGCAGGGCCCGACACATGGAGACTTGAAGCACATGGCAAACTGGAACGACCCTCAGCCCTCGTCGACGGGCTTCGGCGCGTCCCCGAGCCTTACCGGCGCTTGGGACCGTAGCACTGTCTACGATGCCGGGCTGCGTCGGCACATGCTTTCGATCTACAATTACATGGCCTCGGGCGTGTTGCTGTCGGGTGTGGTGGCGCTGGGCTTTGCCGCCTCGGGCATGGCGGAAGCGGTGTTGATGAGCCCGCTGCGCTGGCTGATCGCGCTGTCGCCGCTTGCATTCACCATGGTGATGAGCTTTGGCGTGAACCGTCTGTCGACGTCTGCGATGCAGGGGTTGTTCTGGGCGTTCAGCGTGGCGATGGGGCTGTCGCTCTCGGCGATTTTCCTCGTCTATACCGGCCCGTCGATCGCGGTGACGTTCTTTGCTACCGCCGGTGCGTTCGCGGGGCTCAGCCTGTTTGGCTATACCACGCAAAAGAGCCTGTCGGGCATGGGCACGTTCCTGATCATGGGCCTGTTCGGCATTCTGATCGCGTCGCTCGTCAATATGTTCCTGCGCTCGCCGGGCCTTTCCTGGGGTATCAGCTTCCTTGGCGTGTTGATCTTTGCCGGGCTGACGGCCTATGACACGCAGCGGCTGAAGGATCAGTACAGCTATGTCGCGGGGACGACGATGGCCGGCAAGGCCGTCGTGCTGGGCGCGCTGCAGCTTTACCTCGACTTCATCAACATGTTCATGATGCTGCTGCGCTTCATGGGCGATCGTCGCTGATCGATCCGGTTGCCGGCTTTTTCGGCGTGATTTGAAATTCACACCCGGCGGGATTTTTGCATCCTGCCGGGTGTTTCTCTTTTTGCGCGGACGCCGTATGTGTTAACGATCTGGCGAAGGCAGTTGTAACCGGGGCTCGTTCTCCGGTGGAAAGGGCAGCGCCGAAGGGTGCGGGCCGAAAGGTGCAAATGGCCGTGAATGATAGGGATCGATTGTCGTCGGGGCGCAAGGGCCGCTCCATGGTTTGCGGCATGAGGCCCTTTGAGGCCCGCGCGCGCCGCTGGCGCATGGTTACCGGGGCTGCTCTGGCGATGGCGCTCGCCGCCTGCGCCCAGACGCCGCCTCCTCCGCCGCCGCCGCCTCCTCCCCCCCCCGTGGCCGAAATTCCGCCGCGCCCGATCCCGCCCGATGGCGCTGCGCCAGGGCTGATCACGCCGCAAGTCGATGCCGAGGGGCAGCGGGAATCGGTCAATCGCAAGGTTTCGACCAATCAGATCATGTGGAACTTGCGCTCGGCCTATACGGTTGCCGCGCTTGACTGCCAGGATCCGCGCAATGCCGAAATCGTGCCCCACTATCGCGATTTCCTGATCCGCAATGCGAAAGTGTTGAAGGCGGTCTATGACCACATGGATCACGAATTTCGGGCGAAATATGGGCGTGGCGGCGAAACGCTGCGCGACGATTACCTGACCACGCTGTACAACCATTACGCGCTGCCGCCGACCAAGGCCGAGTTCTGCGATGTGGTCGATCTGATCATGCAGGAGGGCGCCCAGATTCCGCCCGAAGCGCTCGATGCGTTTGCCGCCGCCAAAGTGCCGTTGATCGAAAAGGTCTTCGACGACTTTTACGAACGCTATGACAAATACCGCAATGCGCTTGCCGCATGGGATGAAAAATACGGTCGCGTCGGACGCGTTCGCGTTGAACCGCTGGCCGGACAAGCGCCTGCGCCGCCGGTTTTCGATCAATTGAGCCAGGCCGGTCGTTCCGCGACGCCCTGACCGTATAAAAACCGGCCAGGTAAATTTTTTCGTGTCCGGGGCTTGGCAAACGGGCAGGTCGTGCGCTAAGTGCGCGCCTCCCGACAGGCAAGGGTGACCCGGACAACGGGCCATCGGCGCCGGATCGGTATGAACACTGGAACGGGGCCGTAGCTCAGCTGGGAGAGCGCGTCGTTCGCAATGACGAGGTCAGGGGTTCGATCCCCCTCGGCTCCACCAGGGTTCGACAGGACACAGCGCATGGCCCCGGATCGCCCGGCAGGTCCCGCGATGATGAACAAGCCTGCGTCTAGCGCCTGATGCCCGGTTGCGGTCTCCCGCCGCCGGTCGCTTGCGCCAGAGGCGGGCCTCTTGCCGTTTTTGCGAAGCGGATATTTTCGCGCCCGATTGCCGGACTTTTCAAGCGATGCATTTTCTCGACCAGGCCAAGATATTCATCCGCTCGGGCGCCGGCGGCCCCGGCGCGGTCAGCTTTCGTCGTGAGAAATACGTCGAATACGGCGGTCCCGACGGCGGCAATGGCGGCAAGGGCGGCGACATCGTGTTCGAGGCGGTGGCCGGGCTCAACACGCTGATCGATTTTCGCTATACCCAGCATTTCAAGGCGCAGCGCGGCTCGGGCGGCGCGGGCAAGAACCGTTTTGGTGCGGGCGGCGAAGATCTGGTGATCAAGGTCCCGGTCGGAACGCAAGTGCTCGATGATGATCGCGAAACCGTGTTGCTCGATCTGATCGAGCCGGGCGCGCGCGTCGTGCTGCTGCGCGGCGGCGACGGCGGTCGCGGCAATGCCAGCTTCAAATCATCGACCAACCGGGCCCCGCGTCAGTGCGGGCCGGGCTGGCCGGGCGAGGAATTGTGGGTCTGGCTGCGGCTGAAACTGCTGGCCGATGCGGGTCTTGTCGGTCTGCCCAACGCGGGCAAGTCGACGTTCATCAACCAGATCAGCAATGCCAAGGCCAAAGTCGGCGCTTATGCCTTTACCACCACCCGGCCGCAGCTGGGCGTGGTGCGCCATCGCAATCGCGAATTCGTGCTGGCCGACATTCCCGGGCTGATTGCCGGGGCCGCCGAAGGCGCCGGGATCGGCGACCGGTTTCTGGGGCATATCGAACGCTGTCGCGTGCTGATCCACCTTGTCGACATCAATGGCACCGATCCGGCAGAGGCGATGCGCGTCGTCGCCGACGAACTGGCCGCCTATGGCGCCGGGCTCGATGAAAAACCGCGCTTGATCGCGCTCAACAAGATCGACACGGTCGATGGCGAATTGGTGCGCGCCTTTGCGAGCGAGCTGATCGCCGCCGGAGCCGATCGCGTGTTCCCGATTTCGGGCGCGACCGGCAAGGGCATGGATGCGCTGCTCGATGCGGTGCTCGAACACTTGCCCGCCGCGACCGCGACCGAACGCCCCGCCGGCGAAGTCGAGGATGAAGACGCGCGCGTGCCCTGGTCGCCTTATTGACGTCGCCTTATTGACGTCCCCCTGTTGACGTCACCTTGCTGCGGCAGGACTTTTCCGCGACGGACCGAGCCAAGGATGCGGGCAAGACGCTTCACCTGACCCGCAGTTTAGCCTAAGCGGGCGCGATCATGACCATTTCCCAGCTCGATCACCTCGCCGATCCCGCGCTTGCGCCCCGTCTTGTCGTCAAAGTCGGCTCGTCGCTGCTGGTCGGGGCGGATGGTGAGCCGCGGCGCGCCTGGCTTCACGCGCTGGTCGCCGAACTCGCTGCGGCGCGGGCGCGCGGGCAAGAAGTGATCGTGGTTTCCTCGGGTGCGATCGCGCTGGGTGCGCGGCGGCTGGGCCTTGCCAAAGGCGGGCGCGGCAGCCTGGCCGATGCGCAGGCGGCGGCGGCCGTCGGGCAGATCGCGCTGGCGGGAATCTGGGCCGAACTGCTTGGTCAACACGGCGCGACTGCCGCGCAAGTCCTGCTGACGCTCGATGATCTCGAAGACCGGCGGCGCTGGCTCAATGTTACGGCGACGCTGGGCACTTTGCTCGCGCGCGGCGCGGTGCCGGTGATCAACGAAAACGACACGGTCGCCACGCAGGAAATCCGTTTTGGCGACAACGACCGCCTGGCCGCGCGTGTCGGGCAAGCGGCGGCGGCGAGCGCAGTCTTGCTGTTGTCGGACATCGACGGCCTATATGATCGCGATCCGCGCGAAGCCGGGGCGACGCGCATCCCCGTGGTGCGCCGCATTACGTCCGAGATCCGGGCGATGGCGACCGGCGGATCGTCGTCGGGGCTCGGCTCGGGCGGGATGACATCGAAATTGCAGGCGGCGGACATTGCCGGGCTCGCGGGGATGGCGCTGGCGATTATCGACGGTCGCCCGCAAACGCCGATCGGCGCCGCGCTCGGTGCCGGGCGCGGCACCCTGTTTCTCGCCCGGCCGCGCAAGGCCGCACGCAAGGCCTGGCTGGGCGGCAAGATGCGCATGCGCGGCAGCGTCCATGTCGATGCGGGCGCAGCGGTCGCGCTGGGGCAGGGCGCCAGCCTGCTCGCCGCCGGGGTTACCCGGGTCGAAGGACAGTTCGTGCGCGGCGATGCCATCGCGGTGCTCGGCCCGACGGGCGATGTGCTGGCGCGGGGGCTGTCGGAATACGATGCCGCCGAATGCACCGCACTGGCCGGGCGCAACACCCGCGATCATGCCGAAATTCTCGGCTATGCGCCGCGATCGGCGCTGATTCACCGCGATCAACTGGTCCTCGTCTGATGGCTTCGCGCGCTTCGGAACTGATTGCGATTACGGGGGCGACCGGGTTCGTCGGCAGCGCGGTGCTCGATGCGGCGGCAAAGGTCGGGCTCGATGTGCGCGCGCTGGCGCGGCGGCCGCAGGAGGCGCGCGCCGGGGTCGAATGGGTCCAGGGCGATCTGGGCGACGAACGCGCGCTCCGGCGGCTGGTCACTCGCGCCAGTGCCGTGATTCACATCGCCGGAGTGGTCAACAGCCCCGACGCGCAAGGGTTCGAGGCGGGCAATGTGCGCGGCACGCTGAATGTGGTCAATGCTGCGCTGGCCGCCGGGGTCAATCGGTTTGTCCATGTCTCGTCGTTGTCGGCGCGCGAGCCGCAGTTGTCGATTTACGGCGCGTCAAAGCGCAAGGGCGAGCGCATCGTTGCCGCCTCCAGCCTCGATTGGACGATCGTGCGGCCGCCTGCGGTCTATGGCCCGCGCGACACCGAAATGTTCGAAGTGTTCCGCCTCGCGCGCAAGGGGATCGTTCCCTTGCCGCCAGCGGGGCGCATGTCGTTGATTCACGTCGGCGATCTGGCCGCGCTCCTGCTCGCGCTGATCCCTGGCGACGAGGATGTCACCGGGCTGACGTTTGAACCCGACGATGGTCATGCGGGCGGCTGGAGCCATGTCGAGATGGCGCGCGCCGTTGGCGTGGCGGTGGGCAAGCGGCCTTTCACGCTGTCGCTGCCGCGCCGTGTGCTCGAATGGGTGGCGCGGGCCGATCGCGCAGTGCGCAAGGATCGCGCCAAGCTGACGCTCGATCGGGTGGGCTATATGTGCCACCCCGACTGGACCGCCAATGCCGCGATGCAGCCGCCGGTCGAACGATGGCGCCCGCTGATCGAAACCACCGTCGGGCTGCACGCTACGGCGGGTTGGTACAAGGATATGGGCTGGCTCAAGTAACGCCCCAGGGGCATGCCGTTCAGGCATCCTCTCCCAAAACTTTCAAAGGCCGGCCAGGCAACTGGCCGGCCATTTTTTGGGATTCATCGAACCAATGGCCAGTGCCGGGTCCGCCCGGATTTGGCAGCAATATCCGGGCAATGCGCCCGCACCAACCGGTGCCGCAAGATTCGATACGGGCGATCGAATCCCCCCGTCGGTCAGCCATGGCCCACTGATCTCGGCGCCGGGATCGCCCGCCCGCGCCGGCTGTGACACCAGGCCCAGTCAAAGCATGGCGATTGCCGTGACCAGCCGGCCCCGTGCGGTATGGTGCGCGGGGCTGGTCGGCATCATTCCGCCGCCTCGGCCAGCGTCGGCGCGTCGGGCCCGACATATTCACCCGGAAACGCCCCGGTAAAGGCGCCGCGGTCGAACGTCGGCACGCCATTGACCATGGTCAGGCGCATCGGTGCAGGCTGACGGGTATAGCGATAGGTGCGCCCGCCTTCACCGTCGGGCACGTCCCAGGCCTTTTCCTCTGGCCGACGTTCGATTTCATCGAGGTCGAACACCACGATGTCGGCCTTGCGCCCGACTTGCAACACGCCCCGATCGTCAAGGTTGAAATGCCCGGCGATGCGTCCGGTCAGGTATTCGATCCCCTGTTCGATGGTCAGTTGTTTGCGTTCTCGGACATAGCGGGTCAGGAACAGGACATTGTCGCCCACGCCGCAGAACATTTGTCCGTGCGCGCCTGAATCGCACAAGTTACCGATTGCCTGGGGATCGGTCAGAAGCTTGTCGAGTGCGGATTCGTTGTTGGCAAAATCGCTGATCTTGATTGTCGAGTCGGTGCCGTTATCGAGCAGCCAGTCGGCCAGGCCATCCGAAGGATGGGTCTGGCCGTGGATATCCATATAGTCCTGCAAGGTGCCGGTTACCGGGCCGACGCCGGTGGCGCTGTCGAGGAAATGGATGTCGCAGGCATTGCGCACGGGCGAGATTTCAAAGGTCTTGTCCCAGGATTCGCGCGCCCTTGCGCGCCATTCGGGATCTTCGAGCATGGCGAACTTTGCCGCTTCGCCCCTGGCCTGGATCAGCTCGCTCCACACATAGTTGTTCGATTGCGCAAACAGCAACGAGGAATTGAAGCTGACAATGGTGGTCGGCGAAATGACATGGAACCCCGGCCAGACATCGTTGCCTTCGGCCTTGTTGCGCGCGTGCAATGCCTCGGCGCCTTCGATTGCGAACGCCTGAAACGCCAGGGTCGGCACTCCGCCGGCGATCTGCATGCGGATGCCGTGCTTTTTGGCCAGCGCGCTCATCCGTTCGGAATTGGGCAGGCCATCCAGCCGCATGAAGAAATCGACGATGACCTGCACGCTGGTGCCGGGATGCCGCGCGATCACCGCGAACAGCGCGTCGAATTCGGCATCGTCGGCCTTGCGGGTGGGGATCGGGCGGTCGTTCTTGTCATGGTCGAGCAGGTTGCTCGACATGCCAAGCGCACCGGCGGCCAAGGCGTCTTCAAGCAGGGCGCACATCCTTGCGATTTCGGCCGGTGTTGCGGCGCGGTCCCAGGCTTCGAGCCCCATCACGGCAAGGCGGATGGCGATATGCCCGACATAGGCGGCATAGTTGACCGGGATCTTCACATTGCGTTCGAGCGAGGCCCTGTATTCGCTCCAGGTCTTCCAATCCCATGGCAGCAGGTCGCGGAAAGGCTTTTCCGGGATGTCTTCAAAAAACGAGAAGATATCGACCATTTCCTGGCGGACCGCCGGATCGTCATGGACCGGCGCAGCGGCAAAACCGCAATTTCCGTTGATCGAGGTGGTCACGCCATAGCCCGGCATCGGATCGAGCGTGGGCATCCACCACATCGGTGCGTCATAATGATTATGCGTCTCGATAAAGCCCGGGGCGACATAACAGCCGGTGGCATCGATCACCCGCTCTCGCCGTTCGGGCTCCATGTTGGGGGCGATGGCCGCTATCCGGTTGCCACGCACGCGCACGTCGCACCTGTAGGCCGGCGCGCCCGTGCCATCGACAACGGTCCCGTTCTTGATGAGGTACTTGTCCTGCATGGTGATCTCTCCCCAGGTCTCGGGCCTGTCAGGGTGGCCCGCGATCCTGCACGCGCATTCTACCGCGCCATGGATCGGACGCAGACCCCCGTCATCGACCAAACGGATATTCAGATGATCCGAAACGGCCAACCTGGTGATCCCGCTCCAGCGATAGCCCGTCCGATCCTGCGCCGGGTCATGGCAAACGCGTTAGGATCACAAACGACTGGCACGGTGCAAAGCCCCGACCAGAACCACAATACGGGAGAATCGCGATGACCGAACTGTCCCCCATTCCGATGGCAACCCGTGACGACACTCCGGGCTTTGCCCGCGGTTGGTACGTTGTCGCCGAAATCGCCGATGTGCCGCCCGACGCTCTGGTTCCGCTCGCCTTTTTCGGCGAACAGTTGATCGCCTATCGCGACGAGGACGGGGCATTTCGTGTCGCCGATGCCTATTGCCCGCATCTTGGCGCGCATTTCGCCAGCTTTGACGGGCGCATTGAAAAGGGCGAGATCGTCTGCCCGTTCCACAAATGGCGCTTTTCCGCCAAAAGTGGCAAGTGCACCGCGATCCCCTATACCAAAGTGATCCCGCCGCAGGCCGCGCTGACCACGTATCCCACGCGCGAATTCGCCGGCACAGTGATGATGTGGTGGGATCCGTCAGGCGGCGCCCCCGACTATGACCCATCCGACTTGCGCGACACGTTTGCCGATCGCACCTGGATCCCCTATGCCGAAAAGCGCAAGGAAGGCCGCGCCCCGTTCCGCGACTTGTTCGAAAACCTGTTTGACACCGCGCATATCGAACAATTGCACAAATCGGTCGGCCTGCCGCAGATTGACGCGGTGACCCGCACCGCCTGGGGCATGCAGGTCGATTACGCGCCGTCGGCAGAACAGATGTTCCCGATCGGCCACATGCAGTTCAACTTTTCCGGGATCAGCTTTGTCAGCCATGTCGTGCTGGGTGAAGGGTTCGGCTTTATCCAGAATGTCTCGGCCACGCCGATCGACAAGGAACGGTTCCAGTTGCACGTGCGGATGTACATCAGCGACACCGGGTCGAAAGAGATGAACGACATGATCGGCGGCGCCTTTGTCCAGCGCGTGCTGGACGAGATTGACCAGGATTTTGAAGTGCTCAATTTCAAGAAGCACCTCAAGCGACCGCTGATCTGCGCCGGTGACGGCCCGATCATGCGCTATCGCGAATATGCCGGTGAATTCCTGCCGGCGTGAACCATCCGGACCGGGGGCGAATCAAATCGTCTCCGGCTTTCAGGGGCCCGGATTTCAAGATACCCGGTGATCATCGGTATTCCGGCCAGGTGAGCGAGGCCGCGCTGGTGTCGAGATCGACTGCGCCGACAATGCCAAGCGCTGCGCGCGCTTCGCCCAGCGGCAGGTGAAACACATCCTCGAACCGCCGCATCCAATAGGGGCCGGATTGTTCGCCCACAGTCATGCCGCAGCGCATGGCCTGCATCGCGGCGGGAAACGCGGAATGATAATGCAGCCCGGTGCGGCAAACGAGTCGCAGTGCGCCCAGCACTTGCCCTGCATTGATCAAACCGACCAGTTCCGGATCGAGAAAACGCGGCAAATTGCTCAGCCGCGCCCAATAGGGAACCAGTTCACCCAGAATGTCGAACCCGCCCCCCAGCAGGATATGTTCGAGATCATGCGTTTGCCCGCTGCGGAGCGAGAAATATTCGAACTGGTTGCGCGGGACAAATCGCGGGACGATATCGATCTCGAATCCATTGTCGCGGATATAGCGGCCAAAGATGTGTCCGAGAGATCCTTCGGGGTTGGCCAGCAGGTCTTCGACGCTGAAGCTGGAGGAAAAGCCCGCGTCGAACCACGCATCCAGTTCGGGCCGGCGCTTGCGTTCTGCGGTGAACAGCGCCTCGATCCGGTCAACGTCGAACACATCCCGGAGAATGGTGTAGAGTTTGTAGGCGTCGTGCGTCGTCGGCGAATCTTTCCCGCTTTTGCGCAGGAATGCCGTCGCCAGCCAGTCGCGCAGGCGCGGTTCGTTGAGATAATCCGACGAACTGATCAGCGTGGTGCTCTCGGTGGTGATCTTCTGGCCGCCACGCGCAAGATAGGGGGTCGTCTCGGTCATGGCCTTTATCCCTCAAGACTGGCCGCGAGCGCGGCGGGAATGCGAACAGGCATTTCCAGCAGGTGCTGGCCCATGCCCTTGGCCGCCGGGTCGAGCCGGGGCGACAGATTGATGCCGCCGCCTTGCGCTTCGTGGACGACCAGATTGAGCGCGTGGCAACCGGGCACCTCGAAGCGGTCGACCTTAGCCCCCGCGGGATCGGCAAAACAGTGGCGATACCAGTCGGCGACGGCCTGCGGGGTCAGCGCAGCGCGGATCCACGGCAGATATTCGGGCCGGCGGGCAATGGCGGCGACATTGAACAGCCGCCCTTTGTCGCCGCTGCGCGCAAAGGCCAGCCGGATCAGCGGGACGGTGCAGGTATCGGGGCCCGGATCGAGATCGCCGGGCACTGCCGGGCGCACGATCGCGGCAGGGTCGAAGCCGGGCACAACCGGATCGGCAAAGGGCACCGGCACGCCATCAAGCGTGACACGCGGAACAATGCCGTCGCGTGCAATCAGCGCGAACACCATGTCGGTCAGCGGTTGTGCGCGCGGCGCGGCGATGATCGGCGCGATCGAGGTTCCGGGCGCCATGTTCATGATCGCGGTGGTCTGTTCGCGGCCGAACAGCGCCGCAGCGGCCATCACCGGGTGATCGACAATGATCTTGAGCAGCACTTCGCGCGGGGTCAGCGCTTGCGCGCGGGGGCCATAGCCCGCCTCGGTGCCGATCACTTCGACATGCGTGCGGGTCCAGTCGCCAAGGCCGCGTTCGCCAATGATTCGGGTACACCGTTCGATCAGCGCGGCGGCCTGCCGCTCGGCCTTGGCCACGGCATCGATGCCGATCACCGGGATCAGCGCGATCGAGCGCCAGCCGGCGTCGACCGTGGCACACAGCTTGAGCATCGTCGGCGCCGGATGGCCGCGTGCGCCCGACACTTTCACGCGGTCCGCCCCGACCTGTTCCAGGCGGATCGCGGCGAAATCGCAGACCACGTCGGGCACGATATAGGCCTGCGGATCGCCGACTTCGTAAAGCAGTTGTTCGGCCACGGTAGCGACCGAGACCAGCCCGCCCGTCCGCGGCGGCTTGGTGATCACGACGCTGCCGTCGGCATGGCATTCGCCGATGGGAAAGCCGATTCCGGCCCAGTCGGGTACGCTGCGCCAGTCGGTGAAGGTGCCGCCGGTGACTTGTGCCCCGCATTCGAGCAAGTGGCCGGCCACTGTGCCGCCCGCCAGCAGGTCGTGATCGGCGGCGGACCAGCCGAATTCGTGGATCAGCGGACCAAGAATCAGCGCGCTGTCGACCACCCGCCCGGTGATCACGACATCGGCGCCCGCATCCAGCGCGGCCGCGATCGGAAAGGCGCCGAGATAGACGTGCAGGCTGGAAATGCCGCTCTTCGGAAAGGGGCGGCCATCGTACATGTCGGTCAGGCCACTTGCGCCGAGCTCGTCTGCGCGGTCGATCAGGTCATCGCCGGTGACGGTGGCGACTTTCAGATCGATCCCTTGCGCCTTGCCGCGTTCACGGATCAGCGCGGCGAGACCTTCGGGATTGAGGCCGCCAGCATTGGCGACCACCCTGATCCCGCGCGCCTTGATCTGCGACAGATAGGGGCCGATGTGCAGATCGACGAAATCGGGCAGAAACCCCGATTGCGGATTCATCCGTTTGAGATAGGCAAACAGGCCCATCGCCCCTTCGCCAAGGTAGTCGAACACGAGGTAATCCAGCCGTTCGGCGCGCAGCAGCCCCGGGACGGCAATCTCGCTGTCGTTCAGTGCGCCGCTGGCCCCGCCAATAAAGACCGGGCCGCGTGTTCCTCGCTGGGTCATCCTCGCTCCATCTGCTTTTCTTTATCGCGAATGCTAGCGCGATATATGACGCATATCGAGATCAAAATCTAGAAATACAAAGACAATGCGTAATATTTTGCGGATGGCGCAAAGGCGCGGGATGTGCCGTCGCAAGCGGTGAGCGCCTGTGGAGCTCAGCCTGCCTGTGGTCCCCGGATACGGCGGGGAACGGCCCTTTTGGCGTAGACCCTTTATCTTTGGCGCCAACCCGCCTCAAATCACGGCCTCGAATCTGTGCCCCTGGTGTTTGTGGCCGAAATGCCGCCGGCAGCATGATTGTGCGCAGATTAAAGCGCCTTGAAATTCGCAAAAGCCACTTTATAGTGTTTCATGAGCTGCAAGTGCGTCGAATCGTCGGGTTTAAAATGCCGATGCTACAAGGCCGCTGCGATACGAGAGGAGAGCCCATGCCCGCCGCAGACACGCGATCCCACGCGTTTTCGGCATATTGCCGCAGGTCATGCCCATGACCGTGCCGTCATCTGCCCAAAGCGATCCCCTTCTCGCCGAACTGACCGGGCCCGGCATGGGGTTCGAGATAGTGGAGCAGGAGGGCGCTCGCGCCTTTCGCCATGCGCCGCCGGATCTCAATCTGATGATCGAGAGCGCGCGCCGGCATGGCGACCGCACCGCGATCGTCGACTGGCGCGATGACGGCAGCGAGCGTCGCACCAGCTTTGCCGAAATCTTTGCTGCCCGCGACCGCCTTGCCGCGCAGCTTGGCGATCGGCGTGGGCAGCGCATTGCCATCTGCATGCACAACCGTGCCGAATGGATGATCGGCTTTCTGGCGGTGCTGCGCACAGGCGGGGTCGCGGCGCTGTTCAACAGTCGGGGCTCGCCCGTCGAACTGATCGCCATGATCGAGGAAGTGACTCCCTCGCTGGTTCTGGCCGACACCCGTGCCTTCGACGCCTTGAAGGTCGGCGGGTATGCCGGACCGATGATCGACCTTACCCAGCCCGATGCCGCGCCCGAGCCGGGCGAGGGGGCTGCGTCGGGCTTGATCGCCCATACGGCATCGCCCGACGATCCGGCAGCGATCCTGTTTACCTCGGGCACCACCGGGCGGCCGCGCGGCGTCGTGCTGACCCATCGCAACCTCGTTACCGGGCTGATGACGGTGCAACTGTCGGGCATGATGGTGCTCCACGGGATTGCCCAGGCGCAAGGGTTGCCGGTCGAGACGATTCTGGCGCACATGCCGCAGCAGGCGACACTGCTGGTTTATCCGTTGTTTCATATTTCGGGGCTTGGCTCGGGCTTCCTCTCGCCGTTGATCGCCGGCACGAAAACGATCATCCTGCGTCGCTGGAACCCGGCCGACGCGTTGCGGCTCATCGCCGACGAAGGGGTGACAGTGCTGTCCGGCGTGCCCACCATGCTGTGGGATCTGCTGCGTGCCGTCGAAGCGGGCGGGGCAGGGGGCGGGGCGGGCGCAGGGGGCGGGCTGGCCTCGCTGCGCAATGTCGCCAGCGGAGGACAGGCGCTGCCCGTGAATCTGCTCGATGCGATCCGCGCGGCATGCCCGCAGGCGATGATGGGCACCGGCTATGGCATGACCGAATGCGCCGGTGCGCTGGCGCAGGCGGTGGGCGCCGATTTCCTGCGCAAGCGGGCCTCGGCGGGGCGCGTTCTGCCGCTTGCCGATGTGCGCATCGTCGCGCCCGATGGCACGGTGCTTGGCCCCGGCGATACGGGCGAGATCCAGGTGCGCGGGCCGTTCGTGATGCAGGGGTACTGGAACCGGCCCGAGGCGACCGCTGCGGCGTTCACTGCCGATGGCTGGCTGCGCACGGGCGATGTCGGCTTTGTCGATGATGAACATTACATCTTCATCGTCGACCGGGTGAAGGACATGGTCATTTCGGGCGGGGAGAACATCTTTTGCGCCGAAGTCGAACGCGTGCTGGGCGAACAGCCCGGCGTGCTGGAATGCGCCGCGTTCGGCTTGCCCGACGATCGGCTTGGCGAGCGCCTCGTGGCGGTCGTCAAGGGGGATGGCGTCAAGGGGGATGGGCTCGACGCCCACACCCTGATCGAGGCCGTGGCGAGCGGCCTTGCGCGGTACAAGGCGCCGACCGAGATCGCGATCATGCATGAGCCACTGCCCCGCAACGTGCTGGGCAAAGTGGACAAGAAGGCGCTGCGTCAAACGTGGCCGAACCTCAAGGGGGAGAAATGACCATGGGCATGCCCACCGACATCAAGATCATCGACTGCATGCTGGGGATCCCCGATACGGAGGACCGTTCCGACTGGTTCGCCCCGTTCCGTCCGCTGATCAAGGATCAGCAGACGCTGCAGCAGTTTGCGATGCCCGCGCAATATATGTTCAAGGACATCCCGCAGACCGGTCAGCAGGATGATTACATCCGCTGGACCGTCGAACAGATGGACAAGCACGGTATCGAACGCGCGCTGGTCGGGTGGAACGACAATGCCACCTCGCGCCGCGCCAGGGAAATGTATGGCGACAGGTTCTTCTTCGACCTGCCGTGCGACCCCAACGGCGGCATGGACGAAGTGCGCCGGATCAAGCGGATCCATGCCGAAGTCGGCCTTTCGGCGATCAGCGTGTTTCCTGCGGGCACGCTTCCGCAAGTCGCGATCAACCACAAGTACATGTTCCCGCTTTACGCGACCGCCTGCGAACTGGGTCTGCCGATCCTGCTCAATGTCGGGATTCCGGGGCCGCGTATCCCGATGGAAACGCAAAAAGTCGAACATCTCGACGAAGTTTGCTGGTTTTTTCCTGAACTGAAAGTTGTCATGCGCCATGGCGCCGAGCCATGGCAAGACCTTGCCGTGAAGCTCATGCTGAAATGGCCGAACCTCTATTATTCGACCAGCGCGTTCGCACCAAAGCACTACCCGAAGGCGATCATCGACTACGCGAATACGCGCGGAGCCGACAAAATCATTTATGCCGGATATTTTCCGATGGGCCTGAGCCTCGACCGGATCATGGGCGATATGCCCAGTGTTCCGTTCAAGGATGATGTCTGGCCGAAATTCCTGCGCGAAAACGCGCGCAAGGTATTCAATCTTCCATAAATGAAAGGGATCTGACGATGACCGAGGCAGCAACCGACGCCCGCACGCCACCGGTGGCAGTGTGGCAGATTCTCGAGAAACTGAAGGGTGATGCGCTCAAGGAATGGCGCCTGGCCGAAGTCAAGGGGCTCGCCTCGGTCGAGGAGCGCGGGCTCGACATCGGCTTTCCGTTTGGCTGGTATCCGTTGCTGCTCTCGTCCGAACTGGCGCCGGGCGAAGTCAAGCCGCTGCGCTATTTCGGCAAGGATCTGGCGATCTGGCGCGGCGAAGACGGCGAAGTGCGGATGCTCGATGCCTATTGCAAGCATCTGGGCGCGCATATGGGGCATGGCGGCAAAGTGCATGGCAACTTGCTCGAATGCCCGTTTCACGCCTGGCGCTATGACGGTGCCGAAGGCGTGGTGGCCGAAATCCCCTATGCCCGCACCATCCCGCCGCAAGTAAAGCGCAAGTGCATCCGGACCTGGCACGTGACCGAGGCCAACCGCTGGATCTGGGCCTGGTATCACCCCGAAGATGTCGCCCCGCTGTTTGACGTGGCGCACTTGCCCGAATGTTCCGACCCCGATTGGACCGAATTCGACATCTATGAATGGAATGTCTGGGGCTCGATCCAGAATATGGCCGAAAATGGCGTCGATGTGGCGCATTTCCGTTATATCCACGGCACGGCCAATGTGCCGCTGGGCGATCTGCGCTGGGGTGACTGGGGCCGCGGCGCCGATGTGAAGGCGAAGATGGGCACGCCCTGGGGCGAAGTCGATGGCTGCATCAGCTATGACACGATGGGCCCGGGGCAAAGCTGGACGCGCTTTACCGGGATTTCGGAAACGCTGCTGGTCGCCTGTCTGACACCGGTGGAGCTGGACCACGTCCACGTGCGGTTCTGCTTTGCCCAACCGCGTGCACAGGCCGAGGGCGAACGCGCCGGGGTCGCCCGCGCCATCGTGCGCGATATCTGCAAGCAGTTCGACCAGGACAAGGTGATCTGGGATCGGCAAAAATACGAAACCAACCCGATCATCTGCGATGGCGACGGCCCGATTCCGCAATTCCGCAAATTCTACGCGCGGTACTACGCATGATTTCAAGACGCACAGTGCTGGCGGGTGCGGCGGCCACGATGACGGCTGCCGTGCCGCGAGGGATCATGGCAAAAACGACAAAGTCCGGGAGCGCGGGAATGATCGGAGATTTGCTGGCAAGCGATGATGCGCTTGGCCTGGCGGAACGCATTCGGCGGCGCGAAGTCAGTGCCGCCGAACTGCTCGACGCGGCGATTGCCCGCGCCGAGGCGATGAACCCGCGTTTCAGCTTCATGGCGCAGCGGTTGTACGACCGGGCGCATGCGGCGGTTGCTGCCGGGCTGCCCGAAGGGCCGTTTTCCGGGGTGCCGTGGCTGTTGAAGGATCTCAACACCCATATCGCCGGCGAACGTACCGGCAATGGCAGCCGGTTTTACGCCGATTATCGGGCGACCGAGACGTCGGAACTGGTGCGCAGGGTGGAGCGCGCGGGCTTTGTCATTTTCGGCAAGACGACGACCCCCGAATTCGGTCTGACCGGCACGACCGAAAACAAGGTGACCGGCGCCACCCGCAACCCTTGGAACCCGGCGCATACCACCGGCGGATCGTCGGGGGGCGCGGCGACGGCGGTCGCGGCCGGCGTGTTGCCGGCTGCCCATGCGACCGATGGCGGCGGGTCGATCCGCATCCCCGCATCGTGTTGCGGGCTGTTCGGGCTGAAACCGAGCCGGGGCAGGGTGCCGATGGGGCCGGCGCGGACCGAAGGCTGGGGCGGACTGTCCGTGCATCACGCGGTGACCCGTTCTGTGCGCGATTCCGCTGCGATCCTCGATGCGACGCAGGGCGTGGAACCGGGCTCGCGCTATGGCGCGCCGACGCCCGACGGGACATTCCTCAGTCAGGTCGGGCGCGATCCGGGCAAATTGCGTGTCGCACTGATGACCCGGCCGAATTCGGGATCGCCGGTTGATCCCGAAGTGCTGGCAACGCTCGAAGCCACGGCCAGGCTGCTTGAAAGTCTTGGTCATCATGTCGAGGAAGCCGCGCCGAAGCTTGATGCGGCGGCGATCGGCTGGGCCAGTTTCGTGCTCATGGGCTCGTCGGTGGCGGCGGACGTGACCGATCGGGCGCGCGCCACCGGGCTCGTCGTCGGGCCCGATACGCTCGAATCGATCACGCTGGCGATGATCGCCTTTGGCGAAAAGTGCAGCGGCATGGACTTTGCGCGCGCCAACAACACCTTGCAGGCCGCCGCCGTAACCGTCGGCCAATTCATGGACCGTCATGATGTGATCCTGTCGCCGACTCTGGCCGCGCCGCCGCTGCTGTTGGGCGAAATCAATCTCAGCCCCGGGGTCGGGTTCGAGGAATGGGGTCGCCGCGTAAGCACCTGGTCGCCGTTTACCCAACTGGCCAACATGACCGGCCAGCCGGGGATGTCGCTGCCGCTGGGGATGAGCCGCGACGGATTGCCGATCGGGGTCATGGCGATGGGCCGCTATGGCGAGGAAGCGCTGTTGTTCCGCCTGGCCGGGCAGATCGAACGCGCGGCGCCCTGGGCCGGGCGCAAGCCGGTATAAGCCTCAGGTCAGTTTTGCGATGTCCTCGACCGTGGCGATCGGGCCGATTGTCGCGTCGTACTTGATCGTTTGCAGGACAAGTTCGCTTTCCGCGTCGCGAATGCCTTCGAGCGCGAGCACCGCATTGGTCATGGCCGCGACTTCGGCCAGACTGTCGACCAGGCAGATCGCGACGAGCCGGTGCGCGGCATTGGCATCGTAGAGCGCGTCGACCCGGGGCATGGCGAGCAGGGCGTCGCGCACACGGTCAAGCCATCCGGCACGGCAGCGCATGGTGATAAACGCCATGTGCCTGCCGGGCGAGGCGGGGGTATCGTCATCGCTGCTGGCGATGTCGATGATCGGTTGCAGCCGCAGCAGACCGGCTGTTTGCAATCGCTTGACGCGCGCGCGCACGGTGCCTTCGGTCACGCCGACTTCGCCTGCGATCTGGCGAAAGCTGGTGCGTGCATCGCGTGCGAGCAGGGTGGCAATCTGGCGGTCGAGTAGGTCGGTGGGGGGGGATTCGACGCTCATGCCTCTTCTCTCCCATGGCCGGCGATCGGGCCGATGGCGGGGCGATAGCGATAGACGGTGTTGAGCAATTCGACATCGACGTCTTCCACCCCGGCAATCCCGGCAGAAACGTCGCGCGCCGCCTCGATCATGTCGCGCGCGCTGGCAAAGGCATAGAGACAACTGACCGGATAGCGACCCGACGTCAGGTGCACCGACAGCACGTCGTCGCGCATGGCCAGTTCCCGCGCGACGTCGTGCGGTGAGCGACCGTTTACCTGAAGGCGGATTCGCGCCAGCATGCGATAGCCGTGGACGCGGTAATCGGCCACCGCGACCACGCGCATCGTGCCCGCCGCATCCATCGCCCGGATGCGGTTGGCCACAAGATTTCCCGACAGGCCCAGATCCTCGCCGATCGCGGTGCTCTGGGCGCGTCCGTCGCGGCGAAGCGCGATAATGATGCGACGGTCGATCGCATCAAGCGCGCCACCACGTGCGCGGCGAGCGGGGCGGGAATCGCCGGCCAAAGCGGATCAACCCGGCATGTAAAGTTGCGCCGCCTTGCCGCCGTCGACCGGCAGTGCGACCCCGGTGATATAGCTGGCTGCGTCGGACAGCAGGAAAGCGATCGCCTCTGCCAGTTCATCGGGTTGCCCGCCGCGGCCCATCGGTATGGCATCGGTGGTACGCGCGGCGGCTTCGGGCGCATGCGTGTTGTATTCCACGGTGGCCGGGGTTTGCACCTGGCCGGGGACGATCGCATTGACCCGGATGCCCTGGCGCGCGCCTTCCATCGCGGCAACGGCGGTAAACTGGATCAGGGCGGCCTTTGATGCGGAATAGCTGGCCATCATCGGCGCGGCGCGGATGCCGCATGTCGAAGAGATGTTGACGATCGCGCCCGAGCCTTGCGTGGCCATCACGGCCATCGCGGCCTTGGTGCCGACGAACACCGCATCGGCATTGACGGCAAAATCCTTGCGCCAGTGGTCGAGCGTCAGGCGGGCGATCGGTGCGTAATGGACCGACATCGCGTTGTTGACCATCATGTCGAGCCGTCCGTGACGCGCCGCGACATCGGCGACCAGCGCGGCAAAGGCATCGGCGTCGGAGACGTCAAGCTGGTGCGCTTCGACCGTGCCCTCGGCCGCGATGGCCGCACGTGCGGCTTCGAGCCGGTCGGGCCGCCGCGCGCAGATCGCCACGATTGCGCCGCGCCGGGCAAGCAAGCGCGCAGTGGCAAGCCCGATGCCGTCGCTGCCACCGGTGATGAACGCCACTTTCCCTTGGAATTGGTGTGACATGGCCAGGATCCTCATTCTCTTGCTGGTTGGTTGCGACGCATATAGGCACATATAGCGGGCTATTGGAAGTGTTTTGCGTAAAAAGTGAGTGATTGAAATCCGTATTCGTGGGCGTGGTTCATGCCCGGTGCGGTTGCTCCGGGGAAAATTGCCGACGCGCACATGTCCCTTGGGGCTATGCGTGATTTGTCTGATGGAAAACTCGCGTCTTTCATAATATATGCGATATGTTATCGAATAATGCGAAGCATGATACTGCTTATGGTACGCATGAATCGTTTGGGGAGAAAGTGCATGGCAATTTCCGCGTCCACGCTGGAACTGGTGGCTGCGCGGGCCGACGAAGGACGGCGAAACCGGCGTATTGCCGACGATGTGGTGAATGCCGTCATCGCCGAAGGATTGATCCGCCACTTCACGCCCGTCGCGCATGGGGGGCTGGAGGGTAAGCCGCAGGACTTCTTTCTCGACCAGATTGCGATTGCCGAGGCGGACATGAGCACGGCCTGGGCGCTGGGCATCATTGCCGTGCACAATTACCAGATCGCGCTGATGGACCCGCGTGCGCAGGCCGAAGTATGGGCGCCGGGCCCTGACGCCATGGTGTCGAGTTCCTACAATCCGGTCGGCGCGTGCGCGCAGGCAGTCGAAGGCGGGGTCATGCTGTCGGGCCGCTGGGGCTGGTCGAGCGGCAGCCTGCATTGCAACTGGGTGCTGCTGGGCGGGGTGATCCCGGAAGAAGGCTATCGCACCTTCCTCGTGTCGGCGACGGACTATCGCATCGAGGATACGTGGTACACCATGGGCCTGCAGGCGACGGGGTCGAATGACATCGTCATCGACACGCCGGTGTTCGTGCCCGATTATCGTACCCATCGACAGATCGACGGCTTTCTCGGCGTGCATCATCAGCCGCCCGGCTATTACGACTTGCCCTGGGCGCAAGTGTTCATCCGCGTGGTCAACACCAGCGCGATCGGTGCGGTGCGCCATGCCCTTTCGCTGTTTCGCGATCGCGTCGGCCTTGGCACCACCGACATGACCAAGAGCGCGGGCGATCCCGATGTGCTTGACCGGATCGCGCGCGCTTCGCTGCTGGCAGAAACGAGCGCCAAGGTCATGGTCCGCAATTTCGAGGAAATGGAGGCTGCCGGCTTCAAGCCATCGATCCTCGACCGCGTGCGCTATCGCTATGAGGCAAGCCTTGTCGGCGATCGTTGCATCGAGGCGATGGACCTGTTGATGGACGTGGCCGGGGGGCGTTCGGTCTATACCGGCAATGCGTTCCAGGACTTGTGGCACGATGTGCGTATGGCGCGGGCCCATGTCGCCAACAACCCGGCAGGCTTTGCCCGCAACTATGGCGCGGTGTTGATGGGGGCGGAAAACACGGACATGTTCCTGTAATGGGCCGCTGCGACCGGAACCTCACGGATCCGGTCGTTGGCGCGATCTGCGCGCGGGCCGGTCAACCGAACCGAAGTTCGCTCTGATCGGGGTGGCGGGTCATTTTCCAGTAATCGGCGAGCCGGAACGGGCAGGAGATGATATTGCGCCCCGCAGAATTGAGATAATAGCTCTTTGCGCGCGGATGCGACCAGATCATCTGCTTCATCTGTTCTTCGACCCTGGTGTTCCACGCCTGATAGGCGGGGATCGTCGGTTCGACTTGCCGCGTTCCTTTCGCGACCATCAGATCGAGCGTTTCAATCATCCAGTTGATCTGGGCCTCGATCACCATATTGACCCCGGCGGCATGGTTGGGCGCGCTGTTGGGCCCCAGCACGAAAAAGAAGTTGGGATAGCCCGGCGCCATCACGCCCAGATAGGAACGCGGGTCATCCGCGCCCCAATCGTCCTGGATCCGGCAGCCGCCACGCCCGACGATGTCGAGATCGCCGACCACTTTGGCAATGTCGAACCCGGTCGCCAGTGCCAGCACGTCGGCTTCGACCCGCGTTCCGTCACGCAACACTACCGCATCAGGTTCGATATGGTCGATCGTGCGGGTTTCCAGCGTGACATTGGGGCGCCTGAGCGTGTCGAGCCAGCCGCCATCGGCATCAAGCACGATGCGCTTGCCATAGATCGGATAGTCGGGAACCAGCTTTTCAATCAGGTCGGGGCGATCGGCCAGCTTGGTGTGGATATAGTGCAGCGCGTAATTGCGCACCGCATCGTTTTGCGGCGAAATCGACACGTCCTGCTTTGGCCAGTCGGGCTCCATCTTGACGTTGCCATAGAGCCCGTCGCCCGTGAACCAGTAAACGCGAAAACGGAACCATTCCTTGTAATGCGGGATGGCGCGCAACGCGAAGCGGACATTGTCATTGACGCCGGTGTTGATGTCCGGGTTGTTCAGGACCCAGTGCTTTGACCGCTGGAAAACAGTCAGATGGCTGACCTGATCGGCGATCGCGGGTGCGAGTTGCGCCGCGCTGGCGCCGGTGCCGATCACGGCCACGCGTTTGCCCTTCAGATCGACCGAAGTATCCCAGCCGGCGGTGTGCATCTTTGGCCCGGCAAAGGATTCAAGTCCCGGGATCCCGGGCATTGACCAGCGGTTGAGCACGCCATGGGCCAACAGCACCGCGCTGACCGCGCGTTCGCTGGTGGTGCCGTCGCGATGGCGCAGGCTGACATGCCACTTTGCGGTCTTTTCATCCCAGACGGCACCGGTCACGCGGGTTTCGAACACGACGTGGCTGCGGATGCCGTTGCGGTCGGCGACCCCGGTCAGGTAGTCCTGAATCTCCTGGCCCTTGGGGTGATAATGGCTCCATTCGGGATTGAGTTCGAACGAATAGCTGTAGAAATGGCTGGGGGTGTCGACGCCCACGCCCGGATAGCGGTTTTCCCACCAGGTGCCGCCCAACTCCGCGTTCTTTTCGATGATCGTGAAGGAATAGCCCGCCTCGGCCAGCTTGATGCCCGCCGCGATGCCGCTCATCCCGCCGCCGATCACCAGCACGTCAAAGTCGGCAGGCGGCATCTTGCGTCCGGGAATGTCCTTGCGTGGCACCGCGCGCTCGAAGCCCATTTGGTCATAGAGCACCGGGACGAGGCCCGCATCGACATCTTCGCCGACACTGACGCTCATCATATGGCGCAGGAATTCCGGATCGAGGGGCGGTTCACGCGGCGGGGTGGGCGATGTCAGCAGCGCAAACAGGCGGTTGCGCAAGTCTACGGCCATCGGCTCAGGTACGGTCGACGGCATTTCGGCGGTATAGAGCGCGGTCAGATAGGGGGCAAAGCTGTCGAGATAGGCGCGATCCTGCACAAAGGTGGTGTAGACCATCAGCAGCGTCGGCAGGTTGGCGTCGTTCAGTGCGCGGCGCAATCCGGCGTGATCGGTGATCGGCAGGTTCGGTGCAGGAGCCTTTGAAATGGCGTGCATGGCGGTCCTCTCCAGAATGGCGTTCGTTTGCTGTTTTTATTATAAGTGAGTAAACACTTATAATTATGTCCAGACGCTGTCAAGCGGGTTCGCGGTGCATGGCCCTGTGCCGAATGAGCCGATGACGCTGGCGACCTGTACGCCGTGCCGACAGCAGATCCCGCGCCATGCGGCGGCGATATCCATGTATTGGGGAAAGGTTTCCCAGGTCCACGGCAACCCTTCGGTCAGCGCGGGGGGGGAATGTCCTCCACCCCTTCCATCAGCCGCACCATGGCATCGCGCGATGCCGCATCGGCACGGCACGGGGCAAAACCCACCCCGCAATTGCCGATCACAGCGGTTGTCACCCCGTGAAAGGACGACGGCGCAAGCCGGTTATCCGAGGTGACCTGCCCATCGTGATGCGTGCGTCGACAAAGCCCGGGTGACCAGCCTGCCAGGCTTGGGCCAATGGCGGCTATGCGGCCCGCGCGGATCGCGACGTCGGCGGGGCGCCTGTGCCATCAGCCACGGTTCCGCCGCGAATGACCGTGTCAAACCGGATCATGCCCCGATCTCCGGACCTTGGGCAAGGTCGATGATCCGCCCCATTGCCACGGTGCCCTTGATCGTGGTGCGGTGAACAATGCGGATCTGGTCGACCGGATGGCCGAATGCCATGTGCATCGTGCGGCGGTTGTCCCACAGCACCATGTCGTTGTTTTGCCAATCGTGGATATATTGGAACCGCGGGTCGAGCGTGTGGTCGAGCCAGACCTGCCGCAACGCCGCTGCGGTTTCGGGTGGAATCGTGCCGGTGATGTCGAGGCCGGATATTTCCCGGCCGAATCCGTCGTTCAATTCGTGTATTGCAAAGCTCATCGACGCCGCCTTCTGGACAAGGGTGAATGGGTGCGATGGTCATGACGGCAATGTGCGGGCCCCACATCATGCAAACGCACGATCGGGGTCAGATGAACCAGCTTCCCCCGTTGATCGTGACGGTGCTGCCGGTGGCAAAGCTGGCGTCGGGCCCGGCGAGGAAAGCGACGGCGCCGGCGATTTCATCAGGTTGGGCAAGGCGCTTCATCACGCTGTCGGCGGCGACCGCGTCTTTTACCTCTTGCGGCAGGGGGGCATAGATCGGGGTTTCGGTCGCGCCGGGATGCACGGCGTTGACGCGGATGCCGCGCGGGGCCAGTTCGCGCGCCATGGCGCGGGTCATGCCGATGATTCCCGCCTTTGCGGTGCAATAGGGAACGGGGCCGTTGCCCGCGACCGCGGCGGTCGAGGCGATGTTGATGATCGCGCCGCCCGTGCCTTGTTCGGCCATGATCCGCACGGCCGCGCGGCTGCAGCGGAATGCGCCGTCGAGCGTGATGGACATGACCCGCAGCCAGCCTTCATCAAGACAATGGATCGTCTGGTCGGCGTGGGCGGCAGGATCGGTCGCCTGGGCGGCCTGTCCGGCGTAATATTCGGCCATGCCGTCGCCCGGCGCCGATCCGATCCCGGCGTTGTTGACCAGGATGTCGATCCCGCCGAGCGCAGCGCGCACTCCGGCAAAGGCGGCATCGACCGAGGCGGTATCGGCGACATCGCAGGCAAAGCCGGGATGCGGATCACCGAGCGCGGCGGCAGCCTTGGCCGCGTCGAGATCGAGCACCGCAACCACGGCGCCCTCGCGCGCAAGGCGCCGTGCGATGGCCGCGCCGATCCCCTGTGCGCCGCCGGTGACTACCGCGCGCTTGCCTTGCAAAGTCTGCCCCATGGAATTTCCTCTCAGTGTGCCGGGGGATAATCGGTATAGCCGCGCGCATCGTCGCCATGGCCGGTGTAGCAGGTGGCGCGGTCGGCCTTGGCCAGCGCGGCGCCTGTGCGAAAGCGATCGACGAGGTCGGGATTGGCGATGAAGGCATAGCCGAACGAGGCCGCATCGGCCTTGCCCGCGCGGATCAGGTTTTGCGCCTTGTCGAGTGTCAGTCCGCCGTTTTCGATGACCGGCCCCGACCAGTTGGCGCGCACGAGGTCGAGCGCATCGAACCCCGCATTGGGGATATGGATCAGGTGGCACCAGGCAAGACCCAGGCCATCGACCGCGCGCAGCAATGCGGTATAAGTCTCGGCCGGGTCGGCATCGGCCATGCCGTTGAACGTGACCCCGGGGCAGATGCGAAATCCGACGCGGCCCGGCCCGATCGCGGCAGCCATCGCGGTCAGTGTTTCGACGACGAAACGGATGCGGTGTTCGACCGGGCCGCCCCAGGCATCGTCGCGCAAGTTGGAATTCGACGACAGGAACTGCATCGGCAGATAGCCGCTGGCGCAATGCAGCTCGACCGCGTCGATCCCGGCCTCGCGTGCATGGCGCGCGGCGGTCACATATTCGGCGATCACCTGCGGAATTTCCTCGGACAGCAGCGCACGCGGCATTTCGGTCGGCACCGGCACCCCGTCGGGGCCGGGGATCGGGTCGGGGCAGGGGATCGCGCTGGGGGCGACAGTTTGTGCATCGGGCGCCTTGTTGGCGCGCACACTGGCCCGGCCGACATGCATCACCTGCATCGCGATGCGCCCGCCCGCCTGATGCACCGCCTCGGCGACGCGGGCCCACCCGGCGATCTGTCCCGGCGTATGAATGCCGGGTGTGCGCCAATAGCCCTTGCCCGCAGGCGACGGCTGCGTACCTTCGGTGATGATCAGCCCGGCCGAGGCGCGCTGCCGATAATATTCGACCATCAGGTCGGTGGGTTCATCCTCGGGCCCGGCGCGATCGCGGGTCATCGGTGCCATGATCACGCGGTTGGCCAATTCGATGTCGCCAAGCCGGACGGGGGAAAACAGGTCTGTCATGTCGATCAGCTCCGCACGCGCGGTTTGGGCAGCGCCGCGCCGCGCCGCATCGTCTCGATGAAGCGTTCGAGCGGGGCCGGGGGCTCGACCGGGCCGTCGTGCGGTTTGCCTTCGCGCGCCCAATAGGTTTTCCAGCTGGGAAACAGGTCGTGGAAACTGCCGTGATAGGGCGGCACGCCGGGCCAGCGCATCTTGCGATCGCCGACCGGCGGCTTGTTGAGATCGCTGGCATACCAGTACAGCGGCAGACGGCGGCGGAAGTACCAGCGTCCGTCCATGCGTTCGTACTGATCGAAATACATCATCTGCATGATGACCCATTCGGCGCCGCATTCGTGCTCGTTCTTCGAATAGACCACGCCTTGCGCATGGTCGGGGTCGTCGAAATCGATCACATGGCCGCCGATGTGGTGGCTGGTGCCGTCGAATTGCATCGAATGGGTCTCGTCAAACCAGTCGCGCAGCGCCTTGCGGCCCTGTTTGCCGCCGCCGACGCGCACGTCTTCGGGAAACAGGTTCACCCAGGCATCGCCGTCGCGCATGTCGAGCGCGAGCGAATATTTGGCCGGCAACTGGCGGATGGAATCGAGCGATTCAAGCCTGTCGATCCGCGCCAGCAAAGCGTCCGTGTCGGTCATCGTGATAGTCTTTCAGGATAGGGGATGCAGGCGGCCAGGCGCGCCATTGGCCCAGCCCAGAATATCGTTGCTGTCGGAAGTGAACAGATCGGTGACTTCGCCGATGATCACATCATGCGTGCCATAGCCGACGCGTTCACGCATGGTGCAGAACAGGTTTGCCGGAGCATCGTCGATATACCACATCCCGTCGCGGGCGCGCCGACGCCAGTCGGCTTGCGCAAAGCGGCGATCGCGCGCGGCGGGATCGGCAAAGGGGGCGATATGCGCGTCCTGATCCGGACCGAGCAGATTGATGCAGAACTGCCCGGTGCGGACCAGCGCGTCATGCGCCGATCCCTGCCGGTTGACACAGATCGCCATCGCGCATGGATCCAGGCTGACCGGCATCAGCGCCGACATGGCAAGGCCGACCGGCGCGCCGCTGTCGGGATCCACACTGGTCACGATCCCGACCGGCGCAGGCATGAACCGCAAGACGCGTTTGAGCCGCGCTTCAAGCGCGATGGTGGCGACGGATGACAAGCCTGGCTCCCCCAGCATGGCAGTCAGGGCAGCGCCGGCGGGCGCGTGGTCATGGCTGCGCAGATTATATGCGCTTTTATATAGCCACCATTTTACGCAAATGCAAAGGCAGTATGTGTGTCGTGACGTACATACGCTGCGTAATCAGTCTTCTTCGACGATTTCCTCTGGGGGCGTAATTTTTGCCATGCGCGCGTTGTACTTGACCGTCTTGACCGCGATCGAGGTTTCGACGTGGTGCACGCCGCTGATCGTCAGGATTCGGTCCGAGGCAATCTCGACCAGCGCGTCGAGCTCATCGACCAGACACATCGCGGTGATGTTGAACTGGCCCATGGTGATCAGCACCGCGTTGACTTGCGCCAGATCGGCAATCGCGCGTGCCACTTCGCGCACTTTGTCGACATCGGCCTGCACATTGATAAACGCGAGCCGCGCGCGTTTGCCCATTTCAAACCCGGTGATCGCGGTAAAGGCGATCAGGCCGTCCTGTTGCAGCCGCTTGATGCGGCCGCGCACGGTGCCTTCGGTCACGCCAAGTTCGGCAGCGATCTTGCGGTTGGACACGCGCGCATCGCGCGACAGCAGGTCGATCAACTGTTCGTCGAGCGTGTCGATCAAAGGGGTAGCCATGACGTTTATTCCTTCGCCTCGATCGGTGCCACGTCGAACTGGTAACTGCAGATGTCGACGACAATGGCCGGGGTCAGCGAACGGATGCCGTGAATTTCCGACAGGCGATCAAGCAGGAAATGCGCGAGATCTTCGAAATCGTGCAGCGCCACCAGCATGTCGATGTCGTAGCGCCCGGTGACGATATGCACGGCAAACACTTCGGGAAGATCGGCCAGTTCATGCGCGACATCCGAAGCGGGGCGCCCATCCACTTCGACCGATATACGCAAAAGGACGTTGAACCCGTGCGCCGAAAAATCGGACACCGCGACCACGCGCAGCTGGTTGGCGTCTTCCATCCGCTTGATCCGGGTGGACACCGTGGTTGCGGTCAGCCCCAGCTTTTCGGCAATCTGCTGGTTGTTTGCGCGGCCGTTCAGTCGCAATTGCTCGACAATATTAAGGTCGGTGGCGTCGAAACTGAAAGATTGCGTCATAGGCCCCGGCATTTTTCCCGCATTGGACTGCCCGGGCGGTTTGCGCATCGACTCGCGTGTCGTCAACCTCATTGTTGGGCGATGGCGCGAACGGCCTCGGTCGCGCTGTGGATCGCGCCTTCGATATAGCCTACGCCCCGCGCATCGCCGACGGGATGCACGGTGAAGCCCGCTGCGGCAAATGCCTCGGCCAGCGACAGATCGCCTTGCGCCCCGCGCGCCACGATCACATTGTCGGCGGCCACGGTCAGGCGTGCGCCCGAAGCATCGGTGAATGCGACACTGGTCTTGTCGATCACCACATCGCGCGCCCCGCCGTACAGGCCGACGCCATGTTCGGCCAGTTCGGCCATCAGACGCATGCGTCGCACCAGAGTCAGCCCTTTGCCAAGGCGGGGCGCTTCTTCGATCACCTGTACCGTGCGCCCGCGCTCGGTCAGGAATTCGGCAAGTTCCAGCCCGACCAGTTCGCCACCGATAATGGCGATCGATTGACCCAGCGGCATCCATGCATGCGTCGCCTTGCGCACCAGCGCAAGGTTGGCTGTGGCGCCGGTCGCCGCGCCGACTTTTGTGGCGATGCGCGTGAACAGGCCGGTCTTGCGCTTCAATTCGTCCGAGCTTTCGCCCAGCATCATCGCGCGCATGTCGTCGCCGGAATAGACATGATCCTGATCATTGCCGGGGATCGGCGGCATGCCGCGAATGGCGCCGGTCGCGACGACCACGCAGGCGATACCAAGTGAACGGAGCAAGTCCGGCGTGGCCCTGGTCGACAGGCGCACATCGACACCCGCATCGCGAACCTCGCGCCGCAACCATTCGAGCAGGCGTTCGTTGGGTTCATAGGCAAGCCCGGCAAAGCGCAGCGTGCCGCCCAGCCGATCCGATTTTTCGAACAGCACGACCTTGTAGCCCAGCGCCGACAGCCTGCGGGCCGCCTCCATTCCGCCGGGGCCGCCGCCCACGACGCCGATCGGCGCAGCGTCGGTCGCGGCTGAAGGCGGCGTGCCGTCGCATTCGTGGCCCAACGAAGCATTGACCGCGCAACGCGAAGGCTGGCCCATGTAGATCGCGCTGACGCAGGTGTAGCAATAGACGCAAGGGCGCACCTTTTCCGGTTCGCCGCGCATCAGTTTTGCCGGCAGATGCGGATCGGCCAGCAGCTTGCGCCCCATGGCGATGAAATCCGCATCCCCCCGGCCGATCGTGGTGTCGGCGGTGGGGACTTCGATTCGGCCCGACCCGATCACCGGGATCGAAACCAGCCGCTTGATTTCGGCCGTGGCGGGCAGGTTGGTGTCCTCGATATGCGGGATGTTCGATGCCGAATGCAGCTTGCCATTGCCGGTGTCGTGATAGGCGGTGACGGTGATGGCATCGACACCGGCGGCTTCGACCAGTTTCGCCGCCGCCTTCGCGTCTTCGATGGTGATCCCGCCGGGCTTGCCGACTTCGCGCGAATCCAGCTTGATCCACACCGGATAGTCGCGGCCGACTTCTGCGCGGATTGCCGCGATCACTTCCAGCGTCAGGCGCAGGCGGTTTTCCAGGCTGCCGCCGTAGCGGTCGGTGCGACTGTTGGTATAAGGCGAGGTGAACGAGGACAGCAGGTAGCCATGCCCGCCGTGGATCTCCACCCCGTCAAACCCGGCCTCCTTTGCGCGCCGCGCCCCGGCGGCGAACTGGCTGACGACGAGATCTATGTCCGCCTGTTCGAGAATTTTGAGTTCAGGCACTTTCATGCCGGCAAGGCCCGCCAGTTCCTCCATCAGGAAATATTCGGTGAAATTGCCTTTGGGCGCGGGCGGCACCGCCGGCCCCCACAGCGGATGACCCCAGCGGCCATGAGAATAGGCCGCGACAAAGCCGCCATGATGCAATTGCGTGGCGATCTTTGCGCCATGCGCATGGACGCGGTCGGTCAGGCGGCGCAAGTCGGGGATAAAGCGGTCGTCAGAGATCGCGGTCTGGCCCAGCGCCACTGCACCGACCGGCCAGGCGACCCCGGCCACGCCCGAAATGATCAGGCCGGCCCCGCCCTTTGCCTGTTCCTCGTGATAGGCGATCAGTCGTTCGCCCACGGTGCCATCGTCTTCCGACAGGCTGACCCCCATGGCCGTGACCGCAATGCGGTTCTTCAACTCCAGCGTGCCAATGCGGCCGGGGGACAGGAGATGGGGGTAGAGATTCGAGGTCATCGTCTCACGGGTCCTTCAGTCGGGGCCGCGCAGCGTTGTGAATTTGCTGCCGGAAAACCGCATTTATCCTCTCATGGCGCCATTATATCTTGCCATTGCGTAGTGCATGATTGATCGTGCTACGATAATCAAGGAAAACTGGTGGGGCATGGGATGTGCAACAGACTGCGTGGCAAGGCCATCATGGTGATCGGTGCCGGGACAGGAATTGGAGCGGCCACAGTGGCGCGGCTGTGTGCGGAGGGGGCACGGGTCTGCGCGGCCGATGTCAACCTGCCTGCTGCCGAGGCGGTTGCGGAACGGATGACCGCCCTGGGGCACGATGCCTTTGCCGTGGCCATCGATATCATCGATGAAGCTTCGGTCCAGGCGGCCTTTGCCGATGCCATCGCGTGGCTCGGCGGTCTTGACGGGGTGCACGTCAATGCTGCCGATTTGCGCACCATCTTTGCCGACAGCAATGCGCTGGAGGTGGATCTTGCGGTCTTTGACCGGACGATCGCGGTCAATTTGCGCGGGCACTTGCTGTGCACGCGTGCGGCCCTGCCGCATCTGCTGGCCGCCCGCGGCGGCGCACTGGTCTATACGAGTTCGGACGCTTGCGATTCCGGAGAGCCGGAGCGGCCCTCGTATGCCATGTCGAAAAGCGGGCTCAATGGATTGATGCGCCATGTGGCAAGCCGCTGGGGCCGCCAGGCCATCACTGCCAACGCGGTGGCGCCGGGCTTTGTCATGACACCCGAAATGATTGCCGGGGGACAAGTGCCGCCCGAATGGATCGATCACTGCATCGCCCAAACCCGCAGCACGCGGCTGGGCAAGGCCGAGGATATTGCCGGGGTGGTCGCCATGCTGCTGTCCGAGGACGGTCGCTGGATCAATGGCCAGGTGTTCCACGTCAATGGCGGCGCGCTCCTGCATTGACGGGATCTAACCCCATCGGGTGATGTGTGGCCAGATGCGGCCCGGCAACAGCGGTGCACAGACAAGCCAATGGGAAGAGGATTGCAATGAGCGCAAAACAGGGCACGGCCCTTCGATATGCCATCGTCGGGGCAGGCATGGCCGGCATTCTTGCCGCGATCAAGCTCCGCGAAAAGGGCGAAGCCTTTACCGTATTTGAAAAGGCCGAACGCATCGGCGGAACCTGGCGTGAAAACCGCTATCCGGGGCTGACCTGCGACGTACCGGCGCATGCCTATACCTATTCGTTCGAGCCCTATCCCGAATGGCAGGCCTATTATGCCACCGGCGGCGAGATCCAGACCTATTTCGAAAAGGTCGTCGACAAGTACGCCATCCGGCCGGCGATCCGCTTTGGCGCGGAAGTCACCGCGCTCGACTGGGATGACGCGGCGGCCGAATGGACGCTGACGCTGGCCAGCGGCGAGCGGCAGGTGTTTGACGTGGTGATTGCCGCATCGGGTGTGTTGCATCATCCGCGCATGCCTGAAATCCCCGGTCTGGACAGCTTTGCCGGGCCCGCGTTCCACACCGCGCGCTGGGACGATACGGCGCCGATCGACGATGCCAAAGTGGGCCTGATCGGCTGCGGCTCGACCGGTATCCAGATCGTTACCGCGATCAACACCCGGGTCGCCAATCTGGTCCATTTTCAGCGGTCGCCGCAATGGATCATGCCGGTGCCGCAGTTTGCCTACACCGAAGAGGAACGCGCCGCATTCCGCGCCGATCCCGCGCTGATCGACGCGATCCGGTTCAGCGACGAATATATCGGCAACGTGCGCCGCTTTACCGACGCGATCACCGATATCGACGGGCCGCAGATGAAGATGATCGAGGAAGCCTGTCTGCAGAACCTCGAAAATTCGATAAAAGATCCGGTGCTCAAGGAAAAGCTGCGCCCCACCTATCGCGCTGCGTGCAAGCGGCTGATCTATTCGTGGTCTTATTATGATGCGGTGCAGAACCCGGCCGTTTTCGTCGAAACCGGGCGGATCGCGCACGTTGAGCCAGGCGGCGTGCGCATGGCCGACGGCACGTTCCACGAACTCGACACGCTGATCCTGGCCACGGGGTTTCAGGCCGATCGCTTCATCCGCCCCGCCGGGGTTACCGGGCGCGACGGGGCGACGCTCGATACCTTCTGGGCGCGCCGACCGACCGCGCATTATGCCGTCACGTTGCCCGGATTTCCCAATTTCTTCATGCTCAACGGACCCACCGGGCCGGTCGGCAATTTCTCGCTGATCGACATTGCCGAGCGGCAGTGGGATTATATCGATCAACTGATCGACCTGTTGCGCCGGGGCGAAGGGCGCGCGGTGGCGCCGACCGCGGCGGCGCACGCCGATTACGAGGAGCGGCGGATAGCGGCGGCCAGGACCACGATCTTCGGGTCGGGTTGTTCAAGCTGGTATCTCGATGGCGAAGGCGTACCGGCCAGTTGGCCGTGGTCCTACGACGCCTTTGACGAGGCGATGCGCCAGCCGAAACTGGAGCAATACGCGGTCACCGCGTAACCGGGTTTCGGGCCGGACACTCAGCCCCCTGCCGTGAGCAGGGGGTCGAGATGCCGGTGAATCACGGCATCGCCCATGCCGATCCCGCGCAGGCAGAACCATGTGGCCTGGCGCACCAGGTCGCCTCCGGTCACGCCATAGGGCTGGGCCGCCGGGGGTAATGCGCCGATCGCGGCGATCATCGTACCGACATGTTCGACAAACATGGCGGCGGCCGGCACGTTGAGCGCTTCGCCCGACAATCCGCCATCGGCACGGGCGGCGGCATAGGCTGCCTCCATCTCCTTGCCGTTGCGCCGTTGTGATCGGCGGTAGATCAGGCTGGCATAGGACCCGTTGCCGGCAAGGCTGGCCAGCGTCATGCGGTGGGTGTCGAGCCGTTCCGGATCACTGGCATCGGCAACCGAGGCCGCAATAAACCCGTGGATCGCCTGCACCAACCCGGCTGTCCCGGCATCGCGAATGCCCTGTTCACGCCAGCGGTCGTCCTGTTCGGCAAAGACCTGGCGCAGCACCGCGCGATAGAGCGCCAGTTTCGAGGGGAAGTGGCGATAGACCAGCGCTTCGGATACATTGGCCTCGCGCGCTATCTGCAGCGTCTTGGCCCCGTCATAGCCATGTTGGGAAAAGACGCGCCGCGCCGCCGTCACGATCTGGGCGCGTCGTTCGGTGCCGGGAATGCGCTTTCTTGTCATGAATGCTTACTCACTTGGCGGATGCAGCCTGTCAATCCCGCAGGGGCTATCCCCCGAGCGACGCGATCAGCGCGACCAGTTGCGCCTGCCGGTGTACCCCGGTCTTGGCAAAGACCGAGCGCAACTGCACTTTGGCCGTGTTGTGCGCGATGCCGATCGTCTGCGCCGCGTCGACCAGCGTCGATCCGCGGGTCAGCGCTGCGGCCAGCCGCGCCTCGGCAGCGGTCAGGCCGAACAGATCGCGCAAGGTCTGCGGATCGGTCGGCTTTTCCGGGCCGGGCCGCGCGAAAAACAGCGCCAGTGCCCCGGTTCCGGCGTGAATTGCGGTCAATTCGAGTGGACGCGCGGTGATCACCACGTCGCCGTGTATCGGGCGTTCGACGCGAAACCGGGTGAGCGGGGCGGCCGGGTCTCTTTCGCCCAGGAGTGCGATCACCGTGCGCTGATGGTCGCTGCGGGCAAAGACCAGTTCTTCGCCGCGCCGCCGCAGCCCTTCCGCTTCGGCAAGGATGTGGTCGGCGAGCGGATTGCTCGACACGATGCGACGGCTGCGATCCAGCACCACGACGGCCAGACCCAGCCCTTGCGCCGCGCTGTGAAACACACCGTGTTCGGCACCGGCGAATTGCAGCCGCTCGAACAAGTCGACCGCGATGCGCAAATGAACGACGATGTCCTGCAGGCGCATCCGTTCGGCAGGGGTGAATTCGGGCAGGCTGGTATGCCGGCTGATGCGAAAACGCGCCTCGAACCGGCCGGAAAAGCGCAAATCTATGCCCAGCACCTGATCGAACCCGGTGTCATGCATGATCGCGCGGTATTGCGCCGCTTCGTCATCGGGGCGGTTGGCCATGAACTCGCCGTAGCTGGTCACTTGTCCGTCGGGCAGGCCCTGGAACGGATCTTCGGCGAACAGTGTGCTGGCGTATGTGGCGTTGAATGCGACATCCGCGCCGGGGGTCAGGAACGTGGCCGGATGGCGCCGCCCCGGGGCCGAAATGATGATCGTGGCAAAGCTGGCATCCATCCAGCGCGCCAGCGCTTCAAGGAAATCCTGCCACGGCCGATCGCTCGCCACGCCGGCATAAAGCCGGGCGAGCAGATCGGAACATGCAGGATCGATGGCGCCGCCCATGCCCTTTGCATAGGCGGCGCCGTGTGATTGGGCCAGAGGACTTGTTGCCCGTGCCTTATTCCGCAGCTTCGCATTCGGCGGAGTCTGCCGCCTCGATCGCGCGGAAATGCGGGATGACCTTTTCGCCGATGTTGCGGATCGTTTCCATGATCACATCGTGCGGAATGCCGCCCATCTGGAACATGAACAGGATTTCGTCGGCGCCCGCGTCCTTCAGCCGCTGGACATAGCGGATGCAGTCGTCGGGCGTGCCGTAGGCATCCTGCGCGATCGTATAGTTCGACAGGTGTTCATCGCCCACCGGGATCGCTTCTTCGGACAAGTAGGCGATGGTTGCCTGTTTGCCGGCTTCGAGCACTTTGGCATGGTCTTCGGCGCTCAGGTTGTCATCGACAGTCGGCCGGGGCCCGCCCTGATACCAATAACCGATCGATTCGGCGAAGAAACGTTGCCCGCGCAGCCCCACCTTGCGCGCCTTTTCGCGATCGTCGAGCACGGTTGCGGCACACAGCGCGGCCAGATGCTCGGTCGGGCGGAAACCGACCTGGTCCTCGGCCTTGCGGTTCGCCCAGGCCTCGCGATAGATCGCATTCTTCCGGGCTATTTCCTCTGGCCCTGAAAACCCCAGAACCAGCGCGCCGATGCCGCGCGAACCGGCCGCAAGCAGCGTGTTTTCGCGCGTGCAGGCCATATACATCGGCGGATGCGGATCCTGATAGGGGCTGGGGTGGATCGGCCGTTTGGGGATCTTGATATAAGTCCCGTCGTGCTCGATTTCGTCCTGCACCATGATCTTGGGGATCAGGTACATCGCTTCATCGATCATCGGCTGCAATTCGCCGAGGTCATAGCCGAATGTGCCTGCCTCCTGCTGCGTGCCGCCCTTTCCGACGCCGAAATGCAACCGGCCCTGCGACAGGATATCGAGCGTGGCGATGCGTTCTGCCACTTTGACCGGGTGATTCATCGCGGGCGGCAGGCAGACCACGCCGTGGCCGACATGGATGCGGCTGGTCGCCCCGGCGATGAACGCCAGCACGGTTTCGGGTGCGGACATATGGGCATATTGGGTCAGCGCGGTGTGTTCGACGCACCAGATGCAGTCGAAACCCATCGTTTCGGCATATTTGGCCTGTTCGACGATCTGCAGGAACACCGCCTGTTCGTTGGCGCGGCTGGTGTCCACCATCTGCGCTTCATAGATGATCGAGAATTTCATGGCTCTCTCCCCTGGCGCCCTGACCGGACGCGCATTCTGTGTGATTGAACCCAGGGTATCGCCTGGCAGGATCCGATGCATAACCCGTTTGGGTTATGAGCTGGATCAGCGTCCGTGCGAAGAGGTCGGCCATGGACGTTTGGGCGATTGACTCCGGCTCGTGCGGCCCGCTAAAGTGAGTAAACACTAATAATAATGGACCGGGAGAGAGACGCAACAATGGCCGTCGATCCGCAAATTGCCGCCATGCTTGCCGCCATGCCCGAATGGCCTGGGGTGCGAAACGTGTCGCTCGACCTGTTGCGTCAGTCGGTGCACGACAGTTCGGTGGCCATTCCGCCCGCCGCCGATGCTGCGGTCGCCCGGGTCGAGGATCGCGCAATCGACGGGCCGTTGGGGCCGATCGGTCTCAGGCTCTATTGGCCCGAAGGCGCAGGGCCGTTCCCGATCACCGTTTACATGCATGGCGGCGGCTATGTCGTCGGTGATCTCGACACGCAGGACATGATCGCCCGTGCGCTGTGCGCCTGGGGGCAGACCATGGTGGTATCGGTCGATTACCGGCTGGCCCCGGAACACCGCTTTCCGGCGGGGCCCGAAGATTCCTATGCCGCGCTTGCGTGGATCGCGGCCAATGGCGCCACGCTGGGCGGTGATCCGGCGCGGATCGCGGTGGCTGGCGACAGCGCCGGCGCCAACCATGCCTGCGCGCTGGCCTTGATGGCGCGCGACCGGGGCGGTCCGCCTTTGCGCGGCGTGGTCAACATCTATGGCTCGTGCACGTACCCTTCGGACGACACGCCTTCGGCCCGTGAATTCGCCGATGGTCCGATCCTGCGCGGCGACGATGTCGCCTGGTTCTGGGAACAGTATCTGGCCGACCCTGCCGATCGTGACGATTATCGCGCCTCGCCCCTTCGTGCCGCCAGCCATGCCGATCTGCCGCCGCATTTCGTCGGTACGGCCGAATGCGATCCGACCCGCGACGATGCCGAAGCCTATGCGGCAAAGCTGGCGGCGGCGGGCGTGGCAGTGACCACGCAACGCTATGCCGGGATGGTCCATGGGTTTGCTTCCTGGGTCGGTTTCCTGCCCGGCGCGCGGGCGGTGCTGGGCGATGCGGGTACCTTTCTCAAGGCAGTGTTTGCCCAGTGACGGAGAACAGTCGAATGGCGCGTGACGTGGACGTTTTCGCAGGCGGCGTGGCGGTGGTGACCGGGGCCGGTTCGGGTATCGGGGCAGGGCTGGCGCAGCGCGCCGGGGCGCTGGGCATGACCGTGGTCGTGGCCGATGTGAACCTGGCCACGGCACAGGCAACGGTCGATGCCATCGTTGCTGCGGGCGGCAAGGCCGAGGCGATCACGGTCGATGTATCGCGCCCCGAAGAGCTCGACCGGTTGGCCGAAACGGTGTTCGAGCGCCATGGCGAAGTGCGCCTGTTGATCAACAACGCCGGGATCGAAACGGTCGGCTATACCTGGGAAGTGCCGACGGCACGCTGGGAAGCGACGCTCGCCATCAACCTTCACGGCGTGATCCACGGCGTGCGTGCGTTCGTGCCGCGTATCATCGCCAGCGGCAAGGAGGCCTGGATCGGCAACCTGTCGTCGGTCGGCGCGTTCGGCCAGATGCCGGGCCAGACCGCCTATACCGTGACCAAGCACGCGGTGCAGGCGTTCAGCGAATGCCTCTATCTGGAAATGGAGCTGAAAAACCTGCCGATCCACGTGTCCTCGATCGTTCCGGGGATGATCCGCACCAACATCTTCAACGCCGAACATGGCGCAGACGAACCCGGCCAGTCGCAGGGCCATCGCCGCGCGATGTTCGAAATGATGCGCGATTATGGCATGGACCTGGATGAAGGGTGCCGCCTGTTCCTCGAACAGATCGCCGAAAATCGCTTCTGGGTGCACAGTCAGCCCGAAATGAGCGCGCAGATCATCGCCGGACGCGTGAAATTCCTGACCGAACAGACTCCGCCGGTCATGCCCGACCTTGCCCGGCAGATCGCGGTCGACTGAGCAGTCCGGTATTTGCGGATGGGGAAACCACAATGGGCAAAATGCGCTTTGACGGCAAAGTTGCCATTGTCACCGGTGCCGGTGGCGGGTTGGGCAAGGAATGGGAATTATATACGAAAATAAGCCGGAATAAAAAGTTGATAGTAGTCCGAAAGGATTCTGATATTTGCGCACCACCTAGCCGAGAGCGGTAGCAAATGTCAGAATCGAATCGCTAGGAAAATCGGACACAATCGGCCAATATTGAATTAACTTCTCTATATATTGATTGACTATCAAAGGGTACGGCATGGACTTGCGCCAGTTGCGCTATTTTTCGGTGCTTGCCGAAACGCTCAATTTCCATCGCGCGGCAGAGCGGCTGCATATTTCGCAACCGCCGCTGACCGTTGCGATCCGCAAGCTGGAAGAGGATCTGGGCACGCCGCTGTTCGTGCGCGAACCGCGTGGTGTGCGCCTGACTGCGGCGGGCGTGGCGGCGCTGCCGTCTGCGCGCGCGGCGCTGGCGGCGGCGGAAGGCTTTCGCGATTCGGTGCGGCAGGGCGCAGCGGGCTTGCGCGGGCGGCTGGGCATCGGCTTCATCGGTTCGGCGATTGGACAATTGCTGCCCCGCATCATCAGCCCCTACCGCGCCGCCTATCCGCTGGTCGAACTGGCGCTGGAGGAAATGAACAGTGTCGAGATCGTTGCCGCGATCGCCGCGCGGCGGCTTGACCTCGGGCTGGTGCGCCTGCCGCTGATGGATGCCTCTGCGGTCGAGATCGCGGTGATCGAACGCGATGAACTGGCCGTGGCATTGCCCACGCACGATCCGCTGTCCGGGCGCACCTCGTTACCGCTGGCCGCGCTGGAACAGCACGGGTTCATTATCTACAGCCCAATCAGCGTGCTCAATGCAACGATCCGCCTGGCGTGCCGGCGTGCCGGGTTTACCCCGCGCGTAGCGCAAGAGGCCGTGCAGGTGCAGACGATCCTCAGCCTTGTCGAGGCGGGGCTGGGCGTCGCGCTGATCCCGTTACGCAGCGCGCGCTTCGCCACGGCCCGGGTGCGGATCGTGCCGCTCGACGATCCGATCCCGATCGAAATGGGGCTTGCCCACGCGCTCGACGCGGGGCCGCTGGTGCGCAATTTCGTGGCGGCGGCGCTGGCGGTCCAGGGCGTAAACTCATAAACCGCACCATCGAGGCGGTTTATGAGTTTACGCCCTAATCCCAGGCTTTGCGGTATAGCGCCTCGATCGTAGCTGCGTCGGGCACGCGGGGGTTGTTCGCGGGCGATCCCGAATCCAGTGCCTGCTGCGCCATTACCGGCAGCAATTCGGTCCAGCGCGCGGGGTCGATGCCATGGCTGCGCGGGCTGGGCACTGCCAGGCTGCGGTTGATGGCATGCAAGGCTTCGATCAGCCGGGCAACGCTCGCCTGATCGCCTTCGCCGGGCTGTGCCAGCCCCATCGCGCGCGCGCAATCGGCATAGCGATCGAGCGCCGCCGGGGCGGACCATCCGGTGACCACCGGCAACAGCATGGCGTTGGACAGGCCATGCGGCACATGAAAATGGGCCCCGATCGGGCGGCTCATGCCGTGCACGAGTGCGACCGAGGCGTTGGAAAAGGCGATGCCCGCCTGCAACGAGCCGAGCATCATGGCTTCGCGCGCGGGGCGGTTGCCGGGATCATCGCACACCACCTGGAGGTTGGCCCAGATCGCCCGCATCGCCGCGATCGCCATCGCATCGGAGAACGGGTTGGCGCGGACCGAAACATAGGCCTCGATCGCGTGGGTCAGCGCATCGATCCCGGTGTCGGCGGTCAGGCGCAGCGGCTTGGTCAAGGTCAATTCATAGTCGACGATCGCCAGAATCGGCACATAGGCAAGGCCCGCGCAAAGCATCTTTTCATCGTTCGCCTCGTCGGTGATGATCGTGAAGCGGGTCGCTTCCGATCCGGTCCCGGCTGTGGTGGGGATGGCAATGATCGGCAGGCCGGGCCGGTTTTCCTGGTGCGGTGCCTTCAACGCACGCAACGACCCGCCTTGTGTGGCGAGCACCGCGACCGCCTTGGCGGTATCGATCGAACTGCCCCCACCCAGCCCGATGACGCAATCGTGCCGGCCTTCGCCGACAAAGGCTGTTGCTGCCGCGACCCCCGCGACGGTAGGGTCGGGGGTCACCGCAGTGTAGGCACGCGCAGTCATCCCGGCGGCGGCAAGGATGGCGATCAAGCGATCGAGCACCCCTGACGCGGCGATCCAGCCATCGGTCAAGATGGCGGGCGCGCCAAGACCCATTTGGGCAAGCGCCTCGGGCACTTCGTTCAGCGTGCCGCCGCCGATCCGCATCGCGCGCGGCAAGACGATTGTGGCCATCCTTCCCCATCCCTGTCATTCTGGTTGTTATCTCGGCAATATCGAACATTGCCGGCCAAAGGCAATCGGCGATCACCGTACATTGCGATATTCAAAACCTATCGCTTGGCGCAAATTAAATATTTGATTACAGCCCGGCGCGCGCCCAACGCCAAACATTGCAATCGGTAAAAAGAGGAGCCGCCGCACGTGTTCGATACACTGACGCTTGCGACATTGCCCGAACAGGACGAAGCCTTGCGCAGCGTGGTGCGCGATCTGGTTGCCCGCCATGTCGCGGGCATTTCCATCGATCGGCGGGCGCGGTCGTGGCAGGGGTTCGATGCGGGGTTCAGCCGCGCACTGGGCGCGGCGGGGCTGCTCGGGCTTACTTTGCCGAAGGCTTATGGCGGGCAGGAACGTGGGCCGTTTGCCCGGTTCGTGGTGGTCGAGGAATTGCTCGGCGCCGGGGCGCCGGTCGCCGCGCACTGGATCGCCGACCGCCAAAGCGCACCGTTGATCCTGCATTTCGGCACCGAGGCGCAGCGGCAATGCTATATTCCGGGCATATGCCGGGGCGAATTGCTGTTCTGCATCGGCATGAGCGAGCCCGGTTCAGGATCTGACCTCGCCAGCGTGCGCACGCGTGCCGAGCGGACGGAAAAGGGCTGGCTGCTCAACGGGCAGAAGATCTGGACCAGCAACGCGATGCATTCCGATTACATGATCGCGCTGGTGCGCACCTCGGGCACGTCGGACGACCGCCACGCCGGGCTCTCGCAAGTGATCGTCGATCTGAAAGCGCCGGGCGTGACCGTGCGCCCGATCGTCGACCTGACCGGGGATGCGCATTTTGCCGAAGTGTTCTTCGACAATGTCGCGCTGGGCGAAGACGCGCTGATCGGGCGCGAGGGCGAGGGGTGGAAACAGGTCGGCGCGGAACTCGCGTTCGAACGCTCGGGGCCCGAACGGATCTATTCGAGCGTCGTGCTGCTCGACGCCTGGGTGCGCCATCTTCAGGCAATAGGGCGCAATGACTGCGCGCCGTTGGTCGGACGCCTCACGGCAGAACTGGCGACGCTGCGTGCCATGTCGATTGCCTGCACCGCGCGGCTCGCTGCCGGGGAAAGCCCGGTGGTCGAGGCGAGCATCGTCAAGGATCGCGGCACCGGTTTCGAACAGGAATTGCCGCTGGTGATCGGCGACGATCTGGCTGCCCATCCCGATGAACCGGTGAGCGAAGAGCTTTATCGAACGCTGCTTTATGTCACGCATGTCGCGCCGAGTTTTTCTCTGCGCGGGGGCACACGCGAAATCCTGCGCGGGATCATTGCGCGCGGGATGGGGCTGCGGTGAGTGGGGGAATGACGATGCAGGACATGGATCTTCTGGGCCCGTTCGTGCGGCTGCTCGATGATGTTGCCGTCCCCGCTGCGGTTCGCGCGCTCGAAGCCGGTGGATCGATCCGTCCGATTTGGCAGGTCATCGTGGATTCGGGCTATCTCGACGCGCTTGTGGGCGAGGATCGGGGCGGGGCAGGGCTTGCGCTGGGCGAGATCGCGCCGTTGGTCGAAGCCTTGGGCGCCCATGCCTTGCCGCTGCCGGTGGCTGATACCATGGTGGCGCGCGCGCTTCTGGCGGAGGCCGGGATCGCGGCGCCTGCGGGGCCGATCGTGCTGGTTTCATCGCTGGCGCAGCCGGTGCCGGGCGCATTGCTTGCCGACCATGCGCTGGTCGATACTGGCATGGTGGTGGTGCTGTCGCCGATCGCCGCGCTCGATCCGCAGCCGACTGGGGTGCATGGCTCGGTCTCGGCAAAGCTGTCGGGCGTGCCGCAAGGTCCGTCGCTTGCGCGCCCCGCAGGCGGGCTCCGCGCTGTCGCGGCGGTGCTGCGGGCTGCGCTGATCGCGGGCGCGACAGCGCGGTTGACCGAAATGAGCGCGGCCTATGCCAATGAGCGCGTGCAGTTCGGCAAGCCGATCGGACGTCAGCAGGCGCTGCAACAGATGCTGGCCGTCATGGCCGAGGACATGATCGCCTGCCGCATTGCCGCGCGCATGGGGGCTTCACACGGGATCGCGGTGCCGGTCCACCTTGCGGCCAGTGCCAAAATCACCACGTCCATTGCCGCGTCGCGTGTCGCCGGCAGCGCCCATGCCGTGCATGGCGCCATCGGCATCAGCGAGGAATACGATCTGCAACTCCTGACCCGCCGGCTGCACGAATGGCGCCTCGCCGAAGGGTCCGAAGGCTATTGGTCGGGCCTGCTCGGCAAGGCGCGGCTTGATTCTGCCGCGCCGACAGTCGACTGGGTCCGCGCCGAAGTGTTCGGCTGACCAGGTTTCGCGCCAGTTGCGCCGATCAGTATATCCGCGCGTAGCAAGGCGTCGACAAGTGTTGATGCATGGCGGCCTTTTTCTGAGTTGGTATTACATGCCACCTTTCCCGGCGAGTTCGGAATTTTCGGCGACGAGTATCTGGCCGGGCTTGCCGGGCAGCGGCGCGTCGACTTGGCCGCTGATCGCGACGCTGACCGGCAAGCCGGCGGACGCGCCGTCGCTGCTTGCCACGCAGAAACGGCTGCTCAGCGGTTTTGTCGAATCATTGCGATGACCTGTCCGATCCGTGTCGTGAAACCACGCACGAGACCGATCACATCATGACTGCCCATGGCCCTTGTCCGGCGATCAGGACGCCTGCTCTGTTCCGCGACCTGCGCCATGGAGAAAAATGCGGACCACCACCCTGGCCTGTCGTTCCATGTCGGCCCGCGTCATTGGCGGGCCGCCGAACAGGAGACGACGCTGCCATTCACCAAGGGCCATGGCGACGAACTGCGTGGCCTCGTCGCGCAGGGAAGGGCCGGTCATGCCGTGGCGGCTCAGGATATCGACCACCGGATCGACCTGGTAGCGTTCGAATTGCAGACGCGCGATTTCGCGCACGGCGGCGAATTCGGCGCCTTCGCGATAGAGCAGCGCGGCAATCTGGCGGCTGCGTTCCTGTGAAAGCTGTTCCTGCACCGCGACGACATGCGAGACAAGGTTGCCGGCCAGATCTGCGCCGGCCGCAGGCACGTTTGACGGTGCCGTCTGCAAGGTAAAGCGGCGCAACTGCGCGCTTGATGCTTCAAGACAGGCCGCAAACAGCGCGAACTTGTCGGGATAGCGATTGTACAGCGTGCGGGTTGATATGTCCGCCTTGCCTGCGATGGTGCGCAAGGACGCGCCGCGAAAACCCCGGCTGGCGAATTCCTCCAGCGCCGCCTCGATCAACGCGGCGTGCTTGCGCTCCGCCTCTTCGGCGCTGGGCCGGCCCGCGCCTTTCCTGGCCGGTTCGCTGGTCGTCGTCGCCCCTGTCATTCCTGTCCTTTTGCCGACCGCCGCTTTTTTCGCAAGCCACCAAAGCTGCGTTGACTAAATGCACACATCGTTGTAATTAAAAATCCAACGGCGCCAAAGAGCGCGATTTTCCAAGGAGCCGAGGATGCAGGCCCAGTTCAAAGGCGATGTTGCAAAGCTTGATGAGGCGATTGCCGCGCTCGATCCGGTGGTCGCGCTGCTGTCCCTGATCCAGATCACCGGTGATCGCACGCTGCTGCACACGCTGAAGGACGAATTCGATCCTTATCCCTATTCCTATGAAGGCCTGTCGTCGGTCGGTGTGACCGAAGCCGCGACGCGCGCCTTTGTCGACGAGATGGATACCAATCTGGCCCATACCGCGTGGGTCCAGTGCGGCGAAGCCCACGGCTATTACCGTGACAAGGGCAAGAAGGTGGTCCTGGCCGTGCCGCGCCACAATTCGCACATATGGCACGTGACCCGCTCGCCGCGCACCGAGGATTTTGTGATCACCCGCGCGCCAGGTGCAGAGCCGGTCCAGGTTCGCGAAATGGACCTTCTGACGATCTGACCCGGTCCCCGGGCCGGCATCTGGTCGGCCCGGGGATTGAATGATCACAAAAACGACAATCCGGGAGAAATGACCATGGCCCAGCAGATTCCCAGCGCCAGGGCGCTCGATACCGATTTCATGTTCACCAAGCTGAACGTGCATGATCTTGAAGCCGCGACCGCGTTTTATTCGTCGGTCACAGGGTTGGTCGAAATGACGCGCGTCGAAGCGGTCATCGCCGGTCGGCCGGTTACCGAAGTGGTCTATATGCCCACATATCCCGGCGGCCCGATGTTCATCCTCGCCCATTTTCACGATGTGACAACGCCAGCCACGGGCGAACTGATCATGGGCTTTGCCTCGCAAGACCTCGATGCATTTGTTGCCCGCGCGGAACAGGCCGGTGGCAAGGTGATCGAGGCCGCTCGCGAGATCCCGGGTGCCGGCATGCGCGTCGCATTCGTCGCCGATACCGAAGGTCATGTCCTGCAAGTTACGCAAATAATTGGGTAACTAATTTTCAAAGCAAGACGGAACTGACGGATTTTGCAGTAAGGATGCGCGGTCATGGCTGAAGGATTGATCCTGGCGGCGGGGAAAAGATACCAGACAAAGGCGGGCGCGACCGCAACGGTCACTGTCGGGTGTGACCCGTCCGGGCCGGTCACGCATGACCTGCCGGCCGGAACCGTGGTCGTTTGCGCCGAAGTTTCAGTCGATGCGCAGCGTGTGCGGATCAGCAGTCCGGCGGGCTGGCTGGATGCCGCCGTGCTGGAAACAGCCGGGCCCGCGCCTGTGCTGAAACTTGACTTCGAAACGTTTCAGCAACGCCACGGGCAAGTTCAACCCGGCGATACGTACGGCATCGAATTTCCCTTTTCGCTTGCCATGCTGGAACAATTCGGTCCGGAATTCCTGACCCGCGCCTTTCATGCGTCGGGCGTGATGGGTGCCGACAACCGGGTGACAGCGATCCTTTCGGTAAAGCCGATCGAGGTCATGGGGGCATCGGAAAACGCGCTGGTGACGATTGCCTATGCCAAGGACGATCCCGCGATTGCCGCTGAACTGTTCGTGAAGATGCCGCCTGCCGATACGGTGCGCAAGTTTGGGCTTGCCGGGATGTCGCATGGCGAGGTGCAGATGGCGCAGCTTTCGCAAAAGGGCATCGTGCCGGTCGAGACGGCAAAATATTATTTCGCCGATTATTGCACGCACACCGCCAACTATATCCTGATCACCGGCAAGATCGCGTTCGGGGTCGATCCGATCGAACCCGCGCACCACAAGGGCCGGGACTTCATGGTGCCCGATGCGGACGACCATTATCGGGTCTTGACGCATTCGCTGGCCCGTCTTGTCGCCGCGCACAAGGTTGGCGCGATGGGCCATGATATCGAGGCGCACTTTCCTTATGCCCGCGCGGCGCGCGACTTCTGGCCATCAGCCGAATCTGCCGGCCGGCTCGACCGGCTGGTCGATTTCATCGGGCGGATCGCACCGCAGTTGTTCATTGCCGAGGGGACCGATCCCGCCTTTCTGCAGCAATGGCGCGAAGATGTGCTGTTTGGCCTTGCCAACAAGGATACGGTGATCGCCTGGCTCCACGCCGATCCCGACTATACCGGGTTGTGCCATTCCAACCTCAACATCGACAACGCCTGGTACTGGCGCGACGAGGCGGGCAAGCTGCATGTCGGCCTGCTCGACTGGGGCGGGACCGGGCAGATGAGCATCGGTCAGTCGCTCAGCAGCATGCTGATGATGCCCGAACCGGAAGGCTACATCGCGCTGCAACGCGAAACGATCGCCACGTTCATCGCCGAATACCGCGCAGCAGGCGGCATTGCGCTCGATGCCGAAACGCTGCGTTTCCATTACAAGGCCTCGGTCTATTCGACGGCGATCTGGATCATCGTCGATTACATCACCGACATGCTCTTCCAGTTTTCCGAGGAAGACTATGCCGGGATGAAGAACCGGCATGACGAGCGCTTGACCGGGACCGGGCTCTACAGCGCGATCATCTGGATCGACAACATGCTGCGCGACTGGCTGGACGATCTGACCCCGGGCGACGCCTGCCGCCGGATCATGGCAGGAAACACGTCATCGCGCTGGCTCGGACTCTGACACAACTCACCAAACAAGCCTGAGGTGGGTGCGAGCCAGACGCTGCGAAATTTCTGCGTGCCTGTGGCCATTGAATACTGACGAACCTCGTTCCTTGCACTTGTAGCTTCGGAGAAACCTGCCATGATTCACCAACTTGCTGAAAACTTTCGCCCGGTTGCCCCACCGCAACTGATCGACGATGCCTATAGCGCGGACCAGCACGCCCGCTTGCTCAAGGTCGTCCGCGACAACGGCCCCTGGCCGCTGATCATGGCGGAAAACTTCAAGACCCCCGAAGAAGTCGTTGCGACGATTTCGGGTTCGATTCCTGCCGGCGTAAAACTGACCTGGGACATGATCGGGCTGAATCCGGTGTTTCGCGGCTATCTGGGGCGGGGCGGAGTGTGCCTCTACCCCGAACTGGAAGATTGCTATTACAATTCGCGCTTCCTCGACCTTGTACGCAAGTACTGGGATTGCCAGTATGCGGAGCCAGAGACGTTCCTGTTCAACATCCAGGGTCCGACTCCGATCGGCGGGCCGCCGCATCTCGATGGCACGGTGTTCCGCGGCATGACTATGGAAAACACCCCGCTGTGGCTTCTGTTGACAATGGCCAAGTCGTGCCTGTTCGATCGCTGGCGCTCGAAAAAGGGGCAGGTCATTGCCTGGTACTACAATGGCAAAGTCGGTGGCGGTTTCAATTGCTGGCCCAATGGTCCCAGCGCAGAGCCGTTGCAGATCAACGCGCCGATGTGGGGCAAGGCCGTGGTCGTGGAAAACGAGATGATGTTCCACCATGGTCAGGCCACCGGCCCTGTCGCGCAGCGCAAGCCGCAGGGGCTGGACATCACATCCACCTTTGGCGCCGATCCCGAAGATCCCACTGGTTGGCAGGTGGAAACCTTTGGCAAGGTCAATCAGAAGGTTCCCGGGCAGGAAATGCGCTTTCTCGTTCACTGGGGTGCGCGCCTGTTCAAGGACATGGCCGACCTGAAGCGAACCTATGAGCACACCGACGACATCAGCGCCGAAACGGCGATCACCATGCTGATCGATGACATGAAAAAGCGCGGGGTCGCCTTCGAAGTGCCGACTGACCCGCTGCACGACAACGTTTTTGTCGGCGTGCTGGCGCAGGCCTACAATATCGGCGGGCCGACCAACATTCCGCCCGACGCAATCGACGAAGCCGCCTGACGCCTGGACCCTGTGGGGAGATAACGCCATGGCAGTCTTGGCCTTTGCCCGCGCCAAGCTCAAAGTCGGCGATATCTCTTCGCTGGAGGCGTTCTATACCGGGGCCTTTGGCTTCGTGGTGACCACCCGCATCGCGGTGGACGTGGCACATGGCGGCCGTGATCTGACAGGGGCGATCGAGATACCCGAATGGGCGATGCGGCCGGCATTTGTCTGCGATCCCGGTGGCCACCAGATCGAACTGATACAGGCGACCGCATGACCCAGCCCCCCCGTCAACCGGGTATGGCGCATCGCGCGGCCGATGGGTCCGGTTCCGGGTCCGGAGGACTTTGCCCTGTCGCGAGAACCTTTGCCAGAGCCCGGGCCGGGGCAGATCTTGCCGCAGTCGGACGGTCAGCCTTTACCGGGTGGGTCGGCTATCGCCGGTTCTGCGGCGCGAAGGCCGGCGAAACCATGGTGGTATCGGCAGCCGCCGAGGCGGTCGGAATGACCGTGGTGCAGATAGCAAAGGCCGATGGACTGCGCGTGATCGGGATCGCCCGCGGGCCGCAAAATGCGCGTTCGTGACCGGTCAACTGGGCGTGGACGCCTGTATCGACCGGCTGGATGGCGGGCTGGAATCGAGCACTCTGCCCACAGGGCTGATCCTGGCCGAGCGCCTGCGCATCAGGGGGTTTGTCGTGCTCGATCACGAAGGCGACTACCCTGCGTTCCGCGCCGCATGCGCCGAAAGGAACAGATTGCGACGCCAAATGCACGGGGTGCGCGTGGCGGCCGTTGCGCGCGCGGACAGACCGGGCCAATCTCCAATAAAATGATAATGAAAGGTATTTGGGGTGAGTGGTGAATTTCCGAGCGGGGCGGCCATCGTGTTCGGGGGCAGCGGCGGGATTGGCCGGGGCGTCGCGCTGGAATTGGCCAGGGCCGGCAGCGATCTGGCCGTCGTCTACCGTTCCAAGGCGGATGTGGCCGAAGCGGTTGCCGATTCGATCCGCGCGCTGGGGGCAAAGGCCAGTGTCCACCGCGTGGACGTGCGCAACCGTGCCGAAGTCGAGGCAGGCTTTGCCGAAGCGGTGGCGGTGCATGGCCGCATTCACACCGTGGTCTGGGGGGCAGGGCCGGTCGTGCCGCAAGTGCGCATTGCCGATTGGGGCGAAGACATGTTCCGCCAGTCGATGGAAATCGAGGCCTTCGGCTTCAACAACGCGGTACACACCGCCTTGCCGCACTTGCGCGCCCATGGCGGCGGAAGTTTCGTGCATCTGGGCAGCGCGGGGCATGACTGGTGGCCGCAACTCGATGGGCTGTCGGTCGCGCCAAAGGCCTGCAACGAAGCGCTCGTCAAGGGGATCGCGAAGGAAGAGGGGGTCCACGAGATCCGCGCCAATTCGATCCTCGTCGGCGTGATCGACGCCGGGCAGTTCAGGGTCGGGCAGGAGGCGGGCACGTTTACCCCCGAATGGGAGGCTGCCGTCAAGGCGATGCTGCCGCTCAAGCGATGGGGCACGCCAGAGGATATCGGTCAGGCGACCGTGTTCCTTGCCGGTCGGCGTGGCAACTACGTCACCGGGCAGACCATCTCGGTCGCAGGGGGCTTTGGTGTCTGACCATCCGCTGGCCCCGCGCGCTATAAGCGCGCAAGAGGCCGCGAACCGCGAGGCGTTGCGCCATCTGGTGGCGGCCTACGGTCATGGCATCGACCGGCGCGACTATGATCTCGTGCTCAGCTTGTATCATGATGACGGCACCGACGATCACACGCCCTATTACTCCGGATCGGCCAAAGGCTACGTCGATTGGCTGCCCGGCATGATGGCCCATTGGCGCGCCACCAGCCATGTCATGCTGAGCGCGCTTTACGCATTTGATGGTGATCGGGCCGAGGGTGAGGTGGTGGCGCGGGCCTGGCACCTGACGCTCGATGGCACGCGGCAATTCGTGGCCTGGGGCCGCTATGCCGACCGCTATGAGCGCCGCGACGGCATCTGGCGCTTTGCCCACCGTTCGTTCATCCTCGACCATGCCGAGGATCTGCCGGCGAATGCGGGCGACGATTTCGGCAGCGATGGCGTGGGCAGGGGCAGGGCAGGGCGCGACGATCCGGTCTATGCCCGGCTGCCCCTGTTCAACCGCTGATGTTCAATCGCTGATGTTCAACCGCTGACGGTATAGCCGCCGTCCACGGCCAAAGTCTGACCGGTGATCCAGCTTGCCGCAGGGCTGGCGAGAAACAGCACTGCACCGGCAATATCCTCGGCCTCGCCAAGGCGGCCCAGCGGCGTGCGGGCAAGGGTGGGCGCGGTCCATGCGTCTTGCGCAAAAGTGTCGGCGGTCATGCGGCTGCGCGTCAGGCCCGCCGCAACCGCATTGGCGCGCACGCGCCGTGGACCCCAATGCACCGCCATCGTGCGCGTCAACCCGACCAATCCGGTCTTGGCCGCACCATAGCCGGGCACTATCGGAATCCCGAAATAGCTGCTCATCGAGGCAATGCCGATCACCGAGCCGCCGCCCGGAATCACGCTTTGGGCGAGCAGGTCGACCGAGCGTCGCGCCATTCGGAATGCGGCGTTGAGCAGCATGGCCACGGCACGATCGAACACATCGGGCTCCCATTCGTCGAGCCCGATCGAGGGCAGGGCAAACCCGGCGTTGTTGACCAGTACGTCGAGCCGGGGGAGCGATGCGGCCAGCGCATCGATCTGGTCGGGCTGTTCGATGTCGAGCCGGTGATAGCCAAAGCCCGACAAGTCATGGTCATAGTCGGCAGGCGAAGCGCGCGTGCCGGTGATCGTCACCCATGCGCCCGCGTCACGAAACGACGCCGCACAGGCCGCGCCAATCCCGCTGGTGCCGCCGGTGACGAGCACATGCGCTCCGGAAAAATCGTGGCCCGTTTTCATCATGGCGCCTCCACTGCGATCCATTGCCCCGCTTCGGCCGAGGCGCGCGCAGCGTCGAGCACGGCTTGTCCGGCGGCAGCATCGTGGAAATCGGCCGCCGGATCGGGCAGCGGTGTCGGCTGACCCAGGATCAGCGCGCGCGCCTGCCCGAACAGTTTGGCATAAGGCGCCACATCGAACCCTTGCGTGTGCCAGCGATCCATCTCGGTCTGGATCAGCTCGGTCACGGGAAAGGGTTCGGGCGCGGAATTGGTCAATTCAGGCGGCATCGGCAGCGCGCGCGCGCCTTGTGCATCCTGCAACCAGACCTGTTCGGGTTCGCCGAAGGCCGCGCCCGACTGGATCCACGCCGCGCCCGTAGTGCCGGCCACACGCGTGCCCATCGTGAACGGCCCGGGCAGGCACATCGCCGCCTCGATCACCGCCATGCAACCGTTGGCGCAATGCAATTGCACATTGTAGTAATCGTCCGAAGTCATCGAGGGGCGTCCGGTCGAGAGCTTGCGCAGGATCGCGCTGACCGCCGTGATGTCGCCCACCGTGGCGCGCACCTGATCGATCATGTGCGTGCCGAATGCGCCGAGAAAACCGCCACCTTGTGCGGCATCGATCCACCAGTCGGCCAGCGGTTCGTCCTGTTCGCCGGCCTGATTGCCGGGTTGCTGATAGATGCGGTGGAACAGCAGCGGATCGCCGATCATGCCCGCATGCACCACCCTTGCCAGCAACGCCTGCGCGCTGTCATAGCGGAATTCGGCCCCCAGGAGAGCGACCACACCCGCCTCGCGCGCGGCCTTCACCATCAGGCGCGCTTCGGCCAGATCGCGGGCAAAGGGCTTTTCGCACACGACGTGGCGCCCTGCGGCCAGCGCCTGAAACACGGGCCCGGCATGAGCATGCGGCGGGGTCGCCACGGTAACCAGCCGGATCTGCGGATCATCGTTCAACAGCGCGGGCAAGTCATTGGCGGCGCGCGCAATCCCGAGTGGTGCGGCGCGCGCCTTCGTTTTGGCCAGATCGCGGCCGATGATCGCGCGGACTTCGAAGCCGGCCATGCGTAGGGCGCGCACGTGGGTAAACAGGCCAAAGCCGGTGCCGACGACAGCGGCGCCGATGGGGTTTTCGCTCATGGGCGGGTCCTTGCCTTGGCCTGTACCGCGCGCGTGCTGGTGACCCAGTCTCGCGCAGTATTGGCCAGTGATTGATCATTCTGGCGTAAATTGAACACTTCGACGCCGGTCGGCGCTGTGCAACCGATCGCATCGAGCGTGCGGATAAGGCCGACGAGATCGATCGCCCCTTCGCCCGGCAGCAGCCTTTGCGTCATCAGTTCGGCCCATGCGTCGGGCAGGGGGCTTGGCAGGGCATCGCACAGTTGCACCGCGTGGATGCGCTGCCCCGGGATGGTCGCCAGCAGGTCCAGCGTCGAACCGCTGCGGTGGAAATGCCAGGCGTCAAGCGTGATCCCGCCATTGGCGCGGCCCGCTGCCGCAGCGATAGCCCAGGCATCGGCCAGCGAGCGGATGCCGCCCACCGGCAGGAATTCGATATGCGCTTTCAGGCCATGCTCCGCGGCCATGTCGCACACCCGCGCAAAGGCTTGCGCGGCGACATCGACCGGGGTGGGTTTCGGCGACATGTCGATCAGCGCGACCGACAGCGCACCCAGCCGCGCGGCGGTTTCGATCACGCGTTCCGGGGTCAGCATGCGCAACAGGCGCGACAGGTCATCGTCGGCACCTTGCTGCTGGTGGTCCATCCAGCAGGCGATGCAATCGAGCTCGGCAATGGCAAGGCCGGCATCGCCGATCCGCGCGGCAATGTCGCGCACCGCCATTCCTTGCGCCTCCAGCGCCCAGACATCGCCGGGGCTGATCGACAGGGCGGCAAATCCCGCCGCGCGAAGGGGGGCCAGCCGATCGAGCAGCGGCACGTGCAGGAACGGTGCGCTGCAGAAACAAAGGTCGTTTGGTCCCATTGCCATCAATCCACGAACTGGCCGGTCAGCACGGCCTGTGCGGGATCGAGCGTACCAACGCCCGCCAGCGGCGCGCGCCACAGCCGCACCGGCACAGTCCGGGTGGTCTGCACCAGCCGCAGCCCCCAGATGCCGCGTTCATGGCCATAGGAATTGATCCAGTTGCCCCCCGTGCCCGGATCGTGTTCGGCGATTACCACGCGCACCCGGCCATCGGGTTCGGCACGGTGGCGGGTGTTGTTGATCCAGCCGTTGCCATCTTCAAACGTATCGAGATTTTCCTGCCACATATTGCACACCTGAAAATTCCAGTATTCGCACGGCGGCGGGGTGAACTCGAGCACCAGGGCCTCGTCCAGCCGCTTTTCCCAGCCGCCGAATGCGACATGCCGATCGGGCACGCCGCCATTCGACAGGTATTGCGCGCGGCTGTAGTCCAGCCGGTTCAGCCGCGCGGCAAAGTTGCCCTGGCTGCCCTGCCACCAGTTGCGCACCAGTTCGGCGTAGCCGAGCACGGCTTGCCCGGTCCAGGCGAGGCCGTCGGCGATCAGCGCGGGGGTGATCGGTTCGGGCGCGGCATGGTCCATGCGTTCGATCGTCATGGCGGGGGCCACGTCCTGCGTGCGGTCGCGCCAGGTCAGGCGGATCAGGATGCAATTCGTCTCGGGCGAGAGCTTCAGCCAGGTCTTGCCAGGCCCCGGATTGTGCTGCGACGCGATCACTTCGAACGTGCCGTCTCTGCCCACCGGGATCTGCTGGCTGGCGAGAAAGCCCGTGGTCTTGAGGTTGCCGGGATCGAACCGCGCCAGTCCGTCCAGTCCTTGCGGCGCCCAGTCCTCGGCGCCCGGAGTCGGCGGGGCAGGGCAGGTCAGCACCGCCATCACGAAATAGGGGATAGTGCCGCGCGTGCCGGTGATACGATAATCGCGTGCCGCATCAAACTGGCACATCAGATGGTCCTGATCGACCGTCTGGACATTGATCGACTGGCGCCAGACCATGTCACGCAAACGCGGCCGGGTCGGTTCGGCATTTTCGATCAGGCGTTCCATGCTCGAACGGGCCAGCCGGGTCATGAACCTGTACCATTCGGCGCGGTCGAGATCGGACAGCGGCCCGTCAAAGGCCTCGATATGTCGCCCGGCGCGTTTCAGCGTGTCGCAGAAATCGTCCCATGCCTGCCCGGAATTGAGCCGCTGGCGCGCGGTTTCGTGGCGGTTCATCGCCTAGGCCTCCTGCAACACGGGGAAACGGTCGTAATAAAAGGCGAAACGGCGCCGCAGGTCGGCAAGGTCCACGCCAAACGTGCCTTCCAGGTCATAGATCACCCGGCCTGCGGCATGGCGCGGGTTTTCGGCGAGATAGCCGTTCAGCCGCGCCTCCGCTTCGTCCGTCAGCGGCAAGCCGGCGCGGGCATAGATCGCGCGCGCCATGCCCGGCTGATCGGCCATGTATTCATGAAACAGCACATCGATCGACTGGCCCGCCGGCCAGACTTCGCGGGTTGCGACACAGGCGCGCAACAGCCGTTCGATCCGGTCGATCCAGTGGCGTGCCAGCCCTTCAGGATCGGTCGGCTGGCGACGGATGCGGTCGGAATAGCCCAGCATCGTGGTCAGCGAGCGCAGCACGTCGACCGGATCGCGGTGCGTGATGACCATCGTCGCGTCGGGAAACACCGCCTTGATCGCGGCCAGGTTTTCCATGTGTTGCGGTGATTTCAAGAGCCAGCGCCGCCGCCCCGTTTCGCCCCGGTACCACGACAGCACTTGCAGCACCTTTTTCTCATAAGCATAGGATCCGGTGCGGTCGTGCGCGAAATAGTGGTCGATCCAGCGCGGCAGGCGGGCCTGGAATTCCCAACTGTAGCAATTGAGATCCATGAACAGCAGTTCGTTGTCTTCGTGGATCCCGGTCGCCGCCATTTCATGCATCGCCGCCATGTGCGGCAGCAGCGCGCCGAATGTCGCCCAGACTTCGGCCGATCGGGCAAGGCGCGGATCGGCTTCTCCATGTGCGATCTGCACCGCAGGAACCGGCTCTTCGGATTCCCACAGTGTCAGGGAATTGAGCCGGTCATCGCGCGCCAGCCAGTTGACGAGGTGGGTGGTGCCCGATCGCGGCAATCCGGCGATGAAGATGGGGCGTTCGATCGCAATGTCGCGAATTTCCGGATGGCGGCGCACCAGATCGTCGACACGCAGGCGATTGGCCAGCGCGCGGACGGCATTGCCGACAATGGTGATGCGCCCGCCGCGCGTCAGCCCTTTGTCCTCGTACAGCGCTTGCAGCGTGACCGAGAGCCGTTCAAGCAGCCCCGGCGCCCCATCGTCGTCGAATTCGCGCAGCCCGGTTTCGGCCACGGCGCGTTCGATCACCTGTTCGGCGGTCAGATAGTCGGGAAAATCAGCCGGTCCCTCGCGCGCGGCAATCAGGCCCGGGGTCATGACCGGGTCGGCCATGTCGCGGATCACGATATCGGTCATGCCGCACCTTCGGGAAAGGTCAGCATGACTTTCGCCGCCTTGTCCGCATCGGCGGCCATGGCAAGCGCCTCGGCAAAGCAATCAAACGGATAGCTGTGGCTGATCAGCGGGGCGAGCGCGGCGCCATTTTCGGCGATCATCGCCAAGGCCTCGGCAAATTCGCGTGGGCGATCGTCGGCGATGGCCCCGGCCAGCGTAATCTCGTTGGCCATCAGGCGGAACAGGTCGATCGGCAGCGGCGCCTTGTGCAGCGCGATGACGGCCAAGCGCGCGCCTTTTTTGGCATGGCCGATCGCCTCGGCCAGCGCGGGGCCTGATCCTGCCGCATCGACAAACACATCAGTGCCGACAAATGGCGCGCCAAAGCGATTACCGGCCCCGTGCCATCGGCCAAGCGCCGCCGACAGCGGTTCGGTCGTGACATTGACGGCCAGGCTCGCGCCCAGCGCGCGGGCACGTTCGAGCCGACTGTCCACCCGGTCGAAAATCGCGATCCGGCGTGCGCCCATGTGGTGCAGCAGCGCGACCGTGCACAGCCCGATCGGCCCCGCGCCCAGGATCGCGACAGAATCAGCCGCAGTGGCGCAGACCATGCGCAAACCGTGCAGCGCGACCGACAGGGGTTCCGCCAGCGCCGCGTCGGCAAAGGAGACATGATCGGGCAGGGGAAACAGCGTGTCGCCCATTTTCGCCGCGCCGACCCGGATATAGGGCGCCATGGCGCCATCCGGCCCGCCGCCGCCGATATAGGCCCGGTCGGGATTGACCGCGACGCGCGATCCCGTCGCCACGCCGTCGACGCCCGATCCCACCGCAACCACGGTTCCGGCGAATTCGTGACCGATCGGCAGGGGGTGAAGCAAGGGGTGAACGCCATCGAGGCTGCCCTTGGCAATGTACCCCAGATCGCTGCCGCAGATGCCGCAGGCGGCCACGCGTACCAGCACTTCGCCGGGGCCAGGCAAGGGCACCGCGATGGGGTCGAGCCGCACATCGCCCGGCCCATGCACATGCGCGGCCATCATGGTCGCAGGCTGCATTGCCATTGTCCTCTCCCAGGGGGCGGCACGTGGATTGCGCCTTGTCGGGCCTTATAATATACTTGAAAGTATATTTAGCAAGCGGGATTGCTTCATGCAGCGGCGCAAGCCATGGAGAGCGCGTGCCACAGGAAAAAACGCCTACGGCCCGGCGCGGGCGACCTTCGGCGGATCAGACCCGGCTGCGCATGGCGCATCTGATCGGGGTTGCGCGCACAATCTTTGTCGCGCGCGGTTATCGCCTGACCACGATGGACGAAGTCGCGGCCGCCGCCGGGATCACCAAGCGCACGCTTTACGCCTGGCATCGTGACAAGGCGGCGCTGTTCCGGGCCTGCGTCGTAGCGGGGGCGGAACGCTTTCCCGGGCTGACGCCTGCGAGTGACGGGGGCGGCGACGTGCGCGGCGCGCTCGAACGCTATGTCATGGCGCTGCACGGTGAACTGACGCGCGAGGACAGCTTTGGCATGGGCATGCTGAGCATGCGCGAATCCGCCGAATTTCCCGAACTGGTTGAAGCCGTGCAGCGCGGGCATCTCGATTACATGGTCGAACCGCTGGCACGCTGGCTGCGCGGGCATGGGCTCGAAGCGGCGGGCAGTGTGGAGCGGACCATGCTGTTTCTGGCCATGGCGCTGTCCCCGATGCACAACACCATGATGGTCGGCCTGCCTTTGCCCGGTCGCGACGATCTGGCACGGCACGCGGCGCGCTGTGTCGCGCTGTTTCTCGACGGGGCCCTGAAGGCCTAGCGTGATTTGCGATTTTGTGCGCAACTGTGGATACATGTCGCCATGATTTCGGTATTTGCGTAACATTTTGCCGGACAATGCCGCGAATCATGCCAATGGGAGAGAATGATGCCTGTCACGATCGAGGATCTTGCCGCACGCCTTGCCGCGTTGGAGGACAAGGAGGCGATCCGTCGCCTGAAATCGCATTATCTTCGGGCCTGTGACCTGAAACAGGTGGATCAGGTGCGCGACTGCTTCCTGCCGACCGGCGTGCGCATCGCCTATCAGAACTTCCCCGAATTTTCCGACCGCGACGCGTTTGTCGCGATCTTTGAACAGATGGCCTGCCAGGGCGGAGTCTATGACTTGCACCACGCCACCAACTGGGAAATCGATCTGGTCGGCCCCGATGAGGCGCACGGGCTGTGGTCGCTCAATTTCCGCACCATTCTGACCGGGCCACGTCAGATCGTGCGGCTCGCGGTGGAATACGAGGATGTCTATCGCCGCCACGCCGGACGCTGGTGGATCGCGCAAAGCGTCAGCCGGGTCACGTCGATGGTGACCGAACAGATCGGCGAAGACGGCAGCGTGACCGTGCTGGCGCTGGCCGAACCGCCCGCCGCCTGATCAGGCCGGGAGCGGCTCTGCGGGCGCCGATTGCGATCCGCGCACCACGCGCCCCGGACGCGCACCGGTCGAGGCATCGTGGCGGCGGATCACCCGGCCATTGACCAATGTCGCAACATAGCCGGTGGCCGCCTGGTCCAGCCGCCGGCCTTTGCCCGGCAGATCGAACCGCACCACCGGCGCATGGAGCGACAGCGCGGCGAGGTCGATCACATTGACATCGGCCTTGAAGCCGGGGGCAAGAATGCCCCGGTCGTCCAGCCCCATGACTTTGGCGGGCTTGGCCGACAGCGCATGGATCGCCTCGGCCAGTGACAGGCGATCGCCGTCGCGATCGCGCACCCAATAGGTCAGCAGGAACGTGGGATAGCTGGCGTCGCAGATCGCGGCATAATGCGCCCCGCCATCGCCCAGTCCCATGACCGTGTCGGGGCGGCGCAGCAGCGGCAGCAATTCGTCCAGTCGCCCATCGTGGAAATTGCCGAGCGTGTTGAGGATCATGCCCTGCCCGTCGCGTTCCATCATCGTGTCATAGGCCACCTCTTCGGGTGATCGGCCTTGCGCGCGGGCCAGTGCGGCAATGCTGGTTTCGGGCGCGGGTTCATAGCGGGGCGGATCGCCGAACGGAAACATCCAGTCCCAATTGCGCGTCAGCATCGCCAGCGGATGCCCCGCCTGCGGCATTTCGGCGATCAGTGCCGCGCGAAATGCCGGGTCGCGAAGGTGTGCCAATTGGTCGTCCAACGGCAGGTTCGCAATCGGCAGGTACGTCGGGCAAAGGCAGAACGCGTGCGTCGACAAGGCCCAGCCTGAAATCATGCCGATCGGGCGCGGCAGGATCTGCGGCCAGACTTCCACGCCGCGCGCCCGGGCGGCATCGACCACCTTGAGCGCGCTCTCCCAGATTGGCGGGCCGCTGTTGCTGACCGCAAACGTGAATGTCGCAGGGCGTCCTGCGCTTTCGGCCACCGCCAGCAGCTTGGGCAATTCGTCTTCCCAGGCGGCAAACGGCGCATCCAGCACCGCCTGCAACACGCCTTTTCCCGCATCCTTGAGCGCGCCGGCGATCGCCTGCAATTCCTCCGGATCGGCGCCATAGGTCGGGATCAGCTCGCCCGCCTTGGTGCGATGGATGTTGAGCCGCGACGTGGCAAAGCCGATCGCACCGGCGGCCATTGCCTCGCCCGCGATCCGGCGCATTTCGGCAAGGTCGCCTGCCGTCGCGGCTTCGCGCGCAAGCGCGCGTTTGCCCATGACCCATACGCGCAAGGGGCTGTGCGGCAGGAGGCAGGCGACATCGATGTCGCGCGGGCGGGTTTCGAGCGCGTTCAGATATTCGGGAAAGCTTTCCCAGTCCCACGGCAGTCCTTGCGCCATGACCACACCGGGAATGTCCTCGACCCCTTCCATCAGGCGGATCAGCGCGTCGTGGTCAGCAAGTCGGCAAGGGGCAAAGCCGACCCCGCAATTGCCCATGACCACCGTGGTCACGCCATGGCTGGAACTGGGCGACATTTCCTCGCCCCAGATCGCCTGCCCGTCGTAATGGGTGTGTATATCGACGAAGCCGGGGGTGACGATGCAGTCTGTGGCATCGATGGTTTCGGCAGCGGTTCCGGCAAAGCGCGGGCCGACCCAGGTCACGCGGTCCCCCGTCAGCGCGACATCGGCCACGAACGGTGCGCCCCCGGTGCCATCGACAACGATGCCCCCGGTGATGAGGAGATCGGCGCGCATCAGGCAGGCTCCATCGCAAGCGGGGAGGCGGGCAGCGGGCCACGTTCGGCCCAGAAGGCGCCTGCTTCGTCGGTATCCACATCGACCGCGCCGCGCACACCCAGCGCCGCACGGGCCTCGTTCAGCGGCAAGTGAAAGTGATCTTCCAGCCGCGCCAGGAACAGCGCATCGCTTTGCTGGCCCACGCGCATCCCGCGCTGGATGGCGTTGACGCACGTCGGCCAGACGTGCGGGTAATGCAGCATCGTGCGCACGGTATAGCGCAGCGATCCGAAAATCTGGATCATGCTGAGTTCTGCGGCCAGTTCGGGATTGCGGATGAACTTGAACACGTTGGTCAGCCGATACCAGTAGGGCACCAGTTCGCCCATGAAATTGAACCCGCCGCCGGTCAGGATATGTTCGAAATCGTGCGTTTGCCCCGACCGCAAGTTGTAGAATTGCAACTGCGTCTTCGGCTCGCTCCATGGCACGATCTGCAGCTCGTAAGCGCCGCGGGTCATTTGGGTGTAAAGAATGCCGCCCAGAGATTCGGGCGCATATTTCGAAAAATCCTCGATTGTATAAGTCGAGACAAAGCCTTCCTTGAACCAGGCGTCGAGCGCGGGGTTTTCGCGCCGTTCCTGGTCAAACATCGCCTCGATCCGGTCGTGGTCGCGCAGCGATTCGAGGATCGGCAGGAATTCGTGCATTTCCGCCTGGGGCGGCATGTCCGGCCCGTTGCGGCGCAACAGGATCATCGCCAGCCATTCGCGCAAGGCCGGGTTGTTGAGGTATTTCGACGAACTGACCAGCACGCTGGATGGTGTTTCCACCGGCATCCAGCCGCGCGCGAGATAGGGAACATCGACCATTACCGGGCTCCTCTGGACAGGATGTGCCGGGGGGCTGGCAGTCTGGTGGCCATGGCAAAGTCTCCCGGTCATGCCTCGTGGCAGTCCTTGTGTGGCCGCCATCTTGCCGATCAAGCTAACCCACGATTCGCCCGTGATCAACAGGGTGCGTTGAAAATCCGTTCCGGAAAAATGCCTTGAAAGGCATTGTTGGCGTATCATCAGCCATATGCGGAACAAAAAAGATAAATAATTACGCATTGCTCCATAAAACTTGATTCGCGTCAATTTCCCGGCTCCGCCTTGGCCGCATAATCGTGCCCAACAACCCGTCCTGCGGGAGAGGAACGCGATCATGGACATTGCCGCGCTGGCTTATAGCGTCGTTACCGCCACCGACCTGGAAAGCTGGGTGCGGCTGGGCGAGGATATCGCCGGTTTTTCTGCCACGCGTCTGCCCGGCGGCATCGCGTTGCGGCTGGATGATCGCGCCGGGCGCATCTTTGTCGAGCAGGGCAGGGATGATTGCTATGCCGCCAGCGGCTGGGAAGTGCGCAGCCGCCGCGCATTCGACGCCGCGATCGACGAACTGGCCGGTCACGGCGTGACAGTCCAGCCCTCGACGCAGGATGAACGCGCGCTGCGCCATGTCATCGACATGGCCTGGTTCACCGATCCTGCGGGCAATCGGCACGAACTGGCCTATGGCTATGTTTCCGCGTTCGACCGGTTTGTCTCGCCCGCCGGGGTGCCGGCGTTTGTGACCGGTGATCTGGGCTATGGCCATGCCGTGCTGCCCGCGCCCAATATTGCACAAACGCGCGATTTCCTGATCGATGTCATGGGCTTTGGCCTGTCGGATTTCATGGTTCACCGCCCGCTGGGGCCCGGTGGCCCGGAAATGCGCATCGATTTCATGCATTGCGGCAATGCCCGCCATCACAGTCTGGCCCTGTTCGAAGGGGCAGTGCCCGCAGGCTGCGTCCACATGATGGTCGAAGTGCCGACGCTCGACGAAGTCGGCCGTGCCCATGACCGGATGCTGAAATCCGGCGCGCGGCTGATGGCGACGCTGGGCAAGCATACCAATGATCACATGACCAGTTTCTACATCCAGACACCGGGCGGCTTTGCGCTCGAGTACGGTTTCGGCGGGCTGCAAGTCGACTGGGCGCGGCACACCGAGTTTGAATTTACCGAAGTGAGCCTGTGGGGCCACGATTTCAGCGTCGGCTTTGGCGCCGACGAAAAGGCACAACTGGCCGACGCGGCCTGATCCGGGAGAGATGCGATGACGGTAATCGAGGCAATCAAGGTGCCGACTGCGGACGAGCTGGTCGCGCGGGCCCAGGCGCTGGTGCCGGTCTTGCGCGAACGCGCTGCGCAGTGCGAGGCCGGGAACCGGGTTCCTGCGGAAACGATCCGCGATTTCCAGGATGCCGGGTTTTTCAAGATCCTTCAGCCGCTGCGCTATGGCGGGTATGAGCTGGACCCGGACGTGTTCTATGCGGTGCAGATGAAAGTGGCCGAAGGCTGCATGTCTTCGGCCTGGGTGTTGGGCGTCGTCGCCGTGCACAACTGGCAGCTCGCGCTGTTCCACCCCCAGGCGCAGGACGATGTCTGGGGCGATGATCCGACCACGCTGATCTCTTCGTCCTACATGCCGCGTGCCGAAGTGACTCCGGTCGATGGCGGCTACCGCGTTTCGGGCCGCTGGGGCTTTTCCAGCGGGGTCGATCATTGCGAATGGGCATTTCTGGGCGGGCTGGTGAAGGATCCCGAAACCGGCGTGCCTGATTTCTGGACGTTTCTGGTCCCGCGCAAGGATTTTACCGTCCTGCCGATCTGGAACACGATCGGGCTGGGCGGCACCGGCAGCCATGACGTGACAGTCGACGATGCCTTTGTCCCGGCGCACCGCACGCACCGATCGAAAGACGGTTTTGCCCAGACCAACCCTGGCGCGAAGCACAATCCCGGCCCGCTCTACAAGCTGCCGTTCGGTCAGGTGTTTGTTCGCGCGGTGTCGTCCTCATCGATCGGGGCGCTGCAGGGCGCGCTCGACGTGTTTGAAGCGACCGGGGCAAAGCGGAAAAGCAACAACACGCTGGCAAGCATTGCGGGCGATCCCGACGTGCAGGGCGTGATCGCGGAAACCCGCGCCGCGATCGACGAGATGAAGACTGTCCTGTTCCGCAATTTCGGCGTGCTCAATGCCTTTGCGCGCAAGGGGGAATCGGCGGATCTCGAAACGCGTTTGCGCTTTCGCTATCAATCGGCGCAGATTTCGGGTCGTTGCTGCGAACTGATCAGCCGGATGTTCTACCTTGCCGGCGCCGACGGGCTCTATCGGGGCAGTCCGATCGCACGCACGTTCTGCGACATCCATGCCGGGCGCACGCATGTCGCCAACAATCCCAATACCGTGGGCCGAAATTTCGGGGCGGTCATGCTGGGCGCGCCCAACGCCGACAGCTTCATCTGATCGGGCGGAGGAGATAACGACATGGCAACGACCGCAGAATATGGCCTTGGGCCGCTGGCTTATCCACGCGGCTGGTTCATGATCGCGATAGCCGATGACGTGACCACTGCGCCGCAGCCGGTGCACTTTTTCGGCAAGGAAATGGCGCTTTACCGCGGCAAGGGGAGCGGTCGGCCAATCCTGCTCGATGCGTTCTGCCCGCATATGCGGGTACACATGGCGCGCAACACCACCTCCTATGTGGTCAAGGACGGGAACCAGGTCGAAGGCGATTCGCTGCGCTGCCCGGCGCACGGCTGGCGCTATAATGCGCAAGGCGCATGCGATGACATTCCCTATTCCAACCACGGCATTCCCAAGGCGGCCTGCGTCACGTCTTACACAGTGGTCGAAAAGGCCGGTTGCATCTGGATGTGGCACGATATGGAAGGCGGCGAGCCCGATTTCGATCTGCCTGCCTTTGCCGAATGGGACAGGGAAAATGTCGGGTGGGTCAGGTGGAAGCCCGATCATCTCGGCACGCTGCCGATCCATCCGCAGGAGATCCTCGACAACATGGCAGACGTTGCCCACTTCGTGCCGGTTCACGGCAGCCTGGGCAATGTCTATTTCGAAAACACTTATGAAGACCATATCATGCGCCAGCGGTTCGGTGCCGGGCATCGCACACTGGTCGATACCGCCGCCTTGCTCGAAACCGATACGTGGTACACCGGCCCGGGCATCCTCTTGTCCCGGATGTCCGGCAAGCACCCTTCGGTGATGATGATCTGCAACACACCGGTCAGGGATGGCGAGGTGCGCGTGTGGTTTGCGGTCATGTCGCAGACCGCCGACAACCATCAGCCAACGCGCGAGGAACAGGCGATCGCGCGGGCCTATCACGAAGCGGGGCTGGCTGCCTTTGCCCAGGATTTCGAACTGTGGCAGTACAAGGAAGCGGCGATCACCGTGCTGCAGATTCCCGATGATGGCCCGTTTCACAAGGGGCGCATCTGGTATCGGCAATTCTATAATCCGCGTGACAAGGCGCGCGAGATTCAGCAACGCGTCAACGGCAGCCATGTCACCTTGCGCGGCAAAGGCGAGGTGCGTGAAGTGGCTTGATATTTCGCAATGCCGCTGAATTTTCGGTCATTGACCTTCATTTGCGTCAACGTCTAATCTGTTCATTACGAAAAGATGAGAGAGGATTCGGCGGATGAGTGATTTGGGGATCAATTACGGCCTGAACGGCAAAGTCGCGCTGGTAACCGGCGCAGGCGGCGGCATCGGTCGCGCCGCAGCGCTGGTCTTTGCGCGATCGGGGGCCAGTGTACTCGTCAGCGATGTGAACGAGGCCGGCGGCGCCGAAACCGTCGCCCTGATCGAGGCGGCGGGGGGCAAGGCCGGCTTTTTCCGCTGCGATGTGAGCAAGGCTGACGAGGTCAAGGCCATGGTCGCCGCTGCGGTCGATCGCTTTGGCGGGCTCGATTGCGCCTTCAACAATGCCGGGATCAACCGGTTGGGCGATGATGAATACGATGATGCCATCTGGGAGCGCAACATCGGCATCAATCTGTCAGGGGTGATGCGTTGCATGCGTGAAGAGGCTGCGGTGATGGTGTCGCGCGGCGGCGGGGCGATCGTCAACACGGCCTCGATCAACGGTCTGGTCGGCAATCCCGGGCAACCGGCCTATGTCGCGGCCAAGCACGGGGTGGTCGGGCTGGCCCGACACGGCGCGCTGCGCTGGGCAAAGGCCGGTATCCGCGTCAACGCGGTCTGCCCCGGCGTGATCGAAACGCCGATGACCGCGCCGCTGGTCGCCGATCCGCAAATGAAGGCGGTAATCGATGCGATGACGCCGATGGGGCGCATGGGCACGGCTGCGGAAATTGCCGAGGCGGTGGTCTGGCTCTGCTCGCCGGCAGCCAGCTTTGTGACAGGCCACGCCATGGTGGTCGACGGCGGCAATACCGCGTTCTGATCGAAACTGGACCGCACCCGCCGGATGATCCGGCGGGTACGGTTCCCGGTTCAGGAAAAGGCGGCTTTCAGCCGGGCCCCGGCATCGTCGATATAAGGCAGGGCATCGGGTACGGCTTCGAACATCGAGAAAAAGCCGTGGATCATCCCCGGCGCAACCACGCTGTGGACCGCATTGCCTGCCGCCCGCAAGGCTTGCGCATAGGCGAGGCCTTCATCGCGCAGCGGATCGTATTCGGCCATGATTACCGTCGCCGGAGCGAGGCCGGAAAGGTCGGCCGCGTGCAGCACCGTTGCGCCTTCGACATGGCCTTGCGACAGATCGCCAATATATTGGCTCCAGAACCATTCCATCATCGCGGACGACAGGAAATAGGCCCCGCTGCCATTGTCGACATAGGACGGGCGGGTAAAATCGGCATCGGTTACCGGATAAAGCAGCAATTGATGGCGCAGCACCGGACCGCCCGCGTCGCGCGCGCGGATCGCCACGGCGGCGGCCAGATTTCCGCCCGCGCTGTCGCCCGCGACCGCCAGCCGCGTGCCGTCGATGCCCAGCGCCGCGGCATTGTCGCGCGCCCAGACCAGCGCATCATGGCAATCATCCAGTGGGGCCGGGAAGGGGGCTTCCGGGGCGAGCCGATAGCCGACCGACAGCACCGCCGCACGGCTGGCATTGGCCAGGGCCCGGCATGTGCCGTCATGCGTATCGAGGGTGCCGATGACCCAGCCGCCGCCGTGGAAATAGACCACCAGCGGCGGATTTTCCCCCGCGCCTTCGGGCACATAGAGCCGCGCGGGCAAAGTCCGGCCGGGCAGGTCGATCGCCACGTCGCGCACGGTGGCGACAGCCGGTGGCGGCCCCATCTGCATCGGCCGGTCGTTGATCGCGCGCAGTTGGGGCGCGGTGATCGTGGCCATGTCGACGGGCGGCATCTGTGCGAAAAAGCCGAGCAGCGCCTCGACTTGCGGATTGAGTGTCATCGTATCCTCTTTTTCCGTGTGTCAGCCGAATTGCGCGATGATCTCGCGCACCGCGTTGGCGACATCGCGGCGATGATAGCCGAGCAGAGCGGTTTCGTCCGCATCGGGTTCATAGCTGATGAAATTTCCGCGCCCTTGGGGGATGGCGACATCGGGCAGCAGCGGCAATTCCTGATCGAGCGGCTCGACGCGCACGTCGCTGCGCCCGGCCGCGTCGAAAAACAGTTGGAAATACTGCGCAAAGGACAGGTTTTCATCGCCCACCAGATAGGCCTTGCCCGGCTCGCCGCGAAGCAGGGCGCCCTCGATCGCCTCTGACAACGACCGGAACGACATGAAATTGGTGCCCCCGGTCGGCGCATAGGCGGGTATCGGGATCAGCCCCTTGGCCCATTGGGTATACGGTTCAAAGATCGCCGATGGCAGGCCCGGCACCGTCCCGACCATGAAGGGGGCATTGACGCTGATCACGTCAAACCCGGGGCGGCCTTCGGCGCGCGCGCCTTCGCAGGCAGCCAGGCGCGAGCGGATATAGACATTGCCTTCAAGCAATTCCGGCGCGGCCTGGGCATAGAAGCTGCCGAGCTGAATGGCGCGCGACACCCCTGCCTCGCGCGCGGCGGCAAAGAAGGCGGGCAATGCGACATGGTTGGCCCGGTGCAGCCAGGCGCCGAAATCTTCGCCAGGCGGAACATGGCGCGGATCATTTCCTGCGGCAAACACCACCCAGTCGAACCCGCGCAGCCGCTCCGGGGTGAAATCGCCCGCGACATAATCGCCGCGCAGATAGCCCAGTCTGGTGAGCGGCGTGTCGGGATGCGCGCCTTCGCCACGCCCGGTGATCGTGACGTCGTGGCCCTTGGCGGCGAGGTGCAGGGCGGCGTGACCACCCAGGGCGCCGGTTCCACCGACGACGAGAACTTTCATGCGAGATTCCCTTGATTGGCTTGATTGGCAGGATTGCGGGGCAGCAGAGGCGCGCGGTTCATGCGCTGCCCCCGACCTGGCGAACGGGGCGCAGCTCTTCCCAGTCGACCACCAGTTCGCGGCGGGTGAAGCGCCAGGCGGCGCCGTCGCGCCGCCATGTGTCCTGATAGCGGATCGCCCAAACCAGCAGCTTGTCGGCGCCATCGACCCCGGCGAGGCGGTGTTCGGCAGTAGAGCGGGTTTCGCCATGCGCGGTATCGCCCTCGATCACCGCGTCGATGTCGTGAACGACATGGCGCGTCGCGACGAAGGCGTGGGCGAGGTGATCGATCGATCCGAGATTGGCCTCAAGCCCTGCAATGGCAAAACCGGGGCCGAGGATTTCGACATCGTCGGCAAGCACCGCACGCCAAAGATCCTTGTCGCGCCGGTCTGCACCGCGGGCATAGGACTCCGCCGCGTCGCGCAGCGCGGCAAGATCGTCCGCGCTCATTGTGCCGACCCCGGCACGACCAGACCGTTGCCCGAAATCAGCGGCACATTCGACCATTCGCCCTGCGGCGTGCGATACCAGCCCGATGCGGCGAGCGCGCCGCCATCGACATGAATCGCGGTCCCGGTAACCCAACTGGCCAGCGGGCTGGCCAGATAGAGCGCCGCGCCGGCGCAATCGGCCGGCCGTCCAAAGCGGCCCAGCGGGATCCAGCGCTCTTCGTGCGCGCGGTTTTCCGGGGGGATCATGGTATCGAGCGCGACTTGCGGCGTATCGGTGGTTTCAGGCGCGATGTCGTTGACGCGGATGCCCTCGGGCCCGAGTTCGAGCGCCAGGCTCTTGGTGAATCCGGTGATTCCGGCCTTTGCGGCGGCATAGACCGAGCAATGGGGAATGCCGCGAAACGCCTCGATCGAGCTGACATTGATGATCGACGAACCCGGCGCCGCCTTGCGCAACAGGGGGATCATCGCGCGGGTCATGCGCAGCAATTGCCCGATGTTGATGTCGAGCACGTCGTCGATCTCGCCATCGCTCATCGTGGCAAAGGGCTTGGCATGCAGGAAATTGCCGACATTGTTGACCAGCACGTCAAGCTTTCCGGTCTCGCCCGCGATGCGTTCGGCCAGCATCGCTGGCACCCCGCGCCTGAGCACATCGCAGTGGATCACCCGTGCCGTTGGCAGCGCGGCTTCGACCGCACGGGCCCGGTCTGGATCGATTTCGGCGATCACCAGCCGCGCGCCGGCACCGGCAAAGGCTTCGGCAATGGCGCGGCCGATGCCGACCCCGCCGCCGGTGACCAGCACGGTCTTGCCGGTAAAGTTCAAGGCGCCGTGCAGATCTTGTGGCCCTGTGGTGGTCATGGCGGGTGCTATCCTCTCCGTTCGGACGGGGCCGTGTTCAGTAAACGGCTGCCGGGTTCTTGGCGCGCGGGCTGCCCAGCATTGCGCGGTGCGACGGGGGCTGGCTGCCGCGATCGGTGATGCCCAGTTCCTGCGCGATTTCGGCGACGATCAGCGTTTCGCCCGACAGCGCGTCGCGGTTGGGGGCCTTGTCGATCGCATCGATGACGTGCGCGGAAAATTCGGGATTCTCCGCCATGGCGAGGAAACCCTCGTACTGTTCGGGATTCGTTCCGGCGGCGATCTGCGAGCGTTCGGTGATCTGCATGCCCAGCCACAGCGAAACCGCGATCACCCCGGTGCCGCGCAGATCGTGCTCCATGTCGTGCGCCAGCTTGTCGAGCCCGGCTTTCTGGGCGCCATAGGCGGGGCCATGCATATAGCAGCTCGCGCCGAACGAACTGGTCATGGCGATCACGCCCGATCCTTGCGGCACCATGATCCGGGCCGCATGCCAACTGGCGACATAGGCAGAGCGCAGGCCGACATCGAGGATTTTTTGCGCGTCGAGATCTTTTTCCCAGAACGGCTTTTTCTCGATCAGCTGATCGTGGATAAAGGCCGCGTTGTTGACCAGCACATCGAGCCGACCCGCTTCGGACCGGATCTGGTCGAACAGTCGCGCCACGGCCTCGTCATCGGCATGGTCGCACACCACGGGGATGCCCTTGCCGCCAAGCGCGGTCACTTTGGCAGCGGTTTGGGCGACCGTGCCGGGCAGGGCAGAGCCGTCCCAGCCGCGCGCATTGCCCGGCGTGATCGTGCGGCCGGTTACATAGACGGTATAGCCCATTTCCCCAAAGCCGCGGGCAATTCCCGCCCCGGCGCCGCGACTGGCCCCGGTGACAAGGGCGACTTTTGCTTGTTTCATGGCGGTATCCTCTCGATTCAATGGGTTATCATGGGTGTGCTCAGGCTGTCCCCGCGCTGGCGAAATGCCAGCGGGGTCAGCCCGGTCGATCGGCGAAAGGCGCGCGCAAAGCTGTTGGCATGGGCAAAGCCACAGGCCAGGGCGATTGCCTTGATTGGGTGCTCGCGGGCGTGGAGCAGGCGCTTGGCCTGTTCGATCCGGGCGTTTTCGATATAGTCAGCAACCGTTGCGCCGGTCAGCGCGAGGAACTGGCGATGCAGATGGCGGGCACTGATCCCGCACAGCGCGGCCAGTTCCGCGACGCTGGGCACCGCGCCCGGGGCAGCCAGCCTTTCGCGAATGCGGCGAAATTGCCACGCGGCCAGCCGTCCGGTGCCGACCGGTTCGTCCGGTCGCGCGATCAGTCGGGCGAATTCGATGGCGATCAGTTCGGTCAGCGCGGCGATCGCCGCATCCGACGGGTCGACCGGATTCGCCAGTTCGCGGCGCAACAGTTGCATCAGCATGCGCAAGGCCTCGCTGCGGATCGCCAGCAGCGATTTGAGGAACGCGGTCGAGGGCCTGGGCCGCCCCGCCAGCAGCGCACGAGTCCGATCGGGGGCAAAGACACAGCGCACCACGCGGATATGCCCACCTTCGGACCGTCCACTGACCATCACCCCCGGCCAACGCGCGAACAGCGATCCCATGTGGCAGCGGCGCGCGGGATCGAGTTCGGGCAGGCAGGCGGAGGCTTCGGCAGCCATCGGCGGCAGCGACATTTCGACCATCAGCGAGTCTTCGGTCCGGGTGAAATCGAACATCGTCGGCCAATGCCATTCGACCAGTTCGGCGCGACCGGTCGGTGTCTGCATCTGGGCCAGAATGGTTGGGGCCAGAATGGTGGGTGTGAGGTCCATCGCCGGGTCAGTCGCGATGCGCGAAATCGAACTGTGTGGTCGGAATGATGTCGATCCGGCTGAAATCGATGAAGCTCTGACAGCTATCCATCATCGTTGCCAGGTTGGCCTGAAAGCGGTCGGCATTGCCCACCGCGTCAAAGAACACTTCGGGCTGTTCAAGCGCTTCGATCGCGAAGCATTCTTCGACAAAGGCATCATAGGCCGGGGCATCGGCGGTCAGCGGCCGCACGATCAGGTTCTGCACATATTCGAAATTGGCCTGCGTTTCGATCGCCACGCGGGTGTGATGGCCGTGCCAGTGCTCGATCGCGGCGGACCGGGCAAGATCGGGGCGAAAGCTGATGAAGCTTGCCTGGCTCCACCCCCAGGTCCGCTGTCCGGGCCCGACCGGATGGGCGGTGTTGGGGATGATCGACGATTCGGCCACCAGCCACAGCGCAAAGCGCGCGCTGTGCGCGGCGAGCGCGGCGTCGATGGCGCCGCGAAACCGGGCATTGGCCGAGGGCAGCCAAAATTGCGCGATCGCCGCCTGTTGCGGCGCCTGCCACGATTGGATCAAGGCCTCGCCGGGCTTTACTGCCTCATCGCGGATATTGATCCGCACCTGCCTTGCGCCCGCAGCGCCAAGCGCGTCGGGCAAGGTGGCGAGCAGACGCGCGCCAAAAGCCTCGCGCGGCTCTGCATCGGGGGCCCACAGCGCGGCAATCACCTTTTCCATGGGATCCCCCTCAATCGAAGTTGGCCTGGCCGCCATCAAGCGGGATCGTCGCACCGGTCAGATAGGCCAGGTCACTGCCGCACAGCGCAACCAGCGCACGGCCGATATCCTGTTCCAGCGAACCGACACGGCCCAGCGGAATCGTGCGGAAAAACGCCTGCGCCTCTTCGGGGTTGTTTTCGATCCACCATTTCAGGCCCGGCGATTCGGCGTGGGGTGCAATGGTCAGCACGCGAATGCCTTCGCGGCCCCATTCCGCCGCGGCCGCGCGGGTCAGCGAACGGATCGCCTGTTTCACGGCCGCATAGGCGCCATAGCCGGCCATGTCCCAGCGGATCCCGGCGGACGAACAGAAATTGAAGATCGTGCCGCCGCCGCCCGCGACGAGATGGGGGCGTACCAGCTTCATCAAGCGCAGCGTCGCGAGCGGACCCGATTCGAAGCCTGCCAGAAATGCCTCGTCGGTCACATCGTCGAGCTTGCCCAGCGGCACTTCCTGGGCATTGTTGACCAGGATGTCGATCCCGCCCAGCCCCGCGACGGTCAACCCGACGATCGAGGCGAGGTCACTGGCGCTTTTGACATTGCCGGACAGGGCCAGCGCGGTGCCGCCGCGTTCACGTACCAGACGCGCGGTTTCCTCGACTTTTTCGAGCGTGCGCCCGGTCACCGCGACCGCTGCGCCGGCGCCGGCCATGGCCAGCGCCACGCCCTGGCCAATGCCTTGCCCGGCGCCGGTGATCAGGGCTACCTTGCCTGTCAGTTCGGCCATGACTCTCCCTTTGTATTGTTCGTAGATTATTTGCATACATTTTACGCATGGAGTTGACATGATGGCAAGTAGGGGCGAGCTTTGCGTGAAATAATTGGGGTGGCGAATTCCGGAATGGCGGACAGCCATGCGGAATCGCCGACAGGCAGGATGTCCATGAGCAGCAATTGGGATAAGGAAGTCGATGTCGTCGTGGTCGGCTCGGGCGCGGGCGGCCTGTTGAGCGCGCTGGTCGCGGCGAAAAACCGCGCCGACGTGCTGATCGTCGAAAAGGATGCGCAATGGGGCGGAACCAGCGCAACCTCGGGTGGGGGGATCTGGATTCCAGGCAGCGACCAGGCGCGCGCCGCCGGGTTCGAGGACAATCTTGACGACGCGTTCCGCTATGTCCGCGCGCTGTCGGCGCCCAATGTGCCCGATGCGAATATCCGCGCCTATGTCGACAATGCTGCGGCCATGCTGCGCTGGGTCACCGCCAATACGCCGGTGGTCTATACCGCTCAGCCCTATCCCGATTACCACGCCGAAAACCCCGGCGGATCGCCGACCGGATTTCGCACCCATCTGCCGGAAATGTTTGACGGAACGCTGCTGGGCGATGATCTCGGGACGCAGCGTTTTCCTTCACCGGCGGCCAGCCTGTTCGGCTATCTCAACTGGACTTTCGCAGAGACCTATCAACTGCTCTATCGCAGCAAGGGCTGGGCCATGGGCCTTGCGCGCAACATGGCGAAATATTGGTTCGATTGGCCGCTGCGCTTTTCCTCGCGCAAGGATCGGCGGCTGACTTTGGGCAACGCCCTGACCGGCGGCTTGCGCGTGGCGGTCAACGCGGCGGGGGTGCCGTTGTGGCTGTCGACCCCGATGCTGGAACTGGTGCGCGAAGACGGGCGGGTTGTCGGCCTGGTGGTCGAGCGCAACGGTCGTCCCTTCCGGATCCGCGCGCGCAAGGGCGTGATCCTGGCCGCAGGCGGCTTCGACAAGAATCAGGCGATGCGCGATGTCCATGCGCCGCTCTATCGCAGTGCGCCTCTGTCGGGCGGGGTGACCAGCAATACCGGCGATGCGATCCGCGCGGGGGCGGCGGCAGGCGCGGCCACGATGAACCTGCATTCGGCCTGGGCCGCGCCGGTGTTCCATGTTCCGGGTGAAGATCGCGGCAGGCTGGTGACGATCGAACGCGCCTTGCCCGGCTGCATCATGGTCAATCAGAAGGGGCAGCGTTATCTCAACGAAGCGGCGTCCTATCACATCGTCGGGCAACAGATGGCGCGCCGCCAGGCCGAGCATCGCGATGCCAGCCCAAGCTGGATGGTGTTTGATGCCCGCTATCGCCGGCAATTTCCGATGGGGCCGCTGTTGCCGCTGATGCCCGACTGGTTGCAATCGCCCGGCGTGCGCAAGATCATGAAAAAAGGCCGCACGATTGCCGATCTGGCCAAGGCGATGGGCGTCGATGCGGCCACGCTCAGCGTGACGATCAACCGCTTCAATGCAGGCGCCGCGAATGGCGAGGATCCCGAGTTCCATCGTGGCGAGGCGGCCTATGACAAGATGTACGGCGATTATCGCCACCAGCCCAATCCGTGCTTGCGCCCGCTGACCGAGGCTCCGTTTTATGCCATGCCGATCTATCCCGGCGACATCGGCACCAATGGCGGGCTGACCACCAACGCCCGTGCGCAAGTGGTCGACGCGGCGGGCGAACCGATCGGCGGGCTTTACGCGGTGGGGAACAACGCGGCCTCTTCGATGGGGGAAAGCTATCCCGGCGCGGGCGTGACGATCGGCCCGGCGATGACGTTTGGCTATATTGCCGCACGCGACCTGACCGGCGCCAACGACTGACGGGAAAGACGGTCGCAAAAAAGAGGGCCGGGATCGCGTTGTGCGATCCCGGCCCTTTCAGTTTGCGGTTCACTGCCCAGTGGGTAAACCGGGCAGCGCCGGGCCTTGTTTGTTAGAAACGGACACCCAGTTCGATGCCGTAGGTCCGCCCGCGATCGTACATTCCGGTAAGCAGGAGCACCGGCGCGCCAAAGCTGATGTACCGCTTGTCAAACAGGTTATCGCCAAATGCGGAGATCGAGACTTTTGCGCCGCCCAGCGACAGGTCGGCCAGACCCAGCCGGCCGTTGACCAGCCAATAACCGGGCTGATGGTTGACGTCTTCGAGCGCGTTTTGCCCGGTGGCAATGTTCACTTCCGGGGTGGAGGTCAGGTAATAGGCGCTGCGATAACGCGCCTCGATCAACGCGCTGACATGCGGGCCGCCGCTGGTCAGTTCGGTCGAATTGTAAGTGGCCGCGGCCCGTCCGGTCCAGTTGGAAAAATACGTCGGACGCGCGACAGACGCGACATCGACGCCGACCAGCACGAATGTCTTGTAGGTGAAGTCAGTATAGGCAAGGCTGCCCGACAATGTCAGCCCGCGTACCGGCACGATTTCGGTTTCCGCTTCGAAGCCCTTGATGTCGGCCTTGCCCGCGTTGTCGAAGAACTGCACCCCATTGATGAAATTCTGCGTCTGCAGGTCGGTATACGTGTTGTAATAAGCCGACAGGTTGAGCCGCAACCGGTTCTGCAGAAACTGCGTCTTGGAGCCGATTTCGTACGAGGTCAGGCTTTCGGGTTTGTAGGGAATGCCGCTGAGAATGCCGCCGGAGACATAGCCCGAGGCGGTCTTGGCATAAATCGTTGCGTCCTGATCGGGGCGCCAGGTGGCGATCGCGGTATACGTGGCCTTCGAATAGGCCAGGCGATAGGCCCCGACCCCCAGGTTTCCGCCTTCGGCTGCAGAAATTTCGTCGAGGCGCAAGTGGCGCTTGTCGAACGTGCCGCGCAGGCCGCCGGTCAGGTCAATCGTGTCGGTCAGGTGCCAGGTCAGCTGACCATACGCCGCGATCGAATAGTTTTGGGCATAGGTGCGCGTCACGCCGCTGCCGAATGTCGCATCGAGCGGGCTGGGTACGATCGTGCCCGATGGCATCGGTTCGAGAATACCCAGCACTTCGGTGGCAGGTGCGCTTTCGGCGAAATAGAACAGCCCGGCGGTCAACTCATAGCGGTCGTGCGTGACCTGCACTTGCAGTTCCTGACTGAACTGTTTCTGGCTGGTCGAACGCGCGCTGAGCAGCGGAAAGAAATAGTCTATCGGGCCAGGGGCATTGGCGGGATTGAACAGCGCCGCCTGAATCTGTTGCGCACTCAGGCCGGGTGTGATCAGCGCGCCAAGCTGCGCAAAGGTAAAGCGCATGCCCCCGGCGGAGCCGAGGTCGAAAATTACCGGGTCTTGTGTGAACTGGCGATAGGCGGTGATGCTTTTGACGGAAATGCTGTCACTGGCGTGCCAATTGAGTGTCAGGCTGTGGCCTTGCGTGACGGTATGTTCGTTGCTTGTCGCTGCGGCAACCGCGCTGAGAGGCCCGGCGGTGCCGGGATTGGTGGTGCCGCCGAAATAGGGCTGCAAGGCGACGATGGGAGCGAGCAATTGGCCCGAGGCGTCGGGGATCACGCCCAGCGATTGCATCGCACGGGCACTGGCGTTGGAATCGGTATAGTCGAACCGGTAATCGGCGGTGACATCGCCAAACTGCCCGCGCACCGCGACTTGCCCGCCATCGACATTGCGCTCGCCAAGGCGGGATACGAATTTCAGCGTGCCGAATTCCGCCGCCCGCGCCGAAAGGTTCAAGGTCTGGCCACCCATGGTGTTGGTGACATCGCCTTCGATCTGGTCATGCAGATAGGAAAGCTTGATCGAGAAGGGCCCGATCTTGGGCAGATCGACCGACAGCTTGCCGCGAAACGCGTTGTAATTGCCATAGGACAGCGTGCCGTTGACGGCCCAGTCCCCCTTGGGCGCGGCCGTGGTGATCGAAATCGCCCCGGAGGTGGCGTTGCGGCCAAACAGTGTGCCTTGCGGCCCGCGCAGCACTTCGAGCCGCTGGATGTCGGAAAAGTCGAGCAGCGAACCGGTCGTGCGACCGATGTAGACCCCGTCGATATAGATCCCGACTTTGGGATCGACCGAATTGCTGGATGTGCCCGAGGCGACGCCGCGAATGATGATCGTCGGGTTCGATTGCATCCCCTGGGTGTTCATTTCAAGGCTGGGCGCCAGCCCGGCGATGTCGCGCAGGCTGGCGACGCGCAAGTCGCCGAGTGCTTGCGCACCGATCGCGGTGACGGCCACGGGAACTTTCTGGATGCTTTCTTCGCGTCGTTGCGCGGTGACGATGATCTCTTCAACGCTTGGCGGGGCGGTGGCGCCGCCATCGGCGGGGGCTTCGGCATGGGCCATGGTGGCTGTTGTTGAAAGGCCGGCCATGGCCATTACCAGAGTCGATGCGCGCAGCAATGGGCTGCGTCGTGCGCTTCTGTTCATCGTATCTGCTCTCCCACCATTGTTATTGTTTTTGTATTTTTTGTTTTTTCGGCACTTTCCGGGGGATCGTGCGTGATCCGGTCATGGCGCAACCCCACCCGGCGTCGCTCGCGCCGGGTGGGGGCAGGCCTTGCGTCCTGTTATTCTGCCGCTTCGAGCAGCGGTTCCCCGTAATGCGGATCGTCTTCGTTGCAGAGCCGGTTGGTATCGGCCCATAGCCCTTCGGCGGGGACCGGCGTGATCCCCAGCTCTTCGCGGATATCGGCGATTTGCCAATCCGCCCAGTCGCGCCACGGCGCCAGCATGATCGGGTATTTCCAGTTGCGTCCCTGGATGGCGCCCTGATATTCCGCTTCGAGATTCAGCACCATTGCTTGCGGGTAATGGAGGCCGTCTTTCATGATCGTCTTGGCCTTCAGGTAAATCGCCACACGGTTGAAGAACGCGGCGAGCACCGGGTGGAAATACCGCACTTTGGCATGCATGTTGGCATTGATCAGCGCGAGTTCGCCGCCGTGGTTGGGGCCGAAACCGGAAACCAGGTGTTCGATGTCATGGGTCAGTGCCGTCTGTCGCAGATAATACGTCAGGTCGTTTACCACCTGGATTTCGCGGTAGAAGATATCGAGTTCATAGCCGCTGTTGACCATGAAATCATGCAATGCCGCGCCCAGCGTGCCGGGCGCACAATCCTTGACTTCGTCTTTTTTGAAATCCGCCAACTGACGCTTTTCGAGCCATGTGCGAAACAGTGGCAGGCGGGCCTTTTCAGCTTCGAACAGGCCGATGACTTCGGAAAAATCCTCCATCATCATCAGGATCTGCGCCACTTCGGGGATATAGGCGGTATTGGGCATGTCGGGCCCGTTGCGCCGCAGCATTTCCTGCGCGATCAGCCCGCGCAGTTCCGGGTGGTTGAGGTATTTTGACGAGCTGACCAGCGTCGAGCTGGTCGTTTCGATTTTCTTGATCCCGCCGTTGAAATAGGCGCGTTCGCCTTCACCGACTTTTACTTCGACCATGGCGCTTACTCCGCTGCGATAGAGAGGCTGATGTTTTCGTTGGCGGGGGACAGGAATTCGCCCGGCGTTGCGCCGGTGTAGGCCCCGTTTTCAAAGGTCGGCACGCCGTTGACCAGGGTCAGACGGGTCGGCATCGCCTTGCGCGTAAAGCGCCAGGTCGTTCCGCCGCGACCGTCGGGCACGTCGTAGGCCTTTTCCATCTCGCGCCGCTGGATCTCCTCCATGTTGAACACCGCAATGTCGGCGCGCTTGCCCACCGCGATCACGCCCCGGTCGGTCAGGTTGAAATGCAGCGCCAGCTTGCCGGTCATGACGTGGATCGCTTGTTCGAGCGTCAGCTTCTTTTCGTCGCGGACATACTGGGTCAGCAGCAGGGCGTTTTCGCCCCCGCCGCACAGCATTTGCAGATGCGCGCCGGCGTCGGAAATATTGCCCACCGTCTTCGGGTCGCGCATCAGTTCGATGGTCAGCGCCTCGTCCTTGGGGAACGGGGCCATGTGCACGGTCGAACGCGTGCCGTTTTTCAAGATCCAGTCGGCCATCGCGTCAGACCGGTGCAGGCCGAGGCTGTCGGCATAGTCCTTGAGCGTGATGCCCACCGGGCCGGTCCCGTTTTCGCTGTCGAGCAGGAACAGTTCCTGCGGGTTCTTCAGCGGCGAATGGCCCCACGCCTTGGTGTCCCAGCTTTCGCGCGCCCGCGCGCGCCAGTCCGGATCGGCGAGCAATTCGGCCTTTTTGCGGTGGTCGTCTTCCAGCACGACTTCGTGCCAGACGTAATCATTCGACTGCGCAAAGATCAGCGATTTGACCAGGCTGAGCGTCGAAGTGGGCGAAACGTGGGCATAGCCCGGCCAGACATCGACCCCGGCTTCGCGCATTTTGCGCACGCTTTCCTGCATCGCGGGCAGGATGCCTTTCTGGAATTCCAGAGTCGGGATCGCGCCGGCGATCTGGACCTTGATGTTGCGGTGCGCGAGCAGGCGGGACAGGCGTTCGAGGTTTGCCGGACCGGTCATGCGCATGAACGTGTCGACGATCACCTGGTAACAACTGCCGGGATAGCGTTCCATCACGTCGAACAACGCCGTGAATTCGGCATCATTGGCCTTCAGCGTCGGCACCGGCCGGTCCTGTCCGTCATGGTCGTGCATGTTGTCCGACATGCCGAGCGCGCCGGCGGCCAGCGCGTCATCAAGCAATTCGGCCATGCGTGCGATTTCGGCGGGCGTCGCCTCGCGATCCCAGGCTTCGACCCCCATTGCGGCCAGGCGGATGGCGATATGGCCGACATAGGCGGCATAGTTCAACGGCACTTTGACATGGCGTTCGACCGAGGCGCGGTATTCCGACCACAGGTTCCAGTTCCACGGCAGGTTCTGCATGAACGGGGCTTCGGGAATGTCTTCAAAGAACGAGAAGATGCCGATCATTTCGCGCTGCGCGGGCATGTATTTGTGCAGGGGTGCCGGCGAAAAGCCGCAGTTGCCGAGGATCATCGTCGTCGCGCCATAACCGGGCAGCGGGTCGAGATCGTTTTGCCACCACATCGTGCCGTCGTAATGGGTATGGCTTTCGATGAAGCCGGGGGCGACATGGCACCCCGTGGCGTCGAACACGCGTTCGCCCGCCGGGGCAAGGCCTTCGCCCACCTCGGCGATCACGCCGTCCCGGATGCGGACGTCGGCCTTGCAGGCCGGAGCACCGGTGCCGTCGACGACGGTCCCGTTCCTGATGAGGATGGCGGTCACTATGTTTCTCCCATGGTCATTGCCGAACGTCTGAGCGTCGGCGGTTTGGCTGCAGCATAAAGTGCAGCATGGGTGTAACGAAGCAGGCCCTTGCCAAGCGGATCATTTGATTATCTGTTACAGATCATCATGCGATACGAATCGACATCGTCTGCCATGCTTGCCGTGCTGCGCCGCCATTTGCGGCAGGGCGGCTGGACCGTGGCGCGACTGGCGCGCGAAATGGCGATTGGCGAGGCAACGGCCAAGCGTTGGCTGGCGGGCAAGGGGGTCACGCTTGAGCGACTCGATGCGCTGGCAAAACTGGTCGGGCTGACTCTGGGCGAACTGGCGCGCGAGGCGGAGGACGCGCCCAGAGGGCTGGCGCATGAGCTGACCCTGGCGCAGGAAAAGGCCTTGTCGACCAATATCTTTCTGTCGTTCCTGTTCATGGCGCTGCTCAACGGGGTGCCGCCGGACGAGATTGCGACCGATTTCGCCATTCCCCAACGCACGATGGACGCCTCGCTCGCGCGGCTCGAACGGCTGGCGCTGATCGACCGGCTGCGTGGAGGGCGTGTGCGGGCGCGGGTCGATCGCGCGCTGGTGTTTCGCAAGCTGCCGCTGCGCAGCCTGTTCGACACCCATATGAAATCGGCGTTCTTCGAGCTGGATTACGGCGATCCAGAGACGTGCTACGTGTCCGAAGTGCACAAATTGTCGCGCGTCGGTGCCGCACAACTGGCCGAAATGATGGAGCGCTATCGTCTGGAGGTGCAGACCCTGGCAGACCGTGACCGCCAAAGTGCCGTGCTCGATCGCGACTGGTATGGGACGCTGATGGTCATGCGCAATCTGGACATGACGCAGGTCCGCCGCGCCGGTGCGGGCGAATGGCAGGCGCGCGACGGCGATTGACCCCCGCGGATCAGGTGATGAATCGCTCTCGATAGCTGGCAAAGGCGGCTGCGATGGTCGGCTCGTCCAATCCAAAGCGGTCGAGCGAATAGGCGTGCGCGGGGCGCTGTTCGCGGGTGTTGCCTGCCATGAATTCGGCCAGCGCTGCCTCGATCCGCGCATCGATCGGAACGCCGATGCGGGCCAGTACGCGCTCGGCCTGGCGCAGGGGTTCGCGCGCGACCTGGCGATAGTCGATATCGATGAACCGGTCCTCGCCGATGCGTTCCCGCGCGGCTTCGAACCGCTTCATCCATCCCGCCAGGCGCTGGAACCAGAAACCGGCGACTTCGGCATCGGAATGATGCGAATTGAGTTTGTAGAGCGCGCATTCCATCGAGATGTAGCTGGGCACGACGTCGAGCGGGTCGCGATGGGTCATGATCAGCACGGCATCGGGAAAGGCCCGCGCGGCGACTTCGGTATAGGGCAGGTTCGACGGGCTTTTGAGGATCCATTTGCACCCGCGCCGCGCCGGGTCCTGCCATTGCAGGTATTTGAGGATGATCTTGAGATCCTCGTGCCCGCGCGACTGGTCATACGTGTCGAGCCATTGCGCGAATGAGGGGATGAAGGTCATCGCCTCCACCATCGTCGACACGAACATCTGCCCGATGATGAGGATTTCCTCGTCCGGCGCATCGGGATCGAGCGGATGGATCGACGCCAGTTCGGGCGACAAGTGCAGCCAGCCGTCGATCATCGCCTGGGCATAGGCACGCCGGCCGGCGGGATTGCCCGGTTCCTCGTCGGGGAAGGGGGCAAAGTTCTGTGCCTCGAACCAGCGGATTGCGGTCATGCCCGGCGCGCTGGCGAGCAGGCGGTGAAAGATCGTGCTGCCGGTACGCGGCAGGCCAAGGATGATCCCGGCGACTTCGAGCCGTTCCTCCAGGATTTCAGGGTGGCGCCGGATGTCTTCGACCATGCGCAACCGGCTGGCGAGGCCCTTGACGATCACTTCGGTCTGCCCGGCAAAACCTTCGGGCGTCAGCCGCGCCTCGGCATTGGCCGCCGCGATGTAATGGTCCATCGGTTCGAGGAACCACAAGTCGCCAAAGTCGGACAGCCCGGTACGGTCGCGCGCGGCCTGCAACAGGTCTTCGCGCACGAATTGCGGGGCCGCGACGGTATCGGCTGTCGCATCGGCGGATTGCAGGGTCATTGTCTCTCCGTTCGTCGTTCAGGCTGTCGTTCGGGGCGTCGATCACGGCATCGCGCACGAGACTGTGCCCGGTCATCCGCATCCCTTTTGCATAATGCGTAATTTATAATGCCATGTTGCATGGTGATTCGCGCAACAGGATAGTTCCTGTACGGAAAAATAATGACTCAGGCACCGATTCGATTCGCAATCGCCTGTTCAAGGAACGCGATCAGGCGTTGCAGCGCTGCCCCGGGCGGGGCCTTGGCGCGGTGCAGCAGCCACAGCGGGCTTTCGTGGCGCGGATCGGGTGGGGCCAGCCGTTCAAGCGTGGGTTCGGCATCTCCGGCGAAGCACCAGAGGCTGGCCCGGCCCAGGCCCGACAGTGTGGCAAGCTTCATCTGTGGCCACGAATTGCAGGTCACCAGGCCTGCCGCCAGAGCCTCTTCGCCCAACGGATTGGCCGTTGTCCAGGGCGCGCCCGAAAGTGCGGATTCGAATTCCAGCCCCCAGCCGATCGGTTCGAGATCGCCGGCACCCCTGCGGCCATAAGGCGCCTGTTGCAGCACGGCGACCTGCCGCCCGGCAAAGCGCAGCGGGGAGGATCGCACCAGCGCCAGCGCCAGATCGGCGCGACGTTGGGTCAGCGCCTCCAGCGGGTCGAGTTCATCAAGGATCTCGATCGGGCAATCGGGGTTGGCGCGGCGAAACAGGGCGAGATCAGGCAGGAATTCGCTGACGATTCCCGCCGACCCGGCCACACGGATCGGTGCCTCGCGCAAGTGATTGCCGCCGATGTCGTGGCCCATCGCGGCAATTTCGCGCTCGATCGCTTCGGCTGCGGCCAGCACGCGCTGGCCCGCACGGGTTGGTGCAGGGCCCAGCGCGGAATAGTCGAACAGCGCAATGCCCAGCGCCTGTTCCAACGCCTCCACCCGGCGTCCGACCGTGGTGCGGTTTACCCCGAGCTGGCGCCCGGCGGCGGTGTAGGACCCGGCGCGCACTGCGGCGAGAAACATTTCAAGATCGGACCATTGAATCATGCGTGCATTTTTGCACAAATAGTGTGCAGCGCAATTTCTTTCGCAAATCGGGGGCGAGCGCCGTATTGATAGGGCAAATGCGCCGCCCGTCGCAAAGGCAAAGGGCGGTCTGGCTAGGAGCAGATGCACGATGGCGACCTCTCGCGAATATGGGCTGGGCGATTTCGACTTTCCGCGCGGCTGGTTCATGATCGGCCCGGCAAGTGATGCGACGCGCACGCCCGCCCCGATCCGCTATTTTGGCAAGGATCTGGTGCTCTATCGGGGTGAAAGCGGCACGGCCTATGTGGTCGATGCCTATTGCCCGCATATGGGCGCGCATCTGGCGAAAAACAGCACGTCCTACATCGTGCGCGATGGCGAGCATGTTGAAGGCGAATCGATTCGCTGCCCGTTCCACGGCTGGCGCTTTGGCGCCGACGGCGCGTGCAATCATATTCCCTATTCGGATTTCATCCCCAAGGCGGCAAAGCTGCAGACATATCCGATCATCGAACGTGCGGGGATCATCTGGATGTGGCACGATCCCGAAGGGCTCGAACCCGATGTCGAACTGGCCAATTTCGGCGGCCATTTCGGTGAGCCGGGCTGGGTCGAATGGAAGATCGACTATATGGGCGATCTTGGCTGCCATGGCATCGAGATCCTCGACAACATGGCCGATGTCGGCCATTTCGTTCCGATCCACGGGGCCACGGACTGGCAGTATTTCGCCAATGAATTCATGGGCCATACCGTCCATCAGTATTACAGCGCCGGACATCGTACGCTGACGGCCTCTGCCGAGGATCAACTTGCGCTCGACACCTGGTACGAGGGGCCCGGTTTTCTCCAATCGGAAATGGCCGGTACATTCGACAGTTTCATCATGATCGCCAACACCCCCGTCGAGGACGGGGTCAGTCGAGCATGGCACGCCTTGATGGTCAAAGTGCACGACGGATCGCGCGAAACCACCGATGAAGACCGCGCCAACGCGCTGCTGTATCAGGAAGGCAGCCGGTTGGCCTTTGCGCAGGATGTCGAGATCTGGGCCAACAAGCGCGCCTGCCTCAACCCGCTGGTGATTCCCGCCGACGGGCCCTTTGGCAAAGTGCGGACCTGGTATCGCCAGTTCTATAACCCGCGCGCAAAGGCCCCCGAATTCCAGGGCCGGGTCAACGGCCTGACTGTAACGCTCGACAAGCGGTCGGGCACTCGCGCTGCCTGAATAGCTGCAAAATACTGAATTATAAATAAAAACTGCCTGCCGGCATCGTGTCGGCAGGCGGTTTTTTTGTGCGTTGTGCCTATCATGCGTGATGGTGGGCGCTGGGGGGATGGGGAGCGGATGCTCAATTACTTTACGCAAAGAAAGATCAGAAATCGATCTTGTGCTCAATTTGCGTAGTTGCTAACATGGGGGCACAAACAAGAATTATCCGGGCTGAGGATTTCTGAAGCGACCATGCGGTTGGATGCGCCATCGAGGCGTAGCCCGATTTGCGTGCCTTCCTCCTGGCACCGGATGGCCCATCTTTCGGGCGCCGATGACAATGTTTGATGAGAGGGAGGATATCGTGAGGATCACCGATCGCGTGGGGCTTTCAGGGCAACGGCCCATGGCAAATCACAAGACGCTGGTTGCCGCCTTGCTGGGTGGCGTGGTCATGTGCGGCGGCGCCATGCCGCAGCTGGCATGGGCCGATGACGCGGCTCCCAGTGCCGCATCTGCGCAACCAAGCACGCCGGAAATCATCGTCACCGCCAACCGGCGCGAAGAACGCGCGCAAGACGTGCCGATTTCACTGACCGCAATTTCCGCCGCCAGTATCCAGGAACGCGGCATCACGCAGTTGCAGGATCTTTCGGCCTCGGTCCCGTCGCTGGTCATTGCGCCCAACGGGCAAGCCTCGCGCGATGTGCAATCGCCGTCGATTCGTGGGCAGAGTGCCTCGTTCCAGGGTTCGCCTGCGGTCGTGCTCTATTTTAACGAAGTGCCGCTGCCGGCTGGCTATACCCTTTCGAGCCAGGGCGGGCCGGGCAATTTTGTCGACTTGCAGAGCATGCAGGTTCTTGAAGGGGCGCAGGGCACGCTGTTCGGGCGCAACACCACGGGCGGCGCAATTCTGCTGACCCCGGCCAAGCCGACCGACAAACTCGAAGGCCATATCCAGGCGGGATACGGCAATTACAACCTCAATGAAGCCGAGGTGGTGCTGAACCTGCCGGTGAACGACAAGGTGCGGCTGCGTCTGGTCGGCGCCTCGCACGACCGCGATGGTTTCACCTATGATGTCGTCTGGAACAAGGCGCGCGATGATCAGCATTGGCGTACCGGGCGGATCGGCCTGTGGCTTCAGCCGTTCGACAACGTCACCAACTATACCATGGGCTATTACACCGAATCGCACAGCAACGGTACGGGCACGATCGGCGTCTCGGTCAATACGGCGCATCTGGTCGGGCTTGCAGAAACGCCGATCCCGGTGGGCGGCGGCGTATATTACCCGCTGGGCGCGATTGCCCCTTCCTACAATTTCTGCGGCGCAGGGACAGGCGTTGCCAATTGCAGCCTTTACACCAACGCCGTCGCCCGGCAGCAGGCGCTTGGCATTCGCCAGACTGCGCATGACATGGACGATTTCGAGCGGCTTTCGACCGGCGGTATAACCAATACGACCGACATCGACCTCAATTCGTCTCTGAAACTGCGAAATATTGTCAGTTGGTCGGAAATCAAGGAGTACTACGGGCAGTCGACATCGGGGTTGGATGTGCCGATCTATGATAGCGGCACCACGGTTGAAAGCCGCACTGCGCCGCGTGACTGGTACAAACAGTTCACCGAAGAACTGCAATTGCAAGGCAGCGCCTTCGACAAGAAGCTGACCTATACTTTTGGTGGTTTCTATTTCAACGAAACGCCTGGCGGCACCATGCAGTCCTGGTCGGTCAACGTCTGCGCGGCCGCGACCCCGGAAGCCTGCCCGATTGGCACATCGCAGGTCGCTGTGACGAACCGTTCAAAGGCGCTCTATGGACAGGCCACGCTCGATCTTGGCGCGCTGACTCCGGCGCTTGACCATCTGCGCCTGACCGGCGGCTATCGCTATACCTGGGACACCGTGATCGGATCGGCGGCCTCGTGGAACTATGTCAACCTGCAAAATGGCGCGCAATATGTGACCGGTTGCTCGTGGACGGGGGGGGCGGTGATCAATCCGCTGACCCAATGCCAGTTCGGCGCAAGGCTCAACAGTTCAGCGCCGAACTGGACCATTGGGCTCGATTACCGCCCCGATCGCAACGTGATGCTCTATGCCAAGGTCACGCGTGGCTACAAGGCGGGGGGCTTCAATTCCTACGCGGTGTTTGACAATACGCGGACCTTCGGACCCGAAAATGTCACCGACTATGAAGCCGGATTCAAGTCGAACTATAAAGTCGCCGGCATGCCGACCATGCTCAACGTCAACGGCTTCTACATGGATTACAGCAATATCCAGCGCGCTGCGGGTGACTATAACCTGGCAACGGGCGGTAATGGTGCGATTACGCTGAACAATGCTTCGGCGGTGATCAAGGGTATTGAGGCCGAATGGATGGTCAAGCCGTCGAGCTTCCTCGAACTCGGCGGTAACTACAGCCACCTTGAATCTCACTACAAATCGTTCGTTTTCAACTCGAATTCCGGTGTCTGGGACTGCACGGCCACGTCGATCAATTCGCCCAAGGTCTATGCCGGGGCGAACATGGGTTGCCGCCCGTTGCAATACCTGTCGCCGAATATCGTTTCGGTCTATGGCCGGGTGACTGTGCCGACTCCAGAAAAGGTCGGCAATGTCAGCGTCTATGTGTCGTATGCCTGGACAGACAAGCAACCGACCGCGCCGTTCTCCACCGAAACCTTCCCGGACGGCACGACCAACGAGCCGGGCGTGCTCCTGCCGAGCTATGGCTTGCTCAATGCGACGCTCGAATGGAAGAACTTCTTCGCCATGCCGCTCGATATCAGCGTGTTCGGCACCAACATCGCCAACAAGACCTACCTCATCAGCAACACCGGCGTTTACCAGACGATCGGTGCGCAAGGGGTGATCTATGGCGAGCCGCGGATGTTCGGTGTTCGCCTGAAGTATCGCTTTGGCGGATAAACGCTGAACCCCTCGAACCGGGGGCAAGGGCCGGGCAGCGATGCCCGGCCTTTGTTGCGCCGAGGGACTCGCTTGCGATTTGATTCAATATCCGGCAATGAACTACGCATAAAAACGTCAAAAGCGCGATGTGGTATTTGGATTCGTATCCATATGGCAAAAATGCTTCGAACGCGTAGTGGGAGAAAGCCTGTGATGTCGTTGCAGGAGATGTCGGACCGCCTCGAGATTCAGGATCTCTTTGCGCGCTACAGCTTTGCCATCGACGAACGCGACTGGGATGCGCTGGATCGCGTGTTTACCCCGGATGCGCGTATCGATTACAGCGAAACCGGCGGTGCCAGGGGTTCATTTCCCGCGATCAAGGCCTGGCTGCCGATCGCGCTCGAACGCTTTGCGATGTTCCAGCACATGGTGGCAACGACAAGGCTTGATCTGACAGGCGATACCGCAACCAGCCGGACCATTCTGTTCAATCCGATGGTTCATCGCGACGCCGCCGGCGCCGAACAGGTGTTTTTCATCGGGCTATGGTACCGTGATCGCCTGGTGCGCACCGGCGAGGGCTGGCGCATTGCCGAACGGTACGAGGAAAAGGCCTATAGCCACAATGTGCCGCAGATGGACCCCGCGCCCGATCTGAAGGGTGCGGCATGACCATCGGCGGCCGGTCCGGTTCTGCGGGGGATATGCCCGATCCGCGCCGGCATGCGATGGCGCTGCGCGCCTTCCTTTGTCAGAACGTGGCAATCGGTTCGACCTTCGGCTCGTTTGGCGTTGCAGTGCTGACCTTGCAGCAGCGCTTTGGCGTGGGTCGCGGCATGGCGAGCCTGGGGATCGCGCTGGCCGTGCTGATGATGGGCGTGGGATCGCCGATCGCGGCGCGGATGATCGGGCGGATCGGCCTGCGCGCCACGATGCTGATCGGGATCGTGCTGTCCGGATCGGGAAATCTGGCGCTCGCTTTTGCGCCCGGCTTTGGTGTTGTGCTGCTGGCCTATGCGCTGCCGATCGGGTTGGGGCTGGCGATGTTCGGGCCGTTTCCGTCAAGCGTGCTGGCGGCGCGCTGGTTTCAGCCAAAGCCCGGCCCGGCCATCGGTTTTGTCAACATGCCGGTACTGGTGGCGCTGGTGCCGCTCGGAGTCGGGCCGCTGCTGCATTCCTTTGGGCTGACCGGGGTCTATGTCGCGCTGGCGGGGCTGCATGCACTGCTGTTGCCGTTTGCCTGGGGCATTGTCGATGCGCCGATGGGGCTCGTACTGCCGGCATCGTCGGTCAAATCGGCCCCGGACGCGGGCCCTGTGCTGTCGCGGCCGTTGTTCTGGTTCATCGCGATCGGGTCTGGCGTGCTGCATGCGGCCGGGATCACGGTGTCTTCGCATATCGTCGCGCTGGGGATCGAGGCCGGTCTGGGCGCGGGTTCCGCCGCCATGCTGCTTTCCGTCATGGGCACCGCCAGTATTGCCGGGGCGTTTGGTGCCGGGCTGCTGTGCGCCCGCATCGGCGCGCCGATGACACTCGCGTTGATTGCCGCGACAAATGCGCTGGCATGGCTGGCGCTGCTGTCGTTGCATGATTTTGCGCTGATGGCGCCGCTGATTGCGCTGCTGGGGGCAGGTGGCGCGGGTGTCTTCCCGTCGGTCAATGTGCTGGTCGGCGAACAGTTTGGACTGGCCGCCGCGGTGCGCGTGGTCGGGTTGCTCGGGTTGGCCACGCTGCCGTTCAATTTTGGCCTGCCGCCGCTCGCCGGCGTGCTCCACGACCGGACCGGAGGCTATGCTGCGGTCGGCGTGGCGATCGCGGTGGCCTGCGGCACGATCACGCTGCTGTTTTTGGCGATGGCTCGTTGGCCCGCTCGGCGCGACGCACCCCCGCGCGCATTTCTACGGTCTCTTTGACACAACAGGATTGAAACACATGGGCAGACTCGATGGCAAAGTCGCGATCATCACTGGCGGCGCGCGCGGCATGGGCGAGGCGACCAGCCGCCGCTTTGTCGCAGAAGGCGCAAAAGTCGCGATTGCCGACGTGCTCGAAGACCGCGGGCAGGCGCTGGCCGCCGAACTGGGTGACGCCGCGCGGTTCTGGAAGCTCGATGTGACCAGCGAAGACGCATGGACCCGGGTTGTGGCCGAAGTCGAAGCCGCCTTTGGCGGGATCGACGTGCTGGTCAACAATGCCGGGATACTGCTGTTCAAGAGCATTCTCGATACGACCAAGGCCGATTACGAACGCGTGCTGGGGGTCAATCTGGTGGGCGAATTCCTGGGTGTCCGGTCGGTCGCCCCGGGCATGATTGCGCGCGGGCGCGGTTCGATCGTCAACATCTCGTCGGTCGACGGGATGAAGGGCGCCAACAGTCTGGTCGCCTATGCCTCGTCGAAATGGGGGGTGCGAGGGCTGACCAAAGTCGCCGCGATGGAGCTGGGGCACAAAGGCATCCGGGTCAATTCGGTCCATCCCGGCGGGGTCGATACGGTGATGTCGAACCACGACGGCCGCGCGCGCAGCGATGTCGACAAGGCCTATGACAACGTACCCTTGCAACGCATCGGCGGACCGGAAGAGGTCGCTGCCGCCAGCCTGTTTCTTGCCAGTGACGATGCCTCGTACCTCAATGGTGCAGAAATCGTCGTCGATGGCGGCATGACCGTCGGCACCTATTACCATGGCTTCCCCGGCGCACCCGGCGTCTGATCCGCAAAAAGGAAACGGTGCAATGACCAAAGGCATGTTGGCGGGCCGCGCCGCGGTCGTTACCGGGGCGGCCGATGGCATCGGCCACGGCATTGCCCGGCGTTTCGTGCGCGAAGGCGGCGCGGTGATCGTCGCCGATTTCGATCGTCAGCGCGGTTCGGCAGTGACGGCCGAACTGATCGCATTGGGCGGACGGGCACGCTTCGTTGCCTGCGATGTGACGCAGCGCGATCAGGTATTTGCAGCCGTGGACACCTGTGTCGATGCGTTCGGGTCGGTCGATGTGCTGGTCAACAACGCCTATGCCGGCGATGGGGCGCTGCGTATCGAGCGCAACAGCGATGAACGGTTCGACGCCGCGCTGAAGATGTGCCTCTATGCCACGAAATGGGCGATGGAACGCGCGCTGCCGCACATGAAGGCAAAGCGGTGGGGCCGGGTGATCAACATGGCCTCGCTCAATGGTGTCAATGCGCACATGGGCAGCGCGCACTACAATGTCGCCAAGGAAGCGGTGCGCGCCTATTCGCGCTCGGCGGCGCGCGAATGGGCAGGCCATGGCATTTGCGTCAACGTGATCTGCCCGGCGGCGGTCTCGGCCGCCTATCGCCGGTTTGTCGAAATGGCGCCCGAAGTGGCCGCCGCGACCGCCGCAGCCAACCCGATGGGGCGGATGGGGGATCCCGAAACCGATATCGCCGGTGTTGCGGCGTTCCTTGCCAGCGAAGATGCGCGCTATCTGACCGGCAACACGCTGTTCGTCGATGGCGGCGGGCATATCAACGGGGTGCCATGGGTGCCCGACCTCGGGCCGGAATGAGAACATTTGGGCTAAGAATACAGCACGATATTGGGAGTTTGCCGCAATGACCGACTATATTCCCCAGCTTGGCAATCCCGGCACCGGCGTGGTGATCACCGGGGGGGCTTCCGGCATCGGCCTTGCCTCGGCCCATGCGCTCGCTGCCGTCGGGCGCCCGGTGGCGCTGTGGGACATCAACGCCGAGGGGGCCATGGCCGCCGCGGCTGTCATCAGCCGCCAATATGGGGTGGCTGCAATCGGCCAGGCGGTCGACTTGCGCGATCCGCAGGCAGTGTCGCCTGCGGCCCTTGCCACGCGCGCGGCGCTGGGGTCGGTCGGTGGCATTGTCCATTGTGCGGGCACGGCGTTGCAGACCGGCATCGGCGGGGTCACGCCGGACAATTTCGATGCCGGAATGGCGCTGCATGTCCGCGCGATCCTGCTGCTGACGCAGGCTTTCATGGACGATCTGAAAGCCAATCCGGGCAGCGCGATCGTCGCCATTGCCTCGATCAACGCGACGTTCGGCAATGGCATGATCCCGATCTATACGGCAGCCAAGGGAGCGGTGATCTCGCTCGTCCGGGCCATGGCCGACGAACTCGCGCTGTCTGGCATCCGCATCAACGCGCTCAGCCCGGGGATGATCGACACCCCGATTCTGGGCGAGATGCGCGATGCGATGGAACAAGCCTATGCGGGGCGCGTCTTCCTTGGCCGGTTTGGCGACCCGGCGGAAATCGGCCGCACCGTGCGTTTCCTGATGTCGAACGAGGCCAGCTATATCACCGCGACCGAGATCGTCGTCGACGGCGGCATCCTGCATTCGCAACGGCCCTAGCCAAGAGCGGCATTTCCAGCCGACAGGATCGTCGGGTCGCCGGTGTGGTTTTGCCAGCGCGCGTCGCGGCGCACGATGCGCCAGCCCTGGGGGCGCAGTTCCCAGCGGTCGTGGTATTCGCCATTGGAATCGAATACCGCGCCTGCCGGGTCATGGCTGCGCTGGTGGCGCGCCTGGACATAGGCATGGCTGTCGGCGCGTGCCCCGTCGACAGTGATCGTCACGCTGCCAATCAGGTGCTGGGTCGGGCCGCAACCGTCGAGAAAGCGGCGCATGTTGTCGGTCAGCGCGGCGATCCCCGCGCTTTCGCCCGGACCGTAATCAAATGTCAGGTCGGCCGCGAACACCGTATCCAACGCGGCCCAGTCCTTGGCGTCGATCACCCGGGCAAAGCGCGCCAGCCCCTCACGCACCGCGCGTTCGGCCTCAAGCGCACGCAGTCGCGCAAACAACGCGGCCTCGGTCGCCCTTCGCGCGGGCACTTCATCGACTACCATCATCCGCGTCGCGCTGCGGTCGAACAGGTTTCCCTCGTCATCGGCGATCGCCTGCGCCACCGCCGGGTCGGCCGAGCGGGCAAGAAAGCCCTCGTAATCGGCGCGCGTGGCAAAGCGCATTTCGGTCACGCTGTCGAAATCGATCGGCGCCACCGCGCTGTCAAAGGCGCCAGCGCGATCGACATAGTTGCGGTTGTAGGCGATGATTTCGGGAAAGAGCGACCGGATCAGCGGCGCGTGGCGCGTTTCATAATACGTGATGAAATCTGCCCGCGACAGGTCGGCGCGGCGGCGCAGCAGGGCGATGGCCTTGATCACTGGTTGCTCTCCTTGAAACTGACCACGCTGCGCAGCGCTTCGCCCGATTTCATCAGGTCAAACCCCCGGTTGACGTCGGCCATCGGCAGCCGGTGTGTCACCAGGTCATCGAGATTGAGCCGCCCCGCGACATAATGGTCGAGCAAGCCGGGCAACTGGCTCCGGCCCTTGATATTGCCCATGAACGAGCCTTTGACTGTCCGCCCCAACTGGATCGAAAAGGGCACCAGTTGCAGCGTCTGGCCATCGGGCGGCACGCCCAGCACCACGGTACAGCCCCAGCCGATGCGGGTGCAATCGAACGCCTGTTGCATCAGCCGGGTCTGGCCGACGCATTCGAACGCGAAATCGGCACCGCCTCCGGTCAGCGCGCGGATTGCCGCCACCGCATCGGTCTGGCCTCCGTTGACAAAGTCGGTCATGCCGAACCGCCGCCCTTGCGCATCGCGCGCAGGGTTGATGTCAACGCCGATGATCCGGCTCGCCCCTGCCAGCTGCGCACCTTGCACGACATTGAGCCCGATCCCGCCGAGGCCGAATACGGCAACGGTCGCGCCTTTGCCGACATGGGCGGTGTGCAGCACCGCGCCGACCCCGGTCGCCACCGCACAGCCAAGCGTGCAGGCGAGGTGAAACGGCACATCCCTGCGAATTAGCGCCACATTGCGTTCGGGCATGACCACGTATTCGGCCAGCGAGCCGACTCCCGAATACGCCGAGACCTTTTGGCCGTTCAGCGAAAAGGGCGACGGCTGCGTGGCGATTTCACCCAGGAACACTTCGCACAAATTGGTCCGCCCCGACAGGCAAGCGCCGCAAGCGCCGCATTCGCCGATGCCCAGCGGCACGACATGATCGCCCACCGCGACCGATGTCACGCACGCGCCAATTTCGCGCACGATTCCTGCGCCTTCGTGTCCGACGACCACGGGGAACGGATAAGGCGCGGCCTTGCCGTCCAATTGGCTGAGATCGGTGTGGCACAGCCCGCTCGCCATGATCTCGATCAGCACGTCGCCGGGGCCGGGCGGCGCCAGATCGAGCACTTCCTCGACGAGCGGTGTGCAGGGCGCATGGGCAACCATGGCGCGGATTTTCATGGGGTTTCTCCCGCTGGAAATTCCGGTGCGGGCGCAGCCCGGCCCAGGATCATGTCGGCGGCTTTTTCCGCGATCATGGCCACGGGGATCGCGGTGTTGCCGCCGGGCAGGTGCGGCATCACCGAGGCATCGACAACGCGAAGACCGTGCATGCCATGAACCAGCAGGGCATCATCGACCACGGCCATCGGGTCGCGGCCCATCCGTGCGGTGCTGGTCGAATGGTAATCGGCCTCTGCGGTGGCACGGATATAGGCGTCGATTGCTCCGTCGTCGTCATCGAAGACCGATGGCCCAGGCGCCAGTTCTTCGCCACGCAGATCGTCGAACGGGCTTTGCGCAAACACGCGCCGCGCGATGCGCACGCCCTCGCGCAACACGCGTCGGTCGCGTTCGGTGGCGTGATAGTTCTGGTCGATGACCGGGGGCAGGTCGGGATCGGCCCCGGCCAGCGTCACGGTCCCTCTGGCATCCGGCCGGGCGACATTGATATGGGCATAAAACCCGTGCATCGGCACCATCTTGCGGCCGTTGGCCCCGAACAGCGCCGACACCAGCAGCATCTTGATATCGGGTTCGTCGAGCGCGGGATCCGACCGTACCATGCAGGCAACCGACATCCCGGGATCGGCCAACGGCCCGGTACGAGTCAGCAGATATTGCCCCATTGCCAGCGCACCGCGCAGCGGGTTCAGATATCGCAACATCGACAGCGGCTTGGTCGCACGGTATTTGACATGGGCGGCAAGGTGATCCTGCAATCCCTGACCCACGCCGGGCAAATCGGCGACCACCGTGATGGCATGATCGGCCAGATGGTCGGCCGGTCCCACGCCCGACACCATCAAGAGTTGCGGCGTGTTGATCGCGCCTGCCGACAGGATCACTTCGTGTAATGCCCGGGCGATCCGGTCCTGCCCTTTGTGGCGCCAGACGACACCGACTGCGCGCCGCCCTTCAAACAGTACGCGCCGGGTCTGTGCCTGGGTAACGACGACAAGATTGGACCGTCCCTGCGCGGGCCGCAGATAGGCGGACGCCGCGCTTGATCGCCGGCCGCGCCCGACTGTCAGGTCAACCGCGCCAAACCCGTCGCGCGTCGCGCCGTTGAGATCATCGGTCAGCCGATAGCCGGCAGCGACACCTGCCTCCAGAAACGCCTTGGCAAACGGGTGGCCCTGGCCCGCACGCGTGACCTGGATCGGTCCGCCCTGGCCATGCCACGCGTTGTCGGCGGGCAGGAAGTTTTCAAGCCGGCGGAAATAGGGCAGCACTTCGGCAAATGACCAGCCGCGATTGCCGGACTGGGCCCATTGGTCATAGTCGGAATGAAACCCCCGGTCGTAAGTCATGCCGTTGACCGACGAACCGCCGCCCAGCACTTTGCCGCGCGGCAGATAGAGTACGCGATCGTCAAGATGCCGTTGCGGCGCCGACATATAGCGCCAGACAAACGCTCCCGACATCATGATCGGCAAAAGCCCGCCGGGCGCTGTGATCAGCGGGCTCGAATCCCTGCCCCCGGCTTCCAGCAGAAGCACGCGGTTGCCGGGATCGGCGGACAGGCGGTTGGCGAGGATACACCCCGCAACGCCCGCCCCGACAATGACGAAATCGAACTCTTCGGGCGTGGGTGCCAAAACGCTCATGCTCTCCCGCTTTTTCGATCTGATCGGCCATGGTTGCATCGTGGCGCGTTGGGTCATGCTGCGCAACAAACGCGGCGGCGCAAGCGTGAAAGCTGGCGCTCGGGGTTTGTTATGGCGGGTCCGGTTCCTTCGCTCCGCTTGGGTAATTGCCGATTGCGTGCTTGGTCTTGCGCGAGAGGAGAACCGCCGATGCGTGTCATCGCCAACCATGCCTTGTGCCAGGGCCACGCCCGTTGCGAGGATCTATGCCCCGAAGTGTTCGCGACCGATGCTGTCGAGGGCAAAGTCGTGATCGCCGATCCGAACGTGCCCGAGGCGCTGGAGGCCAAAGTACGGCTTGCCGTGCGCAACTGCCCCGAAGGCGCGCTGCGCGTGGCCCGGTCGCAAGAGGAAGACTGATGACCCTGCATTTTCAGCCCCCGCCGCCCGACCATGTTCCCGCAGCGCGCATGGTCGATTTCGATTTCTTCCACATTCCCGAGGGTGTCGCCGACCCGGCGGAAATCTGGCACGATCTGGTGCGTCGCGGGGTGCCACGCATTTTCTACACTCCGCGCAACGGCGGGCACTGGGTGTTTCTCGACTATGCCGACATTGTCGAGGCCTATCGCGACTACAGCGTGTTTTCGACCTGTCAGACGCCGATCCCGCCGATCGAACCTTTTCCGGTGATGCAGCCACAGGGCGTCGATCCGCCCGCGCACAATGTGTTCCGACGCCTGCTGGCGCCGATGTTCACGCCGATCGCTGTGCGCGCGATGACCGACGAATTGCACCGCCGCGCGGCCTCGCTGATCGAACCGATTGCGCGCCGGGGCGAATGCGATTTCATCACTGAATTTGCCGAACGCTATCCGACCGGCACGTTCCTCCACCTGTTCGGCCTGCCGGAAGACCGGATCGATGAATTCCTGGCTTTGGCCAAAGTGTTTTTCCGCAGCACCGATCCTGCCGCGCGGGCGGCCAACATCGTCGAGATCTACGCCGTGCTTGAGGCGCTGTTCCGTGAAAAGGAGCGCAATCCAGGCACCGACATCGCCACCGCGATCGTCACCGCGCGTGACGATGCCGGCAGGCAACACGCGTGGGAGGATATCCTTAATTGCGGGTTCCTGTTGTTTGTGGCGGGGCTCGATACCGTGACCAACACCATGGCCTATGTCTGGCGCTATCTGGCGACGAATCCGGCGGCACAGGCGCATTTCCGCGACCGGCTGGATGATCCCGACGCGTTTTTGCGCGCCAGCGAAGAGCTGATGCGGATCAACGCCGTGTCCAATCTCTATCGCCGGGTGGCGCATGATTGCGAATTTCGCGGCGTGACCTTGCGCCGCAACGACCGGGTGATCCTGCCCAACACGGTGGCCAATCGCGATCCGCGCGTGTTTCGCGATCCAGACACGATCGATCTCGATCGCGCGGTCAATGTCCATGTCACGTTTGGCGTCGGCCCGCATCGCTGCATCGGTTCGTTGTTGGCCAAGCGCGAGATCATGGTGTCGCTGCAGGAATGGCTGCGCCGTATTCCGGGGTTCGAACTGGCCCCGGACCAGCCACCGGGATCGGTGTTCGGCGGATCGGTCATGGGCTTTACCGGGCTGAAGCTGCGCTGGACCGTTCCGCCGCAATAGCCCGCGCGGCGCGGCTTCGGACTCCATGGGCGGGCCGGATGCGGGATTTCGTCTGCTTGAGACGTTGGGGGTTGTGAAATGCGTAGCAAAAATGCAACATTTCTACGGATAGTGCGGGACGAGTTGCGTTTGCAATCGGTAAATCATATGGATCCGCCATAAATTTGTACGCGATAGCGTAACCGATGCAATAGAGAGAGGATATGATGAAGACCCTTCTTGCCGCGACGGCATTGTCGAGCCTTGCCCTTGTCACCAGCCCGGCGTTTGCGGCCGATGCTGCACCGGCCGCCCAGAACGCCAACGGCACGGACAGCAGCGGCCCTGGCAGCAATGGCCCCGGCGTCGGTGAAATCGTGGTGACCGCGCAAAAGCGGTCGGAAAACATTCAGAACGTGCCGATCGCGATTTCTGCGGTGTCGGGCCAGTATCTTGAGACGCGCGGCATTACCTCGATCGACAACCTCGGTTCGATCGCGCCCAACATGCAGATCGCCCGTGCGCCGTCGGACAAGACCATTACCCAGATTTCGATCCGCGGTTCGGTGACGATCAACCCCGCGGTGACCTGGGAGCCGGCGGTCGGGCTCTATTTGAACGGGGTGTATATCGCCAAGGCGCAAGGGTCGGTGTTCGACGTGGCCGATCTGGAGCGTATCGAGGTGTTGCGCGGGCCGCAGGGTACGCTCTATGGCCGCAACGCGCTGGCCGGCGCGGTCAATCTGGTGCCCAAGGCGCCTACCGGAAAGTTCGACCTGGCGGCCGAAGCGTCCTACGGCAATTACAACTACTGGAAGGGCAAGCTCGTGCTCGACCTGCCGGAATGGCAGGGCTTTTCGGTCAAGCTTTCGGGTCAGATCGAACAGCGCGACGGTTTCATCAAGGTCACCGGCAACCCGGCCTATAACAGCATCAACAACCTCGACAGCAAGAGCGCGATGGTCCAGGTGCGCTACAGGCCGGCGGGCTCGGCGGTGACGGCCGATTACATGTTCGACTATTCGAACCACGATCAAAGGCCCGACTATTCGCAGCTTTACAGCGTCTACACCGACCACAGCGCCTATGCGATCTTTGATCCGAAGAGCGCAAGCTATTCGGGCATCCCGTTGGCGCAATATGCCTCGACCACGCGGCAGACGACGACGTCGCTCGACGCCAACCCGGAATATGAAAAGTCGGAAACCTGGGGTCACGCGCTGACGCTGTCGGTGCCGCTGGGCAGTGCCACGCTGAAGTCGATCACGTCATACCGCTGGATGCATTGGCAGGATTCGACCGACCTCGACGGATCGCCGTTGCCGGTTGCGTTTACCCAGCGCAACACGCGCTTCCACAGCTTCAGCCAGGAATTGCAGGCGACCGGCAAGGCGCTGAACGACAGGCTCAATTACGTTGCCGGGCTGTTCTATTATTCGGAATTTGCTGCAACCGACAATCCGCAGAGCTATTTCTTTGGTTCGGCCAATTACCTTTCGGTCTATGGCTCGCACACCAAGGCGTTTGCCGCCTATACCCAGGCTGACTACAACTTTACCGAGCAGTTGAAGCTGACGGTCGGCGCGCGCTATACCCACGAGCAGAAAGATATCCGCAAGCTGCTGGTGGCCAATGGCACGACCGTTGCCGACATCAATTATGGCGATGTGCCCGATGCCAAGTACGACAGCTTTACCCCCGCAGTGACGCTGTCCTACCAACCCGACCGCAATATCAACGTTTATGCCCGTTATGCGCGCGGCTTCAAATCGGGCGGGTTCAACGGCGAAACCAATATCTTCTTCGATCCCAATGCGCCCAAGGGGTGTATCGATGGGGCTACCGAGCTGTGCCATCCATACAAGCCGGAAACTGTCGACAGCTATGAAGTCGGCGTGAAGACGCGCCTGCTCGACGGCAAGATGATCCTCAACCTCGCCGCGTTCTGGGACGAGCACAGGAACATTCAGTTGTCGGTGTTCACCGCATCCGGCGCGGCGGCGTCCGAAGTGCTCAACGCGGCCGGCGCGCGGGTGCGCGGGCTGGAGGCCGAACTGACGCTGCGCCCGATCGATGCGATCACATTCCACGGGTCGGCGGCCTATCTCGACCCCAAGTATGAAAGCTATATCGACGGTGGCGTCGATGTGTCGGGCAATCGCGCGTTCCCGCATGCGCCGCATTACACCGCCTCGGCCAGCCTCGATGCGCGGCTGGCCCAGGGCGACTGGGGCCGTTTCTCGGTGTCGGGTGACCTCAATTATACTTCGAGCTATTTCACGTTCCCCTATGCGCTGACCGGCAGCCAGCAGACTGCCTGGCAGACGCAGGCCCCGGCGCAGATTTTCTTCAATGCGCGGGCGACCATCGCGCAGATCCCGATGGGGGGCACGACGGCGCAAGTCTCGCTGTGGGGCAAGAATCTGTTCAATTTCAAGAAGCCGGACAATTTCATCGATTTCGGCACGTCGTTCGGCGGGCTGACGGTGGCCTATTTCCCCGATCCGCGCACCTATGGCGTGACGATCGGCGTGAAGTTCTGACAGGAAACGGCTCGCCCGGCATCACGCCGGGCGAGCGGGAGGAGAGCAGGATGATGTTGCAGGGCAAGAACGTTCTTGTCACCGGCGCGGCCTCGGGCATCGGGCGCGCGACCGCGATCCGCTTTGCCGCCGAAGGCGCAAAGGTGACGATCGGCGACCGCAATGAGGCGGGGCTTCACGAAACGGCGGCGATGATGGCATCCGTGCCGGTGATCCAGTTCTATGACGCGGTCGACACCGCTTCGTGCCGCCGCCTGGTCGAAGTGGCCGCCGCCGATGGTCTCGACGTGGTCTGCAATATCTCGGGCATTCTGAAATGGGGCCGGTCCGAAGACTTTCCGGTGGAAGACTTCGCACTGGTCATGCAGGTCAATACCAACAGTGTCTTTGCCATTGTGCAGGCCGCGCTGCCCCATCTGATCAAGAGCCGGGGCAACGTCATCAGCACCGCGTCGGCGGCGGGACTGATCGGTATTCCCTATACTGTCGCCTATGCCGCTTCGAAACACGCGGTGGTCGGTTTGACCAAGAGCCTCGCGATCGAGTTTGCCGCCGTCGGCGTGCGTTTTAACGCGATTGCACCGGGGCAGGTCAACACGCCGATGACCCAGGCGACCGCGTTCCCCGAAGGCATCGATTACAGCCTGTTGATGCGCAATGCGCCGAAACTGCTCGACGGCTCGTGCGAGTCGTCGGACATCGCGGACCTGTTCGCGTTCCTTGCCAGCGACAAGGCGAGGAAGATCACCGGCGCGATCTTTTCAATCGATGGCGGCCAGATCGCCGGCTGACGCGAGAGGTCAAGGCTGTTTGGGCGGCATGTCTGTGGCAGAAAGCAGGACTCGTGCGGCTTTGGCCCCGTCGAGCAGGGCATTGGCGCGATGAACCACGCGCCAGCCCTGTTCACGCCGTTCGAGCGTCCAGCGGTTGGCGGCGACGCGGTGTGCGACAAACCGGCCGTCGTCATGACGAAACACCACCGAATGCCCCCGCGCCAGCGCGCGATCGCCATCAAGCGTGATGGCGACAGGCCCAAGCAGGTGCGCACAGCCATCGGCCATCAACGATCGGTGCACCGGTCCCTCGATCAACGACGCGATGGCCGCGTGCCCTTTTGCGGCGGCAAATCCGATCACTTCGTATTCGCCATCTTCCACCCAAAGCGCCGCCAGGGCGATGGCGTCGCCGCTGTCGGCGAGCGGGCCATATCGTGCGATCAGATCGCGGATCGCTTCACGATCCTCCAGCGCGCCAAGGCGGGCAGCGAGGGCGTCAATCCTGTCGTGCATGTCTCTCTCCATCCCGAAGGACCACCCCGATGACACATTCCCAAAGTCATGTCGGCCATCTCGATCATGTCTGGCGCCGGTTCTGCGCCGCGCTGGCCGATGCGGGCGACGTGCTGGCGCGTCCTTCGACTCCGACCACTGCGCTCGATCAGGCGGAAGGGTTGCGATACCTCAGCCGTCTGACGCGCACCGCGCTCAATATGCTGGTCGACAGTGCCGACCCCGATTTCCCTCGCCTGTTCATGCTGTGCGACGACAAGATCAAGATCGGCGCCGACAATCCCGACAATATCTATCAGCAATGCGTCGTGCGCCCGGATTGGGAATACCGCATCACCGGCCGGCGCAACAGCGTTCCCTATTTCTCGATCGGCAGCAAGGCCAACCGTTATGCCATCGACGGCACAATGGCCTCGACCGGCGAAATCGAATTTGGCCAGATGGAATTCGGCTCCGACGGCAGTTTCGAAATCATCGTCAGCCGTAACCCGCATCCGGGCAACTGGCTGCCCATGGCCGACGACACGTCGCTGCTGATTGTGCGGCAGACGTTCGACGACAAGCATCGGCAACGCCCCGCCGATGTGCGGGTCGAACGCATCGGGCCGGGCGCCGATGTGCCCGCGCTGCTCGATCCGGCGACGATCGAGCGCCAATTGGTGGGCGCGGCAGCCTGGGCCCGGGGCACGGCCAACACTTTTGCCAACTGGTCCGAATGGTTTCAGGGGCAGTCGAACCGGATCTATGACGGCGACCAGTCGGTGTTCTGGAAAGCGGGGGGCGATCCCAATATCTGGTACGGCCATTTCCATTACGCACTGGCCGAGGGCGAGGCGCTGGTGATCGAAACGCCGGTGCCCGAATGCCGCATGTGGAACCTGCAGATCGACAACTGGTGGATGGAGTCGCTTGACCATATCCACCAGAAAGTGTGGATAAACAATTCGATGGCCCAATATGAGGCCGATGGCAGCGTGGTTGTGGTCTGTGCCGACCGCGATCCCGGCTGGGGCAACTGGGTCGATCTGGCCGGGCATCGCAGCGGCACCGGGCTGTGGCGCTGGATCAACGCCAGCGAAAACCTCGTGCCAAACATCCGGATCGTCAAACTGTGACCGGTTTGCGGGACCGCCAGGGCCCGCGCCGGGGTCAGAGCTCGACTACCGAGAGGATATGGCTGGCACGATCCGGAAAGATGTAATCGAATTCGAAAACCATGTTTTCGCCCAGTTGCCCCGCGCGCACGAGGTCGGTTTCGACAAATACCTGCACGCCCGCGCTGCCATAGGCATAGCGCGCGGCATTGCCGAACACGGGTGAGGCGTCGAGCCGCACGTCGACTTCGGCATCGCCCCGCCGCGCCCGGTTCATGCCGACATGGATGCGGCCCTTGAACGCGGGGTCGGACGCTTCGAGTTCGCGCAAGGCCTGTACCAGCGCTTCGAGTTCTTCGAGCGTGGGCACGAGAAAGCCGAAGTGAAAGCTGGCTTCGAAATCTTGCGCCATCATCGCGCGATAGCCCTTTACGGCATCATCCTCGTGGTCGGTGCCGACATGCAGGGCCTGATGGATCGCCTCGATCAGCCGCGCCTGGGGTTCGGGCAGGCACGACAGATAAACGATGCCGTCGCCACGCGCATAGTGCTCGCGGTTGGCGACAAAGCGATAGAAATTGCCATTGGGCAAGGGCAGAACCTGCGTTTCGACCAAGCCCATCACCTGCAACAAACGCGAGGCGAGCGGACCTTCTTCGGGCTTGCCATAATGCAGCGCCAGATGGCCCATTGTCAGGCCTGGTGCGGATACCGGGTTCGCTGGGCGATCGGGGGCCATTGTCGCCATTCTGTTTGATCCTCTCATGCGCGGTAAGTGGATACTGACATATCATGCGTATATAAAAAAGGCAAAGGAAACGCATATCACCTATCGTGATTGCGGCGGGGTTCTATATGCGCATATAAGGCGCAATATCCTGAAAGGATACGCAGATGCGGCGAGTGTCGCTGGATCATATTACCGTTGTCGATGCCACCCCCGTGCGACTGGTCGAACTGGCCCGGGCGACGGGGTGCGACGGGATCTGCCTGTTCATGACCTCGATGGATGTCCTGCCGCTGATGCCGCACTTCGACTGCGTCGGTGACTTGCGCCAGCGCGGCGCGATGAAGCAGGCCATGGCGGCGCACGGCGTGGCGCTTGACCTTGCCTATCCTTTCACATTGGCGGGGCGTACGGACGTGGCTGCGCTTGCCCCGGCGCTCGAATGTGCGGCAGATCTTGGCGCGGGGCTGGTCAATGCCCTGGTCTATGATCGCGATCCGGCGCGGCGGGTCGATGTGTTCGGCCGGTTCTGCGATCTGGCGCGCGCGCATGGCCTGAACGTCGCGGTCGAATTCTATCCGCCCAGCCAGATCCCCTCGCTTGGCGCGGCGCTCGATCTTGTCGGCCGGATCGGGCGACCCGGCGAAGTCGGGATCAACGCCGACCTGCTGCACCTGATGCGTTCGGGCGGGACCGTGGCAGACCTGGCCGCCGTACCGCCCCGCACTATCCTCTATGGCCAGGTCGCCGATGGCCTGCGCGAGGCGCCGTCCGATCCGGTCCACGAAGCCTCATCGCAGCGCCTGTTGCCGGGCGAGGGCGCGTTTGACGTCGCCGGGTTTGTCCGTGCGCTGCCGGCGCATTGCCCGATCAGCGTCGAAATCCCGCGCGATGATGCAGTAGCCGGACAGCGCGCGCTCGACCGCGCGATGCTTGCTGTCACAAGACTTCGTGCGGTTCTTGGCTAATCAGGCGTTCCGCAACTGCGCCAGTTCGTCGGCGGTCAGCACAAGCGCCGCCGCCTTGACGCTGTCGCGCACCTGGTCGGGGGTGGAACCGCCAAAGATCGGGATGGTCTGGTTGGGCTGGCTGGTCAGATAGGCCAGCACGACGTCATTGAGCGACACATCGTGCGCGCCGGCAAGGGCCTGCGCCACGGCCAGCCGCCGGTCGTTGACCGGATTGCCGTAACGGTCTGCCAGCGTACCCAGTTCGGCGCCATTGGCGCGTTTGGTGAAATAGCCTCCCGATTGTGCGGCATAGGCGACAATCGGCAGCCCGGCCGCGTGGAGCGCTTCGTATTCGCCCTCGTAATAATGCACATAGCCTTGCGCCGCCGCCGCCGCGACATCGGGCACGGCCAGACCCCAGAATGTTTCCGAGGCGACAAAACCGGGCTTGCCGAGCGAGGCGGCATAGGCGTTTGCGGCCGCAATCCGCGCGACGCTCCAGTTCGACGCAGCGAAATGGCGCACCCGTCCGGCTTCGCGGTGGCCGATCAGCGTGTCGATGATCGGTTCGACCGGGCTGTCGGGGTTGTCGGTATGGACGAAATAGAGGTCGATCGTATCGAGCCCGAGGTGATCGAGGCTTTGTGCAAGATCGGCGGTGATATCCTCGGGCGTGACGCGATTGCGGTAATCGCCGACGCGCATGTCGAAAAAGCCGCCCTTGGTGGCGATCACGAAATCGTCGCGACGCCGGCTCTTCAGCCATGCCCCCACCGCACGTTCGCTGGCCCCGACCGGCGCATCGGGCACCCAGTCGCCATAGGACCGGGCGGTGTCGATGAAATTGCCGCCGAGCCCGGCAAACGTGTCGAGGATGGCATTGGACTTGCCCTGGTCGAGCATCCAGCCGAGCATGTTGGTGCCATAGCACAGCCTGCTGACCGAGAGATCGGTCTGGCCGAGCGTAATCTTTGGAAGCATGGCGAAATGGTCCTTATTGGTCCCAGTGGATCAGATGGCTGATGTCGGTGCGTTCGTGTGGCTTGCGCCCGGTCGTGGCGAGCCGCTGCACGCTGACCTGTCCGCCCGTGGCGCTGAATTTGGTCAGCACTTCGATCACCCGGTCGTACCAGGTGGCCTCGATCTTCCACACGCCGCCCTCGCGGCGATAGCGGTCGGTGTAGATCGCGGTGCCAAAGGTGTGAGCGTCCTTTTCCAGATCGATGAACACGTCCTGCAAGGTCCAGATGCCGGTGGCGCTGTTGTCGCCCGTCACCGTGATTTCCGGCATCAGGCCGATGTGCATGGCCGCTGCGCCCGAATGAAACGCATTGGCGAGGAATTCGAGCATGGCGGCGCGCCCGGAGAGCGAAACCTTGTACGTTCCGCCGTTGTAGGTGACCGCAACATCCTCGGTGAACAAATTCGACAAAAGCGCGGCATCGCCGGTGTCGATCCCGCGGAAATAGCGGTGCTTGAGTACCTTGATCTCTTCGATGTCGGAAAGCTGCTGCAGGCTGAAGGTCATTGGCTCAGGCTCCCTGTTCGGCAGCGAACAGCTCTTCTGCGCGGGCTTTCAGCGCCCGGCCGCTATCGTCGAAGGCGCGCTTCACCCATGGCCCGGCAAAGCGGAAGACATGGATGCCGTTGGCGCCGAGAAAGGCGTCGGTGGAAAAATAGCGGCACGACGTCGGCCCGGTCGCCTCGATCACCTGATCGCGCCGCGCCGGATATGGCCAGAAATCGCTGTGCGGCAATTCCCACGAAATCATGCGTTCCGGTTCCAGCGCGCAGATATATTCGCAATTGGGCACCAGACTGCCGGGCGCGGCATAGTTGACCAGCTTCATGTGCACCGCCGCGCCCATTTCCAGCGTCGATTCCGCGCGCACGCAGAACGGGTTCCATTCGTTGTAGCGCGGCATGTCGGTCAGCACCTGCCACACCACGCGGGCGGGGGCGGCGATCTCCACCGTTTCGCTGATCGTGACAGCCTCCGGATCAAGACCCGAGACCGGGTCCTGGGCCAGCGAGGGATGGTGTTTCATCCAGTCGGGCAGCATGGGTTCTCTCCCGTTCACGCCGCGACCCAGTCGCCGCCGTTGACGTCGAGCATCGCGCCCGTGATTTCCGAGGCATGGTCCGACAGCAGGAAATAGACCGCCTTGGCGCAATCGGCGTCGGTCGGGATATGGCCGACCGGAATTTCCGAACCGCGCTGTTTCAGAAACGCGGCGCCCGCTTCCGGGCCCATGGAATCCGCAAACCCCTGCAAGGGCGCGCCCATCATCCAGCCCATCAGCGCGGTGTTGACGCGGATGCCGCTGCCGGCGAATTCGACCGCGAGGTGACGGGTCATGTGGTTGAGCGCCCCTTTGGCCATGCCATAGCCACCTTCGCCGGGCATCGGCTTGCGCGTGCACAGCGTCGAGATATTGACGATCGAACCCGACCTTTGCGCCTTCATGGCCGGGTAAGCCGCCATGCTCATGCGCAGCGCACCTGCCGCAGCGACATTGAACGCCTGTAGCACCTGGTCGATGTCGTGTTCGATCAAGGGGCCCCAGTCGGGATGGAAATAGGCCGAATTGACCAGCCCGTCGATCCGGCCCCAGGTGTCGAGCGCGGCCTTGGCGGCGGCGTGGCACTGATCCATCTGCGTCACGTCGAGCGGTACGGCGATCGCTTCGCCACCGGCTGCGACGATCTCGTGCGCCACCTCTTCGATCGCGGCCCTCGATCGCGCGGTCACGACGACTTTCGCGCCTTCCCGTGCCGCGCCGCGACAGGCGGCCTTGCCCATGCCGGGCCCGGCGCCGGTGACAATCACCACCTTGTCCTTGAGGATCATGCTGCTCTCCCGTTTCTGGTCTTATGTACCCTGCGCCGCCTCGCGTCCGGCCTGCCGCCCGAAAAAGGTGCAGTCGGCCAGGCTCAGGCCCGACGAATAGCCATGCCCCCATGCGGGCAGGCCCGACGTACAGCGACCGGCGGCATAAAGCCCGGGGATCGGTAGCCCTGCGCGGCTCAACACTTCGCCGCAGGCGCTGGTTTTCAGCCCGCCCAGCGTGAAGAAGCTGAAATAGCTGATCTCGAAATTGAGCTCCAACGCCACGAACGGCGACTGATCGAGCGGGACGAGGATCGGCACCTGCTTGTCGAACAGCGGATCGCGGCCTTCGCGCGCATGGCGGTTATAGACATCCATCGTCGCCGACAGCGTGCCGGCGGGCATTTCGAGTTCCGCCTCGACTTCGTCCCAGGTCGCGCCCGTGGCGGCGATGGTGATCCCCGCCAGATCGAGCGGTTGCGAGAAATGGGCGTTGTCGAGCAGGAGATAGACCTTGCCCCCAGGCTGATCGATCGCGCAGCGACTGACCCGGCCGTGATAGCAATCCTCGTTGATAAAGCGTTGCCCCGCGACATTGACGAACACGCCGTGCGCCTGATCGGCGGGGATGGTCCAGGGGCAGGTGGTAAAGAACTGATCCATGTGAACGGCATCGCCGCCGACCGACACGCCCAGTTCGATACCCGTCCCGTCGTCCTTGTCGCCGATCGGGCTGTTGACGCGAAAGCTGTCGGGGCAATATTTGCGCCGCATGCCTTCGTTGAAGACAAAGCCGCCGGTGGCCAGCACCACGCCCCGGTTCGCCCGCACGAACCGGTCCTGATTGTCGATCCGCACGACGAGTCCGGCCACACGGTCGCCGTCGGTGATCAGCGCCACGGCGCGGGCATCGACCTGAATATCCGTGCCCAGATCGCGCGCGCGGCGTTCGAGAATATCGACCAGCGGGCGACCGCCGCCCCAGCCCATGTGCTGAATGACATGGCCGCGCGGCGCGGGCCTCGCCTTCAGCCGGAATGGCGTGGCAGCTTCGCTGCCCGACCAGATCAGCGTGGAATCGTCGGTCGGTTCGATGACTTTGCCGGGCAGGAAATTGCCGCGATAGGGTACGCCCTGGTCCTTGAGCCACTGGTAATGCGCCAGCGCTTCGCGGCCATAGAGTTCGCATTTGGCCTCGTCGGCGCAGGGGCCGCCCGCCAATTTCAGATAGGCGGTGAAATCCTCGACCGTGTCGTCGAACCCCGCCGCGATCTGCGCGTCGGTGCCACCGCCGATATAGATTTCCCCGCCCGACAGCGCCGAGGCGCCGCCGCTGCCCGAAGAGCGTTCGAACAGCATGATCTTTGCCCCCGCACCGGCCGCCTCGATGGCCGCGCAAGCCCCGGCTGCGCCGAACCCGACAACCGCGACATCGGTGGTGAAATCCCAGTGCGGCACGTTCGCCAGGGCGAGCGGCTGATATTGGGAATAGGACGGCATCGGCGTTCCTCTCCATTGGCGCCGCGCCCTGTCGCCGGGCGTCGGCCGAACCTGTTCAGGCGCTTCGGGCTTCGTTGATTCGATCAGCGGTGGGAATCGAGGAAATCGATCGCGTAGGCGTTGAACTCTGCGGCGCGTTCGACCTGCACCCAGTGCCCGGTGCGGCCAAAGGTCATGGCGCGCACATCGGGGCAATGGTCGAGGAACAGGCGCGCGTGCGCTTCGGGACAGAATTCGTCGTTGAGGCCCCACAGGACGAGGATCGGTTGTGCGATTTCGCCCAAACGGGGGGACAAGTCGGGAGTGCGCATGCGCACCAGAACGTCCTTGGGCTGGGTGCGTGCGACGGCAAAGCGTTCGGCGATCAGCGCGTCGGAGATGTTCGGCGCAAAATCGGGGTGGACCAGATTTGAAACCAGCCGCTTCTGTTCGGCCAGATTGAAATCGGGGCCGCCGAAATTCGACACCATCCTGGCGATGCCCGGCATGACGAAATAGGATTCGCGCTCTGCCACGCAGCCCGGCGCCATCAGCACGAGATTGCGTGCGAATTCCGGGTGGTCGAGTGTCAGCAGCAGAGCGATGCCGCCGCCCAGCGAATTGCCGACCAGGCCGGCGGCGGAAATGCCGTGCGCCAACAGGGCTTCGTAAACGGTGTCGGTAAACAGTTGCAGCGTATAGTCGATGCCTTCGGGCTTTGACGAGGCGCCATAGCCGATCAGGTCAGGCAGGATCACGCGGTATCCGGCACCGACAAAGGCATCGATGTTCTGACGGAAATTCGAAGCACCCGAAGCGCCCGGGCCGCTGCCGTGCAGGAACACGAGTGCAGGAGCGGCTGCGTCGCCGGCTTCCTGAATGTGAATGTCATAGCCACCGCTTACGCAATAGGTGGCAGAGCGCAGTTCAGCCATGGCTCTGGGGTCCCGGTTGTCAAAGGAAAGTGAATGTCGGCGCCTGGCCAAGAATACCCCCGACAAGATCCTGCGTGCGGTTGTTGGGATCGTTGGCGACATGGGCGCGTCCGGCATGGAGGTCGAGCCAGGGCTGAATGATCGGGCTGGAGGTGTAGATCGCCCGCCCGCCGAGCAATTCCATCATCCCGTCGACCAGTTCGGCCATGCGCCGTACCACGCTCGATGAATTGTAGGCATAAAGCGTGCGCTTTTCCATCGGGATGGCCTCACCCCGTTCGGCATGGCCCATCAGGTCTTCGAAGGTCAGGTGCAGCGTCTGCTCCATCTCCGTGACCTGGGCATGGGCCTTGGATATTGCGGCCAGCAGGAACGGGTCGCTTTTCGATGCCTTGCCGGTGTTGGTCGACACGCGATTTTGCGCGATCTCGATGGCCGCATTGATCGCCGCCCGCGCCCCGCCGAACGCGGCCGTCGAGACCGAGCGCATGAACACTTGCGCCCAGGGCAGGGTATAGAGCGGCCCCGGATTGGTTTCCTGCCCCGGATTGGTGCACAAGAAGCCATCGACCGAGCGGTGCGTGCGATAGTCCGGCACGAACACGTCGTCGACGATCACGTCATGGCTGCCGGTGCCTTGCAGCCCGAACACATGCCAGGCATCGCGATCGATGGTGTAATCGCTGCGCGGCAACAGGAATGCGCGCATGTCGGGCGCACCGCCCGGCTCGGTCGGCGGCACCAGCGCGCCCAGCACGACCCATTGGCAATGCACCGATCCGGTCGAAAAACCCCATCGGCCCGACAGGCGGAAACCGCCGTCGACCACGGTGACCTTGCCGACCGGCTGATAGCTCGACGACACCAGCGTCGAAGGATCGCTGCCCCAGACTTCGGCCTGCGCCGCTTCGTGGAACAGCGCGATTTCATAGGGGTGGCACCCCACCACGCCATACATCCAGCCGGTTGACATGCAGCCTTCGGCCAGGGCTTTCTGCACTTCGTAGAAGGCATTGGGATGCATTTCGAACCCGCCCCAGCGCCGGGGCTGGAGGATGCGGAAAAATCCGGCTTCCTGCATGTCCGCGATCGATTCCGCCGGTACGTCGCGATCGGCAACGCAGCGCGCGGCGCGCGCGCGCAGCGCCGGGATCATTGCCCGCGCGCGCGCGGCCAGATCTTCTGCTGTCGGGCCGGTTGCTGTCTGGCCCGTTGCTGTCTGGCCGGTGTCGCCCGCCGCGACGAGAGTGGCAGGTGTTGCCATTGCTGGTGATCTCTCCCTTGCATCAATGCCGTGATGCGTCGACTCGTTGCCGCACATTTTATGATCATTCGTAAATTTGAATGCCACCTGATACGCAAATCGTCAATTGAAAACCGCAAAGTCTTTCGAAAGCGCGGTTCCTGATCGACCTGTTGGCCGCGCATGGCGGCGTGCGATCAGAACGTGCGCGTCTGGCCGCCGTCGACCATCAGCGTCTGCCCGGTAACATAGCTCGCAAGATTGCTGGCGAGGAACACGGCCGAGGACCCGATGTCCATTTCCGGATCGCCGATGCGGCGCAGCGGAACCCTGCTGATCTGCCCGGCATAGGCCTCGGGAAAATGCTGGCGCCACATTTCGACGCCGGGCGACAGCGCAAACGGGCAGATCACGTTCACCCGCACGCCGTGTTCACCCCATTCGATTGCCGCCGTCTTGGACAGCGACCGGATCGCTTCTTTGGCCGCGCCATACGACGCTTGCGTCGGCATGCCCTGGATGCCCGCGCCGCTGCCGAAATTGATCACCGAGCCGCGCGATGCGACGAGATGAGGAAACGCGGCCTTCATCAGCAGGAAGGTCGGCCAGAATCCGGTATCAAAGGCCAGGTTCATCGCCTCGGTCGAGGTGTCGATCAGCGGCATTTGCGCCGAGGCCTGCGCCGCGTTGACCAGCGTATCCAGCCGCCCGAACCGCCGCACGGCCTCGTCGACGATGCCGGGCAGGGCGTCGCGATCGGCAAGATCTACGGCCATGAAATGGACCGGGCCCAGCGCCCCGAGTTCGGCGGCGGTAGCTTTGCCCAGTTCGACCTCCCGGTCAACGATCAGCACGCTGGCGCCGGCCTTGACCATGGCGGTGGCCACCCCTTTGGCCACGCCGCGCGCGGCGCCGGTGATGATGGCGGCGGTGTCTTTCAGCAGCATACCCTGTTCCCCTGTTGATTTTACCGTTTGCGTTTTGCGATGTCGCTAAAAAACCACATTTCACCTTGAATGTGAATATGAAACTGCCATTTGCGTATTATTATGATAATTTGCCGACGAGTTATCGTGCGCAAGGCGGATTGGTCGAGGCAGAGGGCAGGGCGCGCCGTCAACGGGCGCGTGGCCGGTCTTTGGCTGCGCAGGCCGGGTCAAATTATTTTTGCGGTTTCTGGCTGCACGCGTAATTTTAAAAGCTATGAGGTACGCAAATCATCAATTGAAATGCATCAATGCCTTCGATATAAGCAAATTCGAATCCGGCGCAGGACCGAAAATCAAGACTGCGGAAACCCGGTGAAGGTGGGAGAGGGCGCCCCGTGCAGGGCAGGAAAATCATGAATCCAGCCATTGATCTTGATGGCCGCGTGGCCATCGTCACGGGCGGCACCCGGGGTCTGGGGCTGTGCATCGCGATGGCGCTGGCGGATGCCGGTGCGCGTGTGGTGGTCTGTGGCCGCAACGCACCCGATGCCCTGCCCGAAGGCATCGCCTTTCGCGCGGCCGACATCCGCGATCCCGAACAGGCCAAAGGGCTGGTGGATGGCGTCGCGGCCAAATTCGGTCGGCTCGACATCCTGGTCAACAACGCCGGTGGATCGCCGCAGGCCGCCGCAGCAGACGCCTCGCCGCGGTTCTTCGACGCGATCCTGAAGCTCAACCTGCATTCGGCGATGTACATGGCGCAAGCCGCCCATGCGCATATGCAGGGCCGGGGTCACGCCAGCATCGTCAATATCGCCAGTGTCGCCGGGGTTCGCCCTGCGCCGATGACGGCGGCCTATGGCGCGGCCAAGGCCGGCCTGATCAATCTGACGCAGAGTCTGGCCCAGGAATGGGGCCCGGTCGGCATCCGCGTGAACGCTATCATCGCAGGCCTGATGCAGACCGAAAACGCTGCCGAGACATATGGCGATGCCGAGGCGCAGGCGGCGATCGGCCGTTCGATGCCGCTGCAGCGCATGGGCACCGGCGACGATATCGCCGGCGCGGTGCTCTGGCTGTGTTCCGACCTTGCCGGTTGGGTCAGCGGCGCACGCATCAATGTCGATGGAGGGGGCGAGCGACCCTACTTCCTGGACCTCGTGAAAGGAACCTGAAAACCATGGGGATCAAGGCGCTCGGCTATGTCGTCATCGAGACGGCGAAGCCCGCAGAGTGGGACCGTTTTCTGACGGAGTTCGTCGGCGTCATGCGCGCCGCCGATGCGCCCGACGGTGCCGCGCTGTATCGCGTGGACGACCGCGTGTTCCGCCTGCGCATCCAGCCGGGGACGCGCGAATGGTTTGTCGCGGCCGGTTATGAAGTGACGGACCGGGCCACGCTCGACACGCTGGCGGTGGCTGTTGCGGCGGCGGGGCGTCCGGTGGAATGGGCCAGCGCGCAAGAGGCCGCCGGACGTGGCGCCGAGGCGCTGTTCCACACCACCGACCCGGCGGGCAACGGGCTTGAGCTCTATTGCGGCGATGCGCGGACTGCGGACCCGTTTGTTTCGCCGATCGGCGTGCCCGGTTTCGTCACCGGTGACATGGGATTGGGCCATGCGGTGTTTTCGGCGCCCAACTTTGACGAAACCATCGCGTTTCACCGCGATGTGCTCGGTTTCCACGAAACCGACATGCCGCGTTTCAATCTGTTCGGCCCCGATGGTCCGTCGATGGGCTTTGCCTTTCTCCATGCCGACAACGGGCGGCACCACTCGATCGCATTCGGCGAAGGGCCGGTCCCGCCGTCGGGCGCGGTGCATATCATGCTCGAACTGCCGACACTGATCGAGGTGGGCAAGGCGCACGATCGCATGAAGCGGTTCGCTTATCCCGAAAGCGCGACGCTGGGCCGCCATGTCAATGACGAGACGACCGGCTTTTACGTGCAGACCCCTGGCGGCTTCGATCTCGAGATCGGGTGCGACAGCCTGATCATCGACCCGTCGAGCTGGGTCACCACCCGGCACGAAGGGATCAGTGTGTGGGGTCACGAATGGGCCTGGCAAAAGGCCATGAAAGACCAACAGGGAGAACAGGCGTGACCGTGACCAACGGTACCCTCGATAAACGGATGAGCGCGGCCGATATCGTGGCGCAACTGTCCGACGGCATGACGCTGGGCATCGGCGGATGGGGCCCACGCCGCAAACCGATGGCGCTGGTGCGCGAAATCCTGCGTTCGGACCTCAAGGATCTGACGATTGTCGCCTATGGCGGCGCCGATGTCGGGATGCTGTGCGCTGCGGGCAAAGTGAAGAAGCTCGTCTTCGCGTTTGTCTCGCTCGATGCCATCCCGCTGGAACCCTGGTTCCGCAAGGCACGCGAGGCGGGCAGCATCGAAGTGCTGGAACTGGACGAAGGCATGTTCCAGTGGGGCCTGAAGGCTGCCGCGTTCGGCCTGCCGTTTCTGCCCACACGGGTCGGCCTTGGGACCGATCTTGCGGAGCTGGGCGGATTGAAGACGGTGTCCAGCCCTTATGCCGATGGCGAAACGCTGATCGCGATGCCCGCGCTGAAGCTCGATGCGGCGCTGATCCATGTGAACCGCAGCGACTGGCGCGGCAATGTCCAGTTGTTCGGCGCCGACACGTATTACGACGAATGGTTTGCCAAGGCGGCGGCCAGGTCGTTCGTGTCGTGCGAGGAACTGGTCGACCGGATCGAGGACCATTATCCCGAAGACGCGCAGGCCCAGACTTTCGAACGCTGTTTCGTGACCGGCGTGGTCGAAATCCCCTGCGGCGCGCACCCCGGTTCGATGCCGCCGTTGTACGGTTGGGATTTCAAGGCGCTCAAGGCCTATGCCGATGCCGCAAAAGACCCCGGCGACTGGAACGCGGTGAAAGACCGCTTCGTGGGCGCCGACGAGGCGCAATACCTTGCATCCTTTGGCGGAAAGGAGGCGGTGGCGGCTCTCCCGCTTCCGATTTTCTGATGACCGACGTAACTCTTGCAGAACTCTGCATTTTCGCCGCCTCAGAGGCGTTTTGTGGCAATGGCGAGATCATCGCGACCGGCGTGGGCCCGATCCCGCGTCTGGGCGCGAGCCTCGCCAAGCTGACGCACAGCCCCGAACTGATGATGACCGATGGCGAAGCCTATCTGGTCGAACAGCCGGTGCCGCTGGGGCCGCGCAAGTACGATGACCGCAAAAAGGCCGGCTATCTGCCGTTCAGCCGGTTCTTCGACAGCGCGGTGTGGACCGGGCGGCGCCATGCCATGGTCACCCCCACGCAGATCGACCGCTTTGGCCAGATCAATCTGTCGCGGCTGGGTGGCACGCATCAGCAGCCCAAGACGCAGATGCTGGGCGTGCGCGGCTTTCCCGGCAACACGATCTATCACCCCAATTCGTTCTTTTTTCCGCAGCATTCGACGCGCGTCTTTGTGGCGGGTGAAGTCGACATGATTTCGGGCGTCGGATACAATCCGGCGCGGCGCGTGCCGGGCGGCAACTATTCCGGCGTCGATCTGCGCCGCATCATCACCAATCTGTGCGTGATGGATTTCGGCGGTGCAGACCACGCCATGCGGGTCGTTTCGCTGCACCCGGGCGTTACCTTTGACGCGGTGCAGACGGCAACCGGGTTTGCGCTCGAACGGCTCGAAACCTTGCCCGAAACCGCTTTGCCCACTGCCGACGATCTGGCGGTGATCGCCGCCCTCGATCCGCACGGGATACGGGCCGGCGTGTTCAAGGACAATCCGCCCGCACGTCCGGCAGCATGAGAGGAGACGCGCACATGAGCGATCTGGTCGAACCCAAAGCCGTCGAGATCACCTACGAGACCGACGAACCGGTCCGCTATGAGGTGATCGACCATGTGGCCTGGATCACCATGAACCGGCCGCAGTTCAACAATGCGCAGAACGGGCAGATGACTTATGCGCTCGATGATGCGTTCATGCGCGCGACGCAGGATGACGATGTGCGCGCAATCGTGCTGGCGGGCGAGGGCAAGCATTTTTCCGCCGGTCACGACATCGGCACCCCGGGGCGCGACCTGCACCATCAGTTCGACAACCGGCTGATGGTGGCAAAGCACGTCAACAAGCCTGCTGCCGAACTGCTCTATACACGCGAACAGGAACAGTACCTCGGCATGTGCCGACGCTGGCGCGATGTGCCCAAGCCGACGATTGCCATGGTGCAGGGCGCCTGCATCGCCGGCGGGCTGATGCTGGCATGGGTGTGCGACCTGATTGTCGCCAGCGAAGACGCGTTCTTTCAGGATCCGGTCAACCGCATGGGCATTCCCGGCGTCGAATACTTTGCGCACGGATTTGAACTGCCGCCGCGCGTTGCCAAGGAATTCCTGATGCTGGGCGAACGCATGACCGCGGCCCGCGCCGAACAGTTCGGCATGGTCAACAAGGTCGTCCCGCGCGAGAATTTGCGTGAGACTGTCAGCGGCTGGGCAGCCCGGCTGGTGGCGCAGCCGCGTCTTGGAAACTGGCTGACCAAGCAGGCGCTGAACCACGTCGAGGAACTGCGCGGCAAGCGTACCGCGATGGATGCGGTGTTCCACATGCACCATTTCGCCCATGCCCAGAACGATCTCGTGCAGGGCAATTCGATCGGCGGACTGGGTGCAAAGGAAATGGCCGCCGCCAACAAGAAACAGGCCGGCGAAACCTGATGACCGATCCCTTGTGCACTGTACTGACCGAGCGGCTGGGCTGCCGGGTTCCGGTGATCCAGACCGCGATGGGCTGGATTGCCGAACCCTCGCTGGTGATCGCCAGTTCCAACGCCGGGGCGTTCGGCTTTCTCGGCGCGGCGGTGATGACGCCCGATGAATGCCGGGCCAAGATCCTGGCCGTGCGGCAGGGCACCGACCGCCCGTTCGGGGTCAATTTCCATTCGTTTCAGCCGGGCGCCGACGCGATTGTCGACCTGATCCTGGCCAACCGCGAACAAGTGCGCGCGGTCAGTTTCGGGCGCGGGCCCAATGCGAAGATGATCGGGCGTTTCAAGGATGCGGGCATCTTGTGCATTCCCACCGTCGGCGCGGTGAAACACGCGCAGAAGATGGTTGAACTCGGCGTCGACATGGTCACCGTGCAGGGTGGCGAAGGCGGCGGGCATACCGGGTCGGTGCCGACCACCGTGCTTTTGCCGCAAGTGCTCGACGCGGTGCAGGTGCCGGTGATCGCGTCGGGCGGCTTTGGCGACGGGCGCGGGCTGGTGGCGGCGCTGGCCTATGGCGCGGTCGGCGTTGCCATGGGCACGCGGTTTCTGCTGACGCGTGAAAGCCCGGTGCCCGAGGTGACCAAGGCCGCCTATCTCAAGGCCGGGACCGACCAGATCATCGTCACCACCCGGCTCGACGGCATTCCGCAGCGGATGGTGCGCACGCCCCTGCTCGACCGCATCGAAAAGTCGGGCCCGATCGGCATGTGGCTGCGCGCGTTCGAAGCCGGGCGTGAGATGAAGCGCCAGACCGGCGCGTCATGGCTCCATTTCATCAAGGCCGCGCGCGGCATGACAGGGCACGGCGATGTGCCGCTGCGCCAGGCGATGATGGCCGCGACAATGCCGATGCTGATCCAGAAAGCGGTCGTCGACGGCGATATTGCGCATGGCGTGATGGCCACCGGCGTTGTCGGCGGCCGGATTACGGAAGTGCCGAGTTGTGCCGAACTGATCGAGCGCATCATGACCGAAGCGCGCGCGCGCCTCCTCGCGCTGTGCGCGCCCTGTTGAGGAACCGACCATGCCGATTACCCTGACCGTCCGGGACCGCATTGCCGAAATCGTGTTCGACGTGCCGCCGGTCAATGCGTTCGACAGCGAAACCTGGATGTCGATCCCCGCGCTGGTCCGCGAGGCGGCCACCAATCCCGATGCCAATGTCGTGCTGATCCGCGCGGCGGAAACCGCACGCGGGTTTTGCGGCGGCGTCGATATCAAGGAAATGCAGGCCCATCCCGAGCGCATCACCGTGCTCAACCGGGGCAATTTCCTGACTTTCAAGGCGATTCACGAGGCCGAGATCCCGGTCGTTGTCGCCGCACACAAGTTCGTGATCGGCGGCGGCATCGGTATCTGCGGCGCGAGCGACGTGATCATCGCCGCCGACGATGCGTTCTTTTCGCTGCCCGAGGTCGATCGCGGGGCGATGGGCGGGGCGAGCCACCTGTCGCGGATGTTGCCGCTGCACAAGGTCCGCGCCGCGTTCTTCACCGGCGGCACGATCCCCGCGCAAGAGGCCTATCGGCTGGGCGCGGTCGAAAAGATCGTGCCCCGCGCCGATCTGGTGGCCGAAGCGCGCGCGTTTTGCGCAGTGATCGCGGGCAAGAGCCGCAAGGCCCTGGTCATTGCCAAGGAAGCGCTCAACGGGCTCGAACCGCGCGATGTCGATCGCGGCTATCGCTGGGAACAGGGCTTTACCCTGGAAATGTACATGCATGACGACAGCCAGAAGGCGCGCGACGCCTTCGTCGAAACCGGCAAGGCGGCGGCGTTCTGATGCAGCTGTCCTATACGCCCGAACAGCAGGCCTTTCGCGCCGAAGTGCGCGCCTGGCTTGAAGCGCATGTACCGGCGCACCCGCTTGAACACTACGACGCGACGCGCGCCGGATTCGAGGCGCACCGCGCGTGGGAAGCCACGCTGAAATCCGGCGACTGGGGTATGGTCACCTGGCCGAAGGAATACGGTGGACGCGGGCTCGATCTGATCCAGTGGCTGATTTTCGAAGAGGAATACTATCGCGCCGGGGCGCCGGGGCGGGTCAACCAGAACGGGATCTTCCTGCTCGGCCCCACCTTGATGGAATTTGGCAGCGATGACCAGAAGGCGCGCTTTCTGCCGCCGATGGCAAGCGGCGAGGAAATCTGGGCGCAGGCCTGGTCCGAACCGCAGGCCGGGTCCGATCTGGCGGGCGTTCGCGCGACCGCGCGGCGTGATGGCGACGAATATGTGCTCAATGGCCACAAGATCTGGTCGAGCCGTGCCGCTTTTGCGGACTGGGCGTTTGGCCTGTTCCGCGAGCCGGGCAGCGAGCGGCACAAGGGCATGAGCCTGATCTTCTTTCCGCTCGATGCGCCGGGCGTCACGCGCAATCCGATCCGCAAGATCAACGGGCATGTCGGCTTTGCCGAGATTTTCCTCGATGACGTGCGTGTGCCCGCGTTCAACCGGCTCGGCGACGAAGGGGAGGGCTGGCACATCTGCATGGCGACGGCCGGCTTTGAACGCGGCCTGATGCTGCGTTCGCCGGCGCGTTATCAGGTCGCAGCGGCGGCGCTGGCCGACTTGTGGCAAGCGCGCAAGGACCGCGCCGACCCCGCGCTCGAAGCAGACGTGGTACGCGCGTTCATGAACGCCGAAGCCTATGCGCTGAACATCTACCAGACCGCATCACGCCTGATTGCGGGCGCGAAGATCGGGCCGGAGGCCAGCACCAACAAGATCTTCTGGTCGGAAATGGACATCCATCTCAACCAGACCGCGCTCGCCATTCTCGGCCCGGAGGCAGAGCTTTTGCCCGAACCGGGCGGGCACGACTGGCTCGATGATTTCATCTTTTCGCTCGCCGGTCCGATCTATGCCGGATCGAACGAGATCCAGCGCAACATCATCGCCGAGCGCATGCTCGGCCTGCCGCGCTGAGCGGGGAGGGACACGGCCCATGGACTTCACTCTCAGCGACGAACAGGTCATGTTTGCGCAAACCGCTGCCACCCTGTTTGGCGACACGTGCACGCCCGACCATTGGCACCGGATGATGGAACAGGACACGGCCTTTGACGCCGGGCGCTGGGCGCAGATCGTCGAAAACGGCTTTACCCTGTTGCTGCTGCCCGAAAGCGCGGGCGGGCTGGGCCTGACCGAGCTCGACTTTGCCCTGATCGCGCAAGCCGCCGGCTATGTCGCGCTGCCCGAGCCGCTGGTCGAAAGCGCCGGGATAGCCGCGCCGATGCTGGCCGCGCTCGCGCCCGACCATGCCCTGTCGGCCGATCCGGCAGCAATCATCGCCATCGCGCCCGCGTGCAACCCGGTTGTCGCCCATGCCGACGTGGCCGATGCGATCCTGATGGAACAGGATGGCCATGCCTTCCTCGTCCTGCCGGATCAGGTCACGCTGATGCCCGCCGCGACGATCGACCCGCTGCGCCGCCTGTTTCGCGTGACGTGGGATCCGGCCCGTGCCGAGGATCTCGGCCCCGCAGACTGGACGCTCGCGCTCGACCGCGCCGCCGTGTTCGCCGCAGCGCAAGCGCTGGGGCTGGCGCAGCGCGCGGTCGATCTGGCGGTCGCCTATGCGAAGGATCGTCAGCAGTTCGGCAAACCCATCGGCAGCTATCAGGCGGTCAAGCATCACCTGGCCAGCGCACAAGTGGCGATCGAATTCGCCCGCCCGGTGGTGATCGCCGCCGCCGCCCAGATCGGCCAGCGCGACATCTTTGCACAGGCGCGGATCAGCCATGCCCGCCTTGTCGCGACGGAGGCGGCGGACAAGGCCGCCCGCGCCTCGATCCAGGTGCATGGTGCGATGGGTTATTCGTGGGAAGTGGACGTCCACTTGTTCCTCAAGCGCGCCCTGGCCTTGTCGGGAAGCTGGGGAACCTCCGCTTTCCATCGTGCCCGTGTGGGCACCCGCCTGTTCACCCGGCCCACCGGGCCGGACCAGACTTTTGCCAGAGAGGCCTGAGATGCCCGAAGCCTATATCATCGATGCCATCCGTGCCCCGGTCGGTCGCAAGAAGGGCAGCCTTGCCCATCTGCATCCCGCCGATCTTGCCGCCCATCCGATCCGGGCCCTGATGGCGCGCAACGCGTTCGATCCGGCGCTGGTCGAAGATGTGGTATGGGGGTGTACCGAAACGATCGGCGGCCAGGCCGGCGATATCGGCCGGACCGCATGGCTGGTTGCCGGTTTGCCCGAAGACGTGCCCGGCGTGACCATCGACCGGCAATGCGGCAGCGCGCAGCAGGCGGTTCACTTCGCCGCGCAAGGCGTGATGAGCGGTACGCAGGACATCGTCGTTGCCGGTGGCAGCCAGGCGATGAACCGTATTCCGATCATGGCGGCGATGATTGCCGGCCAGACGTATGGTTTCGACAGTCCGTTCGTCGGCTCGACGGGCTGGGACGCGCGGTATGGCAACGAGGAAGTGAACCAGATCCGTTCGGCCGAGATGATCGCCGAAAAGTGGGCCATCAGCCGCGAGGAACTGGACGCCTTTTCCCATGCCAGCCACATGCGCGCGCAAGCCGCGACCGAAGCGGGCTGGTTCAAGGCCGAAATCGCGCCTTTGGCCGGGCTTGATCGTGACGAGACGATCCGTCCGGGCACCACGCTGGAAGGGTTGGCCTCGCTGAACCCGGTGCGCGAAGGCGGGCGGGTGACGGCCGGCAACGCCAGCCAGAATTCCGATTGCGCCGCCGCGCTGCTGATTGCGAGCGAACGCGCGGTAAAGGAGCACGGGTTCAGGCCGCGTGCACGCATTCACCACATGTCGGTCCGTGCCGACAATCCGGTGTGGATGCTGACCGGCCCGATCACCGCCACGCGCTATGCCCTGAAGAAGTCGGGCATGAAGCTGGAAGATATCGACCTGTTTGAATGCAACGAGGCGTTTGCCTCGGTCACTCTGGCGTGGATGAAGGAACTTTCGATCCCGCACGAAAAGGTCAATGTTCAAGGCGGCGCGATTGCGCTCGGCCACCCGATCGGTTCGACCGGCGCGAAGCTGATGACGACGTTGCTCAACGCTCTTGAACGCACCGGCGGCCGCTATGGCCTGCAGACGATGTGCGAAGGTGGCGGGCAGGCCAACGTGACGATCATCGAGCGGCTCTGACCCATGGCGAGCCATACCAAGCCTGTGGCTTCGCTGCCGTCCTGTCGCCGGAATTCGCTTGTCCAGGCGGAGGGCAGGGCATGAGCCCCGAAACGCAGATCACCAACCTGCTGTATCGCTATGCCGAATTGATGGACGCGGGCGAACTGGAAAACGTCGCCGCGCTGTTCGATCACGCGGAGGTGACGCTCGGCGGCGGGCGCGTCGTCCATGGCGCCGCGCCGCTGCTGGAACAATGGCGCGCCTTTGTGCGTATCCATCCTTGCGGTACGCCGCGCACAAAGCACGTCATTACCAACGCGATTGTCGAAGTCGATGATATCGCCGGCACTGCCTCGTGCCGCTCGACCTATACCGTATTTCAGCAAACCGGGGCGCTGCCGCTTCAGGCGATTTGCGCCGGACGCTATCATGACACGTTTGTGCGCGCGGATGGCGCGTGGCGCTTTGCCACGCGCGACTATTCGCTGCTCGACATGGTCGGGAACCTTTCGCAGCACTTGCTGCTGCCGGTTCCCGCGCAAGCCAATTGAAGGAGAGAACCGTGGGCATCTGCGACAATCGCACTGTCATCATTACCGGCGCCGCAGGCGGGCTGGGCCGGGCCTATGCGCTGGCCTTTGCCGCCGAGGGCGCCAACGTCGTGGTCAATGACATCGGTACGTCTCTGGGTGGCGAAGGGCGCGATACGAGCGCCGCCGACGCCGTGGTGGCGCAGATCATCGCCGCCGGTGGCAAGGCGGTGGCCAATTACGAGGACATCACCGACTGGGACGCGGCAAAACGGATCGTCGATGCGGCGCTGGCCGCGTTTGGCGACTTGCACGTGGTGGTCAACAACGCCGGGATCGTGCGCGACCGCATGTTCGTTTCGGCCACGCCCGACGAATGGGACGCGACCATGCACGTCCATCTGCGCGGCCATTTCTGCCTCAGCCGCCACGCGGTCGATTACTGGCGCGGCAAGCAGAAAACCGGTGGCCAGCCCGATGCGCGAATTATCAACACGTCGTCGGGCGCCGGGTTGCAAGGTTCGATCGCGCAGGCGGCCTATGCAACGGCCAAGGGCGGGATTGCGGCGCTGACGCTGGTGCAGGCGGCTGAACTGGGCCGCTATGGCATTACCGCCAACGCGCTCGCCCCTTCGGCGCGCACGCGCATGACCGAGCAGGCCTTTGCCGACAAGATGGCGACGCAGGACGCCACCTTTGACGCGATGGACCCGGCCAATGTCGCGCCCACCGTCGTTTGGCTGGGCAGTGGCGAAAGCGCCGATGTCACCGGCTGCGTCTTCGAACTCGAAGGGGGCAAGATCATGCTGGAAGACGGGTGGCGCGAAGGCCCGTTCGTGGATCGGCGCGCGCGCTGGAACCCGGCGGAAGTCGGCGAAGCGGTCGAACGGCTGCTGGCCGAACGCGTGCCGCCGCGCAAGGTGTGGGGGACTGCCTGACATGGAATTCGCCTTTACCGACGAACAGCGCATGATCGCCGAGACCGTGCGCGGTTTCTTCGCCGAAAACGCCACCAGCGAACGCACGCGCAAGGCGATGGCGGGCGACGGGCTCGACCGCGCGTTGTGGAACGCCTTTGCAAGCGATCTGGGTCTGACCGGGATTGCCGTGCCCGAGGACCACGGCGGCGCCGGGCTCGGCATGATCGAACTGGCGCTGGTCGCCGAAGCCGCCGGCGCGCAAGTCGCCGCACTGCCGCTGCTCGGCCATGTCATGGTCGGGCAGGCCATCGCCAAAGGCGGCAGCGAAGAGCAGAAGGCCGAATGGCTGCCTCGCCTCGCCGCCGGAGACATGATTTCGACCACGACCTGGGCGGCGCGGGCGAGCGCGGCGGATGGTCGGTTGTCGGGTACGTTTTCGTTCGTGCCGCATGGCGCAGTGGCCGATCTCCTGCTCGTTTATGGCGGGAACGATGCCTGGCTTGTCGATCTGAAAGGCAAAGGTGTGGCCATTACGCCCCATGTCACGCTGGACCAGACGCGCCCCCTTGCCACCGTGGTCCTGACCGATGCGCCCGCCGAAGCGCTGGAAGATGGTGACGCCGCCATACCCGCTGCGCTGGCTGCCGGGTGGATCTGCCTTGCCGCCGAAGCCTTGGGCGGGGCGCAGGCCGCGCTTGACCGCACGGTCGCCTATGCGCGCGAACGCGTCCAGTTCGGTCGCCCGATCGGCTCGTTCCAGGCCTACAAGCACCGTCTTGCCGACATGATGATCGAGATCGAACAGGCGCGCTCGGCGGTCTATTGGGCGGCCTGCGCGGTCGACGAGAATTCCGACGAGACCGCGATTGCGCTGCACGCGGCCAAAAGCTTTGCCGCCGACACCTATTTCATGTGTGCGGGCAACATGATCCAGCTCCAGGGCGGGATCGGCTTTACCTGGGAACACGACGCGCACCTGTTCTTCAAGCGCGCGCGTTCGATCCAGACCCTGTTGGGCAATGGCACCTACCACCGCGAAGCTGTCGCGACGATGATCCTGGGAGGCGCAGCATGAAGCTTGGATTTTCGCCGGCCGAAGAGCTGTTTCGCGCCGAATGCGCCGACTGGTTGCAGGCGCAGATGGCAGGGCCCTTCAAGGATATCAAGGGCATCACCACGCTTACCGCCAAGGCGGAGCGGCGCAAGGAATGGGAACAGCACCTGGGCGAAAACGGCTGGTCGTGCATCGGCTGGCCCAGCCAATGGGGCGGGCGCGACGCGACGCTGGCCCAGCAGGTGATCTTTGCCGAGGAATATGCCCGTGCCGGGGTGCCGGGCCGGGTCAACCATATCGGTATCGAACTGGCCGGTCCGACCATCCTCACCTTTGGCAGCGAAGAGCAGAAGCAGCGCTTTTTGCCGGGCATCGCGGCTGGCAAGACGATCTTTTGCCAGGGGTTTTCCGAACCCAATGCGGGGTCGGACCTCGCATCGGTGCGCACCAAGGGGCGGCTGGAGAATGGGGAGTGGGTGGTCAACGGGCAAAAAATCTGGACCAGTCTGGCGCACATTTCCGACTGGATCTTTGTCATCACGCGGACCGAGGAAGGCTCGAAAGGCCCCAAGGGCCTCACTTTCCTGATGATGCCGATCGACCAGCCGGGCATCGACGTGCGCGGCATCACCCAGATCAATGGCGATGCCGAATTCAACGAGACATTCTTTACCGATGCCCGTTGCCCGGCGGACAGCCTGATCGGCAGGATCGGTGATGGGTGGAAAATCGCCATGGGCCTGCTTGCGTTTGAACGCGGCGTGTCCACGCTTGGCCAGCAGATGTCATTCCGCAACGAACTCGATGCGCTGATCACGGCGGCCAGGGCCAATGGCACGGCGCACGATCCGCTGATCCGCCAGCGTATCGCCAAAGCGGAAATCGGCCTGCGCCTGATGCGCTATGGGGCGCTCCGCATGCTGTCCAACACCGACCATTCCGCGATCGACGGCGCAGCGCTGACTTACAAGATCCAGTGGGCGACATGGCGCCGCGCGCTGGGCGAACTGGCGATGGACGTGCTGGGGCAGGCGGGCGAACTGGCCGAAGGCGACGCCTATGAATGGAGCACGCTGCCCAATCTGTTCCTCTTCAGCCGCGCCGACACGATCTACGGCGGCACCAACCAGATTCAGCGCAATCTGATCGCCGAGCGCGGGCTCGGCCTTCCCCGCGAACCGAGAGGCGACCTTTGACAATGCTTGAACCGAGAGGCGACCTGTGACCGTTCCTGTTCCGCCCTATCCAGTCCCGCTCGGCATGCTGAAAGGCAAGAGCGTCGTGATCACCGCCGCCGCCGGCACCGGCATCGGCTTTGCCGTGGCCAAGCGCGCCGCCGAAGAAGGCGCGCGGCTGCTGATCAGCGATTTCCATGAGCGCCGACTGGGTGAAGCCGCCGACCGGATCGCTGCCGAAGTGGGCTGTGAACGCCCGGCGACCTGCGTTTGCGACGTGACCAGCGAGGCGGCGGTACAGGGGTTGCGCGATGCGGCCCTGGCGGCTTTCGGCAAAGTCGATGTGCTGATCAACAATGCCGGGCTGGGCGGTGAAGTCGATGTGGTCGACATGACCGACGAGCAATGGAGCCGTGTGCTCGATGTTACGCTGACCAGCCTGTTCCGCATGACCCGCGCATTCCTGCCGTCGATGTATGCCCATCGCTCGGGCGTGATGGTCAACAACGCCTCGGTGCTGGGCTGGCGCGCGCAGAAGGGCCAGGCGCATTACGCCGCCGCCAAGGCGGGGGTCATGGCCTTTACCCGCTGCACCGCATTGGAAGCCGCCGACCATGGCGTGCGTATCAACGCGGTCGCGCCAAGCCTTGCCATGCATCCCTTCCTGGCCAAAGTGACGACCGAGGAAAGGCTGGCGGAACTGGTCAGGACCGAGGCCTTTGGCCGTCCCGCCGAAGTGTGGGAAGTGGCCAATGTCATGCTGTTTCTGGCCTGTGACCTGTCTTCCTACATGACCGGCGAGATTGTCCCGGTCTCCAGCCAGAGGGCCTGATCATGACGCGCGTCTATGACCGACCCACCGATCTGATCGGACAGGAAGGCACCAAGCTGGGGCCGACCGACTGGCTGGCGATCGAACAGGAGCGGGTCGACGGCTTTGCCGATGTCACCGGCGATCACCAGTGGATCCATGTCGATGTCGATCGCGCCAAAGACGGACCGTTCGGCGGGACCATTGCGCATGGCTATCTGACGATGAGCCTCGCCAATTATTTCCTGCCCCGGTTGATCGAAGTGCGCGGCTTTGCCCATGCGGTGAATGTCGGGGCCGATCGCCTGCGTTTCCTCAACCCGGTCAAGGTCGGCAGCCGCATCCGCGCCACGGGCGAAATCGTTTCGATCGAGGACATCAAGGGCGCGATCCAGTCCGTCGTGCGCGTGACGATTGAAATCGAAGGACAAACCAAACCGGCCTGCGTGCTCGACACGATCAGCCGGTATTTTCCGAAAGTGTGAGCGATGCCAGACCCCAAAGTGATGGAAGCCGCAGTCCATGCCTACGTCGAAGCGTTTGCCAAAAGCGACGCTGCCGGCGTTGCGGCCCTGTTTGCACCCGACGCAACGGTCGAGGATCCGATCGGCAGTCCGCCGCATGTGGGCCACGACGCGATTCTCGGCTTTTACACCGCGTCGATGCAGACCGGGGCGAAACTGCGGCTTGAAGGCCCGGTGCGCATCGCCGGCGATTATGCCGCGTTTGCCTTCAGCGTGCTTCTTCACTGGGACGGCAGCGACAAGCGGGTCGACGTGATCGACACATTCAAGTTCAACGAAGCGGGCAAGGTGACGGAAATGCGCGCCTATTTCGGCCCGACCAATATGCATGGATTTACCTGAAAGGACGCATGATGCGCGAAGCCGCCATTGTTTCCACTGCGCGCACCGGGGTCGGCAAGGCCTATCGCGGCGCGTTCAACGACACCGAGGCACCGGTCCTGTCTGCCCATGTGGTCAATGCCGCGCTCGACCGCGCCGGGATCGATCCGGCGCGGGTCGATGACGTCTATCTGGGCGTCGGCAACCACTGGAACACGCAAAGCTACAATCTGGGCCGCCTGACGGTCCATGCCTCGAATCTGCCCGACAGCACGAGCGGTTTCACCATGGACCGGAAATGTTCGTCGGGGCTGAACGCGATCGCGTTTGCGGCACGGTCGATCATGACCAACGAGATCGACGTGGCCGTTGCCGGGGGCATGGAAAGCATCTCGCTGACGCTCAACAAGCATGCGCCGACATTCCGCAACCGCTCCGAAGCGGTCAAAGCGCACGATCCCTATGCCTATATGGCCATGATCGAGACGGCCGAGATCGTCGCCGAACGCTATGGCATCAGCCGCGAGGATCAGGATCGTTTCGCCGCGCTGTCCCAGCAACGCGCCGCTGCGGCACAAGCCGCGGGCAAATTCGATGACGAGATCGTGCCGATCGCCGTCGCCAAGGCCTTGTTCGACAAGGAAGGCAACGAGACCGGCAAGCAGGACATCACGCTCGCCAGCGACGAAGGCATTCGCGCCGGCACGACCTATGAAGCGCTCGCCGCGCTCAAGCCGGTGTTCCGCGACGGTCTGGTCATCAAGGAGGGCCGGCACGTCACCGCGGGCAACGCCAGCCAGTTGTCCGATGGTGCCTCGGCCCAGGTGCTGATGGATCTGGGCATGGCGCAGCGCGAAGGCTTGCCGGTGCTGGGCCTCTATCGCGGGTTTCAGGTCGCGGGTTGCGGTGCCGACGAAATGGGCATCGGCCCGGTTTTCGCCATTCCCAAACTGCTTGAACGGACCGGGGTAAAGCTCGCCGATATCGGGCTTTTCGAAATCAACGAGGCCTTCGCCAGCCAGGCGATCTATTGCCAGCGCAAGCTGGGGATCGATCCCGAACGGCTCAACGTCAACGGCGGCGGGATCGCCATCGGCCATCCGTTCGGCATGACCGGATCGCGGCTGGTCGGTCATGCGCTGATCGAGGGCAAGCGGCGCGGCGTCAAATATGTTGTCGTGTCGATGTGCATCGCCGGTGGCATGGGCGCGGCCGGCCTGTTCGAAGTGGCCTGACCTGCGATGACCGAAACTCCGGGCATCTGGCCCCCGACGATTCCAGAGGCGGCGCGGCGCGCCGCCGAGACCTGGCCCGATGCGCCAGCGCTGCTTGCGGGTGACAGGTGCTGGACTTTCGCCCAGCTTTGGGCCGATGCGCGCGCCACGGCTTCGGCCATGCTTGCTGCCGGATTGCGGCATGGCGATCGCGTCGGCATCTGGGCGCCGAACACGCGCGAATGGATTCTGGCGGCGTTGGGCGCGCAGAGCGTGGGCGCGGCGATCGTGCCGATGAACACGCGCTTCAAGGGCGGCGAGGCGGGCGACATCCTGCGCCGGTCGCGGGCCAAACTGCTGTTTGCTCCGGCCCACTTTCTGGGTCAGGATTATGGCGCGTTGATCGCCGGGGAAGACTTGCCCGACCTTCGCGAAGTGATCGCCATCGACCGCGATTTCGACGCCTTTGTCGCACGGGGGCAGGGCAGCGATGATCCGGCGGTTGACGCGGCGCTCGCCGGGGTAGGCCCCGACGACATCTGCGACATCATTTTCACCTCGGGCACGACCGGCCGCCCCAAGGGCGCGCTGACCGCGCACCGGCAAGTGCCGCAAAGCTTTGGCGACTGGGCGGTGCGCGTCGACTTGCGTGCCGGGGACCGATACCTGATCGTCAATCCGTTCTTCCACACCTTTGGCTACAAGGCGGGCTGGGTCGCCTGTCTCGTGCGCGGGGCGACGATGATTCCGCTGCCGACCTTCGACGTGGCCGAAGTCGTGCGACAGGTGGAACAGAACCGTATTTCGTTCATTCCCGGCCCGCCGACGATCTATCAATCGCTGTTGCAGGAGCTGGGAAGCGGCGAGCGGCGCGACTTTTCCTCGCTGCGTGTGGCCGTCACCGGGGCGGCGCCGGTGCCGCCCGCGCTGGTCGAACGCATGCGGCACGAATTGGGCATGCAGAATATCGTCAACGGCTATGGCATGACCGAATGCGGGGTCATCGCGATGACCCGTCAGGGCGACGATGCCGAAACCGTGGCGCATACCTGCGGCTATCCGATGCCCGGTATCGAAGTGCGCTGCGTCGATGACGAGGGGCATGACCGGCCGTCGGGCCAGGCCGGCGAATTGTGGGTGCGCGGGCATGGCGTGACGCGCGGCTATCTCGACGATCCGGCGGCCACGGCCGAAGCGGTCGACGCGGACGGCTGGCTGCATACCGGCGATGTCGGCACGATTGATGCGCGCGGTTATCTCGCGATCACCGACCGCAAGAAGGATCTGTTCATTTCCGGCGGGTTCAACGTCTATCCTGCCGAAGTCGAAAAGCTGCTCGCCGGGCATCCGGCGGTGGCGCAGGCGGCTGTGATCGGCGTGCCCGACGAACGTCTGGGCGAAGTGGGTCGCGCATTCGTGATCCTGCGCCCCGGGATGACCGCGACCGGGGCCGATCTCACCGCCTGGTCGCGCGAGGCCATGGCCAATTACAAGGTTCCGCGCGGTTTTGTCATCGTGCCCGATTTTCCGCGCAACGCGGCGGGCAAAGTGCTGAAAACCGAATTGCGTGATGTATTGGGAGACAGGGCGTGGGGAGACAAGACATGACCCGATTCACAGGCAAAGTGGCGCTGGTCACCGGCGGCGCGTCGGGCATCGGGCGCGCGGCGGCAATCCGCTTTGCGCAGGAGGGCGCGCGGGTGTTCGTCGCCGATCTCAATCTGGCAGGTGCGGAGGCCGTCGTGGCGGAAATCGGCAATGCGGCCTGCGCGGTGGAAGTCGACATCGCCGATGCGGCAAGCAACCGGGCGATGGTCGACGCGGTCATCGCCGAGGCGGGGCAACTCGACATCGCGTTTCTCAACGCAGGGTATTACGGCGCTGCCGAGGGTCTCGACACGGTCGACGAAGCGTTTTTCGATCGGGTGATCGCGATCAATCTCAAAGGCACGTTCAACGGGATCAAGGCGGTGCAGCCGGTGATCGCAAAGGGCGGTGCGGTCGTGGTGACGGCGTCCGCCGCCGGGGTCATCGGCCATCCCGCCAATCCGGCCTATAGCGCGGCCAAGCATGGTGTCGTCGGGCTCGTCAAATCCTGCGTCACCGCCTTTGCCGAACGCGGCGCGCGTATCAACGCGATTTGCCCCGGCGGCGTGATGACCCCGTTGATCGGTGCGCCGGACGTGGCGATCGTTGCGCCCGGCGATCTGGAGCGTGTCGCGCTGCGCGGCATGGGCAGCGCGCAGCATGTCGCCGAAGTGGCGCTGTGGCTGGCCAGCCCGGCGGCGGGTTTCATCAACGGCCAGGCGCAAGTGATCGACGCCGCGCTGCTGTCGACTTTTGCACCGATCCTGTTGCCAGTCGGTCCCTGATCTAAAGTCGGTCCATGATCTAAAGTCGGGCCCTGATCTACCGGTGCAAGGTATAGCTCCCTGATTCAGGGCGCCGCGTTTCATTGAAGAAATCGACCAGCCGCCAGGGCCACGACAGGAACACGCGGCCTTTCGAATTGTTGTAATAGGAATTGGCGCGCGGGTGGGTCCATATCATCTGCGGCATGCGGGCATCGACCTTGCGGTTCCACGCATCAAATGCGTCCTGCGTCACTTCGAACGCGCGCGCGCCATTGTCAGTCATGCAGTCGAGCGCCTCGATGATCCAGTTTACCTGCACTTCGGAAATCAGGTTTTGACCGGCAGCATGGTTGGGTGCGCTGTTCGGGCCCACGGTGTGGAAATAGTTGGGAAAGCCGGGGATGCACATGCCGAGATAGCTGCGCGGATCTTCCGCGCCCCATTCCTGCCCCAGATCGCGCCCGTCTGCACCCTTGATCGTCAGGTTGCCGACCATCTGCGCCACGTTGAACCCGGTGGCACAGACGATCACGTCGCATTCAAACACCGATCCGTCACGCGCTTCGATGCCGTTTGGCAGGATCTGCGCAATGCCCTGATCCTCCAGGTGCACATTGGGCCGGGCGAGCGCGTCGAGCCACCCGTTATCGAGAATGATGCGCTTGGAAAAGATCGGGAAATCGGGGGTCAGCTTTTCGATCAGGTCAGGCCGGTCGGCGAATTTCTGCTGCAGGTAAGACAGCGCGTATTGCCGCGTCATCTCGTTCCCTTGGGACACCGCCAGCATATTGTCGGCCCACGCCGGATCCTGCAGCACATTGGCGAATAGCCCGTCGGCCGCCGCCCAATAAACGCGGAACCGGAACCATTCCTTGAACGTCGGAATATGCGCCAGCGCCCATTTCATCCCATCGCTCACTTCGTGCGCGATTTCGGGGTTGAACAGCACCCAGTGCCTGGTGCGTTGATAGACGGTCAGTTCGGCGACTTCGGGCGCAATCGCGCCGACCAGTTGCGCTGCACTGGCGCCGGTGCCGATCACCGCGACCCGCTTGCCCGCCAGATCGAGATTCGCCGGCCAATTGGCCGTGTGGACCACCGGGCCATCGAAGCTGTCGAGCCCCGCAATATCGGGAAACTTGTAGCGATTGACCGGGCCGTGGCCGTTGATGACCGCATTGACGACAAGATCCTCGCGCGTGCCGTCGGGGCGGCGCACGGTCACGGTCCAGGTCGCGCTGGCGTCATCCCAGACCAGCGTTTCGACCGTGGTGTCGAACCGCATGTCACGCCGCAGGTCATATTTGTCGGCCACCGTCAGCATATAAGTCTGCATGTCGGCGCCCTTGGGGTGATAATGCTGCCAGTCGGGCCAGATTTCCCAACTGAAACTGTAGAAATGGCTCGGCGTGTCGACTCCGACGCCGGGATAGCGGTTTTCGTACCAAGTGCCGCCGACGTCGCTGTTCTTTTCGATCACGACAAAGTCGTATCCCGCCTCGCGCAGCTTGGTCGCGGCGGCCATGCCGGTCATCCCGGCCCCGATCACCAGCACCTTGAACCCGGCGGGGCGAGGGGCGCGCCCGGGAATCGCGCTACGGTCGATCCATGGGCGAAAACCGCACTGGTCATTGACCAGTTCGATGAATTCATCATCGACCGGTTCACCCACAGTCACCGACATGATCCGCTGCACCAGGGCATCGGACGCGGTCGCCACGCCTTCACCCGTGGTCAGCAGGCGGCGCAGACGCAGGCGCAATTCATCGGCCAGAGCGGTGGGAATATCGGTCGGCGGCTGGGAAAATGCCGGCCGGATATGCGCGGCAAAGCGTTCGAGAAAGGCTGTGTCATGCGACAGGTAAACATACGTCGCCAGCAGGGTCGGCACGTTGGCATCAGCCAGCGCGCGCGCCAATTCGGGTGAATCTTCGACCGGGGCGAATGCCGTATCCTTGGCTGCCTGAACTGTCGCCATTGTGTCGAATCTCTCCCATGCGCACTATATAAGTGTGTACTTACATGAATTGAGTTCGACCGAGAAGCCTGTTCCGACATCATGGTTGCAATTTTGGTAACCGATTGCGCTTCCTTCGCAATTGCATAAAAGGGGGGGCATTGGCCCCCTAGGGCGCGGCCATGACGGCGTTGCGGCCTTGCTCCTTGGCGAGATAGAGCGCCTCGTCGGCGGCGCGCAGCGCATCGCGCGGGTTTTCATAGGCAAAGACATCGGCCACCCCGCCCGAAAAGGTGATGCGACCGATCGGATCGTCGGTCTTGCGATTGATAAAGCGGCGCTCTGAAAAGTTTTCGCGCACGGCATCGAGTTTTTCGCGCGCCTGGGCTTTGGTCAGGCCGCGAAACAGGACGACGAATTCCTCGCCGCCGTGGCGCGCGACGTGACAGTTCTGGTTGCTCAGCTTGTCGAGCGTTTGCGCGACGGCCTGGATGACTCTGTCGCCGGTTTCGTGGCCGTGGTTGTCATTGACTTGCTTGAAATTGTCGATGTCGCAAAAGGCGACGGACAAATGGTCGATTTCGGCCTGTGCCTCGCGGTAATTGCGGTCGAGCACGGCTTCGAACGCGCGCCGGTTGGGCAGTCCGGTCAGGTGGTCGATTTCGGCATCGCGCTGCGCCCGGACGAGCCGCTCGCGCAAGTTGCGCGTTTCGGTTTCGCTGGCCTGAATATCGGCCTCGAGCTTGCGGCTGTGGTCGAGAATGGTCTTGGCCATGGCCAGGACGTCAGCGAGATTGAGGCTGTCGGGTGTGTGCGTTGCGCGATCGACATGGAGTTCAAGCTCGGCATTGCAGTTGGCCGTGCTGGTGCGCGCCTTGTGTGCCGTGGCGGAAAAGCGGTCGAGCGAATCCGACAATTGGGCGATCAGCGCCTGAATCGCCTTTTCCTGATCCTCGCCATGGGTCTGGGCATCGAGCCATTCCTGCGTGATCGGCTCTCCCGCCAGTCGCAGCCGCCCGATGGCGCGCGCCAGTTGCGGGTCTTCGCCGCTGAATGCGGAATGCGCGATCATCAGATTGTGCGTGGTGACCGACAGACGCGCAGAAACAAGGAAATCGGAAATTTCGTTCATCAACCGTTCGTTGGCCCGATCCATCGGCGAAAGCGGATGGTGCGTCGCGGCCGATGGTGCAACCGCGCCGGCCTGCTCGACATCGGAGGCATCGTCGGTCGCCGATGTGAAAAAGCGAAGAAAACGGTGAGCATGCGCGGTCATCGGTGTGATTCTCTATTGGTCGTTATCGCAGCGTGTGGTCGGATGACGAATTACGGTGTTGCCAATGGCCTAGCGCATCTTGGTGAGAATCGTTTTTCCCGGATCTACGCAGGACTGCGCATGATCCGGTGTTCACTGCCTCTGTGCGATTTTTTGCAACACTCCATGAGAATCATTGCGTTTGATCGGATGGGGTCGGCTGCGGGACAAGGGGCGCGAACAGACCCGATCCTGGAGCCCGCCCGCCATGAATGCCCCCGTGACCCCGCCGCCTGCCGTCACATCGGGCCTGCCCGCGGTTCTGCCGCGCGAAGCGACGTTTGATCCCGCCGACCGGGCGATTCTGGCGCGGCACTGGTATCCGGTAGCGCTGGTCTCGGACGTGGCGGACAGGCCTTTGGCGGTACGGCTGCTCGATCAGCGGCTGGTGGTCTATCGCGCCGACGGGGAAATCGTCGTCGCTTCGGAATTCTGCACGCATCGCGGGGTGCCGCTGGGGCAGGGCACGATGGCGGCCGATGGCGGGCCTGAAGGGGTGATCTGCCCGTATCACGGGCTGCGCTTTGGCGCGGGCGGGCGCTGTGTCCATGTTCCGGCGCATCCCGATCGGGCGATACCGGGGCAGTTTCATCTGCGCGCCTATCCTGCTGCAGTCCGCTACGGTCTGGTCTGGACGTGCCTCGATCCTGCGCCCGATACGCCGCCCGTGCTTCCCGCCATGCCGCATTGGGACGAGCCGGCGTTTCAGCAGATCAATTGCCCGCCGGTCGACATCGGCGGCTTTGCCGGGCGCCAGCTCGAAGGTTTCATCGACGTGGCGCATTTCGCCTTTATCCATGTCGCGACCTTTGCCGATCCCGATAATGCGCAAGTGCCGGCCTATCGCCCGCGCCGCACCGATTATGGCTTTGAAGCCGAATACTGGAGCACGATGGGCAATTATCCGGCCAGTGCGGATCACAAGGGCGCCGACGGCTATCGCTGGCTGCGCCACTTCCGGTGCAGCCCGCCGTTTACCGCGACGCTGGAAATCCACTTTCCCCATGACGGTCGGCTGGTGATCATGAATGCGGCATCGCCGGTTTCGGCGCGCATGACGCGGATGTTTGCGCCGATCGCGCGCAATTTCGACAAGGACATCCCGGTTGCCGATGTCCATGCTTTCAACGCACGCGTGTTCGAAGAAGACCGGCAGATGGTCGAAACGCAAGAGCCCGCGCTGTTGCCGCTCGATCCCCTGGCCGAGGCGCACTTGCCCGCAGACATGAGCTCGATGCTTTACCGCCGCCTGCTCAGGGAGATGGGACTGTCTTTCAGCAACCCGGTTTGAGCGTCAGAACGCCGGCTGATAGTCGGGCGGCAGGTCGTCGTCGTTCTGGCCGGGGACATGGATGCCGCATTCGGTCTTGTCCCAGCCTTTCCAGCGGCCCGAGCGCGGGTCTTCGCCGGGGGCGACTTTGCTGGTGCACGGGGCGCAGCCGATCGAGGGATAGCCGCGCGCGACCAGCGGATGGCGCGGCAGATCGTGCGTTTCGAACCAGGCTTCGATCTGCTCGTGAGTCCAGTTGGCCAGCGGATTGATCTTCAGCCGGCCTTCGCCATCGGACCGGTCGATTTCAAAGCGCGGCAATCCGGCGCGGGTCGACGACTGAAACCCCTTGCGCCCGGTGATCGAGGCCTCAAACCCGGCCATCGCGTTTGCCAGCGGCACGACTTTGCGCACTTCGCAGCAGCCATCGGGATCCCACGACCAGCGTAGCCCCTTTTCATCCTTTTTCGCCAGCACCTCCGCATCCGGCGTCAGCACGCGCACATCGCGCAAGCCCAGCCGCGCCACGAGCGTATCGCGATAGGCCAGCGTTTCCGGGAAATGCTTGAGCGTATCGAGAAACAGCACCGGGGTCGCCTGATCGACTTCGGCGACCAGATGCAGCAGAATTGCGCTTTCCGCGCCAAAGCTCGACACCACGGCCAGATCGCCGGCAAGGCTGTCGCCGATCACCGCGCGCAGCATGTCGCGCGTGTCGCTGCCCCGAAACAGGTTGTTGAGCCGGATCGCGTCGGCATCGCTGAAACGCGGTGCCGTCTCGATCCGGTCGATCTTGCGGTCTGTTGCGGGGCGCGCGGCTTCAGCCATGACGCAGCGCCCAGATCGGCTGACGGCCATCGACCGTGCGCTGATAGACTTCGGGCCAGGTGTGGATCGCCTTGTCGACCGCTTCGCGCGTGATCGGCTGATTGGGCAAAAAGGCGTCAAAGCCGACGCGGTGGTAATGGCTGATCTGATCGATCAGGACATCGCCCACCGCGCGCAGTTCGCCGGTATAGCCATGTTCGCGCAAAGCGCGCGCCGAGGAATAGCCGCGCCCGTCGGTATAGGCGGGAAAGGCCACTTCGACGAGTTCGAGCCGATCGAGCAAGGGCAGCAGCGCGCGCGCGTCGTCGCCGGGCGACAGGCGGACGGCGGTGGCATTGCTCGCTTCGCCGAGGTCCGCAAACGGCACGACGGGGGCGGTGCTGGCCGCGTCATCGCGCAGCCGGATCAGGGTATCAACCATAGATCGCTTCCTTGAACGGGGCGGTGCCGATGCGGCGATAGGTGTCGAGGAAGCGTTCGCCCTCTTCACGCTGCGCCAGATAGACGTCGGTGGCCTTTTCGATCGCGTCGACCACGCCGTCTTCGGTAAAGCCGGGGCCGACGATCGTGCCGAGCGAGGTATCCGCGCCTTCCGAGCCGCCAAACAGCAACTGGTAGTTTTCCAGCCCTTTGCGATCGACGCCGAGAATGCCGATATGCCCGGCGTGATGGTGCCCGCAGGCATTGATGCAGCCCGAGATCTTGAGCTTCAGCTCGCCGAGTTCATGCTGGCGGCCGATGTCGGCAAAGCGGGTCGCGATCTTTTGCGCGACCGGGATCGAGCGCGCATTGGCAAGGCTGCAGTAATCGAGGCCGGGGCAGGCGATGATGTCGCTGATCAGGTCGAGATTGGGCGTGGCCAGGCCCGCCGCATCGAGCCTTTGCCAGATCGCGTAAAGGTCGGCCTTTTTGACATGCGGCAGGACGATGTTCTGCGCATGGCTGACGCGCAGCTCGTCAAAGCTGTAATCGCGCCCGATGTCGGCGATCAGACGGATCTGATCGGCGCTGGCGTCGCCGGGAATGCCGCCGGTTGGCTTGAGGCTGACGGTGACGATGGCATAGCCCGGCACTTTGTGCGCATGGACGTTCTGATCGACCCACAGCTTGAAATCGGGATCGGACAAGTCGATCGCATCGGGGGCGGCGGGGTCAAAGCCGGGGTCGGCAAATTGCGCCTTGATCCGTGCCAGCTCGGCCGGCGGCGGTTCGAGGCCGAGCGTCAGGACGTGGGCGAATTCTTCCTCGACCTGACGACGATATTCGTCGGCGCCGAGTTCGTGAACCAGGATCTTGATGCGCGCCTTGTACTTGTTGTCGCGGCGACCGTGCTGGTTGTAAACGCGAAGGCAGGCTTCGAGATAGCTGATCATCTGCAAAGGCGGCAGGAAATCGCGGATCACGGGCGCGATCATCGGGGTGCGGCCCATGCCGCCGCCGACGTAAAAGCGCAGGCCCGTTTCGCCCGCTTCGTTCTTGACCACCTGAATGCCGATGTCGTGCAGCTTCATCGCGGCGCGGTCGGTTTCGCTGCCGATGATCGCGACTTTGAACTTGCGCGGCAGATAGTCGAATTCGGGATGAAACGTCGACCATTGCCGCAACAGTTCGGCATAAGGGCGCGGATCTTCGATTTCGTCGGCGGCGGCACCGGCGAAATGATCGGCAGTGGTGTTGCGGATGCAATTGCCGCTGGTCTGGATCGCGTGCATCCCGACCGAAGCCAGATCGGCCAGGATCGCGGGCGAATCTTCCAGTTTGATCCAGTTGTACTGAACATTCTGGCGCGTGGTGAAATGGGCATAGCCGCGGTCGTATTTGTCCGCGATGTCGCCGAGCATGCGCATCTGGCGCGAATCGAGCGTGCCATAGGGGATCGCAACGCGCAGCATATAGGCATGCAATTGCAGATAGAGCCCGTTCTTGAGCCGCAGCGGGCGGAACTGCTCTTCGCTCAATGTTCCGGCAAGGCGGCGCGCGACCTGGTCGGAATATTCGGCGACGCGGGCATCGACCATCGTCTGATCATGGGTGTCGTACTGATACATCGAAGGATCTTTCGCGAAAAATCAGGCGACCCAGGCAGCAGCGGCCGGGTCGTTGGGGCGAAGCGAGAGGTCGAGCCGGACCGTGGGGCCCAGCGCGCGGATGCGCTCCTTGATATGGACCGGGCGCACAGCGCCGTTCTCGCGCACAGCATCGACCGCATAAGCGCCGACCACGCGGCGCGCGGTTTCCTCGGCGGCGGCGATCGCGGCGGGATCATCGCCGACAGCGGCCGCATCATCGACCGCTTTCGACCAGCCGGAGCCGGTCCACCAGGTCACATCGCCGGTCAAAAGGTCATTGCCGGTCAGGATCTTGAACCGTTCGCTGCTCAACGCACACTCTCCACAAGGCTGGCGAGCTGCGCGGCACCCTGGCGCGCGGCAACTTCGCCGATGATGATCAGCGCCGGGCTCTTGACCCGGTGCGTGGTAACCAGATGATCGAGCCCCGCGAGCACGCCGCGCAGGACGCGCATGTCGGGCCGGGTCGCATTTTCGATCACGGCGACGGGCATCTCGGGCGACAGGCCGTCGGCAATCAGTTTTTCGGTAATCGCCGGGGCCGTGGCGAGGCCCATGTAGATGACCAGCGTGCGGCCCTTGCCGGCAAGGCCTGCCCAATCCTGTTCGGCAAGGCCCTTGCACTGGCCCGCGACGAACGACACGGTCGAGGCCGCATCGCGATGGGTCAGCGGGATTCCGGCCGCCGCCGAGGCGCCCAGCGCCGCGCTGATGCCCGGCACGATCTGCACGGGAACGCTCGCCGCGTGGCAGGCCTCGGCCTCTTCGCCGCCCCGGCCAAAGACGAACGGATCGCCGCCTTTCAGCCGCACCACGTCATTGCCCGCCAGCGCCTCGCGCACCAGCAGCGCGTTGATCGCCTCTTGCGGCATGGTGTGGCGCGATCGGCTCTTGGCAACCGAAACGAACCGCGCGGTCCTTGGCGCCATGGCCAGAATGGCCGGATCGACCAGCCCGTCATGCACGATCAGCCGCGCCTGGATAATCAGGCGGGCGGCGCGCAGCGTCAGGAGATCGGGATCGCCGGGGCCGGCACCGACCAGGTGAACAGTGCCGACGGGCGTGCAGGGATCAGCAGATTGAGCCATGACCTGGCAAATGGGCCCCAGGCGCGCATCTCGCCAGCGAGAATGCCTTGGGGGCCCGCTAGGCCAGCTTTAGGGCTTGGCGTCTTCGCCGGGGACGAGCATTTGGGCCAGGCGGCGCAAGCCGTCGGAATCGCGCAAATGCACGTCCTGTTGCGGATAGGGGATTTCGACCCCGCGTTCGCGAAACAGGTGCCAGGCGTTTTTCAGCACGGCGGAACGGATCGCGCCGATGCCGTTTTCGGGATCGTTGATCCAGCAACTGACCGACATTTCGATCGCGCTCGGCCCCAGGCTCGACAAGAGCACGCTGGGCGGCGGATCGGCCAGCACGCGCGGCAATGCGCTGGCGGATTCGAGCAGCAGTTCCTCGACCTGATCGATGTCGCTGCCATAGGCGATGCTGATCGGGATCGACACCGAGACCCGGCGCGAGGAATAGGACCAGTTTTCGACCTGACTGGTCATCAGGTTTTCATTCGGAATCAGGTATTCGCGGTTGTCGAGCGTGGTGACCGAGACGGCGCGGATGCCGATCTTGTTGACCACGCCCATGGTATTGGTGGTGCCGCTGCTGACCGCGATGACATCGCCCGGCTTGATCGAGCGATCGAGCAGGAGGATGATCCCGGCGATCATGTTGCCAAAGGTTTTCTGCAGACCAAAACCGATGGCAAGGCCAAAGGCGCCCGAAAACACCGTGAACGCGGTCAGGCTGATCCCCAGCGCATCGACTGCCGAGAAAAAGGCAAAGGCCCAGACCGCCAGCGTGATGAGCTTTTCGCCGAGCACCTGCTGCGCCGAATCGAGCCCGCTGATCCGCCGCAACAGCCGCCGCGCGACGCGGCTGCCCACTTGCGCAAAGGCCAGCGCGAGCGCGATGACCAGCACCATCCACATCGCCGTGGCGAGCGAGACGTGATAATGGCCCACATCGATGCTGATGTCGTCGAGCGCGTCGACCACTTCGCGCACGTGAGCGCTGACGCGGTGGGTGGCGGCATTCATGCTTGCGATGCTCCCGCTTTGCGCCACACGGCGAGCGCCCGGGCGAGATCGGCGATCAGGTCGGCTGCGTCTTCCAGCCCGATGGCGAGGCGTACTCCGAAGCGGTCGGCCTGGTCCCAGGCGGCAGGGGGCCATGGCGTTGCGCTGCGCATCGGCGCGGGATCGACCGGCGTTGCCAGGCTTTCGAAACCGCCCCAGCTGTAGCCGATGCCGAAATGATGCAGCGCATCGACCGCCGCATCGCGCGCGGCGCTGGTCCCGCCCTTGAAAACAAAGCTGAACAGGCCGCACCCGCCGGTGAAATCGCGCCGCCACAAGTCATGCCCCGGTGCGCCGGGCAGCATCGGGCAAAGCACATGCGCGATCTCGGGTTGCGCGGCCAGCCATTGGGCGAGCGCCAGCGCGGTCGCGCTCGTGCGTTGCAGGCGGATGTCCATCGTGCGCAGGCCGCGCAGCATCAGCGCGGCGTCATCGGGCGACACGACAATGCCCAGCCCCTGCGCGCGCAGTCGCAATTTGCGATACCAGTCCGCCCCCGCGCTCGCCGATCCCATCATCGCGTCGGAATGGCCGCCGACATGTTTGGTCAGGCTCATCACCGTGATGTCGACGCCATGGCGCAGCGCGGCAAAGCCAAGCGGGCCTGCCCAGGTGTTGTCGATCACGCTGATCACGCCGTGTTCGCGCGCGATTTGCGCCAACTGCGGCACATCGGCCAATTCCATGGTCAGGCTGCCGGGGTTTTCCAGCAGGACGGCGCGCGTGCGCGGACAGATCGCGGCGCGAAAGGCATCGGGATCGGTCGGATCGAACCAGCGCGTTTCGACGCCGAAATCATGCAGCAGCCCGCGGCCCATGCCCCGGCTCGGTTCATAGGCGTTGTCGATCATCAACAGGACATCGCCGGGGCGCAACACGGTCAGCAACGCGCCCGCGATCGCCGCCACGCCCGAGGGATAGAGCACCGTGCCCGCAGCGCCGGGCTCGAGCCGGGTCAGCGCATCGGCCAGCGCCCATTGCGTCGGGCTTCCGCGCCGACCGTAATAGAAATTGCCGTCCTCATTGGCCGGATGCGCGCGCAGCGCCGCCATGTCGGGATAGAGATGCGTGCTGGCGCGCCACACCGGCGGGCTGACCACCGCGCCGGGATGCGCCGGGGTGCCGGTCCATTCGCTGCGGCGCCCTGCGATGGTGACTCGTGTGCCGGGGCCGAGGTTGCTGTCGTCATTGCCGTTCATGCGCCGGGCAAAGCAGGATTGGGCCGCAAAGACAACTGCCTATGGCCGCAGCTTAGCGCGCCGGGCCGGTTTCGACGGGCAACGCGGGGTCGGCGCCCCATTCGGACCAGCTGCCGTCGTAGAGCGCAAAGTCCTCTTTGCCGAGCAGGTGCGCGGCAAACAGCACGACATTGGCCGTCATCCCCGATCCGCACGACGCGATCAGCGGTTTGTCGAGGTCGACTCCGGCGGCAACGAATGCGGCGCGCAGATCGTCGGGCTTTTTCCATGTCCCGTCGGGGGCAAACAGGCTGGCATAAGGCAGGTTGCGCGCGCCGGGGATATGGCCCGAGGCAAGGCCGGGCCGGGTTTCGGCGACTTCGCCGGTAAAGCGCGCCGGGCCGCGCGCGTCGACGACTTGTTCGGCATGGCTGGCGAGATTGGCGATCATCTGCACTTTGTTGCGCACCTGACGATCGTCGCTCCAAACGGTAAAATGACGGTGGCGCAGATGTTCGCGGCCTTGCGCACAGGGGCGCCCTTCGGCTTTCCACCTGGCAATCCCGCCATCGAGCAGCGCGACATTCTGCGCGCCGAACATGGCAAACATGAACCAGGCGCGTGTCGATGAATGGATCGGGCTGTCGTCATAGATGACGATGCGGCTGCCGTCGCCAAGGCCCAGGCTTTGCATCCGGCTGGCGAACTTTTCCGCCGAGGGCAGCGTATTGGCACAAACGGCATTGGTATCGACGAGGTCGTCCAGGTTCATGAAGACCGCGCCGGGGATGTGGCAGGCCGCGTATTCGGCCACCGCGTCGCGCTTGTGTTCGGGCAGGAACGCGCTGGCATCGACCACGCGCAGATCGGTCGCGCCCATTTCCTTGGCAAGCCATCCGGTGCTGACCAGCGAATCCATTCCTGTCGTGCTCCTGCCTGAGGTTTGAGGGGGCGGGCCCTTGCAGCCAACCGTCCGCCGCCATGCGAACCCCATCTTGCAACCCGGGGTGTTTCGTGATGCTTAAACAAGCGTAAGGCAGGCGTCGAGGCGGATCGAGCGCGGTTTTGCGCATTTGTTCCAGTGCGCTTGCCCTGGGGCCACAGGCGCGGCAAAGCGCGCGCGATCGAAAGGACTTTACGCCATGGCTGACCTGAAACCCCTGCATCTTGGCCAGCCGAGCGCCTTGCCCGCTTCACCGGAAGCGGCGGTGCTCGACTATGTGCCCAATCCGCGCGCCGGTTCGCTCTATCTCGTGCGCTTTGCCGCGCCCGAATTCACTTCGCTGTGCCCGGTGACGGGGCAGCCCGACTTTGCCCATCTCGTGCTCGACTATGCGCCGGGCGAGCGAATCGTCGAATCGAAATCGCTCAAGCTGTTTCTCGGCGCGTTTCGCAACCATGCCGGGTTTCACGAAGACGTGACCGTGGGCATCGGCCAGCGGCTGTTTGACGAAATGGCCCCGCGCTGGCTGCGCATTGGCGGCTATTGGTATCCGCGCGGGGGAATCCCGATCGACGTGTTCTGGCAATCGGGCCCCGCGCCCGAAGGGCTGTGGGTGCCCGATCAGGGCGTCGCGCCCTATCGCGGACGCGGCTAATTGCGCTTCAGAGCGCGCCGCCGCCTTCGGATTCGGCCCTGAGCCGGTCGATAAACGCCTGCGCTTCGGCAACCAGCGCGGGGACGCGGGCGCGGGCGGCGGGCGATTGCACGCCGCCGGGCACGTCTTTCAGGTTCTGCTCGATCGTCGCCAAGGCGGCGGTCAGATCGGGCGCGGCATCGGGGTCGGGCGTGGCGGGCGGCGGATTGCCGTGTTCGACGGTGGCCAGGATGCGCGCCACGCCGATGGCGCCGAGCCAGTCGAGCGCATCGGCATCGTGGAGATAGACTGCCTCGGGGCTTGCCGCATGGCGGTAATACATGTGCGTGCGCGTCGCATCGCGCACGGCGCCGAGCTTGGCCGCCGGAAAGCCGAGCCCGGTCAGCACGGGGCCAAGCGCGTCCGCGCCGACGTCGGAATGGTCATGGCTCGGGTCTTTGTCTTCCCAGGGGACAAAGGCGGCGATGTCATGCGCATAGGCTGCGGCAAACAGCACGTCGTCATCGATCGCGACATGATCGGCGCGGGCCAGATCGCGCGCCAGATCGTAATCGCGGCGGCTGTGCTGCCAGCCCCAGGCGGGGTGGCGGAAATGCGCCTTGGCAAAGGCGACGAGCCCGGCGCGCCAGTCGGGCGGGGTCTGCGCGCCGGCCGGAGGCGACAGGACGAGCGCGGCAATAATCACGGCCAGTGGTTTGCATCGGGGATTCATGGCGCGCCTTTCGGTGGTCGATCGCCGTGATCGGAGCGCGCGCCGCGCATGCTGTCAAGCGGGGGATGACTTCGCGGCGTGTCGTGCCTATCTCGGGGGCTATCATGCACAGCAGGGTGCCGACCGATGGATTTCGATTTTTCCCAGCTTCCCGCCGCCGAACGCTATCGCCTGATGACTGCGGCGATCACTCCGCGACCGATCGCCTGGGTTACCACGCAGTCGGCAGCGGGGGCCCGCAACGCCGCGCCCTACAGCTTTTTCAACATGATGGGGTCAGAGCCGCCGATCGTGGTGATCGGCATGGGCCGCCGCGCCGACGGCAGCCACAAGGACAGCACCGCCAACATTCTTGAAACGCGCGAATTCGTGGTCAATCTCGTTTCGGAAACCGATGCTGCAGCGATGAATCTGACCAGCATCGACGCGCCGTCCGACATCGATGAAATCGCGCTCGCCGGGCTGACGACCGCGCCCTCGCTCGCCGTGGCCCCGCCGCGTATCGCCACGGCGCCGGTCGCCATGGAATGCCGGCTCTATCAGGCGCAGGAAATCGGCAGGGCAACGCTGATCATCGGCCAAGTTCTGCGCTTTCACGTTCGCGACGAATTTTATGACCCCGCGAGCCGTCGGCTCGATACGGCGGCGATGCAGATCGTCGGGCGCGTCCATGGTGCCGGTGGGTATGTGCGCGGCACCGACCTGTTCGAGCTCGATCGGCCAAACTGGGCGGCATGGCGGGACGCGTGGGTCGAGTGAATAGCCAATCATGACCATCTGGATCGGAAATTAGGGCATAGCCATGGCGTGGGGTTTTGGGCCATGGAGGGGGGATGAGCGACACGATCGAACCCCAATCCACCGCGCCTGCGCCTTCAGGGCCGAACTCGGCCGAAGCCCGCGACATCCGTTTTCACCTTCATGGCTATACCAACGCCCGCCTGCATGAAAAGGTCGGGCCGCTGGTGATCGAGCGCGGCGAGGGTGTTTATGTCTTCGACAGCGAAGGGCGCCGCTATATCGAGGCGATGGCCGGGCTGTGGAGCGCGGGGCTGGGCTTCAGCGAAGAACGACTGGTCACGGCAGCGACCGAGCAGATGCGCAAGCTGCCTTATTATCATACGTTTACGCACAAGTCGCACGGGCCGGCGATCGATCTGGCAGAAAAGCTGGTCACGCTGACTTCGCCGCTGACGCCGGGCGGGATGAGCAAGGTTTTCTTCTGCAATTCTGGGTCGGAAGCCAACGATACCGCGATCAAGCTGATCTGGTATCGCTCCAACGCGCTGGGCAAGCCGGAAAAGAAAAAGCTGATTTCGCGCCAGCGCGCCTATCACGGGATCACGCTTGCCTCGGCCAGCCTGACCGGCCTGCCCAACAATCACCGCTCGTTCGACTTGCCGATGGCGGGCGTTCTGCACACCGGCTCGCCGCATTTCTGGCGCGATGGTTTGCCGGGCGAGACCGAGGAAGATTTCGCCACGCGCCGCGCCGAAGAGCTCGAAGCGTTGATCCTGGCCGAAGGGCCCGACACGATCGCCGCTTTCTGGGGCGAGCCGGTGATGGGCGCAGGCGGGGTCGTCGTGCCGCCTGCGACCTATTGGGACAAGATCCAGGCGGTTCTGGCCAAATACGACATCCTGCTCGTCGCCGACGAAGTGATCTGCGGCTTTGGCCGGACCGGCAAGATGTTTGCCTGCGAAACATACGCCATTCGTCCCGACATCATGGTCGTGTCGAAGCAGTTGTCGTCATCCTATATGCCGATCGCCGCGCTGATCGCCAATGAGCGCACGATCGGCCCGGTGATGGACGAAACGGCGCGGATCGGCACGCTGGGCCACGGCTTTACCGCCGGGGGGCATCCGGTGGCGACGGCGGTCTCGCTCGAAGCGTTGCGCATCATCGAGGAGCGGGGCCTTGTCGCCAACGCAGCCCAACAGGGCGAGCGGTTGCGCGCCGGGCTGGCCGCGCTGGCCGATCATCCGCTGATCGGCGAAGTGCGCGGTGTCGGCCTGGTCGCGGCGATCGAACTGGTCACCGACAAGTCGGCCAAGCGCGCGCTCGATGTGCCGGGGCAACTGGGCATGCGGGTCTACCATGCCTTGCAGGACGAAGGGCTGATCTGCCGCGCGATCGGCGATGCGATTGCCTTTTGCCCGCCGATGATCATCACGGCGGACCAGGTCGACGCGATCCTTGCCGGCCTGAACGCTGCGCTCGACCGCGTTGCCGGCGAGCTGGGCCTCTAAACACATGGCCGCAGCGCGCGCGCCTGTCGAACTGTCGGTTCGCGGTATTGTCCTTGGCGGGTTGCTGTGCGTGGTGTTTACCGCCGCGAACATCTATCTCTGCCTGCAATCGGGGCTGACTTTTGCGTCGTCGATTCCGGCGGCGGTGATCTCGATGGCGGTGCTGCGGCCATTTCGCGATTCGGGGATTTTGGAAAACAACATCGTTCAGACGATCGCCTCTTCGGCGGGGACGCTGTCGGTGATGGTGTTCATCCTGCCCTGTTTCCTGATGATCGGCTATTGGACGCAAATTCCGTTCTGGCCTGCGTTCTGGATCTGCGCTTCGGGCGGGGTGCTTGGCGTGGTCTATTCGGTGCCGCTGCGGCGCAGTCTGGTGACGGGCTCCGACTTGCCCTATCCCGAAGGGGTCGCGGCCGCCGAAGTGCTGCGCGCGGGCGAAGCGACGCGGGCGGGCGGCGATGCGGGCGATGCGGCCGAAGCGCGGCTGGGCCTGCGCGCGGTGGTGACCGGATCGATCGCTTCGGCGATCATGGCAGTGCTGGTCGGCACGCGGCTGCTCGCGGCCGAAGTTGCCGGTTATGCGCGGTTTGGCGCGGCGGCGACCGGGATGACGGTCAACATGCAGCTCGCGCTGTTTGGCGCGGGGCATCTGATCGGGCTGGCGGCGGGGCTGGCCATGTTGACCGGGCTGGTGCTGGCCTGGGGCGTGGCGGTGCCGGTGATGACCATGATGCATCCCGCGTCCGGCCCTGCCGTCGATCTGGCCATGGACCTTTGGCGGCACAAAGTCCGGTTTGTCTTTGCCGCCGCGATGGCGGTGACCGCGCTGTGGACATTGGTGCAACTGGCGAAGCCCGTCGCCGCCGGGGTCGGCTCGGCCTTTGCCGCGCAGGCGCGCAGGCGCGCGGGCGAAGTGCTCGATCGCACCGAGCAGGATCTGTCGTTCGGCTGGATTGCCGTGCTGATCGTGCTCTTGCTGATTCCGGTCGGGATCTTGCTGCACAGCTTTATCGCGGGCACGCCGCTGGCGGGGCTCGAAGCGCCGCTGATGATTGCGGGTATCCTGTTCGTCGCGCTGACCGGGTTCATGGTCGCGGCGGTCTGCGGCTATATGGCCGGATTGATCGGATCGTCGAACAGCCCGGTTTCGAGCCTGGCGATCATCGGCGTGGTCTGCGCGGCGGGGCTCCTGTCGGTGACGGTCGAGCCGCATCTCGGCATCGAGGCGCGGCCCGCGCTGGTCGCGCTGTCGCTGCTGGTCGCGGGCTTCGTGCTGGGCGTGGCGACGATTGCCAATGACAATCTGCAGGATCTCAAAGCCGGCGAGATGGTGGGTGCGACGCCGTGGCGGCAGCAAGTCGCGCTGATCATCGGGGTGATCGCGGGCGCGCTGGTGATCCCGCCGATCATGGTGCTGCTCGGCCATGCCTATGGCTATGCCGGGGTTGCAGGCGCTGGGCCCAAGGCGCTGGCCGCGCCGCAAGCGCAGTTGATCGCCTCGCTTGCCGGGCAATTCATCGACGGCACGGTCGATTGGTCGCTGCTCGGGACGGGCGCGCTGATCGGGGTCGGGCTGATCGTGTTCGACACTGTGCTCGAGCGGCGCTGGGGCGTGCGTCTGCCCCCGCTGGCGATCGCGTTTGGCGGCTATATCCCGCCCGGCACGATCAGCATCGTGATCATCGGCGCGGTGGCCGGGCATGTGTACGAACGCTACGGTGATGCGCATGCCGCCAATCCCAAACAGGCCGCGCTGTTCCGACGGCTGGGGGTGATCCTTGCCTCGGGGCTGATCGTCGGGGAAAGTCTGGTCAATGTCGTGCTCGCCGGGCTGACTGCGGCGGCCAAGACCGGATTTCTGACCGTGCCCGACAGCGACTGGCCGCTGGCGCTGGTCGGCAATGCGTTTGCGCCATGGGGCATGGTGCTGGCCGTTATGGCGATCTTTGGCATGGTGCTCTGGCTCTATCGCTGGGCGGGTCGGCTGGCTTTGAAGTCCTGATTCGCGAGGGAGCGCGCATCTGCCGCTACGGCATGGCGCTCTCTTCACGGGTCGCTTGCCAGCCCCTGAAATTCGCGCTTTTCTGCGCAGCATGACCCGTATTCTGATTGCCAATCGCGGCGAAATAGCGCTGCGCATCGCGCGCACCATTGCCGAAACCGGCGCCGTGCCGCTGGGCATTCGCGCCGCCGACGAGGCACAGGCGCCGCACCTTGCCGCGATGGCCGCCGCGCATGTCCTGCCGGGGATGGGTGTTGCCGCCTATCTCGACGGCGCGGCGGTGATCGCGGCGGCCCATGCGCTGGGGGCCGATGCGATCCATCCCGGCTATGGCTTTCTGAGCGAAAGCGCGCCGTTTGCGCAAGCCGTGGCCGAAGCAGGGCTGCGGTTCATCGGCCCGGCACCGGAAACGCTAGCGCTGTTTGGCGACAAGACCCGCGCGTTGACGCTGGCGCGTGCCTGCGGCGTTCCGGTCCTGCCGTCGACCACGAACGAGCCCGATTTCGCGGCGTTTTGCACCGAGCATGCGGCGCATGGCGTGATGATCAAGGCGCTGGCGGGCGGCGGCGGGCGGGGGATGCGGCTGGTGCGAGGGCCAGACGATGCGCGGGGCGCGCTGGCGCTTTGCGCTGCCGAGGCCAAAGCCGCGTTTGGCGACGGGCGCATCTATATCGAGCGCGCGATCACCCGCGCGCGCCATGTCGAAGTGCAAGTGATCGGCGACGGCGCGGCGATTGCCGTGCTGGGCTTGCGCGAATGCACATTGCAACGGCGGCGACAAAAAGTGATCGAGATCGCGCCCGCGCCCGATGTGCCGGCGGCGCTGGCCGACCGGCTGGCGGCCCATGCGGTGGCGCTGGGCAAGGCGGCGGGGTTGCACGGCCTGGCCACGGTCGAATTTCTGCTCGACCGCGATGACGCCGATGCGCCGTGGTTCATCGAAGTCAACGCGCGGTTGCAGGTCGAACACACGGTGACCGAAATGACCACCGGGCTCGATCTTGTCGCGCTGCAACTGGCGGTTTCCGGGGGCGCCTCGCTGGCTGCGCTCGACTTGCCCGACTGGCGCGCGGCGCGCGGCTTTGCCGTGCAATGCCGGATCAATGCCGAACGCATCGGCGCCGATGGGGCTCCGCGCCCGGCGAGCGGGACGATTGTCCGGCTCGATCTGCCGGGCGGGCCGGGGGTGCGGGTCGATACCGCCGCTCACGCCGGGTATACCCCGCCGCCCGGCTATGACACGCTGCTGGCCAAGCTGATCGTGCATGTCTCGAACGGCGGTTTGCCTGCGGCCCAGGCAAAGGCGCGCCGTGCATTGGGCGAATGGCGCATCGAGGGTCTTGCGACGTCGGTGCCCTTGCTGATCGCCTTGCTCGACCAACCGCGCGTGCAGATCGGCGATGTCGATACCCGCTATATCGATACGCATGCCGCGCTGCTGGCCGCGGCGGCGCGCGCCCTGGCGCCGGGCGAGGACGATGTGCCCCATGCCCCCGATGCCGGTCTGCCGCCGGAGCCCGGCGCGCAAGCCTTGCGGGCGCCGCTGGCCGGATCGGTCGCGGCGCTGCCCGTCGCACCGGGCGCGGCGATTGCGCCCGGCGCCGATGTCGTGGTGATCGAGGCGATGAAAATGCTGCACCCGGCGACGACCGAGGGCGCGGGCGTGCTGCTCGATCTGCTCGTGGCGGTGGGCGATGTGGTGGCCGAAGGCGCGGTGCTTGGCTGGTGGCGGCGGGGCGAGGGCGGGGCCGAGGCACAGGCCGTGGCCGCGCGCGATCCCGACCATGTCCGCGCCGATCTGGCCGCGCTGCAGGCGCGCCTTGCGCTGACCGGGGATGCCGCGCGCCCCGCCGCGATCGACAAGCGCCATGCCATGGGCTTGCGCACGGCGCGCGAAAATCTCGCGGATCTGTTCGACAACGGGCAGTTTCGCGAAATCGGCGGTCTGGCCATTGCGGCGCAGCGCGGACGGCGCTCGCTCGACGATTTGCGCGCGAATACGCCCGGCGACGGCATGGTGACGGGGATCGGTATGGTCAACGCGGGCCATTGCGGCGAAGACCGCGCCAGCGTGGTCGCGCTGGCCTATGACTTTACCGTGCTTGCCGGAACGCAGGGGCATTTCAACCACAAGAAGACCGACCGCCTGCTTGAAATGGCCGAACGCTGGCACTTGCCGGTGGTGTTCTATGTCGAAGGCGGAGGCGGGCGGCCCGGCGATGTCGATGCCGCGCCGCTCAGCGCCTCATCGCTCGATACGACCAGCTTTACCGCCTTTGCCCGCCTGTCGGGGCAAGTGCCGCGCATTGCGATTGTCGCCGGGCGCTGCTTTGCGGGCAATGCGGTGTTCCTCGGCTGTGCCGATGTGACGATCGGCGTGCGCGGGGCGAATATCGGGCTGGGCGGCCCGGCGATGATCGAAGGCGGCGGGCTGGGCCGGTTTGCGCCCGAAGACATCGGCCCGGCGGAAGAACAATATGCGCTCGGCGTGCTCGACATGCTGGTCGACAGCGAGGCCGAGGCGACCCGCGCGGCACGCGGGTTGATCGGCATGTTCCAGGGCGCCGTCCCGCCCGGCCCGGCGCCAGATCCGCGCGGCTTGCGTGTGTGCGTGCCCGGGGATCGCCAGCGCGTTTATGACATGCGCGCGCTGATTGCCGCGCTCGCCGATGCGGGCAGCGTGCTCGAACTGCGCGGCGGCTATGGGCCGGGGATGATCACCGCATTCGTGCGGATCGGCGGCGAACCGTTTGGCGTGCTGGCCAACAATCCCCGCCATCTGGGCGGTGCGATCGATGCGCCGGGCGCCGAAAAGGGCGCGCGGTTTTTGCAATTGTGCGACGCATTCGACATTCCGGTGCTGTCGCTGTGCGATACGCCCGGCTTCATGGTCGGCCCCGACAGCGAACGCACCGCCGCTGTGCGGCGCGGATCGCGGCTGTTTGTTGCGGCGGCGACGATCGGCGTGCCATGGTTCACCGTGGTCGTGCGCAAGGGCTATGGCCTTGGCGCGCAGGCGATGGCGGGCGGCGATCTGACCGCCAGCCATACCGTCTGCGCCTGGCCCACCGGCGAATTCGGGCCGATGGGTCTGGAAGGCGCGGTCCGCCTCGGTTTCCGCAAGGAGCTTGAGGCCGCCGAAGATCCCGATGCGCTGTTCCGCAAGCTGGTCGATGCGCTCTATGAAAAAGGCAAGGCGATCGGCGTCGCCGAAGTGCTGGAAATCGACGCGGTGATCGATCCGGCGGAAACACGCGATTGGCTGCTGACCGGATTGCGCGCCGCTCGCACGCACCCGCGCCCGCGCCCGCGCGACCGGCGCCGGTTTGTCGACGTGTGGTGACATCGCAATATCGATTGTGGCGGGCCGCTTCCCCAAATGGTCACTTGCTTGACCTGGTTTGTATGTTAATCGATTAATGAAACCGATGGGCGGCGCAGTCACGCCGCCTGCGGCAGGAGAGACAGTGATGGACCTCAAGTTCACGCCCGAGGAAGAGGCGTTTCGCGACGAAGTGCGCGCCTTTCTGGCCGAAAAGCTGCCGCAGCGGCTGTCGGACAAGATGCGCAAGGGTCAGCATCTGACCAAAGCCGAACACGAGGAATGGCACGCCATTCTCAATGCGCGCGGCTGGCTGGCCAACCATTGGCCGGTCGATTGGGGCGGCACCGGCTGGACCGTGATCCAGCGCTTTATCTTTGAAACCGAGACCGCGCTGGCCAATGCGCCGCGCGTGCTGCCGTTTGGCCTGTCGATGATCGGGCCGGTGCTGCTGAAATACGGTTCGGAAGAACAGAAGCGCAAATGGCTGCCGCGCATCCTCGACGGCAGCGACTGGTGGTGCCAGGGCTATTCCGAGCCCGGCGCCGGGTCCGACCTTGCCAGCCTCAAGACCAGCGCCGTGCGCGACGGCGATCATTATGTCGTCAACGGGCAGAAGACCTGGACCACGCTGGGGCAATACGCCAACATGATGTTCTGCCTCGTGCGCACGGCGACCGACGGCAAGAAGCAGGACGGCATCAGCTTTCTGTTGATCGACATGGCAACGCCGGGGATCGAGGTTCGCCCGATCCGGCTCTTGTCCGGCGATCATGAAGTCAACGAAGTGTTCTTTACCGACGTGCGCGTGCCGGTCGAAAATCTGGTTGGCGAGGAAAATCGCGGCTGGACTTACGCCAAGTACCTGCTGACGTACGAACGCACCAATATCGCGGGCGTCGGCTCTTCGATGGCGGCCCTGGGCGATCTGAAGGACATCGCGCGCACGCAGCGCCGGGGCGGCCGTCCGCTGGCCGAAGACCCGCAGTTTGCCGCGCGTCTCGCCCGGCTCGAAATCGAGCTGGAAAACATGAAGACGACGAACATGCGCGTGCTCGCCGCTGCCGGTGCGGGCGCGGCGCCGGTCGCGGAAAGCTCGATGCTGAAAATTCGCGGCACCGAGATCCGCCAGACGATCGATGATCTGATGCGCCGCGCCGCCGGGACTTATGCCCGGCCCTGGGTGCCCGAATCGTTCGAAGGCGGGTGGAACGGCGAACCGGTCGGCCCCGAATGGGCGGGCCCGGTGGCGACGCAGTATTTCAACAATCGCAAGCTGTCGATTTTCGGCGGGTCCAACGAGGTCCAGCGCGAAATCATCACCAAGGCCATTCTGGAGCTCTGACACCATGGATTTCTCTCTGGGTGAAGACCGGCAGATGCTGGTCGATTCGTTGAGCCGCTTTCTCGCCGACAAATATCCTTTCGCGACGCGCACTGCCGCCGCGTTCGAGGGAACCGGCTGGTCGCGCGCTTTGTGGGGGCAGTTGGCCGAATTGGGCGCGATCGGCGCGCTGTTTGACGAGAGCGTGGGCGGCTTTGGCGGTTCGCCGTTCGATGTCGGCGTGGTGTTCGGCGAATTGGGCCGCGCGCTCGTTACCGGCCCCTGGCTGGCGACCTTGCAGGCCGGGCATGTGTTGGCGGCGGCGGGGCTGACCGATGACCTTGGCGCGGTGATCGCCGGGGAGGCGGTGATCGGCTATGCGGAAGAAGAAGCCGATACCTGGTTCGATCCTGCCGAGATTGCGACCCGCGCCACGGTTTCGGGCGACGGCTGGGTGCTCGATGGCGCCAAGACCGTGGTCTCCTGCGCGGGCAGCGTCGATCGCTTGCTGGTCGTTGCGCGCGCCGAGGCCGGGCTGTCGACGTTCCTGGTCGAACGCGATGCGCCGGGGCTGACAGTTCACGATTACCTGCTCGTCGACGGCGGTTCGGCAGGCGATGTCACGTTCGCCGCAACGCCCGCCAGGCTGGTGGGCATTGCCGGTGAAGCCGGGCCGGTGATCGAGGCGGCGCGTGCGCTTGGACTTGTCGCGCTGGCGTGGGAAGGCGTCGCGGTGATGGACGTTCTGCGCGACCAGACGCTCGACTATTTGCGCACGCGCAAGCAGTTCGGCATTCAGATCGGCAAGTTCCAGGCGTTGCAGCATCGCATGGCGACGATCGCGCTCGAAATCGAACAGGCGCGCAGCGCCGCGATCAATGCCGCCGACAGCTTCTCTGCCGATCGCATCGTGCGCGAACGCGCCGCCAGCGCGGCCAAAGTGACGATCGGCAAGGCCGGTTCGCTTGCTGCCGAAGAGGCGATCCAGATGCACGGCGGCATCGGCATGACCTGGGAACTCGCGCTGTCGCACTATGCCAAGCGGCTGATGATGATCGGCCATGAATTGGGCGATGAGGATTACCACCTGGCGCGGTATATCGAACTCGGCCGCGAACGGATCGCCGAAGAAGCCTGATCGTTTTCAAGCCCCTGATCGGTCCTGCCGTCCGGTCGGGGGCTTGACGCGGCCCTGCAAGGCTGCACCATGCGCGCCGACACAGGTGCGGGAGACGGACATGACTTTCAACGGGGCCGAGGCGTTTGTCGCGACATTGTCGGCGTGCGGCGTCGACACCTGTTTTGCCAATCCCGGCACTTCGGAAATGCAGCTCGTTGCCGCGATCGATCGGCAGCCGGGGATGCGCGCGGTGCTCGGCCTGTTCGAAGGCGTGGTGACAGGCGCCGCCGACGGCTATGCGCGGATGGCGGGAAAGCCGGCGATCACCTTGCTGCACCTTGGGCCCGGGCTCGCCAATGGGCTTGCCAATTTGCACAATGCGCGCCGGGCCGCCTCTCCGGTGATCAACATGGTCGGCGATCATGCGACCTATCACCTTCATTTCAATGCGCCTTTGACCTCCGATGCGGCAGGCGTCGCCCGCCCGATGTCGGACTGGGTGCGCCTGGCGCAAAGCCCGCGCGATCTGGCGCAGGCGGGCGCCGAGGCCTTTGTCGCGGCGATGGACTGGCCGGGCAAAGTGGCGACGGTGATCGTGCCGGCCGATCATGCGTGGGGCGCAGGCGCCGCGCCGGTGGCACCGCGCGCCGTGCCGCCTGCGCCGCGCGCGCCCGATGCGGCGATTGCGGCGGCGGCGGAGGCCTTGCGCGGCAGCAAGGGGCCGGTGGCGCTGCTGCTGGGCGGACGAGCCTTGCGCGCTGATGCCTTGCATCAGGCGGGGCGGATTGCGGCGGCGACCGGCGCGAAACTGATCTGCGAAACGTTTGCGGCGCGCGTCGAGCGCGGGGCGGGGCGCGTGGCGCTGGCAAAGCTGCCCTATTTCGCCGAAATGGCGGTGGAGTTCCTTGCCCCCTATGCCACGATCCTGCTCTGCGGCACCGAGCCGCCGGTCGCGTTCTTTGCCTATCCCGGCAAGCCGAGCGAACTGTCCCCGCCCGATGCGCAAGTGGTGCGGCTGGCCGGCCTGCGTGAGGATGCGCTGGCGGCGCTGACCGCGCTGGCCGATGCGCTCGATGCGCCGATCGAGCCGGTCGGCGTGCAGGTGCGCGCGGTCCCGCCTGTGGACGAGGCGTTGACACCCTTGACCATCGGTGCCGTGCTGGCCGAGCTGATGCCGACGGGCGCGATCGTGTCGGAGGAAGGGCTGACGGCGAGCGCGGCGCTGTTCGACGCGACGGCAGGCGCCGCGCCGCATGACTGGCTGATGGTTACAGGCGGGGCGATCGGACAAGGTCTGCCGGTGGCGACGGGCGCGGCGGTGGCTTGCCCCGATCGCCAGGTCATCGCGCTTCAGGCCGATGGATCGGGCATGTACACCTGTCAGGCGCTGTGGACGATGGCGCGCGAACGGCTCGATGTCGTGATCGTGATTTTCAACAATGCGTCTTATGCCATTCTCAATATCGAGCTGATGCGCGTGGGCGTCCAGAATCCCGGCCCCAAGGCATTGTCGATGCTCAGCCTCGATCATCCCCGGCTCGATTGGTGCGCGATTGCCGCCGGGATGGGCGTGCCCGCCGGACGCGTCGATACGACCACCGCCTTTCGCGCCGCATTCGAGCGCGCGCTGGCGACGAAGGGGCCGGTTCTGATCGAAGCGATGCTGTAGCGATTTTGCGGACCCGGACGACCGGGCCGACGGGAAAACGGGAGAGGCGATGATGGCGGTCCTGACGCTGGAAGAGGCGCGCGCGGTGCTTTGTGCGCCGGGTGCTCCGTTCGAGATGGAACAAGTCAGCGCGCATGGGCGCAGCTTTCGCGCGTGGAAAAATGCGCCTGCGCATCTCGGCGCGATCGCGCAAGTCGGGCGCAGCCATGGCGCGCGCGAATTCATCGTGTTCGAGGATGAACGCGTCACGTTCGACGGGTGGTTTCGCGCCGTTGCCGCGCTCGCCGCGCATTTGAGGGAACAAGGGATCGGGCCGGGCGACCGGGTGGCGCTGGCGATGCGCAATTTGCCCGAATGGCCGGTCGCGTTCTTTGCGGTGACCACGCTGGGCGCGATCTGCGTTCCGCTCAACGCCTGGTGGACGGGGGGCGAACTGGCCTATGGGCTGACAACGGCGGGATGCCGCGCGCTGATCGCCGATGGCGAACGGCTCGATCGCGTGCTGCCCTTGCGCGGGGAGATCCCGACGCTCGATTATGTACTGGGGGCGCGGCTCGATGCGGTTCCGCCCGGCGTCGTCGCGCTCGAAAGCGTGATCGGCGTGCCCAACGGCTATGGTGCGCTGCCCGAGCGCGATCTGCCCGAGGCCGATCTGGCGCCCGATGCCGACGCGACGATCTTTTACACCTCGGGGACTACCGGCCATCCCAAAGGCGCGCTCGGCACGCATCGCAATCTCGCCACCAATATCCTGTCGAGCGCCTATGTCGCCGCTTCAGCGCTGATCCGTCGGGGCGAAACGCCGCCGCCGCCGTCTCCGCGTACCGCGCTGGTGTCGATCCCGCTGTTTCATGTCACGGCCTGCAGCGCGATCCTGATGGGCGCGGTTTTTGGCGGCAACAAGCTGGTGTTCATGCGCCGCTGGGATGCGGGCCGCGCGCTCGGCCTGATCGAGCGCGAGCGCGTCAATCTGGCGGGCGGCGTGCCGACGATCGCCTGGCAATTGCTCGAACATCCCGACCGCGAGAAATACGACCTCTCCTCGCTTGAATCGATCTCCTATGGCGGCGCGCCGTCGGCCCCCGATCTCGTGCGCAAGATCAGCGGCGTACTGGGCGCGCGGCCGGGCAACGGCTGGGGCATGACCGAAACGATGGCTACGGTGACCAACATCATCGGCGAAGATTACCTTGCCCGCCCAGACAGTTGCGGCCCGGCGGTGGCCGTTGCCGACTTGCGCGTGGTTTGCCCGGACCGGCTGATCGATCTGCCGCCGGGCGAAGTGGGCGAATTGTGGGCGCGCGGGCCGATGATCGTCAAAGGCTATTGGAACAGCCCGGAGGCGACCGCAAAGACCTTTGTCGACGGCTGGGTGCGGACCGGCGATCTCGCCCGGCTTGACGAGGAAGGCTATTGCACGATCGTCGACCGCGCCAAGGACATTGTCATTCGCGGTGGTGAAAACATCTATTCGGGCGAAGTCGAAAACGCGCTCTACGATCATCCGGCGGTGATGGACGCGGCGGTGATCGGCATTCCCCATCACACGTTGGGCGAAGAACCTGCCGCCGTGGTGCACCTTGTCCCCGGCCAGAGCGCCGACGAGCAGGACTTGCGCGCCTGGGTCGCCGAGCGGCTGGCCGCGTACAAAGTGCCGGTTGCTATCCGCATTTCCCCCGAAACGCTGCCGCGCAATGCCAACGGAAAAATCCTCAAGCGCGAGCTGAAAGCCCTTTTTACAGATGGGGAATAACAAAAATATATAATAAAAACAATATGATTGCATTTAAGGCAATTAACAGCGCTTAACTCTCATTTGTCAGGAATCGGATCAGCCGCCAAAGGGGGCGGGCCTTTCAGGCATCCTCTCCCAAACTTTTCCGGGCCGGCGTTTTCGCCGGCCCTTTTTTTGCGTTCGGGAAAGCCCTTCGGCACAATCGGGCTCAGCCCGCGTAGTAGCCCACGCCGACAATGTGATCGCCGACGCGACGGACCAGCGAACGCTTGTGTTCGACGTGGTTGTCGGCGCGGTTGAGCCAGACATAGTCGACGCGGCCCTGACCCTTGGTCTTGGCGATCTGGATCATTTCGCGGACCAGCAGCTTGCCTTCGGCGTCGGTCATGTCGATCGCATGGGTGCCGACCAGCTTGGGATTGGCGCCGGATGCTTCGTAGACGCCGTCCATCGTGAACACGAAGACATAGAGTTCGTGGGCCTTGTAGGGAGCCTGGCCCGCGTTGAATTCGGCAAAGGCCTTGTCGGGACCGGCGGCGGTGAGTTCGGCTGCGGCCTTGTCGAGCAGGCCTTGCGCCTCTTGCGACGTGGCATGGCCCGCGGCGTGTGCAGTGGTTGCGAGCGACAGGGCGCAAGCGGCGGCGAGCGTCAGGCGGGAAAAGGAAACCATCGGCAGCATCTCCTCAATCGGCGGGCCAGGGTATGGACGGACCAGGGCGTGCGCTTGCCCGCAATCGCGGCACGACCTGCTTGATTGTCCGCGCTGTTGATCCCGATTGTCGGCAGGGTCGTGGAACTGGATCAATTGTCAAAGCGTTTCGCGCCAGGTGTATCGCGATCAGGACAGATCGGGTGCGCGCCCGATCATCCTCAAGCAAATCGGCTGCGGTATTCGGCTGGCGCCAGCCCAAGATTTTCGCGCGCAAAGCGGCGCAGCGAGCGTTCGTCGGACAGGCCCAGCGCTTCGGCGATGTCGGCCAGCGGCATGTCGGTGGCGAGCAGATCCTTGAGACGGCGCGTGCGGAATTCGGCGGAGATGTCGCGGAAAGTCAGGCTGCTTTGCGCCAGGCGTCGACGCAGCGTGGCGACGCTCATGCCCAGGGCGGCGGCAACCTGTTCTTGCGTATGCGCTCCGTTGTGCAGCGCCTCGATCACGCGCGCATGGTCGGTGGCGACGGGGACCGCGTCGCCTTGCGCCAGCATGGCCAGGAACGTCGCGAATTCGGCTTCGCCCCAGGCGGTATATTTGCGCGGCAGGATCGGCGCGGAAAGGTCGTCGGCGGCATAGTCGATGGCGGCGCCTTCGCCGTGCCGCTTGACCGGCGCGCCCAGCGCCAGCAGCAATTCGCCGCCCATTCCCTGCAATTGCGCGGCGCCGCGCACACGCACCGGGTCGAGCCGCCGCCCGGTCATCCAGCGCAGCGCGCAATGGATGACAATGGCAAAGCATTCGCAATAGACTGCCATGCGCGCGGTTGCCGCCGCATTGGCGGGCTGAGGGGGCGTCACGGGCGCAACGGTCAGCCGCATGATCCCGCGCCCGTGCGCGAGGCTGAGCCGCACTTCCTGACGCACCAGTCGCGCCGCTTCGCTCAGCCGGTGCAGTGCGCCGCCCAAGGTGTCCGCCTCTTTGGCTGCCATGACGAGCAGCGACAGGCTGCCGCGCGGCACCGGATGCTGCGCGGTGCCGTGGCTTTCATCATTGCTCAGCCGGATGTTTTCCGCGCAGCATCGCCAGAAATCGGCCATGTCGAGCCGTTCGGGCAGGGGCTCTCCGGCGGCAGCGATACCGGATTCGGCAAACAGCTGCGCAACGCGCATTTCGCCAATCAGTGCAGCAAGATAGCTGGTGTCGACTTGCTGCACCTGGCCCATAGCTTCCTCCCGCATCCGTGTGATTGGCCGGTTTGTGCCGCTTGTCAATGAGCGAAAACAGCCGCCACATTTTGCGCGCTTCAGTCCTCTTTTTGTGCGCGCCAAGCCGGTATCGTTCCATCCAACGATAAAACGGGAGGATTGCATGAAAGCTGTAACCGGCACGACTCTGCTCGCAGGGATTGCATGGATCGCGCTTGCCACATCGGCGCACGCCGCCGACGCGCCGACGACCCAGCCGCAGATCAACGAACCCGAAATCATCGTCACTGCCAACCGCCGCAACGAAGTGGTGCAAAGTGTGGGCGGCGAAGTCACCGCGCTGAGCGGGGCCGATCTCGATCGCATGCACGCCAGCACGTTCAACGATTTCGCCACGCAAGTTCCCGGCCTCAGTTTCCAGTCGTACAATCCGACCAGCAATCTGATTGCCATTCGCGGGGTGGCCTCGTCGACGGCGGAACTCGGCGGCGCAGTCTCGCTCTATCTCGACGATGTGCCGATCGGCGCCAGCACGCAATTCGGCCTCGGTTCGCAAAGCTTCAATTTCAATCTGTTCGACATGGAACGGGTCGAAGTGCTCAACGGGCCGCAGGGTACGCTCTATGGCGCCAACGCGCTCGGCGGGGCGATCAAATATGTCACCGCGCGGCCCAAACTGGGCGAGCTTTCGGCCAAGGTGGAGCTTGACGGGTCGGCCACCGATCATGCCGGGCTTAACGGGGCGGCGCGCGTTGCGCTCAATATCCCGGTGGGTCAGACGCTGGCGATCCGGCTCGACGGCAATGTCGAACATGATACAGGCTGGGGCCACGATCCTGCGCGCGGGCTCAATCATCTGGGCAGCGCCGATGTCGTCGGCGGACGGCTGTCCGTGCTCTATCAGCCCGATGACAAGCTCGAAATTCGTCTGTCAGCCTTTGCCCAGCGCAGCAAGGCCAACGGAGTCGACGTCGGGTTTTACGATCTGACCACGAGCCGGCCTGTCGCCGGGGCCTATGACCAGTCCTATCTGATCGATCAGCCCGCGACGAGCTCGGTCGCTGTTCTGTCGGGGACGATCAGCTATGACTTCGGCTTTGCCAAGGCGGTCTCGGTGACATCCTGGCAGAAGAATCACGGCTATTATCAAAGCGACGACAGCGTGTTCTATGGCATTCTGGTGCCGATCTATACCGCTGCGTTCACCCAGTATTTTGGCAGCGGCAATGTTCCGGCGAGCCCCTATGACTTGCTGGTCGATACCAACACCACCAAATTCACACAGGAAGTGCGGCTGCAATCGGCATCCAATCATCAGCTCGAATGGGTCGGCGGGTTCTATTACGACCATGAATATACCGGCGAGCTCGTCGATCTGCTGTATACCGCCAGCGGCACCGGCAATATGCCCGCGCCCTACAATTCCTATCCGTTCTATGGCTGGCTGCCGAGCCATTACAGCGAAGTGGCCGGGTTTGGCGATGTTACCGGCTATCTCGGCGACATTTTCGACCTGACCGTCGGGGTCCGCTACAGCCATCAGAACCAGACTTATGCGTCAAACCTGTGGTGGCTCGGGTTTGGTCCGACGTATCAGAACGAGAGCTTTGTCTATGGCACGGTCTATCCCTATTCCTCGACATCGTCGCAAGGGGTGTGGACCTATCTGATCAATCCGCGCCTGCATGTGACCAAGGACGTCATGCTGTATGGCCGGGTCTCGTCCGGGTTCCGCCCCGGCGGGCCGAATTTCGTGCTGCCCGCATCCTTCAATTCGCCGGTGCCTTCGACATTCGATCCCGACAAGCTGTGGAACTATGAAATCGGCGAAAAGGGCAGTTTCTTCAACCACCGCCTGACGTTCGACATCGACGGCTACGACATCGAGTGGAAAGGCATCCAGACCACTGAAAATGTCAACGGCATCAACCAGTTGGTCAATGCCGGCAACGGCCGGGTGCAGGGGGTCGAGGCCAATTTCGCACTTCGGGTCGCAGGCGGCCTGTCGTTGACGGGCGCGGGTGCGCATACCGTGGCGAAGCTGACCACGACCGCGCCGGTGCTGGGGATCGGTTATACGGGCGCGCGCCTGCCGCTCAGCCCGCGCTGGAATTTCAGCGTGGGCGCGGCCTATCGCTTTGCCATCGGTCAGGCCAAGGCCGTCGCTTCGATCACCGATACCTGGACCGGGGATCGCACTTCGGGCTATGCGGGCAGCGCGACCAATGTGCTCTACAGCCTGCCCTCGTACAACACCGTCAATGCCAGTCTTGGCGTGACGCTGCCGAGCGGGGTCGAACTGTCGGCCTATGTCCGCAACTTGTTCGACAGCAAGGGGCAATTGTCGGCGGTTACGCTCAACAATGCGTTCGGCCCGTCGTTCCCGGTGCCGGTGACGATGACCCAGCCGCTTACCGGCGGGATCACGCTGCGCTACAACTGGGGCGGGCATTGAAGCTCTGACGAGGGAGACCGGCGATGGCAATGCCAGGCAATGACCAGCCGCCGGTGATCCCGGCCTTCTATCCCGCCCTGTTTGCCGAGGCGGAAACCACCACCGGGCGCATCCGGGGGCTGATCAATCAGGGCATCCGCATTTTTCGCGGGATTCCTTATGGCGAACCGACGGGAGCGGGCGCACGGTTTCGCAAGGCTGTGGCGAAAGCGCCCTGGGCCGGGCGGCGCGATTGCTTCGGCCCGGGGCAGGTCGCGCCGCAAGTGCCCACGCCGGTCAGCAATGCCTATGCCCGGCTGATCCAGTTCGACCGGGCTCCGGCGGACGGCGGGATCGGCGAGGATTGCCTGACACTTAATGTCTATGCGCCGCATGGCGACGGGCAGGCGCGTCCGGTCGTGGTGGTCATCCATGGCGGCGGCTTTGCCATCGGGTCGGGCAATGCCCCGTTTTATGACGGCACGCTGATGGCCCTGACGCACGATGTCGTGGTTGTGGCGATCAACCATCGGCTCAATGCGTTCGGATTTCTGGGGCTTGGACCTCTGGGTGCCGACGAGCGCTTTGCCGGGGCGAATGTCGCGGGATTGCTCGACATCGTGCTGGCGCTCGAATGGCTGCGCGACAATGCGGCGGCGTTTGGCGGCGACCCGGCGCGGATCACGCTGATGGGGCAATCGGGCGGGGGTTGGAAAATCAGCACGCTGCTCGCGCTGCCCGCCGCGCGGGGGCTGTTTCACCGCGCCGTGGTGCAAAGCGGATCGTGGCCGGTGTTTACCGATGCCGATGCTGCCGGAGCGCTGACTCATGCGCTGCTTGCCGAGCTGGGGCTGGGCGCGGGCGAATGGGAACGGCTGGTCGATCTGGACATGGGCCTGCTGCTCGCCGCGACGGTCAAAGTCGGGCCGCTGGCTTTCATGCCGTCGCTCGATCCGCACTTTCTGCCCTGGCAGCCCGATGATCCGCGCGCTCTGGCGCTCAGCGCGCATGTGCCGACGATCATTTCGACGGCGCGCGAGGATGCCGGGCTGTTCTACGATGCGTTCGATCAGACCGATGCCGGGCTGGCCGCGCTGCTGGCCGAACGGTTTGGCCGCGATGCGGGCGACATTCTGTCGCTTTATGGCCATGCCGGGCCGACGCCATATCTGACCCAGGCGCGGATCATGACCGATGGCGGGTTTCGCCGGCTGGCTTATGCGCAGGCCGATGCCCGCGCGGCGGCGGGCGTGCCGGTTTGGCTTTACCGCTGGGACTGGCCGAGTCCGGCGTGGGATGGCCGCTATGGCGCGGCGCATGCGATGGATGTGCCCGCCAGCCTCGCCCGGCCCGATGACCCGCTGCTGGGCGCGGCGAGCGGCGCGGCGGTGCGGATCGTGGCCGAACACAGCGCGATGATCGCCGGTTTTGCCGCCGACGGCGTGCCCGGCGGGCCGCATCGCGAAACATGGCAGCGCTATGAACCGGAAACGCGCGCCTGCCTGCTGGTATCGGATGTCACGCATCTGGTGCATGATCCCGACAGCGCGCGACGCGCGTTTTGGGAGCGCTATCCGTTGCCCGCAACGGTTGCCTGACAGAGGGCGCGCCTGATTGGGGCTGGGCGATGGGGGCTTCTGCCCCGCCGCCTGCTCGGTTAGAGTCTCGCCCTTGCGACCGATCGGTCGGAGGGAAGGACCTGGCATGATGGATTTGCGCGCCCGATTTGGCCAGTTGCTGCCGCTGGCGGTGGTGGGCGGCGCGCTGGTCGGGCTGCTGATTGCCTTTGCCTTGAGCCTTGGCGCGGCATCGCGGCAATTCGAACACGCGCTGATCGCGCAACAACAGGCCTCGTCGGCGGCGGACATCGCGCGCGATGCCGGCACTCGCAGCGCCGACGCGCTGGCGCAAAGTCTGACGCAGTACCGCGATCTTATCGCCGCAGAAGGGCGCTATCTTACCCCGGCGGAGCGTCCGGCGCAGGAAATGGAGATGCGCCGCGCCGAAGATCTGGCCGCGATGGCGCCGATCCTGGGCCAGCGGGCGCGCCTGACCGCGATGGTCAGGCCGATCGCCATCGAGGAGGCGCGCGAAGTCAGCGTTGCGCGGGCGGAGCTTGACCGCGAGCGGCGCGACACGATTGCGCTCGGTGTCCTGCTTGCCGCGATGGCCTTCGCTGCGGCGGCTTTCGGCGCGCGCCAGTTGCTGGGCGCAAATCGCATCCTGACGGCAGAGCTGGCTGCGCGCACAGCCGCGATCCGGGCGGTCGACCGGTCGCGGCGGCTGTTCTTTGCCAAGGCCAGCCATGAATTGCGTACACCCGTCACCGCGATCCGCGTCGCTGCCGAAGTCGCGCTGGAAAGCGGCGGCCCGGCTTGCCAGACGCTGGCCGATATTGTCGCGCAGGCGGGCTTTCTCGATCATCGCATCGCCGACATGCTGGCGCTCGCCCAGGCGGATGAGGGCGGCGGTGAAGGCGGCGGTGAAGGCGGGGGCGCGCCAAGGCTGTCGCTCGTGCGCAGCGATCTCGCGGCGGCGATCGATCTCGCGCTCATGCAGGCGGGGGCCTATGCGCGCGCGATCGACGTCGGGCTGGTGTGGGATCGCCCTGCCGATCCGATCCCGGTCTTGCTCGATGCGCGCTGGCTGGGGCAGGCGATCCTGACGGTGATCGACAACGGGCTGAAATTTTCCGACCCGGGCGCCTCGCTGGCCATCGATTGCAAGTGTGAGGACGGGCGCGTGATCGTCACGATCACCGATAGCGGGCCGGGCGTCCTGGCGCGCGACTTGCCGCTGATTTTCGACGCCTATTATCAGGCCGACGACGGGCGCCTGCGCGGCGGAACCGGATTGGGCCTCGCGCTCGCGCGCTGGGTGGTCGAGGGGCACGGCGGGGTTGTTCATGCCGAAAACCTGGGCCGTGCCGAAGACGGGGGCCTGCACGGCTGTCGCATCGTGATCGCTCTGCCGCTGGCGGCGGCGGCATGATCCTGCTGGTCGAAGACGATGTGATGATCGGCCGCACCGTGGTGCAGGGCCTGTCGGCGCGCGGGCATGTCGTGCGCTGGCTGCGGCATGGGGCGGGGCTGCTCGATGTCTTGATCGTGGGGGGAATCGCGGTGGTCCTGCTCGATGTGGGCCTGCCCGACGGCGATGGCTTTGCCTTGTGCCGCGCCATGCGGGCTGCGGGGCATACCATGCCGGTGCTGATGTTGACCGCGCGCGGGGCGCTCGACGATCGGCTCGAAGGGTTTGACGCGGGCGCCGACGACTATCTGCCCAAACCTTTTGCCTTTGCCGAACTGGCGGCGCGTGTTGCGGTTCTTGTCCGGCGTTCGGCGCAATTGCTGCCGCCGCCGATCGCGTTCGCGGGGCTGACGCTCGATCGGCTGACCGGCGAAGTGCGGCGCGATGATCGCCCTGTCGTGGCCGAGCCGCGTACATTGGCCTTGCTGGGCGAACTCGTTCGCGCGCGCGGGGCGATCGTGCCGCGCCAGCGTGTGATCGATGCCGTCTGGGGCGAAGACGCGGTGATTTCGGACAACACGCTCGATGTCGCGGTCAGCGCCTTGCGCCGTCGGCTCGCCGATGTCGCGCCCGATCTGGCGGTGCGCGCGGTACGGGGGCAGGGGCTGCATCTCGTCGTGCATT